>CBIHQV010000041.1:0-35673 GCA_966212275.1 uncultured Devosia sp.
CTCGAGGCGGTTCGCACTAACGGCCATTTAGTTGGACTCCTTGGAAGTATCGTCTTCGTCGTCGTTATCGTTGTCGGCGATCTCGACCGTCTCGGTCTCGTCATCGTCGATCGGGTGGGCTTCCTGGTCGAGCCGCGCCTTTTCCATCAGGGCGTCGGTCATCACCAGCTTGGCTTCGGCCAGCGTGCTGAACAGCAGGCGATGGTCGGGGTCGGTGCCGGCGGGCGCATCGGGCAGCGTGATGATCACGGCCTCGTCGTCCACGGACTTGATGAAGCCGCGGAAGCGCTTGCGGCCATTGATCATGTCTGACAGTTCGATCTTGACCTCGTGGCCGACATAGGCGGCGAAGTCGCGCTTGCGCACCAGCGGCCGGTCGATACCGGGGGAGCTGACCTCGAGGTGGTATTCGCGGTCGATCGGGTCTTCCACGTCAAGCACGGGCGAGAGATCCTTGGACAGCGTCTCGCAATTGACGATGGTGAAGCGGCCATGCTCGTCTTCGGCCATGATCTGTAGCGTCATGCCGTTTTCCTGGGTGATTTTCACACGCACCAGCGAAAACCCAAGGCCATTGGCCACCGGCTCGACGATACGGGACACCCGGGCTTCGAGGCCGGTTTCCTTGATGTAGCGCTTTTCGGTGAGGTCGAAGCTCATCGGTCCCTTCGGAGGTAATAAAAAAGAGCGGGGCCGGGCGGCTCCCACTCTGCAAACTTGCTGAGATGTTGGCGCCTATATAGCGCCGAACCAGCCGCGCCGCAAGGGCGAGCTACCTCTCCCAGGTGACGCTAGACACATCGGCGCCCAGTCCCTCAAGCGCAGTGCGCAGGTCGGCGACCATGGCGTCCGGGCCGCAGAGATAGAAGTTCTGGGCGAAGTCCTTGATATGGGTCTTGAGGAAGTCGGTGTCGATCCGCTGCTGCACGAGGTTGGATTTCGGATCGGCGGTGACGGTCCATAGAGTATCGAGCCCGGCCATGGCCTCGAACTCGTCGCGCAGGATGATGTCTTTCTCGGTCTGGTTGGAAACGATCAGCCGGTTGCCCTTGAGCCCGCCCTTGGCATTGAGATGACGCAGGATGGCGATGAAGGGAGTGACGCCGGCCCCGCCGGCGATGAATATGCCGGGGCCACGATACTGGATGGTGCCCCAGACATCGCGCAGCAACAGATGGTCGCCGGCCTCGCAGCCCCAGAGCGCATTGGTGACGCCAGGGTGATCGCGGTAGCTCTTGATGGTGAATTCGAGATCGGGCTCGTCTTGTAGTGAAGTAAAGGTAAACGGCCGCTTCTTGTCGGCCCAATCGGGCTTGTCGATGCTGACTTCGGTGGCCTGCCCGGGGCCGAAGTGAAAATTCTTCGGTTTTTCGACGCGATAATGACGGACATTGTGAGTGACCATTTCGGTCTTCAAAATCTGGACGCGGGTGGGCATGGCGACCTCCTTTTGAGGTTAAGCGGCGGCCACAATATTGGTTCCAGCGGCCCGCGAGGCCTTGCCGGCCCGAGCGTTACACGGAGGAAACCCGGTGGCGCGGAAGAAACCAGGGCTCCAGCGAACGCCTTGATATCCCTTGCAAAACCCTCGCCATGATCGGCAGGAGTTCAAGGGCAAGAATCTGCAAAATCGTGTCTTGAGGGTCGGCGGGGGCGAGATCATTTCCAGGGTGTTCAAAACGAAAGGAACACTGAAATGATCAAGAACACCATCATCGCCCTGGTTGCCGCCGCTGCTCTGACGGGCGCTGCCGCTCCCGCCTTCGCCGACGTGTTCGGTGACAATGCCTCGACCGAGATGCGCGAATTCACCGCCAACTCGATCGTCGCCCAGCTGCAGCAGAAGGGCGTCAACGCCACCTCCGTCGAAGACTGGAGCGGCCTGATCCGCGCCTATGTCACCCTCGAGGATGGCAGCCAGGTCATGCAGTTCTTCACGCCTGGTTCGCTTGAGCAGGTCACGCTCTAATAGCCTGCCCACGGCGCCGCCGGTACGCCGGCGGCGCCCGTGCCTAGAGGGAATGCACCAGCTTGATAACCGGCTCGCCGCCACTGGCGTCGAACCGTTCACGCGCCGCCTGGACCAGCGCCCTATTGCGGTCGGCGAAATCGCGCAGGCTGTCGGCCAGATTGAGCAATTCCCGCCCCAGCATGGTCAGCTCATAATCGACGCGCGGCGGAATGGTCGCGAACATGGTGCGGGTGACGAAACCGTCGCGCTCCAGTTCACGCAGGGTCAGCGTCAATGTCTTCTGTGAAATGCCGCCAGCGCGCTTGAGATCGTTGAACCGACGCGGCTCAACGCGCAGCATGGTGATAATCGTCAACGTCCATTTGCCCGGTCTCGCCATCAACACATCGGTGTCGTGAGGGCTGGATGCGGACTGACGGGACATGGCGAACCTCGATGAACTGGTCGAGGCTCGGATATGGGTCGCGATTGCGTGACTACCAGAGCTGCCGCTCATTAAACTTTGACATATGAGCCATCCCTCGGGCGGCGAAGCCGCTCCGACCACCGGTGACTAAGCCCGCTTGAAGCTGAAATAAAAGCTGACGAGGCGACCTTCGCGGCGGGCTTTCTGCTCGTAGCGGGTAGCCTCCCAGCCGGGATATGGCTCGTGCCAGCCGCCCGGCTTTTCCGGCGCAAAGCTGAACTGGGGGGCGCGCACGATGTGGGCCAGCGTCCAGTTGGCATAATCCTCGATATCGGTGGCGAAGTGAAACACGCCACCGGGACGGATCACCCGTGCCAGTTCCGCCAGCGTCGTGGGCGACACGAAGCGGCGCTTGTGATGGCGCGTCTTGGGCCAGGGATCGGGATAGAGCAGGTAGATTTCGTCGACCGACGCGTCGGGGAGCTGCGTCAGCAGCTTGAAGGCGTCGTCGGTGAAAAGGCGGATATTGGAGAGGCCCTGCGCGGCGATGGTCTGGACCATCTTGCCGATGCCGCCGGTGAAGACTTCGCAGCCGATATAGCCCGTATCGGGATGGCGACCAGCCTCGAGCGCCAGGTGTTCGCCGCCGCCATAGCCGATCTCGATGATGATGCGCTGCGCTTCGGGGAAGAGCGACCTGGGGTCGAGCGCCCCGGTCAGCTTGATTTCGAGCGCGGGCAGCGTGGCGTCGAATACCGCCTGTTGGCCGTCATGCAGCTTCTTGCCCGAGCGCCGCCCGAAAAAGGCGCGCGGCTCGCCCGACAGGGTCTTGGGTAGCTGGTGATCTGGCTTGGTCATGGCGGCCTGCATAACAAAATGCCCGGACCCTTGAACAGGGGCCGGGCAGCAATGGTTGATGAGAGTGGGCTTACTTCACCGCGGCCTTGAGGGCGCTGACGAGATCGGTCTTTTCCCAGGAGAAACTGCCGTCGCGGCCGGCCTTGCGACCGAAATGGCCATAGGCGGAGGTACGGGCATAAATGGGCTTGTTGAGATCGAGATGGGTGCGGATGCCGCGCGGGGTCAGATCCATCACCTTGCCCAAAGCCAGTTCGACCACCGATTCGTCGACCTTGCCGGTGCCATGCAGGTCGACATAGATCGACAGTGGCTGCGCCACGCCAATGGCATAGGAGAGCTGGATGGTGGCGCGATCGGCCAGGCCGGCGGCGACCACGTTTTTGGCGAGATAGCGCGCAGCATAGGCGGCCGAGCGGTCGACCTTGGTCGGGTCCTTGCCCGAGAAGGCGCCGCCGCCATGCGGCGCGGCACCGCCATAGGTGTCGACTATGATCTTGCGGCCGGTGAGGCCGGCATCGCCATCGGGACCGCCAACGACAAACTTGCCGGTCGGATTGACGTGCCAGACCGTGTCCGCGCCGATCCAGCCCTCGGGCAAAGCCTGCCGGATATAGGGCTCGACGATCTTGCGGACGTCGGCCGAGGTCAGGCTCTCATCCAGATGCTGGGTCGAGAGCACGATCTGGGTCACGCCGACAGGCTTGCCTTCCTCGTAGCGCACGGTGACCTGGCTCTTGGCATCGGGGCCAAGCTTGCCGGCCGGACCGTTATTGGCTTTGCGGGCAGTGGTCAGGGTTTCGAGGATCTTGTGCGCATAATAGATCGGCGCCGGCAGCAATTCGGGGGTTTCGCGGCTGGCATAGCCAAACATGATGCCCTGATCGCCCGCGCCGACATCCTTGTTGCCGGCCTCGTCGACACCCTGGGCGATATCGGCGGACTGACCATGCAGCAGCACGTCGATCTTGGCGGTCTTCCAGTGGAAGCCGGCCTGCTCGTAGCCGATGGCGCGGATGGCCTTGCGGGCGGCGGACTTGAACTTGGATGGGTTGACCACCGGCGCGCCGGCGGCATCGAGCAGTATCTTGCCGTCCTTGCCCTTCTTGAGCAGGGATTCGGGCACGCGCACTTCGCCAGCAATCACCACGCGATTGGTGGTGGCCAGCGTCTCGCAGGCAATGCGGACGCGCGAGGGGTCCATGCCGGTCTTCTTGGCTTCGCGGAAAACGAGGTCGACGATTTCGTCGGAAATCCGGTCGCAGACCTTGTCCGGATGACCTTCGGAGACCGATTCAGAGGTAAAAAGATAGGAAGACCGCGCCACCCAAAATCCCCTTAACATGCCAAAAACCGCTCAAAATGAGCAATTATGGGAGGTTTGTGACATTGGCGGGGGTCTGGGTCAAGCGGGATATAAAGAAAGCTTGATATGTCGGATGGCCGTTCGCGAGCAATGATTTTCGCGGCGTTTGACGGCTCGGGCCGGAAAAGCAAAACCCCGGCCGCGACATCTGTCGTGACCGGGGTCTAAAACTTGGTGCCCAGAAGAGGACTCGAACCTCCACACCTTGCGGTACACGGACCTGAACCGTGCGCGTCTACCAATTCCGCCATCTGGGCAAGCGGTGGTGTAACTAGGGGCAGCGCCGGACGATGTCAACCGGCATTCGTGCGCGCCTCACCAGTTAGCCCCATCCCAGTGTTTGATGCTGCCGTGATCGATCGAAACGGGCGGTTCGAGGCAGTTGATATTGATCATCACCAGCTCGTTGCCCTTGCCGTCGCTGCCGCGGGAAAACGATTCGATGCCGCAGGTCTTGCAGAACAGATGGTCGATCGTTTCGGTGCTGAAGTGATAGACGCTGAGGTTGGCCTCGCCGCTTTCGAGCATGAAATCGGCGGCGGGGAGCGATTGCATCACCCAGCCCAGGCGCCGGCAGCGCGAGCAGTTGCAATCGCCCGGCGAGCTGAGATCGGTGGTGGCGGTATAGCGCACGGCGCCGCAATGGCACTGGCCATGGTAAGTCTGCTTTTCGGACATCGGCACTCTCCTTGTTTATAGAACAAAACAAGAACAATACCATGACAGAGTCAAGCCCCGGCCCTCGACAGCGGCGGCGGCTATGCGATAGAAGCGGGAACGAACCACGCCTGTTGCCGGAGCCTAGAATGGACAGAATTGAACCCAAACTCGTCACCATTTTTGGCGGTTCGGGCTTTGTCGGCACCCAGATCGTGCAATTGCTGGCCAAACGCGGCCACCGCATTCGCGTCGCCGTGCGCCGGCCGGACCTGGCCGGGCACACAAGGATGTTCGGCAGCGTCGGCCAGATCGTGCCGATCCAGGCCAATGTCCGCAACGTCGCTTCTGTGCGCCGGGCGGTAGCGGGCGCCGATATCGTCATCAACCTGGTTGGCGTCGGCCATTCGCGCGGCGCCCAGACATTTGATGCCGTGCATGTCGATGGCGCGGCCAATATTGCCGCAGCCGCCAAGGCCGCCGGCGCGTCGAGCCTGGTGCATATGTCGGCGCTGGGCGTCGATCAGGCGGCCGAGGTCAGCACCTATGCCGCCAGCAAGCTGACCGGCGAAGCTGCCGTGTTCAAGGCTTTCCCCAATGCCATCGTCATGCGCCCCTCGATCCTGTTCGGGCAGAATGACGGCTTCTTCAACCTGATGGGCGCCCTGGCGCGCATGCTGCCCGTGTTGCCCCTCATAAGTGGCGAGACCCGGTTCCAGCCGGCCTATGTGGGCGACGTGGCCGAGGCGTTTGCCCAGGCGGCGGAAGGCCAGGTCAAGGCCGGGCGCATTTATGAACTGGGCGGCCCGCAGGTCGAAACCCACAAGGAGCTGCTGGCGCTGGTGCAGCGCGAGGCGGGTCGCAACCGCCCGATGCTGCCGCTGCCGGCGGGCCTCGCCAAGCTCATGGCGCTACCGTTTGCCATTCTGCCGTTCCCGCCCCTGCTGACCGGCGACCAGGTCGAGCTGCTGGGTGTCGACAACGTCATTTCCGACGCGGCCCTTAGGGACAAGCGGACCTTCGCGGCGTTTGGCATCACCCCTACGGCAATGGACGCGATCCTGCCCACCTATATGTATCGCTACCGCAAGCACGGCCAGTTCGACCGCGACAACGCGCCGGCGCCGATCCTCTAGCCAACAGAACCAGCGCGACATGATTGCCCGTCCGGCATTGCCGGGCGGGCTTTTTGTTTGTCGATGCGTGGCTGATCAGGGCCACCAAAACGATCTTACGATATATCTTGAAATCGCCGGAATGAGCCCCGATCTTTGTTGCCAGTGAAACTAAGATATATCGGAGACCCATCATGAGTGGATATTGGAGGAATGGCGAACCCAATTGGCGCCGCATGGAAGCCATGGCGCGCCGCGGCTGGGGGCGGTTTGCCTCGGGCATCGAGAGCGGCGAGGGCTGGGGCAATATGGGCGGCAATTTCCGCATCGGCCGCATGCTGGCCTCGGGCGACCTGCGGCTCGTCGCGCTCTACCTGATCGAGCAGCAGCCGCGCCACGGCTATGACCTGATCAAGGCGATCGAGGAAAAATCGGCCGGCTTCTATACGCCGAGCCCGGGCATCGTCTATCCGGCGCTGACCTTCCTCGAAGAGGCCGGCTATGTGACGTCGCAGGCCGATGGCAACAAGAAGCTCTATACCATCACCGAGGAGGGCCGCGCCCATCTCAGCGATAACCGGGAAGCCATCGAATCCACCCTGGCGTTCCTCGCCAAGGCGGGCGAGCAGATGAACCGCTTCCGCGAATTCGCCAAGGCCGACTGGCCGTTCGGGCGTGGCGAAGAGGGCCCCGGGCCTGACTTCGGCAATCGCCCGCCGCATCGTGGCCATAGCTCGGGTGCCCATGCCGAGCCCGAGGCCGACCGCGACCTCAAGGACGTGGTGCCCGAGCTCAACGACGCTCGGCGCGACCTCAAGGCCGCCATCAAGAAGGCGCGTCGCGCTTCGGAAGACCAGCAGCGCCATGCCGCCGAAATCCTCAAGCGGGCTGCCGCCGAGATCGAGGCGCTGGGCGACGACGACGTCGATATCTGAAGCAGCCTAGACCGCTGCCTGCATGCCGACGCGGAGGGTCTCGCCCGTCGCGGTGGCATAGATCCCGAACGAGGCCGGCTTCGCAGTGAGCCGGCCTTTTGCCATGCCGCCGATCAGCTTGAGCGGCTGCTTGCCGCGGCTAGCATCGGCGCGGCTGATATTGGGCAATTCGCAGCGAACGCAGGGCTCGCGCAACGCCAGCGCCGCTCCGTGAAATGCGAGCGTCGCTATCGCTTCTTCGGCGAAGGCGGGGTGATCGCCATCCAGCACCACATTGGGGCGGAAGCGCTCGGCCTCGACTGGCTCGTCGCCCTGTTCAAGCAGCCGCTCGTTGAGCGCCAGCAACGAGCGGAGCGATATGGCATGCACAGGATTGAGCCCGCCCCAGCGATGCGCCTCTGCCCCGATCCGCACCAGCCGGCACGGCGCCTGCAATTGCGCGCTGAGCCATGCGGCCGCGGCATCGCCCGCATCAATGCCGGGCAGCGCATGGCCATATTGGGTAACCGTCGTCGCCACGCCGCCATGCGCCCGATCGAGCCGCAGGCTCGCGTCGTCGGGGCCGCGCAGCAGCAGGCTTGTCGTGTCGAGTTCCGCACCGAGCAGCGTCATGGCCGGAATATCGCCCTGCCACAGCATCGCGCCATCGGGCCGGGTCACGATCCATTCGCGATCGCCCTCGAGCGAGCCCGCCGGCGTGATGGCCGCCGCAGCGACTGCCATGCCGCCCAGCGACTTGACGGGATAAATCCAGAGCTGGGTGATGCTGAAAGCGGCCATGTCGCCTTTTGCGCCATGCCCGGCTCGCCAAGTCAATGCGCTGCTAGCGCCAGAGCCCCAGGATCAGGCCCATCACGGCAAAGCCGATGGTGAGGTAGCCGCCATTGATCAGCACATAGCTCAGCGGACGACGCTCGAAGAGCGCGATGACGCCCAGGCTCAGGGCTGCCCAGCCAAATCCGGCCGCGACGGCGGCGCCGATGGCAAAACCGAGCGTCGTTTCCGGCCCGGCGATGAAGAAGGCGAGATTGGCGGCCATGATCAGGCACAGCACGAAGGCCAGCCCGAAAATCAGCGCCGGACTGCCACGCGCCATATCGGCATCGCTGATGTTGCCGGCGCGCCGCCAGGCCTTGTCGAACAGCAGTGGCGAGTACCAGACCCCGCCGATCACGAACATCGAAAGCGCCGCGGCGATCACCGCCAGCCAGTTGATATCAGGCATTGTTGAACTTCCCCCGAGCGTTACAGGCCAATCATGCCGGGACCGTGTGGCCGCGGTCTTGTAAATTTCCGCAGTCGCCCGGCGTCACGATAGGCAGGAAATCGGTGAGGCCGGCATAGTGCGCAGCATAGGCGCCCGGCGTCATCCCGGCGAAGGCGAGGAATTCGTGGCTCAGGTGAGACTGGTCGAAATAGCCCTCGGCGCCCGCCAGATCGGCCCAGTCAGGGTCCATGCCATGCCTCAACCCGCCAATAACGCGCTGGAAGCGACGCATGCGGGCATAGTGCTTGAGGCTGGTACCGAGCCAGCGCTGCGCCAGGACTTGAACATGACGTTCGGAACGGCCGGTTTCTTCCATGAGTTGACGCATGCTCACGCCGCCGGATTCAACGCGCCGCGTCAGATACCCAATCAGCCGATCGCGCCGGGCCGGACCGCCGCTGCGCTCCAGCAGCCAGCTTTCGGCAGAAGCGAACATGTCCTGCGGTGTGCGACCGGCCATGACGCGATCGCGCAGACTGGCGGCGCTGGGGCCCAGCACCGCATCGAGACTCAACACACGATCGGTCAGGGCGTGGGCGGAAGTGCCGACAAAGGGCAGCGCGCCACCTGGGGTGAAGCTGATGACCAGCATTTCGGCCATGGGCTGGGCCTCGATAATGATCGGCCGGCCGTGGACCCCGGATATCCAGGCCTTGCGGAAATCGTCGCCGTCAGGATCCACTGCATCGCGAAACAGCCGCTTGGGCCGATCACTCAGGTCGACGACGATCTCGATCACGCCATCCGGCAGCAGCCTTTCGCGCTGGAAATCAGGCTGGAAGCCGGCAAAATGCACCATTGCCGCGACGCAGTCGCTGAGATGGGGACCGGGACGGTGCAGCGTCATTTTCATAGTAACCAGCAAACGCCCGATGCCAGCGACTGACAAGGGTCTTCGCAGGCGCAGACTAACATGTTAGTCGTTGACGATGCAGCAAGCCACCATCGAAGCCAAGTCCGTCCAGCCAACCGCACCTGACCGCCAGGCGGCGGGGGAGCGGGTCGCCGCCCGCCTCAAGGATCGGGTGCGCGGCCGCATCCATACCGATCCGCTGATGACCTATGCCTGGAGCGGCGATGCCAGCTCCTACCGGCTGATCCCGGCGGTGGTGGTGTTCATCAATTCCGAGGACGAGGTGCGCGCTGTCATGGCCGCGGCGCGGGCCGAGGGGTTGCCGATCACGTTTCGGGCTGCCGGTACGTCGCTATCGGGCCAGGCGGTGACTGATGGCGTACTGGCCGTGCTCGGCGATGGCTGGCGCAAGCTCGACATTCATCCGGGCGCCGAGCAGATCACGCTGGGGCCGGCCATTATCGTGGCCAATGCCAACAAGGCGCTGAAGCCCTTCAACAAGAAGATCGGGCCCGATCCGGCGAGCCAGGCCACCTGCAAGATCGGCGGCGTGGTCAACAACAATTCGTCCGGCATGTGCTGCGGGGTGGCGCAGAACACCTACCACACCATGGCGCGGCTGCGGATCGTGCTGACCGACGGCACGATGCTGGATTCGGGCGACACGGCCAGCCGCGATGCGTTCCGTGCCAGCCATCGGGCCATGCTTGAGGGCCTGCACCAGTTGCATCATGAGGTGATGGCTGATGCCGACCTGGTGGCGCTGATCCGCAAGAAATATCGCATCAAGAATACGGTCGGCTATTCGCTCAATGCGCTGGTCGATTATCACGACCCGCTCGACATGCTCATCCATCTGATGGTGGGCTCGGAGGGCACGCTCGGCTTCGTTTCGGAAGTGACCTACAACACAGTGCCCGAGCATCCGTTCAAGGCCACGGCACTGGTGCCATTCCCCGATCCGCAATCGGCCGGGCGGGCCATCATCGAAATGGCCAATGGCGGGGTGCAGGTGACGACGGGCGTCACGGCCGCCGAATATATCGAGCGACGGGCACTGGGGACGGTGGAGCACCTGGCGCCGATGGCGCCGCTGCTGCCCTGGCTATCCGGCAATTCCCCGGCCGTGCTGATCGATGTCACCGCGCCCGATGCGGCAACGCTGGCGACAGAGACGGCCAAGGCGGTGGACCTGCTGGCGCGACACGGCGCGACGCATATCGATTTTTCGACCGACGAGGCGCGCAGCCACGCGCTTTGGGATATCCGCAAGGGCTTCTTTGCCTCGGGCGGTGCGGCGCGGCCCAAGGGCACCTCGATGCTCACCGAAGACGTGGCGGCGCCGATCGAGCGGCTGGCCGAGTTCGTCATCGATATGCGGCAGCTCCTCGATGCGCATGGCTATGAAGACGCGATCATCTTCGGCCACGCCCTGGCTGGGAACCTGCATTTTCAGATGAGCGACGATTTTGCCCAGCCCGGCTCGGCGGAAAAGTTCGATCGCTTCTCGCACGACCTGTCGCAACTGGTCTCGGTGCAGTATGGCGGCTCGCTCAAGGCCGAGCACGGCACCGGTCGCGCCATCGCGCCTTTCGTGGAGGCCGAATGGGGCAGCAAGGCCTATGCGCTGATGTGGCGGATCAAGGACCTGTTCGATCCCGAGGGCTTGCTCAATCCGGGCGTGCTGCTCAACGCTGACGATAAGGTGCATATCAAGCATCTCAAGGTCATGCCGCCGGCCGACGAGCTGGTCGATCTCTGCATCGAATGCGGATTTTGCGAACCGGCCTGTCCCAGCCACCAGATGACCCTGTCGCCGCGCCAGCGCATCGCAGTGACGCGCGAGCGGGAACGGCTGCGGGCCAGCGGCGAGGATCCCGATCGTCTCAAGCAGCTCGACGCGGATTTCCAGTATCCGGGCCTCGATACCTGCGCGGCCTGCAACCTCTGTTCCATTCGCTGCCCTGTCGGCATCGAGACCGGGACGATGATCATCGGGCAGCGGGCGCAGCGGCGCGGTGGTACGGCGCGGGCCGTAGCGGGTTTTGCGGCCGACCATCGCGGGGCCGTCGAGACCATGATGCGGGGTGGCGTGGCGCTGGCCGACGCGGCACGCGCGGTCATCCCGGCGCCGGCCATCGAAGCCATCACCGACACGGCGCGGCGCCTGACCGGCGAGCGCGTGCCGCGCGTGTCGCGGGCTTTGCGTCACGGGCCGGGCGCACCGAACCGGCAGGACGCACGCCAGGCCGGGCGACAGTCACTGGTCTATTTCCCGAGTTGCGCCACGCGCATGTTCGGGGCGCCCAAGACCGAGCACGATCTGCTGGATGCGACCGACGCCATGCTAGCGCTGCTGGAGCGGGCCGGGTTCGACGTGATCGTGCCCGGGCATCTCAACGGGCAATGCTGCGGCCAGCCGTTCCAGTCCAAGGGCTTTCCGGAGCAGGCGGCCGAGGTTGGCGGGGCGCTGAAACGCGAACTCTCGGCGCTGTCGGATGCCGGGCGGTTGAGTGTCGTCACCGATGCCTCGACCTGCGCCAAGCATTTGCGGGAATTCCCCGGTGATGCGCCAGTGCTCGATTCCAGCCAGTTTTTGCTGAGCCAGGTGCTGCCCAGGCTGACCATCACGCGGAAGCTGCCTGTCGTGGCCGTGCATCATAATTGTTCGGCGCAAAGGCTGGCCGAGCAGCCGATGACCGAGACCATTGCAAAGGCGTGTGCCGATCAGATCGCGGTGCTGAGCTCCGTGACCTGCTGCGGATATGCCGGAGACAAGGGGCTGTTTTTCCCGGAGCTCAACAAGCATGCGACGCGGTTCGTGAAGCAGGACATTCCGGCGGGATGCACGCTGGGGGTGTCCACGGTGAGCACCTGCGCTTCGGGGCTGAGCGAGCATGCCGGGGTGCCGTTTGTGGGATTGGCCAGTTTGCTGGAGTGGGCGAGCCGGTAGGTGCGTTTGGCACCATCTTCTCCCCATCGGGGAGAGGAATAGCGGCCCATTGCTTGCGTGATGCGCACCGGACCGCTACTGAACGCCCTCAGCAAGCCCCGGACATCAATGACCATCACCACCACAATCACCAGCCTCGGCCACAAGGGCGAGGGTGTCGCCGAAATCGATGGCCGCAAGGTCTTCGTGCCCCTGGCGCTGCCTGGCGAGACGGTGGAGATCGAGGCGGATGGCGAGCGGGGCACCTTGCTGGGCGTTATCAGCCCGGCAGCCAACCGCATCGAGCCGTTTTGTCCGCATTTTGGCGCCTGCGGCGGATGCCAGTTGCAGCATATGGATCGACCCAGCTACGAGGCGTTCAAGATCGGGCTGGTGGAAACGCCGCTGCGCTTTGCCGGCATCGAGCAGCCGGTCAGCCGCTTCATCGACGCATCGGGCAGCGGCCGGCGCCGGGCCACGCTACATGCGCGGCGCGAGGGCGCCGGCTATATGCGGCTGCGCAGCCATCAGGTGCATGACATTGACGCCTGCCCCATCGCTGCGCCCGGACTGGCGCGCGCGCCCGAGATTGCCCGTGCGGTGATGCAGGCCGTCGGGGAATCCGACGTGAGCTTTACTGCCACGCTGACCGGCCTCGACGTCGCCATCCGCACCGAAAAGAAGCAGGCGCGGGCCGATCGCGTCGCGCCGCTGGTGCAGCGCTTCAAGCTGGCGCGGCTGGCGCTCAATGGGGAAATGGTGCTGCAGGCCCAGCCATCCATCATCGAAATGGGCAAGGCGCGGGTGGAATTGCCGATCGGCAGCTTCCTCCAGGCCACCGAGGCGGCCGAACAGGCGCTGGCCGACTATGTGGTCAATGCGGTGGGCAAGGCCAAGACAGTGGCGGACCTGTTCTGCGGCATCGGCCCCTTCGCGCTGCGGTTGGCCGAACAGCGGCCGGTTACCGCCTTTGACAGCGACAAGGCCGCCATTGCGGCGCTGGACAAGGCGCGGCGCTATGCCAAGGGCATTCGCGAGGTGACGGCCAAGTCGCGTGACCTGTTCCGCGATCCGCTGACCCAGTTCGAACTCGACTATGAAGCCGTGGTTTTGGACCCGCCACGGGCCGGCGCCGAGGCGCAGGTGCGGGAATTGGCCAAGTCCAAGGTCAAGACCGTGGTGATGGTGGCCTGCGATGCGCGCACTTTTGCCCGCGACGCGGCCATTCTCGTCGCTGGTGGCTACAAGGTGGGCGGAATTGTCGCAGTCGACCAGTTCACCCAGTCGGCGCATGTCGAAATTGCTGCCACATTTACCCGTTAAAGATTGATCTCAACGGCGCGCAACCGAAATAACGGGGGCCGCGTTAGCCATACATCAACCAAACTTTGACGGCGACTGCGTGGGGCGGCGTTGTCGCATGGAGAAAACCATGCATTTCTTGAAAACCACTTTTGCCATTGGTGCCCTTTGTGCCGCTGCTGCCTTGCCGACGCTGGCTCAGGACGCTGCCGCACAGCCTAACGGCACTTTTGTCGACCAGTTCGGCACTTCGTTTGAATTCTCGCTGTGCGGCGAGGACAATACCGACCTGTGCGGCGTGTTGACTAACCTCGAAGGCCAGTCGGCCACCCCGGAAAACCTGGCCTTTGTCGGCAAGCAGGTGATGCGGGCCGAGCAGGTTGCGCCCAATGAATGGAAGGGCTCGCTGTCGGCCGGCGGTATCAGCGCCGAAGCCACCGTGACCCAGGTCAGCGCTGACACGATCGAAATCCAGGGTTGCCGCGCCGGCATCCTGTGCCAGACGCTGGCTTATAGCCGGGCGTAAGGACTGAAATACGAAACCCCCGGGGCTTGGCTCCGGGGGTTTTTTGTTGTCCTGATCTTTCCGATCAGCAGACCGTCGCGACCCGCTCCTTGATCACCGCGAGCACTTCGTCGCCATCGCGCTTCCACCAATTGTCCTGGCTGAAGATTTCCACCTCCTGCGGACCGTGGAACCCGGCATCCTCGATCATCTTGCGGATACCGGGGAGGTCGATGACGCCGTCGCCCATCATGCCGCGATCGAGCAGCATGTCCTTGGTCGGCACCAGCCAATCGCAGATGTGATGGGCAAAGATGCGCTTCATGCGGCCGGCGCGGGCAATGGCGCGCGCCAGGTAGGGGTCCCACCAGACGTGGTAGACGTCGATAGCGACTCCGACGGTTTCGCCCAGGATTTCGCAGATATCGAGCGCCTGATCGATGGTGTTCACGCAGGCGCGGTCGGCGGCATACATGGGGTGGAGCGGCTCGATGGCGATCTTGATACCGGACGCCTTGGCATGGGGCAGCATGGCGGCAATGCCATCGGTGACCATCTGGCGGGCGCCGACAATGTCCTTGGACGAGCCGGGCAGGCCGCCGACGACCAGCACCAGGCAATCGGCATTGAGCGCCGCGGCTTCGTCGATGGCGCGGAGGTTGTCATCGATATTGGCCTGGCGGCCGGCCACGGTTTCGGCGGGGAACATGCCGCCGCGACAGACGCCAGTGACCTGCAGTTTGTTGGATTTGACGATATTGGCGGCTTCGGCGAGGCCGATGGCCGCGATCTGGTCGCGCCAGGGGGAGATGGCGGTGATGCCGGCGCGGAGGCAACCGTCGACGGCGTCCTTGAAGCCCCAGACCTGGCGGGTGGTGGCGAGGTTGAGGGAAATACCGCGTTCGGTCATGCTGTCACCCCGTGGATGGCGAGAACAGCCTGCATGCGTTTGACGGCGAGGTCCGGATCGGCCAGCACACGCGCCTTGTCGGCAAGGCGGAAAAGTTCGCTCAGATGCTGCAGCGAGCGCGTCGATTGCTGGCCGCCGATCATGGTGAAATGGTCCTGGAGGCCATTGAGATAGGCGAGGAACACCACGCCGGTCTTGTAGAACCGGGTCGGCGCCGCGAAGATGTGGCGGCTGAGCGGCACGGTGGGATCGAGCAGGTCGAAGAACTCGTTATTGTTGCCCTTGCCGAGCGCGGCCAGACCCGCCGAGGCGGCCGGGGCGATGGCGTCGAAAATGCCGAGCAAAGCGTGGGAATAGCCCTGGTCGTCGCCTGCGATGAGTTCGGCATAGTTGAAATCGTCGCCGGTATACATCTTGACCGAGGCCGGCAGGCGCCGACGCATGGCGATCTCTTTTTCCGCCGAGAGCAGGGAAATCTTGATGCCGTCCACGTTGTGAGCGTTGGCGGCGATGACATCGAGGCAGACATCCATGGCGGCGGCGTGGTCGATATTGCCCCAATAGCCCTGCAAGGCCGGATCGAACATCTCGCCCAGCCAATGCATGATCACGGGCTGCTTCACCTGGCTGAGGATGCGGCCATAGACGCGGGCATAGTCATCGGGCGACTTGGCCGCGGCGGCCAAAGCGCGCGACGCCATGAGGATGACGCGACCGCCCTGCCCTTCGACGAAGCCGACCTGCTCTTCATAGGCGGCGATGATCCGGTCGATGGTGACATCGGGGCCGGGGGCCAGATGGTCGGTGCCGGCGCCATAAGCGATGAGCGCGTCGTCGCGGGTGCGCGCTTCGGCCTGGGCGCGTTTGATCAGTTCCTGCGCATCGGTCCAGCTCAGGCCCATGCCGCGCTGGGCCGTATCCATGGCTTCGGCGACGCCGAGGCCCAGATCCCAAAGGCGATGACGGAATTTGAGGGTGGTGTCCCAATCGATGGCAGGAGTGAGCCAGGGGTCGTTGACCGCCAGCGGGTCGGCCACGACATGGGCCGCCGCATAGGCGATACGGGAGAAGTCCGTGGCCTTGTGGCGGACGAAGGGGATGGGTGTGCCGGTCAGCGTGTAGGGGGTGATGGAGCGGTCGGCGTTGGGAAGATTGATGGTGGTCATTGGCCTCTCCGAGGTCTCAACAAACTCGATGTCATCCCGGCCTTGAGCCGGGATCCATCCTGAGATCTGCCAACGTTCACCGAGCGCCGAAACATCTCAGGATGGGCCCCGGCTCAAGGCCGGGGTGACACCGTGGGTAACGTGAGGGCGCGCCTCACACGAGCTGCATCAGAATTCCAGCTTCGGCACGTCCAGCCAGCGCCGTTCGGCCCAGCTCTTGAGGCCGAGTTCGGCGAGCTGCACGCCCTTGGCGCCGGCTTCGAGGCCATATTCCCATGGCGCGTCTTCGGCGACGTGGCGGAGGAACATTTCCCACTGCGCCTTGAAGCCGTTCTGGGCTGGCCAGTTATCAGGCACTTCTTCCCAATCGCCAAAGAAGTTCATGGTCTGCGGCTGGTCGGGGTTCCACACGGGCTTGGGTGTGTTGACGCGATGCTGGCTCCAGCACTTGTGGAGGCCGGCAACGGCCGAGCCGTGGGTGCCGTCGACATGGAAGGTGACAAGATCGTCGCGGCGGACGCGGGTGGTCCAGCTTGAGTTGATCTGCGCGACGACACCGCCTTCGAGCTCGAACGTGGCATAAGCCGCGTCGTCCGTATCGGCCTTGTAGCGGTTGCCCTTTTCGTCGACGCGCTCGGGGATGTGCGTGGCGCCGAGGCACGAAACGGCCTGGACTTCGCCGAACAGGTTATCGAGCACATAGCGCCAGTGGCAGAGCATATCGAGGATGATGCCGCCGCCATCATTCTTGCGATAGTTCCAGCTCGGACGCTGCGCCGGCTGCCAATCGCCCTCGAACACCCAATAGCCGAACTCGCCGCGCACCGACAGGATCTTGCCGAAGAAGCCGCTGTCACGCAGCATCTTGAGCTTGAGCAGGCCGGGCAGGAACAGCTTGTCCTGCACCACGCCATGCTTGAGGCCGGAAGCGCGGGCGGTCTTGGCCAGTTGCAGCGCGACATCGAGATTGTCCGAGGTCGGCTTCTCGCAATAGACGTGCTTGCCGGCGGCCAGCGCTTTTTCGATCAGCGAGGCGCGCATCAGCGTGGTGCCGGCGTCGAAAAACACGGTGTCCTCAGGGTTGGCGAGCGCGGCATCGATGTCGCTGCTCCAGCGCTTGATGTCGTGCTTTTTGGCCAGCCGCTCGATCTTGTCGGCGTCGCGGCCGACGATGATCGGATCAACCACCAGACGATCGCCATTGGACAGCACGACGCCGCCCTGATCGCGGATGGCCAGAATCGAGCGCACCAGATGCTGGTTGTAGCCCATGCGGCCGGTAACGCCGTGCATGATGAGTCCAAGCCGTCTGTCTGCCATTCGATTTCCTCCGTGCCGCTCAGGCTGTGTAACTGATTGGTTACTTAGCTACACGGGATGCGATGGCGCCGTCAAGCCGTCATCCTGCGATTGCGAACAGCCAGCGCCGCTGCACCCTTTACCCGGGTGACGGGCACTGTTATCTGCAGAGTTGTACGGGTAACCGGCCCGTTCACATGCGAGGGGAAATGGATCAGGTCGCCGAACCAGCGCCGAAACGGGCGCGCAATTCGACCAAGACCAAGGCCGCGATCCTGGTCGCGGGGCGGGCCGAATTTGCCGAGCGCGGCTTCGAGGGCGCGCGGGTCGACGCCATCGCCGCTCTGGCGGGGGCCAACAAGCGGCTGCTCTACCACTATTTCGGCAACAAGGAGGACCTCTACCGGGCCGTGTTGCTGGATGCCTATCAGGAAATCCGGCGCGGCGAGCGCGCGCTGAGCCTCGACCAATTCGGCCCGGTGGATGCCATGGACCGGCTGGTGCGGTTCACCTTCCGGCACTTTCTCGCCAATCCGTGGTTCCCGCGCCTATTGGGCACCGAGAATATCGAGAATGCGCGGTTCCTGAAGACCCTGCCCGATATCCAGGCGCTGCATTCGCCGCTGGTGGGGCAGATCACCACCATCGTCGACCGCGGCGCGGAGCTGGGAATATTCCGCCGCGATGTCGATCCGGTGCAGCTTTACATCTCGATCGCCGCCCTGGGCTTTTTCTACGTGTCCAATATGGCGACGCTATCGGTGATCTTCGCCCGCGATCTCTCCGGCATCGACATGGTGCAGGAGCGCGAGGCACAGGCGGTGCAGATGGTGCTGGACTATCTGCGGACCAAGCCGGCCTGAAGGGCCGCGACGGTGTCACGCCATTGCCGGCAGCACTACCATAGCGGCGCTCTGTAGCCAGGTGATCAGCTCGGCCACGCGTGGCTCGTCGGCACGTTCGGCCAGGACATAGATGCCGATAGTGTTCTGCTTGGTGGGCTCATTGACCTCAATGCGCACGAGGCCCCGGCGGGCGAATTCCTCGCCCATCACCTCGGTATGGTTGATCACCGCATCGGTGCGCGCGACATAATCGAGGCAGGCGGCCATGGAATTGGAGGCAAAGGCATATTTGCCCTGGTCGAAGGCGGCGCTGGCAGCCGTGGTGCGGCTCCAGGTCTCGAAGAAGCGCTGGTGGCGGGTTTCGGGCAGCGAACTGGTAACGGCGGGGTAGGCCTCGATTTCGGCGATGCTGCGCGGCGCCAGCAGCAGGGGATGGCCCTTGCGCACGAAATAGCCCTGGCAAACGCGGGTCAGGGGCAGGAAATGCGCACCGGTGCTGCGGTTGAGGCCCTCGATTTCGTGGGCGACGAAGAGCGAGATATCGCCTGATAGCAACTGGTCCATGCAGCGCAGTTGATTGCCCAGGCTCACATGGATGCGGGCGCTGGGAAAGCTGCGCGAATAATCCACCACCATGTCGCGGATGAACAGCGTCCACCACGAATAGCCGGTGCCGATGCTGAGCCCCTGTTCGGTGCGGCCGCGCTGGCGTTCGATGGCCTTGAGCGTATTGTCGTAGAGCCGCCGCATAAGCCTGGCGTTCTGGTAAAGCGTCTCGCCATATTCGGTGAGTTCGATCCCGCGCGACGACCGCGTCAGCAGCGGCACGCCCATGGTCTCTTCGAGCTTCTTCATATTGAAGGTCAGCGTCGGCTGGGTAACGAAGAGCGCGGTTGCCGCGCCGCTGATCGTGCCGGATTCGGCCACAGCCAGAAACTGGGTGAGCAGCTTGTCCATAGCCGGGCCTTTCCCGCTGACCATAGAAATTTTCTATAATAAGCAGGATATTTCGTATTTTTCTTTTGGTCGAGTCTGGTCCAGAATTTCTGCATTCGATGGAGGAAGGAGCCCGACGCCACGCCTGATCGTTTCCTGAAAGCGCGAGCAAATCAGGGAATGCGAGGGGGTGAGAGCACAATGTCGACGACCGCATCAATCTTCCATACAAGTCGATTGCGCCGCCGCGAACCAGTATGCTATGTCGTAACCAGACGGTTATTTGTGCAATTTGCATGATGAGATTTCTGCAGAAAGCGCTAGGCTGCGCTCTTGACATCGATGTTTGAGTGCGGGGCCAGGTAACCCGTTAGTGACATGTGACGGGGAGGTCACGGCGTCACGTCGGTTCCGCCAGTCGGAACGATCACAGCTTCAAGGGAGGAAAACCTGATGACTACTCGTATTGACCGCCGCCAATTCCTGATGGGCAGCACCGCCCTGGTCGCCGCCGGCGCTGCCGGCGTCATGCCAAGCTGGGCCCAGGCTTCGAGCCTGCGCCTGACCTTCTGGGGTGGCCAGGCCCGTGCCGATCGCACCTATGGCGTGACTGACCTCTACACGGCCGCCAAGGGCACCGCCGTCGAAGGCGAGTTCCTCGCCTGGAACGACTACTGGCCCAAGCTGGCGACCCAGACTGCCGGCGGCAACGCCCCCGACATCATCCAGATGGATTATCGCTACATCGTCGAATACGCCAAGCGTAACGCCATTGCCCCGCTCGATGAATTCGTCGGCGGCGCCCTCAAGCTCGACGGCTTCGATGCCGACCAGCTCGAAGGCGGCAAGGTCGACGGCAAGCTCTACGGCATTTCGCTCGGCGCCAATTCGGTGGCGACCCTGGTCAACGTCTCGGCCTTTGAGGAGGCCGGTATCGAAGTGCCGACCAATGCCTGGACCCTGGATGACCTGATGGCCATCGGCGAAGCCTTCAAGGCGGCCAATATCCGTGGCGGCATGAAGGCCTTCATGGACGGTTCCTATTCCGAACCCATGCTCGACAACTGGCTGCGTCAGCGCGGCAAGGCGCTCTATACCGCCGACGGCAAGCTCGGCTTCGAGGAAGCCGATGCCGTAGAATGGTACCAGCTCTGGGCCAAGCTGCGCGAAGCCGGCGTCTGCGTGTCGGCTGAAGACCAGGCGCTCGATACCGGTCCGCTCGAAACCACTATGCTGGTGCTGGGCAAGGCCGCGATGATCCCGTCCAACTCCAACCAGCTCGTGGCCTTCCAGGCCATCGTGCAGGACAAGCTGGGCATGGTGGGTTACCCCCGCATCGCCGCCGGCGTCGGTGGCGGTCACTATCGCAAGCCCTCGATGTTCTTCTCGGTGAGCGGTTCGTCGGCCAACAAGGAAGCGGCTGCCGACTTCCTCAACTTCTTCATCTCCGATCCGGAAGCCGCCAAGGTGCTGGGCGTCGAGCGCGGTATTCCCTGCATCGAGGCAACCCGCGAAGTCGTGGCCCCGACGCTCGATGAGCAGAGCCAGATCGCTCTGAATTTCGTGTCCAACCTGGGCGACCTGCTTGGCCCGCTGCCCCCGCCGCCGCCGGCTGCCGCCGGTGAAGTCGATGCTTCCCTGATCCGTACGCTGGGCCAGGAAGTCGGCTTCGGCGCCAAGACCCCTGAACAGGCAGGTGCCGAACTCGTCACCGGCGCCAACGACATCCTCAGCCGAGCCTAAGCCAATGACCGCGCGCTCTCTCAACTCGGGCGCTTCCGCAAGGGAGCGCGCGGCCACCACACCCTCACTGTGGTCCCGGATCTGGCAGAATGATGCCCCGGGATACCTGTTCCTCCTGCCCTGGCTGGTCGGCTTTCTCGGCCTGACCATCGGGCCGATGGTGACTTCGCTCTATCTGAGCTTCACCGATTTCGACCTCTTGACCTCCCCCGACTGGGTGGGCGCCAACAATTACATCCGCATGTTCACCAACGACCCCAAATTCTGGGCGTCGATGCGGGTGACCATGTTCTTCGTCATCTTCTCGGTGCCGCTCAAACTCGCCTTCGCGCTTGCCGTGGCCATGCTGCTCAATCGCGGCATCAAGGCGCTGCCGATGTATCGGGCGCTGTTCTATCTGCCGAGCCTGCTGGGTGCATCGGTGGCGATCGCCATCCTGTGGCGCCAGATCTTTGCCGGCGACGGCCTCGTCAACAAGCTGCTCGCCATGTTCGGCATTATCGGCCCAAGCTGGATTTCCAACCCCAAGACGTCGCTGTGGACACTGATCATCCTCGCAGTGTGGCAGTTTGGCTCGCCCATGATCATTTTCCTGGCCGGTCTGCGGCAGATTCCGACCGACATGTATGAGGCGGCCAGTCTCGATGGCGCCAGCAAGTGGCGGCAATTCGTCAAGATCACCCTGCCGCTGCTGACCCCGGTCGTGTTCTTCAACGCCATCATCCAGACCATCGAAGCTTTCAAGAGCTTCACGCCCGCCTTCATCATCTCCGGCGGCACCGGCAATCCGATCAATTCGACGCTGTTCTATACGCTCTACCTCTATCAGGAGGCGTTCGGCTTCTTCCGCATGGGCTATGCCTCGGCACTGGCCTGGGTGCTGCTGGCGCTGGTCGGCATCTTCACCGCCTTCTCCTTCCTGACCTCGAAATACTGGGTGCACTACGATGAGTGATGTCCCCATCAAGCTGACCGTGGTCACCGGCGCGCCATCGCCCGGCCGCAAGCGCCTGACCTCTATCCTCATCCACGTGGCCTTGCTCAGCGCCTCGGTGCTGATGCTCTATCCGTTGCTGTGGCTGCTCGCGGCCTCGTTCCGCCCGGAAAACGAGATCTTCACCTCGGCCAGCATCTGGCCCTCGGCCTGGAGCATCGACGCCTATATCCGCGGCTGGAATGGCCTGCGGACCAGTTTCGGCACGTTCTATCTCAACAGCTTCATCATTTCGGGCCTGTCAGTGGCCGGCAATGTCATCGCCTGCTCGATGGCCGCCTTCGCCTTTGCCCGGTTGAACTTCCGGTTCAAGAACTTCTGGTTCGCCATGATGCTGATGACGCTCATGCTGCCCTACCAGGTGACGCTGATCCCGCAATATGTGCTGTTCCGCCAGCTCGGCTGGGTGAACACCTTCCTGCCCCTGGTGGTGCCGAAGTTCCTCGCTGCCGACGGCTTCTTCATCTTCCTGATGGTGCAGTTCTTCCGCGGCCTGCCCAAGGAATTGGACGAAGCGGCGCAGATGGACGGCTGCTCGCCCTGGCGCATCTACTGGAAGATCATCCTGCCGCTCTCGACGCCGGTGCTGGCCACCGCCGCCATCTTCACCTTCATCTGGACCTGGGACGACTTCTTCGGCCCGCTGATCTACCTCAGCGAAATGAAGTCCTACACCGTCATGCTGGGCCTGCGCACCTTCACCGACAGCACGGGCGAAAGCGACTATGGCGGATTGTTTGCCATGAGCGTGCTCAGCCTCGTGCCGATCTTCCTCTTCTTCCTGTTCTTCCAGCGACTGCTCATCGAGGGCATCGCCACTACCGGTATGAAACGCTAGACCTATGATCGATATCAAGTTTGCCGCCATCGGCATCAATCACAGCCACATCTATGGCCAGGTTGATTGCCTGCTCGATGCCGGCGCGCAGTTCACCGCGTTCCACGCCGTCGAGGATGACCTTGCCGCCGCCTTCGGGGCCAAGTATCCGCAGGCCAAGCGGGTGGGCGATCCGCGCGCCATCCTCGAGGACGCCGCGATATCGGTAGTGCTGACCTCGGCTATTCCGGCAGACCGCGCGGCGATTTCGATCGCGGCCATGCGGCACGGCAAGGACGTGCTGACCGACAAGCCGGGCATGACGACCTTTGCCCAGCTCGACGAGATCAAGCGGGTGCAAAAGGAAACGGGCCGCATCTATTCGGTGCTCTATTCCGAGCATTTCGAAGTGCGCGCCACGGTCGAAGCCGGCAACCTCATCGCCCAGGGCGCCATCGGTAAGGTGATCAACACGGTTGGTCTCGGTCCCCACGCCATCCGCAACAACCAGCGGCCGGACTGGTTCTTCGATCGCCAGCGTTATGGCGGCATCCTCTGCGATATCGGGAGCCACCAGTTTGAACAGTTCCTGTTCTTCTCGGACGCTATGGACGCAGACATCGTTTCGGCCACGGTCGCCAATCGCGGCAATCCGGACCGTCCGGGCCTGCAGGATATGGGCGACGTGCACCTCAAGACGCCAGGGACCTCGGGCTATATTCGCGTCGACTGGTTCACGCCCAAGGGCCTACCCACCTGGGGCGACGGGCGCCTCACGATCCTGGGCACCGAGGGCTATATCGAGCTGCGCAAATATATCGACATCGCCGGCCGGTCCGGCGAAAATCACCTCTTCCTGGTCAACAACGAGGGTCCGCGCCACATCGACTGCTCCCAGGTCGAGCGACCCTTCGGCAAGCAGTTCCTTGACGACGTGCGCAACCGCACCGAAACGGCGATGCCACAGGAACGGTGCTTCAACGCCATGAAACTGGCACTGACGGCCCAGCAACTGGCCGAACGCGGGACGGAGTGGGCACAATGAGCAAGATTTTCAACGTCGCTGTCGTAGGGTGCGGCATCGGCCGCAGTCACATCGTCGAGGGCTATGTGCCCAATGCCGACAAGTTCAAGGTTTTGGCCCTGTGCGACCTCGATGCCGGGCGCATGGCCACCGTCGGGGACGAATTCGGCGTCGAGCGCCGCATCACCAGCTTTGAAGACCTGCTGGGCATGGACGATATCGACATCGTCGATATCTGCACGCCGCCGGGCCTCCATTTCCCCATGGTCATGGCCGCGCTCAAGGCCGGCAAGCATGTCATCTGCGAAAAGCCGCTGGTGGGCTCGCTCGCCCAGGTCGACGCCGTCATGGAAGAGGAAAAGCGCAGCACGGGCATGCTGATGCCGGTGTTCCAGTATCGCTTCGGCGACGGCATCGAGCAGGCCAAAGCCATCATCGATGCGGGCATTGCCGGCAAGCCTTTCATGGGTACCGTCGAGACGTTGTGGCGCCGCGATGCGCCCTACTATGCCGTGCCCTGGCGCGGCAAGTGGGCGACCGAGCTGGGTGGCGTGCTGATGGGCCACGCCATTCATCCGCATGACCTCTTCACCTACCTCATGGGCGACATCGACCGCGTGTTCGGCCGCGTCGCGACCCGCGTGAACCCGATCGAGGTCGAGGACACCATTTCGGCTTCGCTGGTGATGAAGAACGGCGCGCTGGCCAGCTTCACCGCGACGCTCGGCTCAGCCGATGACATGACGCGCATCCGCCTCGCCTTCGAGAATGTCTCGTTCGAAAGCGATCATGCCGCCTATAATCCGGGCGAAAAGCTCTGGAAAATCCAGCCGCGCAACCCAGAGACGGCGGCAAAGATCGAGGCCCTGCTGACCAATTGGCAGCATGTGCCCAGCCGCTTCCAGACGCAGATGGCGCGGTTCCACGACGCCCTCACCGGCGCTGGTCCGCTGCCGGTCACCTCGGCGGATTCGCGCCGTTCGCTCGAGCTGGTCACGGCATTCTACCATTCATCGTCGACCAACCAGGACGTCGTCCTGCCCATCGGCCCCGGCCATCCGCTCTATGAAAGCTGGGTCCCGGCCCAGTTCCGGGCGGCTTAGGAGAATCTCATGTCGACACCCATTCAGCTGCGGAAACTGGTCAAGGCCTATGGGGATATCGAGGTCGTCCACGGCATCGATCTCGACATCGATCCGGGCGAGTTCACTGTGTTTGTCGGCCCCTCCGGCTGCGGCAAGTCGACGTTGCTGCGCATGATTGCCGGGCTCGAGCCGATCACCGGCGGCGACCTGTTGATCGACGGCGAGCGCATGAACGACGTGCCGGCCTCGCGGCGCGGCATCGCCATGGTGTTCCAGTCCTATGCGCTCTACCCGCATATGAACGTGTACCAGAACCTGGCCTTTGGCCTTGAAACCGCCAAGACACCCAAGGCGGAGATCAAGGAGCGCGTGCAGCGCGCGGCGGAAATCCTGCAGATCGTGCCGCTGTTGCAGCGCAAGCCCAAGCAGCTCTCGGGCGGCCAGCGCCAGCGCGTTGCCATCGGCCGCGCCATCGTGCGCGAACCGCGCATTTTCCTGTTCGACGAGCCGCTCAGCAACCTCGATGCCGAGCTGCGCGTGCAGATGCGCGTCGAGATCGCCAAGCTGCACAATGATCTGGGTAACACCATGATCTATGTGACCCACGACCAGGTCGAGGCCATGACCATGGCCGACAAGATCGTGGTGCTGCGGGCCGGCTTCATCGAGCAGGCCGGCGCGCCGCTCGAGCTCTACAACAACCCGAAAAACCTGTTCGTCGCCGGCTTCATCGGCTCGCCGAAGATGAACTTCCTCACCGCCAGCGACGATGGCGGCAGCGTCAAGGTGGCGGGCAATGTGCTGAGCCTGTCGCGCGCCGTGAGCGGCACCACAACGCTGGGCGTGCGCCCCGAGCACATCACCATCGCCGATGGCAGCGGCGTCAAGCTGGCCGATGTCCGGGTGGACCTGGTGGAAAATCTGGGCGGCCAGACGGTGGTCTATGCCACCACCACCGACGGCCAGCCGCTCAATATCGTGCTCGAAGGCCAGCGCAAGGTGGAACTGGGTTCGACCGTCAGCGCCTATATCGATCCGGCGCGGCTGCACCTGTTCAATGCCGAAGGCAGCGTGATCTAGCGGCAATCAGCTCTTGCCGGTCTTCCGCTCGATCATGAGCTCCAGGCCATCAAGCATGCGCTCGAGTCCGAATTCGAACGCCCGATCGGGATCGCCCAGGCCGTAGAGTTCGCCGACGACCGGGCCGATGCGGCTGGCGACGGGATAGGGCGAATAATCGAGAGTGGCGAGGAATGGCGCGATGGTGAGCCACCATTGGTCGTCGCTCATGCCGGTCAGTTCCTTGACCATGCGCGAGCGCGCGAGGTCACGCACCGCGCCATGCACGTAGTTGCCGACCATGGTGACCGACAGATCCATCTCGATTTCGTCGAGGCCCAGGCCATCGAAGGCGGCGAGGAAATAGTCGTAGGCGCGCATCGTATTGGGTCCGAGCACCGGGCGATGCGTGGCCACCTGCAGCGCCCAGGGGTGGCGCAGGTAGAAGGCCCGGTACTCACGCGCCACGAAAGCAACATTGGCCCGCCAATCGGCCGGCGCGAAGACCGGCGCTTCCCGCGCATCGCCTTCGGCCGGTCCGGCAATGGCATCGAGCATCAGATCGAGCAGAACGGCCTTGTCGGGAATGTGGGTATAAAAGCTCATCGGCGAGATGCCGACCGCCTCGGCCACCCGGCGGGTCGAGACCGCACCAATCCCTTCAGCATCGGCCAGGCGCACTGCGGCCTGCACCAGATCGGTTAGCGCCACCTTGGACTTAGGCCCCCGCTTGGGTGCCTCGACCCGCCCCCACATCAGTTGCAGGGTTTTGATCGGGTCGCCACGTCCGGCAATATCGTCGGCCATCGAGCCTCCAAATAACACTTTACACCGTACAGAATTATGCTAAACCCTGTGCGGCGTACGGGGTTAGATAGCGTTCCTGCACGTCAAAGTCGAGACATTGTCGAAATTGGGCCTGCTGCCGCGTCATGTCAGCAGGGCTGGGGCAGTGTGCCCGTGGACACGAAAGGGGACATTCATGATCCATGCCAGAGATCTTACCCGAACCTTCAAGAGCAAGACGGGCCCGGTGGAGGCAGTACGAGGGCTAAACCTCGACGTCGCCGAGGGCGAACTGGTCGCCTTTCTCGGACCGAACGGCGCCGGAAAGTCGACGTCGCTGCGCATGCTGACAACCCTGCTGCCGCCAACATCGGGCAGCGCCAATGTGGGCGGGCATGATGTGGTTTCCGACGCGGCCAGCGTACGACGCCAGATCGGCTATGTCGGACAGGGGACGGGCTCCGGCCCCTATCACCGGGTGCGCGATGAGTTGGTGACCCAGGGCCAGGCGCAGCGCATGAGCGCCACGGCGGCCAGGAAGCGTGCCGACGACCTGCTGGGCATGCTCGAACTCGATGGCCTCGCCGACCGCAATTGTGCGTCGCTGTCGGGCGGGCAGAAGCGGCGGCTCGATGTGGCGCTGGGGCTGATGCATACGCCGCCGATCCTGTTTCTCGACGAACCTTCCACCGGGCTCGATCCGCATTCGCGGGCCAATTTGTGGGATCACATCACCCGCCTGCGCAAGGCCAGCGGCATGACCATCTTCCTCACCACCCATTATCTCGACGAGGCCGATACCATGGCCGAGCGCGTGATGGTGATGGACAATGGCGTGATGATCGCCGACGACACCCCGGCCCGGCTCAAGGCCGATCTGGCCGGCGACACCATTCATGTCAGCGTGCTCTGCGAAGACCAGCTCGGCAGCGCCGCCGAGATTGCCGGCAACCTGCCCGATGCGCGCGAGACCAAGGTGGCCGGACGCGATATCGCGGTGACGCTGCGGGATGGCGAGGCGGTCCTGCCCGAATTCATCCGCCGATTGCATCAGTCAGGCATCGAGGCCATCAGCGCCCGCGTGGTGCGCCCGACGCTCGATGACGTGTTCCTGGGGCTGACCGGGCGGAGTTTGCGGGAAGCGGCGGCTTAGCTCGCTCCACCTCGCCCCTTTGGGGGAGAGGTTGAGTGGCTCTCAACATCAAGGGATCAAAAATGTCCTTCATTTCAGACACTTCCATCTCCTTCCGCCGCGAGATCGGGCCGACGCTGCGGAGTTGGTATTACATTCTCTTCGGCCTCGTGCAGCCGCTGCTCTATCTCGGGCTGTTCGTGCCGCTGCTGGGCAATGTGCCTGGCCCCGATGGCGCGAGCCCGCTGCAATGGTTCGTGCCGGGCATGGTGGTCATGCTGGTGCTGTTCACCACCGTCTCCTGCGGCTGGTCGCTGACCGAGGAGCTGATGAGCGGCAGCTTCGAGCGGTTCCTCGCCACGCCGATGAGCCGGCCCGCCATCATGGTTGGCCGCGCGCTCAAGGAACTGGCGCCGCTGATGGCGCAGGCGCTGATCATCATCCTCGTCGCCGCACCCTTCGGGCTGATCTGGCATCCGCTGCCCATGCTGCTGGGGCTGTTGCTGCTGATGCTGTTCGGCGTGGGCGTGGCCTCGCTGTCCTATGCACTGGCCATTGCCAGCAAGCATGATGGCTCGCTGTTCTACATGGTCAGCCACTCGGTCGCCTTGCCGATGATGCTGCTGGGCGGCGTGCTGCTGCCGATGACCAATGCGCCCGGCTGGCTCTATGTGGCGAGCCGCTTCAATCCGCTGACCTATCTGGTGGAAGCCGAGCGTGCGCTGTTTACCGGCGAGGTCATGACCATGCCGGTGCTTTATGGCGTGCTGGTTGCGATCGGTGTGGCAGCGGTCGGGCTCGCGGTGGGCGTCAGCCAGATCCGCAAGGCCTCGCTCTAGGAGACGCAAATGAAGCTCAATCATCTCAACCTGACGGTCGACGATGCCGAGGCGGCGGCCGGTTTCCTCAAGACTTATTTCGGCATGACCGAGATGGGCCGCAACAACGACAACTTCATTTTCCTGACCGACGAGAACGGCATCGTGCTGTCGCTGATGAAGGGCAAGGACGCCGTCTATCCGACCAATTTCCATATCGGCTTCATCCGCTCCGGGCGAGCCGAGGTCGATGCGATCCGCCAAAGGCTGGTGGCAGGTGGATTTGCGCCCGGAGCGCCGGCCGAGCACCATGGCTACACATTTTACGTCAGGGCCCCAGGCGGCTTCATGGTCGAGTGCCTCGCCTGAAATGGCAGCTTGACTTATTCATACCTCGCTAGCTATATATAAATTCATAGCCGACGAGGTATGGATTGTCCCAGATAGCGAATGCGCAGGACACGATCTTCCGAACGCTGGCCGATCCAACGCGGCGGGCGCTGTTCGAGAGACTGTGTCGTGAAGGAGAGATCACGGTGGGGGCCTTGACGGCCCAGGCCGGGGTGTCGCAGCCGGTGGTCTCGCGGCACCTGGCGGTGCTGAAACAGGCCGGCCTGGTGCGTGATCGGCATGAAGGACGCCAGACCCACTACAGCGCCCTGCCCGGCGCGCTCGCTCCGCTGGTCGATTGGACCAGCGAGATGAACAGCTTCTGGCAGGGCCGGCTCGACGATCTGGAAAACCTGCTCAAGAGGATGGACCAATGACCGATCTTGCAAGCCCCCGCCCGCGCAATGCCAGCCTGTGGATCCGCCAGATTCACCGCTGGCTGTCGATCGCCTTTACGCTGAGCGTCATCGCCACCTTCATCGCGCTGGCGCAGAAGGAGCCGCTCGTCTGGGTGTCCTACATTCCGCTGCTGCCGCTCTTCCTGCTCCTGGCCACCGGCCTCTATCTCTTCGCGCTGCCCTACCTCGCCAGGTGGCGCAACCGCGGCCGGGCCTGTGCAGCGTGAGCAAGGTCACCCCCGATATCCGCACCGTCACCATCGAGCGGGAAGTGGCGCATCCGCCCGAAAAGATCTGGCGGGCGCTGACCCAACCGCACCTGCTCGAGGAGTGGCTGATGAAGACCGATTTCAAGCCGGAAAAGGGCCAGAAGTTCACCTTCAGCCGGCAGCCGCAGCCCGACATCAATGTCGTGGTCGATTGCCAGGTGCTCGATATCGAGCCCAATCGATCACTGTCCTACACCTGGGACGCCTTCGGGCTTGAGAGCGTGGTGACCTTCACGCTCGAGCCGACGGCGACGGGCACCATGATCCGCATGGAACAGACCGGTTTCCGCCCCGATCAGGACGCCGCCTACAAGGGCGCCCGCGCCTCGTGGAAACAATTCGTGGCCCGTCTCGACGAGCTGCTGTCGCGGCTCGACTGACGCACCGCACAAGAACACGCAAGGAGAACTCTCATGGCTACCAGCAAGACCAGCAAGAAGACCTTTTCGGATGCCGAACTCGAAGCGATGCAGGATGCCAAGGTCGAGCGCAAGAAGGGCAAGAAGGCCGATGGCCTGGGCGATCTGCTCGCCAAGATCGCCGAGCTCAATGCCAGCGACCGGGCCATCGCCGAGACCATCCATAGACTGGTGACCGAGAACGCGCCCGACCTCGCGCCCAAGACCTGGTACGGCATGCCGGCCTGGTCCAACAAGGACGGCAAGGTGGTCTGCTTCCTGACGCCGGCCGGCAAGTTCGACTCCCGCTATGCCAGCTTCGGCTTCAATGACGCGGCGCGGCTCGACGATGGCACGGTCTGGCCGACCTCGTTTGCCGTGACCAAGCTCACCAAGGCGGACGAAGAGATGTTTGCCGGGCTGATCCGCAAATCCGTGGGCGCTTGAAACCTCGCACCGGTTGTCGAAAATCGGCTTGCTGACACGTCATGTCAGCAAACCTCTCGCAATGTCGGTCTCGCCCGGCCCAACAACGAGGACTGAACGTGACCAACCCCGACTATGGCTCGATCATCATTCGCGGCGCCCGCGAGAACAATCTCAAGGGCGTCTCGCTCGATATTCCCAAGCGTCAGATCACGGTGTTCACCGGCGTGTCCGGATCGGGCAAGTCGTCGCTGGTGTTCGGCACCATCGCGGCAGAAAGCCAGCGGCTGATCAACGAAACTTACCCGGCTTTCGTGCAGCAGTTCATGCCGCGCTACGGCCAGCCCGATGCCGACCAGCTCGAAAATATCTCGGCGGCCATCATCGTCGACCAGCAGCGCCTGGGCGGCAATTCGCGCTCTACGGTCGCAACCGTGACCGATGCGGCGCAGATGCTGCGGGTGCTGTTTTCGCGGCTGGCCGAGCCCAAGCTCGGGCCGCCTTCGCTCTATTCCTACAACGATCCCCGCGGCATGTGCCCCGATTGCGAAGGCATCGGCCAGGTGGCGGCCATGGACATGTCGGCCGTGGTCGACGAGAGCAAGTCGCTCAACCAAGGCGCGCTGCTGCCCAAGGACTTTGCCGTCGACACCTGGTGGTGGGAAATCTTCAAGAATTCCGGCCTGTTCGATATGGACAAGCCGATCAGCAAATATTCCGACGAAGAGCGTCACAACCTTTTCCACCTCAATGACGGCCGCAAGATCAAGGTGGGCAAGATTGGCCTCACCTATGAGGGCGTCGTCTCCAAGCTCAAGAGTGGTCTCGGCAGCAAGGACCCCGAAAGCCTGCAGCCGCATGTGCTGCGCGAATATGAGAAGATTTTCACCCGCGCCATCTGCCCCGCCTGCAAGGGCGCCCGGCTCAACCAGGCGGCCCTGGGCAGCAAGGTTGATGGCCACAACATCGCCGAGTTCTCGGCCATGCAGGTGAGCGAACTGGCGGCGCTGGTGCGCAAGATCAAGGCACCGCAGGTCGGGCCGATGCTCGAGGCCCTGGCGCTGCGCCTCGAAAACCTCGTGACCATCGGGCTGGGCTATCTCAGCCTCGACCGCGAAAGCTCGACGCTATCAGGCGGAGAGAGCCAGCGCGTCAAGATGGTGCGCCATCTCGGCAGTTCGCTGACCGACATCACCTATGTGTTCGATGAGCCCTCGGTGGGCCTCCACCCGCATGATGTGGGCCGGCTGGCCGGGCTGATGCAGCAGCTCCGCGACAAGGGCAATACGGTGCTGATCGTCGAGCACAAGCCCGACATGATCGCCATTGCCGATCACGTGGTCGATATGGGGCCCTTTGCCGGCAGCAAGGGCGGCGAAGTGGTCTATGAGGGCCATTATGCCGGGCTACTGACTTCGGGCACGCTCACCGGCAACCACATCAAGAAGCACCAGTCCATCAAGGACAAGGTGCGCAGGCCCACCGGCGAACTCAAGATCGCCCATGCCAAGCTCAACAACCTCAGGGATATCTCGGTATCCATCCCCAAGGGCGTGTTGACGGCGGTTTCCGGCGTGGCCGGCTCAGGCAAATCCTCGTTGATCCAGGGCTGCCTGCCCAATGCCTATCCCGACACCATCATCATCGACCAGAACCTGGCGCGCGGGTCGCGGCGCTCGAACACCGCGACCTATACCGGCATCCTCGACAATGTCCGCAAGGCCTTTGCCAAGGCCAACGGCGTCGATGCGGCTCTGTTCTCGGCCAATTCCAAGGGCGCCTGCCCCGACTGCAACGGGCTGGGCGTCATCTATACCGATCTCGCCCATCTCGACCCGATGGTCACCACCTGCGAGACCTGCGAAGGCAAGCGCTTCCTGCCCGAAGTGCTGGAGCACCAGCTGCGCGGCAAGTCGATCAGCGATGTCTACGAGATGAGCATCGAGGACGCGGTGGGCTTTTTCACCGAGGCGGCCGTCGCCAAGATCCTCAAGGGGCTCGACGATGTGGGCCTGGGCTATCTGACGCTGGGCCAGCCTCTCTCGACCCTGTCGGGCGGCGAACGCCAGCGGCTCAAGCTGGCGGCGGAACTGGGCAAGGAAGGCAATATCTATGTGCTGGACGAACCCACCACGGGGCTCCACATGAACGACGTCGATACGCTGATCGGCCTCTTCGACCGGCTGGTCGATGCCGGCTCGTCGGTCATTGTCATCGAGCACAATCTCGACGTGATCTCGCGATCCGACTGGGTCATCGACCTCGGCCCCGGCGCCGGTCAGGAGGGCGGGACCATCCAGTTCGAGGGCGTGCCGGCGGACCTGGCCAAGGCCAAGGGTTCGTTGACCGGGCAGCATCTGGCGGCGCGATGAGCCTTCTCACCTCTCGCCTAGGGGAGAGGTGAAGTAGCGTACTAATTCTTCAGATCGTCCTCGACATCAGTGTCCGGCCGGTCGCCGCCATCGGCCTGTTCCTCGTGCCATTGGCCCTTGCCGTCCTGGTACAGGATGGCCTCGTCATTGCCGCCGACCTGTTGTCGCTGTGCCGCGGCGGAGGCGGCCTCATGCGCGGCGCGGTGGGTGGGGAAGGTCTCGGAGAACACGTCCCCGACCTTATAGGCAAAGCCGCCGTCATGCTCGACGATGTCGTAAGTCACGTGTGCCATGTCTGGTCTCCTGAACCTGAAACCCCGTGGGGGCGCGGAGGTTGCCTCGGTCGGTTCGCTATCCTACATGGGATGGGTCGCACCCGGGGGCCAAACGTGTCGGATCAGGATCAGAGCGCCCGCGTCGCTCTCAAGCTCGATATCGTCGTCATCGGGGCCGGGCAGGCGGGGCTAAGCTCGGCCTATCATCTCAAGCAACTCGGGCTGGAGCCGGGGCGAGACTTTCTCGTGCTCGACCGGGCGCCCCAGCCGGGTGGGGCGTGGCAATATCGCTGGCCGTCGCTGACGCTCTCCACCGTCAACCGCGTGCATGACCTGCCGGGCCTGAGCTTTGCCGACAATGCCGGTGGCGATGACAGCGTCCGCGCCTCGATCGCCGTGCCGCACTACTTCGCTGCCTATGAGGAACGCTTCGGGCTCAACGTGCTGCGGCCCGCCAGCGTCAGCGTGGTCTGCGACCGGAGCGGGCGACTGCGCGTCGAAAGCGATCGGGGCCTATTCTCGGCGCGGGGCATCATCAATGCGACGGGCACCTGGGAAAAGCCGTTCATTCCTGATTATCCCGGCCGCGACAGCTTCCGAGGCAGGCAGCTTCACACCCAGCAGTTCCGCGCGGCGGAGGATTTCGCCGGCCAGCACGTGTTGATCGTCGGGGGTGGCATTTCGGCGATCCAGTTGCTCGACCAGATTTCCACGGTCACCAGGACCACCTGGGTTACCCGCACGCCGCCCCGCTTCCGCGAGGGCCAGTTCGACCAGGAGGCGGGCCGGGCCGCGGTGAAGCTGGTGGAAGATCGGGTGCGCGCCGGCCTGCCGCCCAACTCGGTCGTTTCAGTCACCGGCCTGCCGCTCTCGCCCGCCATCATCGCCATGCGCGAGCGGGGCGTGCTGGAGCGGCAGGACATGTTCTCCGAGATTACCCCAACCGGCGTGCGCTGGGCCGACGGTCGGAGCCTCGATGTCGATGTGATCCTGTGGTGCACCGGCTTCCGCTCGGCGCTCGATCACCTGGCGCCGCTGCAACTGCGCGAGGAATCGGGCGGCATCACCATGACGGGTCGGCTGGCGACGCAGGTCGCCCGCGATCCGCGCGTGCATCTGGTTGGCTACGGCCCATCGGCCTCGACCATCGGCGCCAACCGGGCGGGCGCCGCGGCGGCGCGGGAGCTGACGGGATTTCTGGGTCTTCCCACACTCTGAAATTGCCAAGGGTGGGGGTGGGTTGGCCGTGATATCGGGAGTAACCTCCCCGGCAGAATCGCAGGGAAACCAACAAGATGAAAACCTACACCCTCCCCCATACCGGCCGCACCGTGTCCAGCGTCGTGCTGGGGCTGATGCGCATCCCCAAGATGAGCAATGCCGAGATCGCCACCCTGGTCGGCACTGCGCGTGACGTCGGCATCAACGTGTTCGACCATGCCGACATCTATGGCGGCGAGCGCCACCTCTGCGAAAAGCGCTTCGGCGAGGCTGTGCCGCTGACCCCGACGCAGCGCGAAGCGATCGTCATCCAGTCCAAGGTCGGCATCCGCAAGGGCTATTTCGACTTCTCGAAAGAGCACATCCTCGCCACCGTCGACGGCTCGCTGGCGGCGCTCAAGACTGACTATCTCGACCTGTTGCTGCTGCACCGCCCCGATACACTGGTCGAGCCCGAGGAGGTCGCCGAGGCCTTCGACCAGCTCGCCGCAGCAGGCAAGGTGCGCAATTTCGGCGTTTCCAACCATACGCCGGGGCAGATCGAACTGCTCAAGAGCGTGGTGAAGCAGCCGCTGGTCGCCAATCAGGTGCAGCTCTCGATCACCCACGCGCCGCTCTTTGCCCAGGGCGTCGCCGCCAATATGGCCGCGCTCGACCAGTCCATCTCGCGCGACAACGGGCTGCTCGACTATTCGCGCCTCAACAAGATGATGCTGCAGGCCTGGTCGCCGTTCCAGAAGACGTTCTTCGACGGGGTGTTCCTGGGCGATCGCGAAAACTTCGCCGAGCTCAACGACGCCATCGACGCCCTGGCCAAGCAGTATGGCGTGACGCCTACGGGCATCGCCGTGGCCTGGATCGTGCGGCACCCGGCCAATATCCAGGTCGTGCTCGGCACCACCAATCCGGGCCGTGTGCGCGATTCGGCGGCCGGCTCGACCGTGCCGTTGACCCGCGAGGAATGGTATCGCCTGTTCCGCGCGGCCGGCCACACGCTGCCCTAGGCCCAGAAAGACGAAAGGCCAGACTTGCGTCTGGCCTTTTGATCGTTTCTTCCGTGGGAAGATTGGAGCGGGCGAAGGGATTCGAACCCTCGACCCTAACCTTGGCAAGGTTATGCTCTACCCCTGAGCTACACCCGC
>CBIHQV010000042.1:0-33345 GCA_966212275.1 uncultured Devosia sp.
TGGTGCTGCCGGACAGGATTGAACTGTCGGCCTCCCCCTTACCAAGGGGGTGCTCTACCACTGAGCTACGGCAGCATCTGCAGTGCTCTCGGAAAGTGGCAACCACTTCGGTCCCGAGAGCGACCGCTCTGTCGGCGCGCGGCTTGATGCCCGGCGCGACGGGGGCTCCTTTGCCATAGGCCCAACCTCGACGCAAGGCTAAAAAGCGCCTATCAACCGCCCGAGGGTTCAACACGATTCCCAGCGAGCGATGAGCAAATCCGAACAGGCCGCCTTGCGCGAGCAAAGATTGGCCGCAAAGCTGCGTGAGAACCTCAAGCGCCGGAAGGGGCAGGCCAAGGCGCGCGCCGATTCGGAGCGCCAGGCGCCTGACCCACAAGCGCAACCCGGAACCGATACGGTCAATAAACCGTAAACCAGTTTCGGGGACTATCGACGACCTACAGGCATGGCCGCCAGGCCTGCCTTCATCGAGAACGGCGAGTCTGGCTTACGTGGCAACTAGGACTTGGCCTACCTCCAATCCAGGTAGCAGGGCTTTTATGCCCGCCATATAGGACGAGACTATGGACCGTATCCGTTTGATCGGTGGCAATGAACTCAATGGCGAAATCCCGATTTCGGGCGCCAAGAATGCCGCTTTGCCGCTCATGATCGCCTCCCTTCTGACCGACGAGCCTTTGGTGCTGCAGAACGTGCCGCGCCTGGCTGACGTCAAGCAGCTCGAACGCATCCTCGAAAACCACGGCGTCGATATTGCCGTGCATGGCCGCCGCCGCGGCGAGGAGGAGGGCGTCGGCCAGCGCATGACCTTCCTCGCTGCCGATATCGTCGACACCACCGCGCCCTATGACCTCGTCAGCAAGATGCGCGCCAGCTTCTGGGTCATCGGCCCGCTGCTGGCCCGCTGCCACGAGGCCCGCGTCTCGCTGCCCGGCGGCTGCGCCATCGGCACCCGCCCAGTCGATCTCTTTCTCTATGGTCTCAAGGAACTCGGCGCCGAGATCGATATCGACGAGGGTTATGTCGTCGCCAAGGCGCCCAAGGGCGGCCTCATCGGCACTCGCATCGTGTTCCCCAAGGTCTCGGTTGGCGCCACCCACACCATCCTGATGGCGGCGACACTGGCGCGCGGCACCACCATCATCGAGAATGCCGCCCAGGAACCCGAGATCACCAATGTCGCCGAGTGCCTCGTCGCCATGGGCGCGAAGATCTCCGGCATCGGCACGCGCACCATCACCATCGAGGGCGTGGAAAAGCTGCATGGTGCGACCGTGGACGTCATCCCCGATCGCATCGAAACCGGCACCTTCGCCATGGCCACGGCCATGGTCGGCGGCAATGTGTTGCTCAAGGGCGCGCGCCCCGAGCATCTGCAGGCGGCGCTCGATATCCTGGGCCGCACAGGCGTCGAGCTGACCGTCGAGCCCCAGGGCCTGCGCGTCTATCGCAACGGCAATGGCATCCAGCCGGTCGATATCGAAACCGATCCGTTCCCCGGCTTCCCGACCGATCTCCAGGCCCAGTTCATGGCCTTGATGACCATGGCCAATGGCACCAGCCAGATTCGCGAGACCATCTTCGAGAATCGCTACATGCACGTGGCCGAACTCGCCCGCTTCGGCGCCGATATCTCGGTCGATGGCCAGATGGCGACCGTGCATGGCAAGTCCCAGCTCAAGGGTGCCCAGGTGATGGCCACCGACCTGCGCGCCTCGGTCTCGCTGGTCATTGCCGGCCTCGCCGCCAAGGGCGAGACCATCGTCAACCGCATCTACCACCTCGACCGCGGCTTTGAACGCCTGGAAGACAAGCTGAGCCGCTGCGGCGCCGAAATCGAACGGCTGGCTGGCTAGACATTAACGGGCGCCTCGGTCTCCGAGGCGCCCGCAATATTCCAGTAGACCTCATCCTGAGCCTGTCGAAGGACGAGGTCATGGCACGCGAGGCCTTTACTCGCCCGACCCCGTGGTTCGACAAGCTCACCATGAGGTCTTTCAGGCTACCTTCGGCTCAGTCCAGCGTCTGCCGATACCGCAACATCGCCAGCACCGAAATCACGCAGACGATCACCCCCAGCGCCACGAACTGCCCGCTGACATCCCCGCTATCGGCGCCTTTGAGCATCACCATCCGCACCAGCCGGATGAAGTGCGTCGCCGGCACCGCGGTGCCGATCGTCTGCGCCCAGCCCGGCATGCCGGCAAACGGGAACATGAAGCCACTCAGCAGGATCGAGGGCAGGATGGTGAAAAAGCTAAGCTGCATTGCCTGCATCTGGTTGCGGGCCGCCGTCGAGATCAGAAAGCCCAGCGCCAGATTGCCCAGGATGAACAGGTTAAAGCCGATGAAGAAGGCCATGAACGTGCCCTCGAACGGCACGCCGAACACGGCAAACGCGGCCACCAGGAACACCGCCGTCTGCACGTAGCCCACCAGCACATAGGGCAGGATCTTGCCCAGCATCACCTCGAACGGCCGCACCGGCGTCGAGATCAGCATTTCCATCGTGCCGCGCTCGCGTTCCTTGACGATGGCCACGGCGGTGATCATCACCATCGTCATGGAAAGGATAATGGCCAGGAGCCCCGGCACGATATTGGTCGAGGTGCGGCCTTCAGGATTGTACTCCCGATGCACGATCACCCCGAACGGGGCAGGGGAGCCCGCTACGCCAGCCAAAGGCCCGGTCAGCGTCTGCGCCATCGCCCCATTGACGATGCCGCTGAGGGCCGCCGCCGCCCCGCCCACTGCCGATGGGTCGGCCGCATCGGCCGCCACCAGGATATCCGGCTTGAGCCCGCGCATCACGTCGCGTTCGAAATTGTCGGGGATGACCACGACGAAGTTGGCCGCCCCGCGCCGCAGCGCATCCTCGCCTTCGTCCGGGCCATGGACCACTCCCTGGAAATCGAAATAGCCCGAGGTCTCCATCCCCGACAGCACCGAGCGTACCAGCGGCCCGTCATCGTTGAGCTCCACCAGCGTCGGCAGGTGCCGCGGATCGGCATTGATGGCAAAGCCGAACAGCATCAGTTGCACGATCGGCAGCCCGATCATCATGCCGAAGGTGACGCGGTCGCGCCGCATCTGGATGAATTCCTTCATCAGCACGGCTGTAAAGCGTGAGAACGAGAACGGGCTCATGCCGCGTCGCGGGCGAAATTGTCCCGCGCCCCCGTCATCAGGTAAATGAACGCCTCTTCCAGCCCCGCCGGCATCAGGCTCCAGCGATGCGTGCCGCGCGCCTCGAACCTGCGCACGGTCGCCTCCAGCGCCGCCGCATCGGTGCCCGACACATGCAGCGTCGAACCGAACCGCGCGATCTGCACCACGCCAGGCTGCCCCGCCAGTTCAGCCTCCAGCGCCGCGAGCTCCGTCCCCTCGGCCCGCCAGGTGGTCAGCCCCACCATCTTGGGAATGTCCCCCGACGGCCCGTCGATCAGCTTTTTGCCATAGGCGATATAGGTAATGAAATCGCACTGCACGGCCTCGTCCATATAGTGGGTCGAAACCAACACCGTGACGCCGGCCTTGCTCAGACGCCGGATTTCGTCCCAGAAGTCGCGCCGCGCCTTGGGGTCGACGCCCGCCGTCGGTTCGTCGAGCAGCAGCAATTGCGGGTCGTGGATCAGGCACGCCGCCAGCGCCAGCCGCTGCTTCCAGCCGCCCGACAGCGTCCCCGCCAATTGCCCGGCCCGATCGGCCAGTCCCAGCTCGTCCAGCGCCGCCGTCACCCGCTTCTTGCGGTCGCGCACGCCATACATGCGCGCCACAAAGTCGAGGTTCTCGCGAATGCTCAGATCCTCGTAGAGGCTGAACTTCTGCGTCATATAGCCGACCTGCGTCTTGATCGCGGCCGCCTTCTTCCGCACGTCGTATCCGAGGCATGTGCCTTCCCCCGCATCGGGCAGCAGCAGACCGCACAGCATGCGGATGGTGGTCGTCTTGCCCGAGCCGTTCGGCCCCAGAAAACCATAGATGGCGCCGCGCGGCACGGTGATGTCGAAATGGTCGACCACCGTCTTGTCGCCAAACCGCTTGGTGAGGCCGCGCACCGCGATGGCGTCGCCGCCGCTCATGGCGTCACCGTCACCGGCTGCCCCGGTCGCAGCGCGCCCGGCGCATCGAGCTGCGCTTCCACCAGATAAACCAGCCGCCCCCGTTCTTCGCGCGAATAGATCACCGGCGGCGTTGTCTGTGGTTCGCTGGCAACGCGCGTCACCGTGGCGGCCATGGCGGCACAACCATCGCAACCCACGCTCACCACTTGGCCTATAGCCAGCGCCGCCCGCTCCGCCTCCGGCACGAAGAACCGCGCCTTGAGCGCACCCGCGGGCAAGATGGCCACGACAGGCGCACCAGCGACCGCGATCTCGCCCGCCGCATAAAACAGTCGGTCGACAGTGCCGCCCACCGGCGCCCTGGTTTCGCGATCCGCCAGGTCCAGCACGGCCCGCCCGGCATCGGCCTCAGCCGCCGCCAGGTTGGCCTCTGCCGCCACCTGCTGCGCGTCACGCGCCGGCAGCTCCGCCACATTGACCTGCGCCGTCAATTGCGCCACCTGCGCCTGGGCCGAAGCGAGCGCCGCGCGATCCTGCTCAACCCGCACCGAAGCCACGGTTCCCGCCGCCAGCAGCTTCTCGCTGCGTGCCAGGTTCGATTGCGCCAGCGCCAAGTCGGCCTGCGCCTTGCTGAGATTGGCGCGGATGACGTCGATCTCTTCCGCCCGGCTGCCGGTTTCGAGATTTTCCAGCGTGGCACGCGCCGCCTCGACCCGGGCCTGCGCCGCCTCGAGCAGCGCCTGCTGCTGCCCGCCATCGAGCGTGAACAGCAGTTCGCCCGCGCCGATCGCCTGGCCCTCGGCCACAGCGATGCCGGCGATCCGCCCCGGGCCGACCGCCGCCGCATAGACGTAGTCGGCCTCGAGATACCCCGGATAGCCGGCTTCCTCGGCCACTCCGCCCGGTAATATGGACATGAGCGCCGCCAGGACGCCGGCAAAGAACTCGTTCATGGCATCGCCTCCGCCGGCTCGGCATAGAGGCCGTGAAACAGGATATCGAGGTGGTTGGCGATCAGCCGGTCTAGCGCCATGCCGTCGCCCTCGGGCTTGATGCCGAAGATTTCGGCCAGCGCCACATGCGCCAGCACCGGCCCGATTATGGACCGCACCGTCAATTCCGGATCGACCGGGCGCAGCTTGCCGGTCTCGACGCCCCGCCGCACCAGCCCCACCAGCGCCGGCAGCACCTTGTTGATCACTTCCCGGCGGTAAAGCTCGGCGATCGATGGAAAGCTCATCACCTCGCGCAGGATCAGCCGGGGCACCGCGATCTTGTCGGGCTGCGCCAATTGCTGCGCCAGCACGGTCAGCAGCATGGTGAGCGGCAGCCGCGGATCGCCCTCGAATGTTTCGAGATCGGGCAGGGCCCGCGCCGCAATCGGCGCCACGGCCCGATGCACAATCCCCTCGATCAGCGCCTCCTTGGACGGAAAATAGAGATAGACCGTCCCTTTGGACACGCCTGCGCGCTTGGCTACGTCCTCCACCCGCGCCGCCGCAAAGCCCTTCTCGACAAACACCGCCAGCGCCGCATCCAGCACCTCATCCGGCCGCGCCTCAGCGCGCCTACGAAATTTCTTGGTCTCGGTCATCTCATACTCCATTGAGAAGATAATAACTGACTGGTCAGTCAGCTGCAAGGGGTGTGACGAGAAGGACTTGGCGCGGGTGTGAGCCGACGCTGGAGGCGGATGATCTCAAGATTGGCAAGTTTCGGAGGCGGAAGAGAAATCCGCCGGTCAATCTTGCGCGGACCGGCCTAGCGTTGACGTCTGTCAATGCTCCGCTCGCCTAGGCAAGCCAGAACTGTCCCACACAATGCAAGCAGGCCAGTCAGGGCTGTTGCGGTCCACTGGCACGAAACCAACGCTCCTGCGCCATTGGTCCAAGCAATCCGATCTGAACGCGCTGCCGTGAGTTGGAGGCTGAGGCGATGACAATCGGATTGGATGGGAACCTTTCGGGCTGGACGAGCGCGGATCGTCTGGAAAAAAGCAACGCTGTCCCGGCGAACCACGAGATTTATGGGCGCTTCGAGGACGGCAAGTTCTCATTCGCCATCAAGTCGCCAGTGGCGATCGAGCAGAATACGACCTTCTGGCTCAACACGGATCGGAGCACCAGCACGGGCTATCAGGTCTTCGGCAGCACCGTTGGGGCCGAATACTACGTTGCGATCGATAGTACCGGCGCTCTCAAGCTCTACAACGCCGTGACATCGGCGCTGGTTGGGGACGTGACCTCGGCCACGAGCGCAGACAAGACGATACTCGAATTCGAGCTTACCCCCGCCCAGCTCGGCGGATCGGTTGGCGCCATTACCTTCACCGGCGACATCAACGACGCTACCCATCTCACAGGCGACTACGCGGCTGGTGGCTTTACCATCTATGATCCGGCCACTAATCCGCTCGACGGCGTCCTGACCGAATGGACGCGCGCAGACCGTCTCGAAACCGCGCAAAACCACCAGTCTGGCTTCGAAGTCTATGGCAAGGCCACGGCCACGACATACGAACTCGCGCTCAAGAGCGATCAAGCCATCGGGAACAACACGACATTCTGGCTTAACACCGATCAGAGTTCGGCCACCGGCTATGGCGTATTCGGATCGCCCACCGGCTCGGACTACAAGATCAATGTCGATGCCGGCGGTATCGCGCGCCTCTATTCGGTCACTTCTGGGGGCGCCGAGACCCTGGTCGCCACGCTGAACTCGATGCTCGGCCCGAACGAGAAAACCCTCGAAATTTCGCTGCCCAAGAACCTCGTCGGGAATACCGGTCGCCTCGATATCTTCGCGGACGTCAACGACCAGCACTATGTTCCCGGGGTCTATGCCAACAACAAGCCACTGGTCCTGGTCGATACCACGGCAACCCAGCATGCCGATGCAACCCTGACCAAAGTCGCCATCGTCTATTCCGAGGCCACGGCGGCCAACTTCTTCAGCACCATGGCCTATTCCCAGCTGTTCATGGCTGCGCAAAGCCAGGCCATCGCAGCCGGTATTCCCTTCGACGTCATCTCGGAATCCGACCTGACCGATCTCGCCAAACTCAGCCAGTATGATGCGCTGGTCTTCCCCTCGTTCCGCAACGTGCCCGACAACTACGCTGCGATCACCGAAACCCTGACCCGTCTCATCTACGACTATGATGTTTCCCTGATTGCCGGCGGCGACTTCATGACCAATGACAAGAATGGCGCGGCGCTGCCGGGCAATTCTTACGAACGCATGGACCTGCTGTTTGGTGTGCAGCGTACAGGTGGCGACGGCGGAGCCATCACGGTTCAGACGACCGCATCGGGACACGCCGTCACCGAAGGCTACGCCACCAACTCAACCATCCACCAATACAATGTCATCACCTATTCCGACGGCTCGGTGAGCACGCCGGCTACCTCGTATTTTACCGCAACCAATTCGGCCTATGCCCCCGCCACCACGATCGCCACCCAGACTGTGGCGACGTCAGGCGGCCCGGTAACGCAGGCCGCCGTCATCGGCACCGAAACCGGCGCCCGCAACGTCATCTTCGCGACCGAGGCATTCCTGGCCGACAGCAACCTGCTCGGCAAGGCGCTGGACTGGACGACGAACGCCGACGCAACCGTCAGCGTATCGCTGAACATGAGCCGCAGCAGCTCCATCGTGAGCTCGCGCAACGACATGGACCAGAGCCAGGAATCGGCAGACGTCGATGGCATCGATAATAACGGCGTTGGCATCTATGACGTGCTGATGCCCATCCTGCAGGCCTGGAAGACGCAATACAATTTCGTTGGCTCCTACTACGTCAATGTCGGGTACAATCCTCCCGATCAGGAAACCAACTGGACGATCTCCAAGCCCTATTACCAGCAGCTTCTCGCCATGGGTAACGAGATCGGGTCGCACTCCTATACCCACCCGGCAAATACCAATTTCCTGACCGGCCTCATCGATACCGATGCCAAGCTCCAGGCCTTTGTCACCACCTACAAGGCCGATGCGGAAGCCGATCACTCGGTCGATGCGGCGCTGGAGGGCCTTTCGGTTGCCCAATACAATGCCGAGCTGACCACTGCCCTCAATTCCACCGGTGCACTGACGGCCCTGCAGAGAGCCATCCTCACCACCACATTCCAGTTCCAGTTCGAACTGTCCAAGCAGATCATCGAGACCCAGCTCGGCATCACGCTGAGCGGCGCGGCCGTTCCGGGCATGCCTGAATCGCTCAACACTGCTCGCGAGATCATCCAGTATTACGACTACCTCTCCGGCGGCGCATCGCTGGTCGGCGCGGGCTATCCGGGCGCCTTCGGCTACCTATCCGCCGACGAGGCCAACAAGGTCTACCTCGCGCCAAACATGTCGTTCGACTTCACGCTGATGGGCTGGCAGGACCTCACCATTGCGCAGGCAAAGGCGGCCTGGACGGCCGAATGGAACTCCATCACGGCAAATTCCGACATGCCCATCGCCATCTGGCCGTGGCACGATTACGGCCCGACCGAATGGATCATCGATACCGGGAGCCCGTCCGACTACAAGCTTGAGCTGTTTACGCACTTTATCCAAACCGCCTTCAACGCGGGCGCTGAGTTCGTGACCCTTGCCGACCTCGCGGCGCGTATCCGGGCATTCGAGCAGGCCAGCTTCAGCTTCACCGTCTCTGGTGACACGGTCACGGCCAAGGCCGCGCCCGTCCTCGGCACCCAGGTCGGCACATTCGCCCTCGATCTCGACGACCTCGGCGCCAAGAAGATCAAGGCCGTCGCCGGCTGGTATGCCTATGACGACGACAGCGTCTTCCTCGATGCCGATGGCGGCGAGTTCCAGATTCAGCTCGGCACCACGGCCGATGACGTCACCCACATCACCAAGCTCGATTCCCGCATGCAACTGGTGTCGCTTACCGGCGACGGTTCGAGCCTGGCTTTCACGATCAATGGCGAGGGCCAGATCACCGTTGCCCTCAAGGACTATCAGGGTAATCCCTATACGGTCACCGGCGCCACCATAGTCAGCCAGGTGGGCGACCAGCTCACCCTGAAGCTGCCAACCCTGGGCAGCCATGCCGTCGAGATCAAGCTGGTCAACCAGGCGCCGACCGCGATCGCCACTGCCGGTGCGATAGCGTTGGCAGAAAACACCGCGACCCTCACCAAAGTCGCCGACGTCCTGATCACGGACGCCGACATTGATCCGCTGCTGCGCAATAATCCGGTCACAGTGTCCGATGATCGCTTCATCTTCGACCAGACCGATGGCGGGCTCTATCTGAAGGCCGGCCAGGTCATCAATTATGAAGCCGAACAGACCATCTCGATTGGCCTGACAACCGGGACGGTTGGGGGCACAGTCGCCACGACCCTGGTTCTCAACGTCGGCGACGTCAACGAAGCCGCAACAGACATCCAGGTCACCAACCAGATTACGCTGGCCGAGAACACCGCGACGCGCACCAGTATTGCCGATCTCGCCGTAATCGACCCGGATACCGCCAGCCAGTTCCGCAACAATACGCTGACCGTGTCCGACAATCGCTTCGAAGTCGCCGATGGAAAGCTCTATCTCAAGGCGGGGCAGATCATCGACTACGAGCAGGGCCCAACCATTTCCCTGGTTCTGGCAGCGCAGGACGGAGCCCTGAGGACAGAAAAGACCATCTCCCTGGCGATCTCGGATGTGGCCGAGATCAACCACGGCACACCGGCTCTGGCATCCTTTGGCGCAAACGCCGGCGGATGGAGCAGCCAGGACCGCTATCCGCGCCATCTCGCCGACGTCAACGGGGACGGGAAGGCCGACATCGTTGGCTTCGGAGAATCCGGCGTATTTGTTTCCCTGTCTAACGGCCAGGGCGGCTTCGGCGCCATGTCTCTTGCCCTTCAGGGCTTTGCGCCAGGCGCCGGAGGGTGGGGCAGCGATGACCGCTATCCGCGCCATCTCGCTGACATCAATGGCGACGGCAGGGCCGACATCGTCGGCTTCGGTGAAACCGGCGTCTATGTCTCCCTGGCTGACACTCAGGGCGGTTTCGGCGCCATGTCTCTCGCCCTTCAGGGCTTTGCGCCAGGTGCCGGAGGGTGGGGCAGCGATGACCGCTATCCGCGTCATCTCGCAGACGTCAACGGTGACGGGAGAATCGACATTGTCGGCTTCGGTCAATCCGGCGTGGCTGTCTCTTTGGCAAACGCCCAGGGTGGTTTTGACCCGATGATTCTTGCTCTCGAGGGCTTTGCACCAGGCGCGGGAGGGTGGGGCAGCGACGACCGTTATCCGCGCCATCTTGTTGATGTCAACGGTGACGGGAAGGCCGACATCGTCGGCTTCGGCGAAGGCGGTGTGTCTGTTGCCCTGGCCAATGCCCAAGGCAGTTTCGGCGCTATGACGCTCGCTGTTCAGGGCTTTGCAGCAGGTGCGGGAGGGTGGGCCAGCGATGACCGATACCCGCGCCATCTCGCTGACATCAACGGCGACGGAAAAGCCGACATCGTCGGCTTCGGCGAAAGTGCGGTCTTCGTTGCCCTTGGCAACGGCGACGGCAGCTTCGGCAATATGTCGATGCTTACTCAGGGCTTTGCGCCCAGCGCCGGCGGATGGACCAGCAACGAAACCTATCCACGCTTCCTCGCCGATATTAACGGCGACGGAGCCGCAGAGATTGTCGGCTTCGGCGCAGACGGCGTGGTCGTCTCCGACGCGAATGACTGGTTCCTTTGAGGAACCCTGCACGTGAAGCGGTGGACTGATCGTTCGTCGCGGTGATCGCGAGTTTGTTGTCGAGTTCATCCACTGACCGAAACCCTCGGGCTTGGCGCGAGGGTTTCGCATTTGCGCAACTTGGTGCGGTGCTCGCTGCGCCTCCGCATGTCCACCCTCCCACATCTCGCATTGCCCCTGCGCGCTCAAACTTGTAGATCGGACGAGGCGTGACCAGATAAGTTCGTTCAGATCACCAGCGTCGGCCCGAAAGTGCTTTTGCGGCTTCGGACAATCCGACGCGACAGGATAGACGGGGCCGACCATCCATGACCGACCTCAAGCTTCTCGCGCTTGATACCGAAGACCTCGAAGTCATTTCCACCCATGTGCAGGACGCCGTCGTGCGCGTCGCCGACATGGGCTATGCCCGGGGCGATCGCCGCTTCGCGCTGCTGATGAACCGCTTCGATTGGGAATCGGGCAAGACCCGCCGCGACAAGGGCCTGCGCAAGCGCGCCGCTCTGCATTTCGATGCGGTGCAGTCCGTGGTCAGCAATGGCTTTGATCCCGGCTCGGCCGAAGGCGTACTCGAACTGCTCGCCATCACCTTCCAGCCCATCGATGGCCCGGCCGGCATCATCGAGCTGAGCTTTGCCGGCGGCGGCACCGTGCGCTTGGGCGTCGAATGCCTCGAAGCCCGCCTCTCCGATCTCGGCGCTGCCTGGGCCGCCACGGCCAAGCCAGCCCACGCCCTCGACTAGAGCTATAGCCTAAGGACGATTTATGGTTCTCCGCCTCGACAGCGCCGATACCGATTTTGAAGCACGCTTCCAGGAGCTGCTATCCGGCAAGCGCGAGTCCAGCCAGGATGTCAGCGACACCGTCGCCGGCATCATTAGCGATATCCGCACCCGCGGCGACGAGGCCCTGGTCGAGCTGACCAACCGCTTCGATCGCACCCGCTACACCGCCGCCGATCTCCGCATCCCGCAGGACGAGATCGACAAGGCCGCCGCCCGTGTCAGCGACGAAGTTCGCGCCGCGCTGCAGACCGCGCATGATCGTATCAAGGCCCACCACGAAAAGCAGAAGCCGGTCGATCACATCTATACCGATCCCCTCGGCGTGACCCTGGGCACCCGCTGGACCCCGGTTGATGCCGTCGGCATTTACGTGCCCGGAGGTCTCGCCACCTATCCGTCCTCGGTGCTGATGAATGCGGTGCCCGCCAGGGTCGCCGGCGTCGAGCGCATCGCCATGGTCGTGCCCACTCCAGGCGGCCAGATCGCCGCCCCGATCCTGCTGGCCGCCAAGATTGCCGGCGTCACCGAGATCTACCGCGTCGGCGGCGCCCAGGCCGTGGCCGCCCTGGCCTATGGCACCGCAACCATTTCGCCCGTCGACAAGATCGTCGGCCCGGGCAACGCCTATGTCGCCACCGCCAAGCGCCAGGTCTTCGGCCAGGTCGGCATCGACATGATCGCCGGCCCCTCAGAAGTGCTGGTCATTGCCGATGGCTCGGCCAATTCGGCTTGGGTCGCGGCCGATCTCATCGCGCAAGCCGAGCACGGGGCAGGGGCCCGCTCCATTCTCGTCACCACCGAAAAGGGCCTGGCCGACGCTGTCGCTGCCGAAGTCGATCGCCAGATCGACCAGTTGCCCAATCCGGCCAATGCCCGCGAGGGCTGGCACGATCATAGCGCCATCATCACCGTCGCCTCGCTCGACGAAGCCGTGGCCCTCGCCAACCGCATCGCCTCAGAGCATATCGAACTGGCGCTCGACGATCCGCAGTCCATCCTCGGCGCCATCCGCCATGCCGGCGCGATCTTCCTCGGCCACCACACGCCCGAGGCCATTGGCGACTATGTCGGCGGCTCCAACCACGTATTGCCCACCGCCGGTACCGCCCGCTTCGCCTCGGGCCTGGGCGTGCTCGATTTCATGAAACGCACCTCGATCCTGGGCTGCGATCCCACCACGCTGTCCGAGCTCAGCCAGGCCGCCATAACCCTGGCCGAAGTCGAAGGCCTCGACGGCCACGGCCGCTCGGTTGCCATCAGGCTCAACCGTTGAGCATTTCGATGGAGGCCCAGACGAGACCCGCTGACACGGATCGCCTGGTTACCGTCACGCTCGACCCCAATACCATCACCTCGATCAATCCTGACGAGGTGCATGAGTGGCGCATCGCCATCTATGACCTGCTCGAGGACAATAGCTTCCGCCCGGCCCGCGTCGCCGCCAAGGGCCCCTTCGCGCTCCACATGTCCATTATCGGCAATTCCATCGTGCTCGATGTGCGCCACCCCGAGACCTTCCAGCCCATCGCGGCCCATTACCTGTCGCTGACCCCGTTCCGCCGGCTGATCCGCGACTATTTCCGCATTCGCGACGCCTATTATGAGGCCATCCGCTCGGCCCAGCCGTTCCAGATCGAAACCGTCGACATGGCCCGCCGCGGCATGCACAACGATGCGGCCGAGCTGCTGCGCACCCGCCTCACCAACAAACTCATCATCGATCTCAATACTGCGCGGCGGCTCTTCACCCTCATCTGCGCCGTACAGCCCTATGCGTCGCGGATCGATGAGGCGACGAGCGAGCTGCCCTCTGTGCTCTTTGTCTGCTCGATGAATTCGGTGCGCTCGCCCATTGCCGCGGCTCTCGCCCGCCAGGCCTTTCCCGGCCGCGTCATCACCCGATCGGTGGGCGTCAATGGCGGCAAGGCCGACCAGTTCGTGCATGAGGTCATGGAAGAGATCGGCATTGATATGAGCGTCCACACGCCCCATATCCTGGACGAGCTGGTCGCCAATCGCTTCGACCTCGTCATCACCCTCTCCGACGACGCTCCTGAAGCCGTATCGCGCAAGGGGCTCGAAGCCGGCGCCATCGAATCCTGGCAGGTTCCCGATCCATCGCTCGTCGAGGGCAATCGCGAAGTGGTGCTCTCAGCCTATCGCGAGCTGCGCGATAGTCTCAGGAAGCGCGTTCGCACCCGACTCGAGCCGCTGATTTCCGGTGCGCACACAGCCAAGGTGGACCCCACTGTTGCGGTTCGGAAGGGCGACCAACACTGACTTGCGGCCCCGTAAAGCGGACGTGGCGCAAGAGGTTCACAAATCCGTTGAATTGAAGTAGGTAAAGGCCACTTTCCGACCCGTGGCCGGCAAGCTATGCCCCTATGGGTCTATTAGGAGACAGTATGGCGAAGGAAGAAGTGCTCGAATTTCCGGGCGTGGTGACTGAATTGCTCCCCAATGCGACGTTCCGCGTCAAGTTGGAAAACGAGCACGAAATCATCGCCCACACCGCCGGCCGCATGCGCAAGAACCGCATCCGCGTCCTGGCTGGCGACAAGGTCCTGTGCGAAATGACGCCCTACGACCTGACCAAGGGCCGTATCACCTACCGCTTCAAGTAAAAGGCTCGAGTCATGGCCAGCCGTCCGGATCTGATCCTGGCCTCCGCCTCGCCGCGCCGGCTTGCGCTGCTCAACCAGATCGGCATCGAGCCCGAGCATCTGGTGCCCGCTCATGTCGATGAGACGCCCGAAAAGGGCGAGTTGCCGCGCAAGCTTGCCATTCGCCTCGCCGATCTCAAGGCGCTGACCGCCCAGCACAAGGCCCGCTCCGCCGGCTTTGGCCAGGGCGCGCTGGTGCTCGCCGCCGATACGGTCGTGGCCGTCGGCCGCCGCGTGCTGCCCAAGGCCGAGACGATGGAAGAGGCCACCGAATGCCTCCGCTTGCTCTCGGGCCGCGCCCACCGCGTCTATACCGCGCTCACGGTTCTCACCCCGTCCGGCCACAAGCGCCAACGCTTGGTCGAAACCCGCCTCCGCTTCAAGCGCCTCTCGACCCGCGAGATGGAAGCCTACCTCGCCAGCGCCGAATGGCGCGACAAGGCGGGCGGCTATGCCATCCAGGGCATTGCCGGCGCCTTCGTGGTGAAGCTCTCAGGCTCCTACACCGCGGTTGTTGGCCTGCCACTGATGGAAACCGCGCAGCTTCTCGCCGGCGAAGGTTACCCGGTCCATTTCAACTGGCTCAACCAGTCCACCCTGTCGGGCGTCTGATGCCCACGGCCAAGAAGTGCCCGATCTGCGGCAAGCCCTCGGTCGAGGAATTCAAGCCCTTCTGCTCCAAGCGCTGCGCCGATGTCGACCTCAACCGCTGGCTCACCGGCAGCTACGTCATCCCGGCCAGGGACGACGAGCCGGCTGCCGACGACAACACACCCACCTCGGGTGACGACGACGAGTTCTAGCGGGCACAATCCGGAGACCTCATGGTGAGCCCGTCGAACCACGAGGTCGAGCGAGTGGAGGCATGACTGCTTCCGGCTTGAGCTATCAGCCGAAGACGACGATCTTATCCCCTGCAACGCCAAAGCCGCTAATATCGGAGCCTTCTACACCTCCCTCTGGGGGGAGAGGTCGGCGCGCAGCGCCGGGTGAGGGGGCCTTCCCCTGGCTCGATCACCCGGGGAACCCACGGTGATCCTTTTGGAGGGGACCTTCTGATGCGCATATCTTGCAAGGTTTCACCTCAACCCCAGTGTGACATCACCACGATGCCGCAAACTCCTTTTCCACAAACCCTTTTCCCGCTTGCACCCTCAAAACCCATCCCCTATAAGGCCCGTGGCTTTGAGCCGGGCGGTCCTTCCGCCCCATTGCCCGGGTAGCTCAGTTGGTAGAGCAGCGGATTGAAAATCCGCGTGTCACTGGTTCGATTCCGGTCCCGGGCACCATTCACTTCATGGTCGTGATACTTCGAGTGGCAGCCACAGCCTTCCGCGTGGCGCCCACGCGGTCCAACCCAGCCACGCCGTGCCCGTGCCCTGATCCGTCTGCCTGACGCGCGGAGTATCGCCGATCAGAGGCGGAGGCCGTTTTCGTCGAACAGGTGCACGGCCCCGACGTTTGGGCCCAGCGTCAGTGTCGATCCGGCCGGCATGGCCAGTCTTTCCCGCACGATGCCGGTGATGCTGTTTGCGCCAAGCTTGGCGACGAACTGGGTTTCTGCGCCCGTTGGTTCCAGCACCACCAGCTCGGCCTCGATGCCGTCCTGCTGGCTCAGGCTGAGATGCTCGGGCCGTATCCCGTAGGTCCGGGCCCGGAGTGATGCGCCGGCCGGAACAGGCAAGACGATGCCATCCTCGGTCACAAACCCGTCCTTGCCCATCGAGCCGGGGATGAAGTTCATCGCGGGCGAGCCGATGAAGCCCGCGACAAAGACGTTGGCCGGTCTGTCATAGAGGTCGAGCGGCGTTCCGACCTGTTCCACCACGCCATCGCGCATCACTACGATCTTGTCGGCCATGGTCATGGCTTCGATCTGGTCGTGCGTCACATAGATCGTCGTGGTGCGCAGGCGCTGATGCAGTTCCTTGATCTCGGAGCGCATCTGCACACGCAGCTTGGCATCGAGATTGCTGAGTGGCTCGTCGAACAGGAAGACCTGCGGATTGCGGACGATGGCGCGGCCCATCGCCACGCGCTGCCGCTGGCCGCCCGAGAGCTGCCGCGGCTGCCGGTCGAGCAGCGCCTCGAGGCCCAGGATCTGCGCCGCGCGGTCAACCTTCGCCTTGATATCGGCGCGCGATGCGCCCTGCAGCTTGAGCGCAAAGCCCATATTCTCGGCAACGGTCATATGGGGGTAAAGCGCGTAGTTCTGGAACACCATCGCTATGTCCCGATCCTTGGGCAGGAGGTCGTTGACGACCGTGTTCCCGATCCGGATGTCGCCGTCCGAGATCGTCTCAAGCCCGGCAATCATGCGCAGCAGCGTGGACTTGCCGCAGCCGGAAGGCCCGACCAGGATGACAAATTCGCCATCCTCGATCTCGACCGAAATGCCCTTGAGAGCCTCCACGGCCCCATAGAATTTGCGCGCTTCGCTTATCGATACATTCGCCATCGATCATCCTCCTATTGGTGTCCGCTCTCTATGCGGCGGTCGCGCCCAAAGCCTGTTCGAGGCGGGCCGTCATGCGGGCTGCAAACCCCTCCGGCAATTGCCGTTCGCTGTTTCGCACCTGCGGCAGCCAGACCGGGTCTGGGAAAGTCGGATCCCCTTCGAAGCGGGGAATGACGTGGAAGTGCAGATGCGGCGCGCCTGTGCCAAGCGCGGCGATGTTGATCTTCCAGGGGGTTAGCTCGGCGCGAAGCGCCTCTTCGAGCGCCATCACGGCATCCAGCACCTGCTGTCGCTGTGCCTTGGGCAGGTCGGTCAATTCGGAGATATGGTCGTCCCAGATCACCCGGCACCAGCCCTCAAAACCGGTGTCGTGCACCAGCACGATCCGCTGACCATTGCCGGACCACAGGCGATCCTCATCCTTGCCGGCACAATGGGCACAGCCCTCTTTCCGCATCGTCATCCTCCTCAGATGAGGTCGCAACATCATACGTATCTTTTTTCAAGTCAAACATATTATGTTATTGACATGGGCGGCTGGCGGATGTCTCTTTTGGACACGCAGCGACCAGAGGGTGGCAAAAGCCCCGCAAGCCTGCTGCACCCAAAAGGAGGAAGTTCATGATATCCAAGATAGCCTTGGCGGCCGCTGTGCTGGTCACCACCGCACTGCCGGTCTTTGCGATCGAACTCACGGTCCTGGCTCCAGCGAGCTATTCGCCGTCGTCCGGTTTCATTCCTGGCGCTGAAATTCACACCAAGCTCGTCGCGGACTTCCAGGCCGCCAATCCCGACATCACGATCAAGTACGAAGTGCTCGATTCTGGTCCCACCGGCCTGCAGAAGCTGCTGCAGTCGGCGACATCCGGATTGCTGCCTGATGTCGCTGTCGTGGACGGTCAGTGGATTGCCCGCCTCGTGCAGTCCGACATCCTCCAGCCGCTCGACCAGCGCTGGCCCGAGGCCGATCGTGCGGACTTCCACCCCGCCGTGCTTGCCGCCGAGACCTTTGACGGCATCCCCTATGCCATCATGTTCCAGACCGGCATGCGCGGCCTGATGTACCGGCCCAGTGTGCTGGCCAGCACGGGCCTGAGTGAATTCCCCAAGACATTCGACGAGTTCATGGCCCTGGCCGAGACGCTCAAGGGGCAGGGCATCACCGCCGAACTGATGCCGGCCAAGGCCAATGAAGAGCCGTCCACGATGCATATGCTGAGCATCTTCTGGGGCCTCGGCGGCACGCTGGTCGACGATACCGGCAAGCCGATTTTCTTCGAAGGCGACAATGCCGTCGCGCTTGAGCGCGTCTACCAGATGTACCGCGACATGATCGTCGCGGGCGCCATGAAGCCGGACGTGTCGACCATGGACGAAACCGCTTTGCGTCCGTTCTTCTACGGTGGCGAGGCCTTCGCAATCGGGGGCAGCTCCTCGGGCGTCAAGCAGATGTGGAGCGAACTGCCCGATCTCGAGAACGACATGGCGGTAGCGACCTACCCAATGCCGGATGGCAAGCAGCCGGTCACCATCCTGGGCGGCTACACCTATGCTCTGACGGCCAAGGATCCCGAACGCGCCGATGCGGCGTGGAAATTCGTCGAGTTCATGACGTCCGCCACCAATATGGCCGCCATCAACGAGGCGCTCGGCCAGTTGCCGGTGCGCAACTCGATCTGGGAGACCAACACCTTCTTCTCCACCAGCCCGATCATGGTCGACTACAAGAAGATGTATGACGGCCAGATGCAGATCCGCCCGGCCGTGCCGATCTACAACACCATCTCATCGGCGATTTCCTCGCAACTGGCCAATGTACTGAGCGGCCAGATCACCCCGGCCCAGGCGGTCGAGGCTGCACGCGACGCCGTCATGCCCGAATACGAGCGTCAACAGACCCGCTGATCATCCACTCACGTCGGCGGGGATTATCGTCCCCGCCGCAAGGGACACTGGCAATGACAACGCAATTGCAGACTGCCTTGGACAGGACCGACCGCAAACGCACCGCTCGCAGGTCGGCGTTCAGGATCAACGGGTATTTCTTCTTCTTGTTTCCGGGCGTTGCCATCGTCCTGGCGCTGACATTGTTTCCGGCGCTCTACGGCATATACATCAGCTTCACCAACCTGAACCTGGGCTATGTCGAGCACAGCCTGGTGGGCTTCCAGAACTATGTCCGCTTCTTCCAGTGGGCCGATCTGGGCCTGGTGACCCGCAATACGCTGCTGTTCACCGCCGCCACGGTCATCCTACAGGTCTGCATCGGGCTGGCAGTCGCTATCCTGCTCAACCAGCGCCTGGCCGGGCACCAGTTCATGCGCTCGATCACCATTCTGCCATGGGTACTTCCCTCGGTGGTGGTTGGCCTGGTCTTCGCCCAGATCTTTGGCGGCAGTCGCCTTGGCATCGCCAACTACCTGCTGTCGCTGGTGGGCATCGGGCAGCAATCCTGGTTCTCCGATCCGGCACTGGCGATGACCATCCTGATCGGTGTCTGCGCCTGGCGCGGCGTGCCGTTCTCCGTCATCGTTCTGCTCGGCGGCCTACAGACGCTGCCGCGCGACGTGTTCGAAGCGGCCGCTATCGACGGGGCGACGCGCTGGCAGCGGTTCCGCTACCTGACCGTGCCGCTACTCCGCCCGATCGTGTTGATCTGCCTGATCATGGGCACGGGCGGCGCGCTCAACAGCCTCGATATTCCGCTCGCGCTGACCGGGGGCGGGCCGGGCAATGCGACCGAGCTCATCTCGATCTCGCTCTACAAGCAGTCGTTCTTCCAGCTCGACATCGGTTACGGCGCAACGATCGGAACGATCATGCTGATCGTCAACCTGATCCTGATCGTCCTCTACCTCTCCATCCTTCGTCCGCGCCGAGGAGCCAGCAATGACTGACCTGCCTGTCCGCACTCCGCGCCGCACCCGTGGCCCGCTCGACCCCACGCCGATGGCCTACATCTTCTATCCGGTCCTTGCGGCGGCGATCCTGCTGCCCTTGAGCTGGGCGCTGTTCGGCGGCTTCAAGAATCCGAACGAGCTGTTCACCTTCCCGCCGACCATCTGGCCGCGCTCGCCGACCATCCAGAACTTCACCGATGTGTTCACCCGCCTGCAATTTGGCGGCTACATCTGGAACTCGGTCATCGTGTCGTTCTTCACGGTTGTGCTGACCCTGTTCTTCGGCGGGTTGGCGGCCTATTCGCTGTCGCGCTGGGATTTTGCCTACAAGGATGTCCTGCTGATCGTCCTGCTCGGACTGCAGCTGATCCCCAGCACGGTCAATATCGTGCCGTACTACATGATCATGAACCAGCTTGGCCTGCTCAACACGCTGACCGGCCTCGTGATGATCTACACGGCCACGCATATCCCGATCACCATCTGGGTGCTCAAGGGCTTCTTCGACACCGTGCCCCGCTCGCTCGACGAGGCGGCCTCGATCGACGGCTGCTCGAAGTGGCGGACGTTCTGGAGCATCATCATGCCCCTCAGCCTGCCAGGGCTGTCGGTGGCGGGGTTCCTGGTCTTCGTATCGGCCTGGTCCGAATTCCTCGTGCCGCTGGTGATTGCACCCAACCGCGACGTCGCCGTGGCCAGCGTCGGGCTCTACACCTTCTTCGGCCCGGACCAGTCCACAGCCTACACCTCGCTGCTCGCCGCAACGCTTATCACCGTGACGCCCGTCGTCATCGGATACCTCTTTGCCCAGCGCTACATCGTGTCTGGACTGACGGCGTTTTCGGAAAAGTAGGCGCCAGAATGATCGGCGTCGCCGGCGCCATAATGGAGACTAGAACCGTGATTGATCTAAAGGGGGCGACCGCCCTGGTAACGGGCGGGACCTCGGGCATCGGGCTCGCCACCGCTCAGGCCCTGCTGGAAAAAGGGGTCAACGTGACGGTCAATGCCCGACGCGCCAGACCCGATGTCGTTGACGCATTGAACAAGCACGGCAAGGCCAGCGGTGCGCGCTGCGTCTTCGTGGCCGGTGACACCAGCCTTTCGGAAACCGGCGCCGAACTGGTTCGGGCCGCAAATGATGCGTTTGGTGGTCTCGATATCGTCGTCCATTCCGCCGGCGGTCCGGCTCCCGGCACCGCGTTGCAGATCGCCCCGGACGCCTGGATGGACGCTTTCGCCGTGCATGTGCATTCCACGTTCCACCTGTTCCGGGCCGCCCATCCGCTGCTCAAGGTCAAAGGCGGGTCGGTGACGTTGCTCTCGTCGGCCGCAGCCCTGCGTGGCTGTCCCGGCACGGTGGCCTACCAGGTGGTCAAGGCATCGCTCATCCAGATGGCGCGAGCCCTGGCGCGCGACCATGCGGCGGAAAACATCCGGATCAACTGTGTCGCGCCGGGCGTGGTGCGCACGCCCTTCCAGGATTCCATGACCGAGGAGGCACGCCTCAACAATCTGGCCAATCGCATCCCGCTTGGACGCGAAGGCAAGCCCGCCGACGTCGCCGCGATGATCGTGCAACTGGCCGAGAACGACTTCATCACCGGCGAGACCATGGTGCTCGACGGCGGCATGTCGATGCGGATGGTCTAGGCCCCCATCGACGGCAATCGGCCGCTCTATGCGGCGCAAACAACGGCGGCCCTCCGCCCAACGACAACTGGAGAACATCGTGTCAGACATCAAGCTGGCTGTATTTACCAAGCCATGGTCCGATTCCATCGAAGCGGTCGCCGACCGCATGGCCGCCCTGGGCGTGCAGGGAATCGAGCTTCCCATTCGACCCGGCTACCAGGTCTCGCCCGACAATGTGGGGAGCACACTGCCCAACGCGGTCAAAGTGCTGCAATCCCGCGGGCTGCAGATCGCCAGTGTGGCCGCACCCCTCGATGACGCCATCATTTCCGCCTGCGGCGACAATGGCATCGACCTAGTCCGCAGCATGGTCTCGATCGACCTGAAGAAGGCCGGCTACGCCCAGACGATCGCCCAGAACCGTGCCCGCTGGGACGAATTGATTCCCCTGCTGGAGCGCACCAAGGTGCGCATAGGCGTGCAGAACCATTCCGGTCACGCGATCGGCAGCGCCATCGGCCTGTTCCATGTGATGGAGCGCTACGATCCGCGCCACGTCTGCGCCATTCTCGACATGGCCCATTGCGGTGTCGCCGGCGAACCCACCGACCTCTCGGTCGACCTGCTGTGGGACCGCATGCCGAACCTCGTCAATTTCAAGAACGCCTATCGGGAGCGGATCAACGGACCCGAGGAAGCCGAAGCGGTCTACCGCACCCATTGGACCACGGGCCGGCATGGCGCCTATTCATGGTCCGAGCTGGTCGCCGAACTCAAGCGCCGCGACTTCAAAGGCTGGTTCGTCTTGCCGGGCGAATATTCGGACCCCAATGGTCAACCCCAGCGCATGGGCGACGATGTCCTGCCCTTCCTGTCCGAAGACGTCACCTATCTGCGCGGCCTTGCCGACGCGGCATGGCGCAACTGAGCTGAAAGAACCTGAGATGATCAAGGATAGAAAAGTCCGTATCTGCATGATCGGCGCGGGCAAGATGGCCAACAGCGTCCACTACCCCTCGCTGGCCTCGTTCGACGATGTCGAAATCGTCGGTGTCATCGAGACCCGGGCCGACCGGCTGAACGAGACCTGCGACAAGCACGGGATTCCCCAATCCGCGCGCTTTCTGATGGGGCTCGACACCGACTACCAGGACATTTTGCAAGAGCTGAAGCCCGACGGCGTCTACGTCATCGGCCAGCCCGAGATCATGTATCCGATCTGGCATTGGTGCCTCACCAATGGCTTCAACCTCTACATCGAAAAGCCCATGGGGCTGACCACGCACCAGGCCGAGTCCCTGGCCTACCTGGCCGAAAGCAAAGGCTTGATCACCCAGGTCAGCCACCAGCGCCGCACGGCGCCTGTGCTGCGGCAGATCAGGGATCGCCTGCTGGAAAAGGGGCCGATCGTCCACGGTGTCGTGGAATTCTTCAAATGCGACGCCACCCCCATGCTGATCGCACGCGATCGCATGATGGATGACGGCACCCACGCCATCGACACCGCGCGCTTCATTTGCGGGGGCGAGGTGGTCAAGGTCGAAAGCGAGTGCCGCCGCATCGGCGTACCCGACATCAACTGGTTTGCCGCGACCCTGCATTTCGACAATGGCTCGACCTGCTATGTGGTGTGCAACTGGGCTTCGGGCCGCCGGGTTTTCCGCACCCAGATGCATGTGCCGGGTGGCTATGCCGACGTGGAAGTGGAAGCGGACGGCATGATCTATCTGGACAACAATTACGCCGGTGAAAAGCTCACCACGCGTGACGCTGCGGGAAGTGATCAAAACTTCGTCTTTGGCGGATTTGCTGCTAAGAACCGGGAATTCATCGACTCGCTGAAAACGGGCACAGACCAGTGTTCCTCGGCGTTTCGGGACACGGTGAAGACGATGCGCGTGTGCCAGACCATCTTGGCCCAGGCTTTGGAGGCGGGGGTATAGCGCAACCCCCAGTGCTGGCGACTGGAGTGAAGACAGCAATGGTTATTTCTGCTCCTGACACCAAACTAGGCCGCGAGGCACGCTCGAACCTGCACCTGACGGTGGCGAGTGAAATCGGCGTTGAAATCGTCTCCGGACGTCTGCCTGTCGGTGGCCTGATACAGTCGGAACCCGAACTGTGCGTCCGGTTCGGCGTCAGCCGCACGGTGGTGCGGGAGGCGGTCAAGCTCCTCTCTTCCAAGGGCCTGCTTCGGACCGGTTCGGGCATTGGTACCATCGTCTTGCCGACGACCAGTTGGAATTTCCTGGATCCGGCCATATTTGCCTGGGTCCAGGAAAGCGGTAACGCCGAGATGGCGCTGCATCACCTGTTCGCGTTCCGCAGTGCGGTCGAGCCGGCGGCAGCCGCGGAAGCGGCCCGAAACGCCACCTTGGAGCAACTCTATGCGCTCGAGGCGGCCCTCGAGATCATGTCGGGCGCCAAGACCGATTTCGCCAAATGGCTGGAAGGCGACATCGCCTTCCACACCGCCCTCTACATCGCCTCCAACAATGTGTTCATGGCCCCGCTGGCCAGCCTGTTCCGGCAGTACTTCCACATGAGCTTCAAGGTTTCGAGCTCCAATTTCCATCACCAGCACTGCCTGCAGGAGCATCGTGATGTCTTCGAAGCCATCCGCCGCCGCGATCCAAAGGCAGCTCATGACTCGGTCCGCGTGTTGCTCGAGCACGCCGACGAAGACGTCAAGGCTGTGATGGCGATACACGCCGCCCAGTGACGCAAGGCCCTGATCGGGCACTGCTGATCTTACGCTGAACAAGCATCAACGTCGGTCGACCGCCATGGCCTGCTGCCATGGCGTCTGCGGCTCGCCATGGCCAAACGGATCCTTACGCGGGCTCATCCCACATCGTGAAATTGGCACTCAAAACCGGTTACAAGTCTGATCTAGAGGAATATTGACTCTCTCGCGATCAGAGAGAGGTACGCCCATGAGCGAGACGATCCGCAAAATCGAAGCCTTCCAGCTCCAGTGGAAGCCGGGCAGTGCCCGGACGGCCAACAGCGCCTGGCTGCGTATCGAAACGGATACCGCCGTGGGCTATGGCGAAGTGTCTCCGATGATGGGCGGCGAGCATTCGCTGGACATCATCAACCGCTACATCGCGCCCGCGCTGATCGGTGCCGACCCGCTGGACCACGCGATCCACTACGATCGCCTGCTGCACAAGCTGGTCAAGCTTGGCCCGGAAGGCGCACTGACGGGCGCCTTGGCGGGTGTCGATATCGCCCTGTGGGATCTCAAGGGCAAGCTGCTCGGGCAGCCGATCTATAAGCTGCTGGGCGGCGCCTGGCGCACCGAGCTGCCCTTCTATTCGTCGGTCGGCGGCAACCAGGACACGACGGTGGAAGAAACCGTGGCGCGGGTCGAACGCCGCTGGCGCAAGGAGCAGCCTGCCGCAATCAAGATCCGTCTTGATGGTGACCGGACCCGGCAGGACAGCGACATCCCGCGCGACATCGCCAAGGTCAAGGCGATCCGCAAGCTGGTGGGCGACGATCTTCCGCTCGCCTTCGACGCCAACAATCAATATTCCGTCGGCGGCGCTATGCGGGTCGGCCGGGTGCTGGAAGACCTGGGCTATGCCTGGTTCGAAGAGCCGGTGCAGCACTACGACGTGCGCGCCATGGGCGAGGTTGCCCAGCGGCTCGACATCACGGTTTCCGCCGGCGAGCAGAGCTACACGCCGCAGGCGCTCGTCGACCTCATCCTGGCCGGCGTGCGCATGGTGCAGCCCGACATCGTCAAAATGGGCGGCATTACCGGCCTGATGCAATGCGCCGCGATCTGCTTTGCCCACGGCGTGGAATTCGTGCCCCATCAGACGCAGCCGGGCATCGGCCACACCGCCAATCTGCACGTGCTCTCGACCGTCATGCACATGACCAAGCCGGCCGAATATGCCGACGACACCGGGCGCACGGACGTGGCCTTCGCCCATCCCATCGGACCAAGGGACGGCCGGTTCACGCTGTCCGATCGCCCCGGCCTGGGTCTGATTTTCAACGAAGACGAGATCGCCAAGCGCCGGGTTTGACCGGGGCGGCACATTATTCAGCGCGTTCAGGAGGAACCGATGTCGCTATCGAGACGCACTTTTCTGGCCACAGCCGGAGCGGCAGGCGCCGCAGCCGGTCTTGGGTTGAATCTGACCACGGCAATGGCGCAGGAGGCGGGCACCATCAGCATGGCACTGGCCGTGAATGGCCTCAATGCACTCAGCCCGCAGCAGACCGGCACGGTCGGCGCCGACAACTGGGTCATGCTGCAGATGTACAACACGCTGGTGAAGGCGCCTGACGGCAACTATGCCAATCGCCCGGAAGACTTCGAGCCGGCGCTCGCGGAAAGCTGGGAAAGCACCGAGGACGCACTGACCTGGACCTATCACCTTCGCCAGGGTGTGCAGTTCCACAAGGGCTATGGCGAGATGACGTCGGAAGACGTCCTGTTCTGCTTCAACCGTCACCTCGACCCTGAAACGGTGACCGTCAACAAGCTCTACTACGGCAACATCGCCTCCATCGAGGCGCCCGATGCCTATACCGTGGTCATCACCCTCAAGCGTCCCGACCCGATGTTCAACGGCACGGTCACCTCGACCCTGTCGGCAGCCATCATGAGCCGCAAGGCCTTCGAGGAGAAGGGCGAGGCCTATAACTTCGACCCGATCGGGACCGGCGCCTACCAGCTCGAAAGCTATAGCGACGACCAGGGCGCCATGCTGACGGCATTCCCCGAATTCTATGGCGAGCCGGCAGCCAGCGAAAAGCTGCTCATCACCTTCATCGCCGATACCACCGCGCGCACGCTGGCCTTCGCTTCCGGCCAGGTCGACATGATTGACGGCGTCCGCTCGCCCGGCTGGATCGAATCCATGCTGCAGCGTTCGGCCGACACCCTGTTCGACGTGACCGCCCCCGGCAGTTTCAACTTCCTGCACCTCAACCTGACCCGCAAGCCTCTGGACGACATCCGGGTCCGGCAGGCTATTCGCTACGCCATCGACAACTCGGCGATCGCTCAGGCTTATGGCGCCGTGGCCAAGCCGATGGTCGGCCTCATCGCCAGCCAGTTCGAAGGCTCGGTGACCAAGGACGAACTGCCCGAAGAGCTGAAGTACAATTACGATCCCGAGAAGGCCAAGGCCCTGCTGGCCGAGGCTGGCCTGTCGGGCGGGGTGACCATTCCCTGCTACGTGAGCCAGCGCGAGGACTACCAGACGATCATGCTGATCGCGCAGGAGCAGTTGCGCGCCGTTGGCATCACGCTGGACATGCCCATCATCGATCACAACACCTTCCATGCGGACAATCGCAGCGACAAGAATGCGATGCCGCTCAATTCGACCAGCTACCCACCTCTGCCGATCAATATCTTCACCCAGCAGGTTTCCGCGCCGTCCTGCGTCAAGGCGGACGGCACCGGCGGTGGCAACTACAGCCACTATGGGGTCGAAATACCCGGCATCGACGATCTGCTGGCCAAAGCCCAGGACGAGGCGAACTTCGAAGCGCGGGTGGCCATCTTCAAGGACATCGAAAAGAAGCTGCTCACCGATCTGCCTTGCCTGGGCATCATCACGCTGGGCTACGTGGTCGCGCGCAATCCGCGGCTGGACCTTGGCTACGATGTGGTGTCGGGCGGTGCCGCTTGGCCGCTCTATCGCGCTCGCCGCGTAAGCTGATGACGCGGCGGTGCCTCCTCGGAGGCACCGCCGAACTTTTCTTCGACCGGATCGGAGCCAGATCATGGCGCGCAATCTGTTCATGCGACTGTTGGATGCCATTCCAACGGTGTTTCTTGTTCTGGCGCTGGTGTTCTTCGCCATGCGCATCCTGCCGGGCGATCCCGCTCTGGCCGCCCTGGGCGATACGGCAACTGCCGAGCAATTGGCGTTGTTGCGCGAGCAGATGGGCCTCAACGACCCCTTGTGGCAGCAGTTCTTCGATTTCGTGAGGGGCGTGCTGACGCTCGACTTCGGTCAGTCCCTGTCCAACGGTCGCGCCGTCATCGATCTCATCGCCTACAATCTGCCCTATACGATCGAGCTGACCATCGTGGCCATGCTGATGGGCGTACTGGCCGGCGTGCCGCTGGGCGTGCTGGCGGCGACCAATCGCAACAAATTGCCCGATAGCGGCGTGCGCGTGTTTTCGCTGATCGGCTACGCCATCCCCGATTTCTATCTGGGGGCCCTGCTGCTCATCACCTTCGCGCTCAATCTGGGCTGGTTCCCGATCAATGGCGGCGGCGACGGTTTCGCCGACCGGATGTATCACGTGTTCCTGCCCGCCCTGACGCTGGCCTTCGTCAAGGCCGCCTTCATCGGCCGACTGACGCGAACCTCCTTGCTCGAAGTCTTGGGCAAGGACTTCGTGCGGACCGCCCGCGCCAAGGGCGCCAAGGAGAGCCGCGTCATCTATCGGCATGGCCTGCGCAATGCCCTGCTGCCGATCACCACGGGCCTGGGCTTGAGCCTATTGGCAACGCTGTCGGGTTCGGTCGCCATCGAGATGGTGTTCAACCGTCCCGGCGTGGGCAAGCTGCTCGTCAATGCAATCGCCGAGCGCGACTACGCCGTCATTCAGGGCGGGGTGGTGGTCTTCGCCATGTTCGTCGTCGTGATCAATCTGCTGATGGATCTCGTCTACATCGCCGTCGATCCTCGAATTCGGGTGAAATCATGACCACCATCGCCGACTCTCCGGCCCAGTTGCCCACCCAACCCAACACGCTGCAGCTTCTCGTCGGTGTTCTCACCGCGCGTGCCGGCACCATTTTCGCGGTTTGCGTCATTGCCGTTTTCGTCGCCGTGGCGTGCCTGGCGCCGTTGCTCGCGCCGTATGATCCGCTCAGCCAGTCGATGATCAAGATCAATCAGTTGCCCAGTCCGCAACATTGGCTTGGCACCGACCAGTTCGGTCGCGACGTGCTGTCACGGATCATTTTCGGGTCACGCAATTCGCTGCTGTTCGGGCTGATCTCGCCGCTGTCGGCCGCGATAATCGGCACTACTCTGGGTGTCATCGCCGGCTATTTCGGCGGCATTGTCGATCGCGTGGTATCACGGGTCATCGACCTGCTGCTGGCATTCCCGGAACTGCTGCTGGCGATCATGATCGCTGCCGTACTCGGTGGCGGCTTCTGGAACGTGATCTTCGTCATCACCGTGGCCTTCGTGCCGGGCTTCGCCCGCGTCGCACGTGCGCAGACCATGGCAGTCAAGCATGAGCCCTATGTGGAAGCGGCCATATCGATGGGTGTGCGCACGCCGGCGATCATCTTCCGGCATATCGTGCCCAACATCATGGCGCCCATCGTGGTGCTCGCCATGCTCTGGGTGGCCTCGGCCATCCGGCTGGAAGCGTCGCTGAGCTTTCTGGGCATCGGCACGCCGCCGCCCAATCCGAGCTGGGGCAACATCATCCGCGATGGCCTCAACAACATCTTCGGTTCGCCCTGGCCGATCGTAGGCGCAGGCGCAGCGATTACCCTGGTAGTGCTGGCCTTCAACCTCGTTGGCGACGCGGTCCGCGATGCGCTCGATCCGTCCACGACGTCTTCCAATTAAGGTCATCGCCATGAGCAACAGCAGTCCTGCTGCACAAGCGACCGACAGCCTGGCCGCACCGGTTCTGTCCGTCCGCGATCTCAAGACGTCCTTTCGCACCCCCACGGGATGGATCGAGATCGTCAAGGGCATCTCATTCGACATCGCGCCGCGACAGACGCTGGCCGTTGTCGGGGAATCGGGATCGGGCAAGAGCGTGACCGCGCTGTCGATCATGCGCCTACTCGATCCGGCGTCGAGCCGCATCGAGGGCTCGGTCTCCCTGGCTGGGCGAGAACTGACCAGCCTGCCCGAAGCGCAGATGCGCCTCGTCCGTGGCCGGCAGATCGGCATGATCTTCCAGGAAGCCCTCACCAGCCTCAATCCCATCGCCAGCGTCGGCGAACAGATCGCCGAAGTGCTGACCATCCATGGCGAGTCCTCGCGGCAGGCCGCCATGGCAGAGGCAGTGCGTCTCCTCGAACGCGTCCGCATTCCGGCTGCCCGGTCGCGCGCCCGCGATTTGCCCCATACGCTGTCGGGCGGCATGCGGCAGCGGGTGATGATCGCCATGGCGCTGGCCTGCAGGCCCAAGGTGCTCATTGCCGATGAGCCGACCACCGCCCTCGATGTGACCATCCAGGCCCAGATCCTGCAACTGATCAAGCAATTGCAGAACGAGGAGGGGATGGGTGTGCTGTTCATCACACACGATATGGGCGTGGTGGCCGAAATTGCCGATCGCACCGTGGTAATGCTGGGCGGCGAAGTCATCGAGGAAGGCTCGACCCAGGCCATCTTCGACCATGCGAAAACGGCCTACACCAAGAGCCTGATCGCCGCCGTTCCGAAACTGAACAGCGACCTCGGCGGACAGCCGCAGCATTTTCCGCTGATCGACAAGGCGACCGGAACATTGAAGGTGGCTGCCGACCGCCCCGATACCGTGCAGCGCGGCGGATCGCCGGCGCTTTCGGTGCGCAACCTGGTCAAGCGCTTCGATATCCCTTCGGGCTTCTTCGGCGCCGTCGGCGGGCGTGTGCACGCGGTAGAGGATGTTTCCTTCGACATCATGCCGGGCGAGACGCTCTCGCTGGTGGGAGAATCCGGTTGCGGCAAGTCGACGACCGGGCGCGCCATCATGCGCCTTTCAGAACCACAAAGCGGCCAGGTCCTCATTGGCGGCACGCAGATACTGGGTCTGGACAAGGCGCGAATGCGCGACATGCGCCGTCACATCCAGATGATCTTCCAGGACCCGTTCGCCAGCCTCAATCCGCGCATCAGGATCGGCGAGGCGATCGCCGAGCCCTATCTTACCCACAAGCTGGGGACGCGTGAGCAGGCCCGCGCGGTTGTGCTGGACCTGCTGGAGCGGGTGGGCATGGACCCGCAGGTGGCCAACCGCTATCCGCAACAGTTTTCGGGTGGGCAACGGCAGCGCATCTGCATTGCGCGCGCGCTGTCGCTGTCGCCCAAGGTTATCGTCGCCGACGAGTCGGTCTCGGGGTTGGACGTCTCGATCAAGGCGCAGGTCGTGAACCTGCTGCTCGACCTGCAGCAGCAGCTTGGCCTGAGCTATCTCTTCATCTCCCATGACATGGCCGTCGTCGAACGGGTCAGCCACCGGGTGGCGGTGATGTATCTCGGCGAGATCGTGGAAATCGGGCCGGCCGGCGCTGTGTTCGGCAACCCGCAGCACCCCTACACCAAGCGCCTGATTGCCGCCGTTCCCGTTCCCGACCCCGCCCGGCGCCGGCAGATTCGCAAGCCCGACAATTCGGAGATCAAGAGCCCGATCCGGCCACTCGACTATGCCGTGCCGGGGCGGACATATCGCGATCTCGGCGCCGGGCACCTGGTGCAGCAGTGGGGCCAGGACTGGGAGCTGGGCGCTAGTGACGCGTAACCGCGTCCCGTCCGGGCTTGCCCGGCGAGGCGCACGCTGAGATGGAGAATGGACCGTGGCCGCCGTACCGTTGAGAAAAGTGCCTAGCGAAAAGCCGGAGAGCCGCTCCAGCCGCGTGCAGTCGGTGGACCGCGCCATGTCGCTGCTTGAAGCCCTGGCGGAAGAGGATGAAGGCTGCCGCCTGATCGATCTGGCAAACCGCACCAACCTCTCGTCCTCCACCGCGCACCGGCTGCTGACCACCCTCCAGCGGCGCCACTTCGTGCAATTCGATCCCTCGGAAGGCGTCTGGCACATCGGTCGGCAGAGCTTCGTTGTCGGCGCCGGCTTCGTGCGTCGTCGCAACTATGTCGCGACGGCCTTGCCGTTCCTGCGGCGGCTGCGCGACATGACACGCGAGACGGCAAATCTGGGGCTGACGGAAGACGGCGATATCGTCGTCGTTTCGCAGGCCGAGAGCCGCGAAATCATGCGCGCCATCACGCGGGTCGGGGGCAGGGTGCCGATGGCCAATTCGGCCATGGGCAAGGCAATGCTGGCGACTTTCCCACCCGAAGAGGTGGCCACCAGCGTCGCCATCCGCGGCATGCACCGCTATACGCCCCATTCGATCCAGCGCATGTCTGCCCTCAAGGTCGAACTCGAGGCCGTACGGGCCAATGGCTACGCGGTGGACAACGAAGAGTATCAGGTTGGTCTTCGGTGCATCGCGGCCGCCGTCTATAACAGCCATTCCGAGCCGCTCTGTGCGGTGTCCGTCTCGGGGCTGTCGGCCCGTTTGACCGATGATCGCGTCGAGCCGATCGGCGAAGTCGTCGCCCGGATCGCGCGTGAATTGACGACGGCTTTGGGTGGTCTGCCGCCCGAGCTTTCCTGACGGGGAGTGATCCTGTCGGCCGCGCGCAGCCCATCATGCGGAATGATGCTGCATGGTGAAATATCCGCAATTTCCACGCTGAATTAGCGCTAATCCTGACTAGCCTCCGCCTGCGCAATCGCAACCGAATTGCACAGGGATGAGGAAATCATGGTCAATCGTCGTCAATTCATCGCAGCCGGTACGGCTGCCGGTGCCGTTCTCGCCAGCGGCTTCAGAACCACTGGCGCGCAGGAGCAGGGCGACCTGCTTCGCGTCGCCTTCGCTGCTGGCGGCCCCAGAAACTTCGATGCGGCCAAGATAAACCAAGGCGCCGATGCCTGGACCATCAATCACGTGCATGACCGGCTGGTTGCGGCGCCGCTGGGGCGTTACCCCAAGAGCCTGGACGAACTGCAGCCGGCCCTGGCGCTCTCCTGGGAGAGTTCGGAGGATGCCCGGACCTGGACGTTCAAGCTGCGCGAAGGCGTTCAGTTCCACAAGGGCTATGGCGAGATGACGTCCGAGGACGTCAAGTATTCGTTTGAACGCATGCTCGATCCGGAGCGCGCCGGCACGACCCGCGCGGTCTATGAGAATGTGGCCTCGATCGAGCAGGACGGACCCTATGGCGTGGTGTTCTCGCTCAAGCGCCCCGATCCGCTCTTTCCGGTCGGTTCGCTCCTGAGCTACTCGACCAACGTGATGTCCAAGAAGGCCATCGAGGAGAAGGGCGAAACCGCGATCGAATTCGACCCGATCGGCACCGGCCCCTACTATGTCGAAACCGTGCACGAGAACCCGGCCGACGGGGTGACCGTGGTCGCCAACCCGGACTACTGGGGCGACCAGCCGACTATGCCGCGCATCCAGTTCAGCTACGTTGCCGACACCACGGCCCGTACCCTGGCGCTGCTGTCGGGTGACCTGGACATCATCGAAGGCGTGCGCGCCCCGGGCTGGGTTCCCTCTCTGCAGCAGCGTGAGGCGGGCCTGGGCTTTGACGTTTCACGGCCGGGCAGCTTCTTCACCCTGCATGTCAATCTGCGCATCAAGCCATTCGACGACCTGCGCGTGCGCCAGGCCCTGTTCTATGCCATTGACCGCAAGGAGATCGCCGCTGCCATGGCCCCCTTCGGCGCCGAAACCTACGGCGTCAATCCGCCCAGCTTCCTGGGGTCATTCACCGCCGAAACCATCCCCGACGATATCCGCTACGATCTCGATATCGAGAAATCCAAGGCCCTGCTGGCCGAGGCCGGTTTCGCCGACGGATTGACCTTCGACGCCTACACCTCGCAGCGCGAGGATTATTCCTCCATCGCCCTGATGGTGCAGGAGCAACTGCGTCGCGCCGGCATTACCATGAACCTGGCCGTCAAGGAGCACACCACGTTCCATGCCGATCAGGTGTCGGGCACCAACTCGCTGTCCCAGCTATCGGCAGCGTTCCCGCCCGTGCCCACGGTACCGCTGCTGCAATATCTGTCCTCCACCAGCGCTGCGGAAGGCGGGCAGAATCTCAGCCGCTACGGGCTGGAAATGCCCGGCATCGACGAGATGATCGAGGCGGCTCTTTCGGAAGCCAACCTCGACAAGCGCCTCGAACTGGTGCGGGAGGCCGAAGCGCAGGTGCTGCGCGATGCGGTGTACCTGCCTGTTTGTACCAACGGCTTCCTCATGGTGCGCGGGGTTGGCTGCGACCTCGGCTACGAAGTGGAATCCGGTGGCTCGGACTGGGATCTCACCAAGGTCAACCGCGCCTGATGTCGACAAGCCGGCGCCCGATAGGGCGCCGG
>CBIHQV010000043.1:0-33344 GCA_966212275.1 uncultured Devosia sp.
GGCGCGCAGGATCGCGTAGAACGGCAGGAAGTACCATTCGGGCACGATTTGGGCCGGCGTCACCTGGGCGTTGAACTCGATGTAGTTATCCGGGTGACCCAGAATGTCGGGCGCGAAGAACGCGAACCAGACGAACGGGATCAGGAACACCACCATGCCGAACGCGTCCTTCATCGTGTAGTACGGATGGAAGGGAAGCGTGTCGCGGCTGTCCTTGACGTCGACGCCGACCGGGTTGTTGTTGCCCGGCACGTGCAGCGCCCAGATGTGGAGCGCCACGACCGCGGCAATCACGAACGGCAGCAGGTAGTGCAGCGAGAAGAAGCGGTTGAGCGTAGGGTTGCCCACCGAGAACCCGCCGCGCAGCAGCTCGAGCAGCGGCGTGCCCACGACCGGGATGGCCGCGAAGATATTGGTGATCACGGTGGCAGCCCAGCCAGACATCTGGCCCCAGGGCAGCACGTAACCCATGAAGGCAGTTGCCATCATCAGCAGGAAAATCAGCACGCCCAGGATCCACAGGATCTCGCGGGGCGCCTTGTAGGAGCCGAAATACATGCCACGGAAGATGTGGATATAGACGGCGGCGAAGAACATCGAGGCGCCCACGGCGTGGAACGACTGGATCATGCGGCCGCCATTGACGTCGCGACGGATGTGCTCGACCGAGTCGAAGGCCATCGAGACATGCGGGGTGTAGTGCATGGCGAGGATAACGCCGGTGACGATCTGGATACCCAGGCACATCACCAGGATTGCCCCGAACGTCCACCAGTAGTTGAGGTTCTTGGGCGTCGGGAAGTCCATCAGGTGCTCTTTGGAGAACCGGATGATCGGCAGGCGGTCATCGAGCCACTTCTCGACGGCGTTCCCGGGCGTGTAAGTCGAATGTTCGGACATCGGAAAAGCCCCCACTAACCGATCTGGACCAGCGTATCGCTGAGGAATTCATAAGGCGGCAGCACCAGGTTTTTCGGTGCGGGGCCTTTGCGGATACGGCCGGCGCTATCGTAGTGCGAGCCATGGCAGGGGCAGAACCAGCCGTCGAAATCGCCCGAGTCACCCACCGGCACGCAACCGAGATGGGTGCAGTTGGCGATCATGATCAGCCACTGCTCGTGGCCTTCCTTGGTGCGCTGCTCGTCGGTCTCGGGATCCTTGAGGTCGCTGAGCGGAACCGCCTTGGCCTCATCGATCTCGACCTGGGTGCGGTGACGCACGAAAACCGGCAGGCCGCGCCACATGATGGTGACGGACTGGCCTTCGGGGATCGCGGAAATATCGAATTCGATGCTGGCCAGAGCCAGGGTCGAAGCGTCGGGGTTCATCTGGTTGATCAGCGGCCAGACGGCGGCAGCGGCGCCAACGCCCGCCACGGCGCCAGTGGCGACAAAGATGAAATCCCGCCGATTTGTTGAATGATGAGCTTGCGTGGCCAAGGTCCGTATCCCCGTACAATCACTTCCGACGCGGCCGGCGCGGCAAACTATTTCACGCATACGCGAAATCAGCAGCCGTCCGCCCTCAAGCGGCCCGTCAGTCGCGGTTCTTTTTGCACTGTCACAGGCGCTTGTCCAGTGCGCCTGCGGGTGACACCGAACAAGTGCGACACTATACCCGATCCCGCCCGCTCCCCGCCTGCGCGGGTCCCCGAAAATGCCCCGCCAATCGAAAAGAACCCGCCATGCCGGTCGATCTCGCCCTCTACCAGCCCGATATCGCCAACAATACCGGCACGCTGATCCGGCTGGGGGCGTGTCTCGACACTACGATCCACCTCATTCACCCCACCGGCTTCCCGTTTTCGGCCAAGGCGCTGGCCCGGGCCGGGCTCGATTACGTCGACCACGCCGTGGTGCAGGAACATGTGAGTTGGGCGGCATTTAACGCCTGGCGGCACGAGCAAAGCCGGCGGCTGGTGCTGCTGACCACCAAGGCTGAAACGTCGGCCTACGCGGTGGATTATGAGCCCAGCGACATCCTGATGGTCGGTCGCGAAAGCGCCGGCGTGCCCGATGCCGTGGCAGAAGCCTGCGACCTGCGCATCCGCATTCCGATGCGCGATGGTTTGCGCTCGATCAACGTGGCGCTGGCCGCAACCCTTATCCTGGGCGAAGCAAAAAGACAGACGGACGGGTTTACAGGGCTCAAATGACGGTTATCTCTGACATCATGACACTCCCAGACGATATTGCGGCCAAGCAGGCCACGGCTCAGGCCTGGTTCCGCGCGCTGCGCGACCGGATTTTCGCAGCTTTCGAGCAGATTGAAGCCGGTGTAGCCGGCCCCAATGCCCACCTGCCCGCGGGCAAGTTCGAGATCACGCCCTGGGACCGCGCCGCCGGCGGTGGCGGCGAGATGGGCATGCTGCATGGCCGGGTGTTCGAGAAAGCCGGCGTCCATATCTCGACGGTCCATGGCGAGTTCTCGGCCGATTTCGCCAAGCAGATGCCGGGCACCGAGGAAGGCGCCAAATTCTGGAGCTCGGGCATTTCGCTGATCGTGCATCCCTGGAACCCGCATGTGCCGGCCGTGCACATGAACACGCGCATGATCGTGACCGGCAAGCAGTGGTTCGGTGGCGGCGCCGACCTGACGCCGGTGCTCGACCGCAAGCGGGTGCAGGACGACCGCGACACGGTCGACTTCCACGCCGCCATGCGCGCCGCCTGTGAAAACCGGCCGGGTGTCGACTACCAGCGCTACAAAGCCTGGTGCGACGAATACTTCTTCCTGCCGCACCGCAACGAGCATCGCGGCACGGGCGGCATCTTCTACGATCACCACAATTCGGGCGATTGGAACGCCGACTTCGACTTTACCAAAGCCGTGGGCGAAGCGTTTCTCGGCATCTACCCCGAACTGGTGCGGCGCAATTTCGAGACTGAATGGACCGAGGCCGACCGCCACGAGCAACTGGTGCGCCGCGGCCGCTATGTCGAATTCAACCTGCTCTATGACCGTGGCACCACCTTCGGGCTCAAGACCGGCGGCAATGTGAACTCGATATTGTCGTCCATGCCACCGGAAGTGCGCTGGCCGTGACATGACGCTATCGGCCATCGAGATCACCGGCTATCGCTCGATCCGCAAGATCCGGTTTCCGGTGCGGCAGCTAACGGTGCTGGTCGGTGGCAATGGCGTGGGCAAGACCAACCTCTACCGCTCGCTCGAATTGCTGCAGGCGGCGGCGCGCGGCGCGCTGGCCGACGAAATCGCCCGCGAGGGCGGCCTCGCCTCGATCTTCTGGGCCGGCGGCAGAAACCTGTCGCCCGATGGCAGCTTCGACCCGATGTATCGCACCGACGGCTATCGCAAGGACGAGGCCAACAAACTGCGGCTGGCCGCCAGCTTTGCCGACCTCGGCGATGGCAGTTTCGGTCCGACCTATCGGCTCGAGGTGAGCTTCCCGCCCAAGCTGGCCGTAGCCGCCTTTCCCAACGAAGCGCAGATCACGGCCGAAAGCCTCGACTGGCAGCAGCGCGGCAAGACGGTCAACCTGATGGAGCGCAAGAACGCCATGGCCTGGGCGCGCGACGCCGATGGGCGGCGCGAACAGGCGCATGACGACCTGCTGGCCAGTGAGACCGCATTGGCAGCGCTGTCCGGTCGCTCGGAAATTGCCCTGGTGCGCGATTCTCTGGTCGCCTGGCGCTTCTTTCATGGCTTCCGCACCGATGCCGAGTCGGCGCTGCGCCGGCCGTCGCGGGCAGTGACAGCGCCAACACTCGCCTCCGATGGCAGCAATCTGGGCGCGGTGCTGGCGACGCTGCATCACATCAGGGGCGATCGGATCGATCTCGACCGGGCCATCGAGGATGCGTTTCCCGGCGCGGAACTGATTATCCCCGAAGTCGGCGAATTTGCCAGCTTCGGCATGCGCTATGCCGAAATGCCCAAGCGGGTGTTCCAGCCGCATGAACTATCCGACGGGACGCTGCAATTCCTGGCTCTGGCTGGCGCCCTGCTCTCCTATCGGCTGCCGCCCTTCATCGCTCTCAACGAGCCCGAAAACAGCCTCCACCCCAACCTTTTGCCCATGCTGGCCCGCCTGATCGTCAAGGCGGCCGAGCGCAGCCAGGTCTGGGTGGTGACCCATGCCCGCGATCTCGCCGACGCCATCGCCGCCGAAAGCGGCGTGCTGCCGCGCCAAGTCATCCGCGACGACAATGGCACCTGGCTCGAGGGCCTGGGCAATCTGGGTGAGTTCGTCGACGACTGAGCGACCCGACGCGGCCTCAGCGCAGTTTCAGCGCCAGTTTGCCCACGTAGTGGATGGCCAGCGCCCGGTGGGCGTCGACGATCTGATCCAGCGCAAAGCTGCTGCTGACATGGACCTCGAATGGGCCGGATTCGATCAGACGGTTGAGCCTGGCGATCGCCGGCGCGGTGCGGTCGCCGTTGTACATGTGGGGCACGACCCCGGAGGGCGCAATCGGCTCGGGCATCACGCCATAGGGGGTCGCAACCTGTCCTCCCTGGCGCAGTGCGGCCAGCACGGCATTGGCGGCGTCGCCGCCGACGGTGACAAGAGCGGCATCGAGGCCCTGAGGCGCGAAGTTCCGCGCCGCCGCCACGACATCGTCCTTGCGCCCGTTGATGGCAGCGTCGGCGCCCAGCTTCTGGGCCAGGGCAACGCCATCCTCGCCGGAGGCTACGGCGAATACACGGAGGCCTTTGAGCTTGGCGAGCTGGATGGCCATGTGCCCAAGACCGCCGCTGGCGCTGAAGATCATCAGCGTCGCGCCGGCTTTGAGATTGAGCGTGTCGAGGCCGCTGAGCGCCGTCAACGCGTCCCATGCCATGACGCCGGCCTGCTCGATCGTCAGCTTTTGCGGAATGAGCGAAACATGCTCCGCCGCTACCACGGCATATTGTGCGTAGAAGCCGCCCCGGGGGAGCGGCATGGATGCGGCGTAGACGCGGTCGCCGACCTTGAATTGACTGACCCGCTCGCCCGTCGCCGCGACTGTGCCAGCTCCGTCCCAGCCCAGAATGTAGGGGAAGGTGGATGGCATGCCGAACGCGCCGTCATAGTGGCCCTCGCGCTCGGTGGCATCCCACGATGCGACGCCGGCTGCCTCAACCTGGATGAGCACATCGTCGGGCCCCGTCGCGGGCACCGGCAACGTCCGCACGCCGAGCACCTCGGCCCCGCCAAATCCATCAAGCGCGACGCCCAGCATCGTCTCCAGTTTCGTCTCGGCCACGGTCGCCTCCTGCGCATCCATTTGTTACCAATAGTAAGTTACTTATGGTAAGTACGAAGTCAAGGGACGAATTGTCGGAACCCCTCTCCCCTCCAGACGTTGTGCTTGGGCACACCGACAAGGGAGACGACATGAAACGATTTGAATCAGGCTCGCTGATCCCTGGCGCCACTTGGCATGCCGAGGCGGAAAGTGAAGCCGAAGTGGTTCGCCGCGCGGTCGAAAATATGAGGACCTATCACGGCGAGACCGAGGTGCGACCCGACATGATCGAGCGCATCAAGGAGCGCATCATCGATACCGATGATGCTAAAAAGGCGACCAAGCACTAGACGCACGATTGCTCTAGCGACGCGCAAGCGCCAGCAACTCGCCTTTTCCGAGAGCAAAGCCGCTCTCGATCCAGGCCCGCTCGAGACGGGCCAGTTCCTGACCAAGGGCCGGTCCCGGCGTAAAGCCGAGGCCGGCAAGGTCGTGTCCGCTGATCGGAAAATCGGGGACGACTGTGGCCGCCAGCATGCGTGCCGCCTCGGCGAGCCGGGCCTTGCCCCACTGTTCCCGCGACGCCGCGACAGCCAGTCCCTCGATCGCTAGTTCCCCATGCCGATAGGCGGCTTCGCCGATCCGCTCCTCTGCCAGGATGTCCGCGGCAGCCGCTATGCCGGTCGCCGCCTTGATGACGCCATTGGCAAGGCGCCACTCGTCCTGTACCTGCTCCAGCCGGTCGCCGGCCAGCAGAGCCAGCCGGGCCGCCACCGATTGCCCGCCGATCGCCTCATAGACGCCGAGTGCCAGCATCGCGTCGTCATCGGCTTTGAGGAGACCAATATCGGCCATCGCCATCAGTGTCCTGGCCACCTTGGGCAAGGCCAGCATTCGCGTCATCTCGGCGCCGATGCGCTCGCGCGACAGATGCTCGAGCCGGCCAACGGAATCCGCGCAGGCCGCAAGCCCCGGCGCGTCGAACTGCTGGCCGCCATGGCTCGCCGAAAAGCGGAAGAAGCGGTAGACCCGCAGCCCATCCTCCGCAATCCGTTGGCTCGCGTCGCCGATGAAGCGCACCACGCCCATCAGCGCGTCGCCAACGCCATCGAGCGGATCGAATAGCGTGCCATCGGCGTCGCAATAGAGCGCGTTGAGGGTAAAGTCCCGGCGGCTGGCATCCTCGACCCAATGGGTGCCGACGGCCACGACGGCGTGTCGGCCATCGGTTTCCACATCGCGCCGCAAGGTGGTGACCTCGGCGACGGTCTCGCCCAGTTTGAGGGTCACCGTGCCATGATCGATGCCGGTGGGATAGCTTGCCATGCCCGCAGCCTTGGCGCGGGCCACCACCTCGTCAGGCAGCAGCTCGGTGGCCATGTCGATATCGGTGCTCGTCCGCGCTACATCCATGATCGTGTCACGGATGACGCCACCGACGATGCGCGTGCGCCGCTCGGCCCCGTCCAGCGCCGCGAGGATGGCCTGCGTTTCGGGGTTCTTGAGCCACTCGGCTTCGAGGATCGGATCCTCGCTCACGACACGGCCTCGCTCAGCGCCAGGTCGCGCAGGCGGCGGGTGAGATTGGCCGTAATGCCCCAGATGCGGTGGCCATCATGGTCGATCTGCCAGGTGCGGTGCTCCTCGCCATTGCGCTTGATGCGGAACTGGCCATAGGCCTCGTGGGCCAGGATGCGCTGCAGCGGCACTTCGAACACCGAATGCACCTCGCCCGGATTGGGCACGAAGGGGCCGCTGGGCTCCACCGTCGCGACCACCGGGGTGATGAGATAATTGGTGCCGGTGAAATAGGTCGGCATATAGCCGATGACGGTCGCGTCCGCGCGCTCCATCCCCACTTCCTCGAAGGCTTCGCGCAAGGCGGCAGCGGCCACGTCGGCATCTGAAGCATCGACCTTGCCACCGGGAAAGGCGACCTGCCCCGAATGCGACCGCAGATCGGGCGAGCGCTCGGTATAGAGCACGGTATGGCCCTCGGGCCGCCGAATCAGCGCGATGAGCACCGCTGCCGGCGTGGGCGGGCGGCTGAACGGGGTTTCCGGCATCCAATCGGGCACGAGCGCATCGGCCGCCGGCAAGGGCGGCGGCGCGCTGAGCAGGCGCACGGCGAGGCGGTCGATGATGGCATCGTCGGAAGACAAGCAGGCACCGAGGGTGGGTTTCGGGAGCGGGAGCTTAAGCGAGGATGGCCAAATTAGGCACCCCTTACCTCGCCCCTTTTGGGGAGAGGTCGGCGCGTAAAGGCCCCTCACCCGACCCTTTCGGGTCGACCTCTCCCCGGAGGGGCGAGGTAAGAAGAGCCTTAGCCCTGCTGCCAGGCAGCGATCGGCCCTGCAATCGTGCCGGCCAACGCCTTGTCCTCGGCGAACAGCAGTACGCGGGTGGGATCCACCGGGCCGGGGAATTCGATATTGCCCAGCGTGGTCGGTTCCCAGCCCAGCGGGCAGTAATAGTCGCGGTCGCCCACCAGCATCACGAACTTGCCGTCGCCGCGGTCCAGCGCGCGCCGGGTGACTTCGCGGGCCAGGAGCTTGCCAGCGCCGAGTTTGCGAAAATTGGGGTGGGTGGCCAGCGGGCCGAGCATCCAGCCATTGACGCCGCCGATGCTGATCGGGGTCATCCACACCGAGCCGCAGGCCGCGCCGTCGACTTCAGCAACCAGACTCAGGCTCGGATCGATCTTGAAGCGCTCACGGATGCGATAGGCGGTCTTGGCGAACCGGCCGGGACCAAAGGCAATCGCCTGCAGCTCATCGATGAACGCGTCATCGGCCGACGTTGCGGGGCGGACAGTGGGGACGCGGACGGGAGCGGCGGAGACAGCAGCAGTTGCAGCCGAGGGCGCAGACGAGAGGGTCATGACAATGATCCAGAATGGGGATGCGTAGGACAAACCCGGCGCTCACAAGAGCACCGCTTCGAAAGACCGCTTACGGTCGTCGTGTCACCAGCAAAACCTTCACCATCCTGGGCGCCTCCAGACGCCTGAAAACCGCATTAGCACCATGGGGGCCTCGCGTAAAACGAAAATCATGGATCACCCGGCAAAATACAAGATGGGCAGGGCTTCTGTGTTCAAAATGCACAACGCTTCGTTGCACCATTGGCGCCTTATCGCGTGCCCTGCCCCGCTCTATGTGTCAGCCAACGGAAAACGACGGTCGGGATTTGACCCCGACAACGAGTCGACAACATGACGGAAAGGGTCCGATCTTGGGACAATTGATCGACGGCAAGTGGTCCAGCCAGTGGTACGACACCAAAAAGACCGGCGGCGAATTCAAGCGGACGCAGGCCGGCTACCGCAACTGGATCACGCCGGATGGCAGCGCGGGCCCATCGGGTGAAGGCGGCTTCAAGGCCGAGGCCGGCCGCTACCACCTCTATGTGTCGCTTGCCTGTCCCTGGGCCCATCGCACGCTGATCTTCCGCAAGCTCAAGGAGCTCGAGGACTTCATCTCGGTCTCGGTCGTCTCGCCAAAAATGCCCGACGAGACCGGCTGGAGCTTCGACACGTCCACCGGCTCAACCGGCGATGCGCTGTTCGGCAAAGACTACCTCTGGCAGGTCTATACCGAGGCCAATCCGCACTATACCGGCCGCGTTACCGTGCCGGTGCTGTGGGACAAGCAGACCGGGACGATCGTTTCCAACGAAAGCTCGGAAATCATCCGCATGTTCAACTCGGCCTTCAACGAGCTGACCGGCAATAGCGACGATTTCTATCCCGAAGCGTTGCGCGGCAAGATCGATGCGATCAACACCCGCGTCTATGACGACATCAACAACGGCGTCTACAAGGCCGGCTTTGCGACGACGCAGGAGGCCTATGACGGCGCGGTGAGCAAGCTGTTCGACGCGCTGGACTGGGTCGAAGGGCTGCTGGGCGAGACGGCGTATTTGACCGGCGACACCATCACCGAGGCCGATTGGCGGCTGTTCACCACACTGGTGCGGTTCGATGCGGTCTATGTCGGCCACTTCAAGTGCAACCGGCAGCGCATCGCCGACTACAAGAACATCTCGCACTACCTCAAGGCGCTCTACGAGGTGCCCGGCGTCAAGGAAACGGTCGATCTCGACCACATCCGCACGCACTATTACTGGAGCCACATCACCATCAATCCGACGCGCATCATCCCCGTCGGGCCGGAGCTGCCGTTTTTGAAGTAGGCACCTCTTACCTCGCCCCTCTGGGGAGAGGTCGACCCGAAGGGTCGGGTGAGGGGCCTTTTCTGGGTGAGGAGTGCGCGGAAACGCCCCTCACCCGGCGCTGCGCGCCGACCTCTCCCCGGAGGGGAGAGGTAAGGACCTCCCTCAGTACCCCCACACATCCCGCTTCGGCACATCATCGAAATACTCGTCGATGCGCTGGCTCGTTGCAGGAGTAACCTTCTCCGGCAAGGCGCGGCGGTCGAACCAGCCGACTTCGGCGATCTCGTGGTCGGCCTTGCGGTCGAACGCCTTTTCGAAGCGGGTCGCCACATAGAAGGCGACGTGGTCGCGGTCGGTCACCGGGCTCGAATTGTGATAGATGCCGAAGAGCTGCATGGCCCCCACCACGCGGAAGCCGGTTTCCTCGAGGGTTTCGCGCGCGCCGGCGGCCTCGATAGTCTCCCCGGGCCCGACGCCACCGCCGGGAAACTGCCAGCCGGGAACATAGGTGTGCCGGATCAGCAGCACCTTGTCGCCATCGACCACCATCACGCGGGCACCCAGCGTCATGCGATGCCAGAGGCCCTTGAGGGTGAGGAACACCTTGGCGGTCAGCCGCTGCCTGCGATTCATCTGCATCGAAACACTCCTTGCGACGTTACCGGTAGCAGAGACTTGATGGCGACAAAATTGACCCTGCGCCCGATTGACCGTTTTCTTGCCCGCCTGCATCTGGCATTAGGCGCACAATGGTAACTCTCGCCCACATTTCCGACATCCACCTGTCGCCCATGCCCGACGTCGCCTGGCGTGACCTGATCGGCAAGCGGCTCACCGGCTATCTGAACTGGAAGCTCAAGCGCCATGACGAGCTCAACAGCGAAACGCTGGCGAGCCTGGTGGCGCATCTCCAGGCCCAGAATGCCGATTTCGTCGCCGTGACCGGTGACCTGGTGAACCTGGCGCTGCCGCCCGAGATCGACCGGGCCGGCCAATGGCTCGAGGCGCTTGGCGCCTCCGACCGGGTCGCCGCCTGTCCGGGCAATCACGATGCGTACGTGGCCGGCGCGCTGGAATCGGCGCAGCAGGTCTGGGGCGAATATATGCAGGGCGAAACGCTCGACGATGCGGCGTTCCCTTTCGTCCGCCGCGTGGGCGAGCTGGCCATCATCTCCTGCTCAAGCGCCGTGCCGACCCGGCCGTTCCTCGCCATCGGCCGCTTCGACGAAAAGCAGGCCGATCGCCTTGGCCGCATCCTCAAGCTCATGGGCGACGCCGACTATTTCCGCACCGTGCTGATCCACCATCCGCCCAATCCGGAATTGCAGCACCCCTCATTTGGCCTCAAGGGACACAAGCTGTTCCGCCAGGTCATCGCCGAGCATGGCGCCGAGCTGATCCTACACGGCCACACCCACCGCTCCTCGATCCACTCCATCCCTGGCAAGGGCAAGGAAGTGCCGGTCGTGGGCGTCGCCGCCGCCAGCGCCGCCCAGGGCGGCACGCTGGACGATCCCGCGCGCTACAACCTCTTCCGCATCGAACGCACCGGCGATGGCGGCTGGAGCTGCACCATGCGCGAATTCGGCTTCCAGCGCCTGGGTAATGACATCGTCATGCGCCTGCAGATGAGAATTTGCTGAGGGGATACCCCCTCCTAACCTCCCCCTGATAGGGGGAGGAATCGGGCTGGTGAGTAGACTAGATCGCGCTACAGACTCGATCGGTTCCTCCCCTTTCAGGGGGGAGGCTAGGAGGGGGTACTCTTACCGCCCCTCGTCCCCGCCCAGCATGATGCCGGCATCGACCAACTCTTCGTTATACTTGCCCATCGCCTCGAGCAGTTCGGTCGAAGGCATGATGCCCGCCTCGCTGTCATCGGTTGCCTTGACGAATACGATCACGCGCATGGCTTGCTCCTCTTTCCTGAAACACGATGGACGGGGCGGCGACTTCGGGACGCAAAGTGCCCCACTCCCGCCACGTCCGCAAATCACCTATATGGTGAGCCAACCCCGCGAGTGATCCAAGCCTTGACCGAACAATTTCTCATCGAGCGCCCGACCTTTGATCCCGCGACGGGCAAGGCCAGTTTCGGCTACGGCCTGGGCGATCTGCACTTCGTGGAAACCTTGGGCTTTCCCGCCGGCGCCGACGTGGCGGCCGCGGCGAGCCCTGCCTTTGCCAAGCTGCTGGACCTGACGGCAGTCGTATTGGGCGTGAGCTATTTCAAGCTGCGGGCGCCTTTCGAGATCGCGGCCCCGGCCATTCCGCTCAGCGAGGCCGAACGCGCCTTTGCCATCGACGTCTATGAAAACGGGCTCGGCGAATTCTACGCCCGCAACAACCTGATGCGCTTCGGCAAGCTGACCATCACTGCCCCAGAGGATGCCGAGCCGACAAGGCCCGCCCCGACCCTGCCCAATCGCACGCTGCTGCCGATTGGCGGGGGCAAGGATTCGCTGGTCAGCGTAGACCTCCTGACCCATGCCGGCGTCGAGTTCACCCCCTTCGCGGTCAATCCCAAGGGTCCGATCCTGACCTCGGTCGACAAGATCGGCACCGCGCCCGTCTATGTGACGCGGACCCTCGACGCCGAAATGATCCGGCTGGGCAAGGAGCCGGGCTATTACAACGGCCATGTCCCCTCGACGGCGATAAATTCCATGATCGCGGCGCTCTGTGCCCTGCTCTATGGCTACAACCAGATCGTGCTCAGCAACGAGCGGTCGGCCAGCGAGGGCAATGTCGAATTCGACGGTCGCGAGACCAATCACCAATATTCCAAGTCGCTCGGCTTCGAGCTGCTGATCGCCTCGATCCTCAGCGATGCCACCGGTGGCGCGCTCAAGTATTTCTCGCTGCTGCGCCCCTATTCGGAGGCCCGCATCGCCTCGCTCTTCACCCATGAGAGCAAGTTCGATCGCGTGTTTTCAAGCTGCAATCGCAATTTCCGGCTGACCGGCAATGACGGCCCGCTCTGGTGCGGCGAATGCCCCAAATGCCATTTCGTCTTCCTGATCTTCGCGCCCTTCATGGCCAAGGATCGGCTGCTCTCTATCTTCGGCAAGAACCTGCTCGATATCGCGGCCAATGAAGGCTCGTTCCGCGAACTGGCCGGCCTGGCCGGGCAGAAGCCGTGGGAATGCGTCGGGGAAATTCTGGAAGCCGCCGCCTGCCTCTATACGCTGACCCGCCACGCCGATTGGCACGAAGACGCCGTGGTGCGCGCGGTGAAGGCGGACCTGCTCTCCCAATATGGCGAGCCCAAGCTGCAACTGGCCATGGCCGAATGCCTGACCGACAGCCACGACCACCACATTCCGCCGGCCCTTGCCGCCAAGGTGGCTGCCTATGCGGTTTGAGGAGCCGGTTCTGCTCTATGGCGCCGGACGCGAGGCGAGCTCGACCCGCGCCTTCCTCAAGGCGCGCCAGCCCGACCTCAAGGTCTTCGTCACCGTCGATAGCGGCGCGGCCGATATTCCCGATACCGAGACCATCGCGCCGGAAGACCTGGTGGCCGCCATCCGCGCCCACCGCTTCGGCCTGATCGTCAAAAGCCCCGGCGTCTCGCGCTACAAGGACGTGTTCGACATCGCCCGCGATGCCGGCATTCCGGTAACATCCAACCTCAATCTCTGGGGCGCCGCCTATCGCGATGGCCGCACGGTCATTGCCATATCGGGCACCAAGGGCAAGTCGACCACCGCGACGCTGGTCCACCTGATGCTGACGAAATCGGGCATCGATGCGGGCCTAGCCGGCAATGTCGGCGTGGCGCCGCTCGAAATCGCTGATCGCCATGCGGTCGTGGTGTTCGAGCTCTCGAGCTACCAGACCTCGGACATGAGCTTTCTGCCCGACATCGCCGCGGTGACCAATCTCTATCCCGAGCATGTCGACTGGCACGGCTCGGTCGAGCGCTACTACAAGGACAAGCTGCACCTGATCGACCGCGATGGCGGCTTCCCGGTGGCGCTGGGCGCTGCCGCCAAGGGCAATGCGCTGGTCGCCATGGCGGTGCGCGACCATCGCCGGCTGATCGCCGAGCTGACGCCGGAGCAGTCCGCCGCGGTCGACAAGGCGGTCAACGGCTCGCGCCTCAAGGGAGCGCACAATCTCGACAATGCCCGGCTCGCCGCGCAGATCGCGCTGGCGGCCGGCGCGACGCTGGACGGCATCGTCCGCGGCATCGCCGCCTTCGTGCCCCTGCCCCACCGGCTGGAGGAACACCAGTTCGGCGGCACCATTTTTGTCAATGACTCGATCTCGACCACGCCCGAAGCCACCAAGGCCGCCCTCGCCGCCTATCGCGGCTATCGGCTGGCGCTGATTGCCGGCGGCCACGAGCGGCAGCAGGACTATGGCGAGTTGAGCACGCTATTGGCCGGTTATGGCGTGACGACGCTGGTCTGCCTGCCGGTAACCGGCGCGCGGCTTGCCACCGCCACCCGCGCTGCCGCCCCGCAGATCGTCGTTTTCGCCGAGCCCAATCTCGAAGCGGCGATGCAGATGCTGCACACGCGCCGCCGCGATTTCGACGCCGTCATCCTGTCGCCGGGTGCGCCGTCCTACAACCAGTTCAAGAATTTCGAGGAGCGTGGGCTCCGATTTATCGAACTCGCGCAAGCCATCTTCGGCTAGCAGGCATCGAAAAATTCCGGTGTTCGAGGCCCCAAGCGCGGCGTAGACCAGCACTTGAGCGACGAAACGATCGCTCCGTGGGCTACCGTCGCCCGAATGCCAAAGCGGGAGCTATCATGCCCGGCCTCGTCTATCTCGCCATCGCCATTGTCGGCGAAGTCATCGCCACCTCGTTCCTGCGCGCTTCGGCCGGCTTCACCCAACTCGTACCCACCATCGTGGTCGTGGTGGGCTATGGCATTACCTTCTACTTCTTCTCGCTGGCGCTGCAGACCATTCCGGTCGGCATCGGCTATGCCATCTGGTCGGGCGTCGGCATCGTGCTGGTCTCGATCATCGCCTATTTCGCCTATGGCCAGTCGCTCGACCTGCCCGCTCTAATCGGCATCGGCCTGATCCTGGCGGGTGTGCTGGTCATCAACCTCTTCTCGCAGTCGTCAGCGCATTAGAACGCGCGGATCAGCGCCGCCGCCGGCACGCCGGCTTTGACCAGGGCCGTCCGGATCGAACTCATCAGCATGGGGTCGCCAATGCGCTCGCGCAGCCGGGGCAAGATGCCTTGCGCGCGGAACGCCTCGACGCCCAGCACCTGCGGCAGATAGCGGCTGACCACGGCGCTGTCGCCCGAGCCCTGCGCCGCCATGATGGCGAGGATCGGCCCCAGCTCCGGGTCGGCATGGATATAGAGTTCGGCCTGGGCGGTCGCCTCGGCGAAATCGCCATCGCGCAGCGCCAGCAAAGCCGGCACGCCGCGATACCAGGGCGGCGGATTGGGCGAGCCATCAGCCGCGTCGCGCGCCATCATCTCCGCCTCGGCCAGATTGCCGCCAAAGGCCAAGAGCCGTGCGTATGCCGCCAGCGCATCGACGCTAGCGGGATTGAGCTGCACTGACGAGCTGAAATCGGCGCGGGCCTGCACCGGCTCGCCCAGCGCCTCATGGAGGCGCGCCTGCTGTTCCCAGACGAAGCCGCTCAGCGGCTCAAGGCTGATCGCGCGCTGCAGATTGTCCGCCGCCAGTCGGTGGCGCTCGATCACCGATCCGGCGCCCTCGGCCGCCCCGGGTTGTTCGGTGAGGAGGATGGCCGACGCGGCCAGGGTCGTGGCGCTGTCGCGATCGGCCTCCGGCAGGCCGAGAAAGCAGGCACTGGCCCGATCGGCTTCGCCGGCCCCGCCGCTCTCGCGATAGAGATCGAACAAGACCCGGCAGAGATAGGGATTGAACTCGGTCGGCGCGGCCGAGGCCAGATATTGTCGCGCCGCCACATGCAACGGCCCGCGCGGACTGCCCAGCACCAGGCTGAGCGACCGCGACACCGTATCGAGCACTTCAGGCGCGATGGCTTCGTCCATGGGCACTTCAAGCGTGCGATCCCACACCACAGACCGGGTGCGTCCGTCGGTGAGGATGGCGCTGTATTGCACGACATCGCCCTCGGAGCGGGCAATGCCGGTCAGCACATAATCGCTGGCCGGCAGGTTGCTGGCATCCTCGCCGGCAATGCCGTAGCGCGCGCCGATATTGCCGAACTGTTCGAGATCGGTCACCAGCTCGATGGCAAGGCCCGCCACCTGGGGCGGCAAGGCGTCGGTCAGCGCCAGGTTCTGGAATTCGACGACGGTGACGGTCGGGCGCTGCACCGCGCCCACGATGCCGGTCTCGCCCGGCCATCGGGCGTTGATTCCATAAGCGATAACCACCACACCGGCGATGAGAGCCCCTGCGACGAGCCAGGCATATCTGAAGCGCTGTCGCCAGGGCTGTCGGGGCGGCGCCTGGACTATGTCGGGTTCGAAGACGGGCGTGCCGGGCTCGGGCACCGCGCTGAATTCGGGAACATAGCGGCCCACCGGCAGGCGAATCTGCATGATGTCGCCAGCACCCGGACCGCTGTAATAATCGTCGAGCAGCGTGCGCAACCGGCGCGCCTGCACCCGCACGATGGGGTCGGCCTGTGGGTCGAAATCGGCCGGGCGGCCGAAGACGTCGACAGCGATGGAATAGGCCTTGATGGCGTTCCCGTTCCCCTCGAGGGTCCGCTGCACGATATAGGCGAGGAACCGGCCAAGCTGCGGAGAACGCGATAGTTCCGGCCACGCGAGCACGCGCTCGAGCGCAGTCAGGATCGCCTCGCTCTGCGGCGCAGGGTCGCTCAACCACACCTCCCGGAATGATCGGGATTGTGACGATTTACATGTAAAACGCAAGGCCGTGTTACATCGACTTTACCTAACTTTGCCTATTTGGCCGGTCGTGATTGCATCATACGGGCCGCCGTCGGCGTTTATCACCGACGCTGTTTCGACCGGCTAGGCCCCGAGCGAAGCCAATTGACCACCTAGTTTCGAAGAGTATCGCCTGTCCCCCGTCGGGGATGAAGGCGCTTGTTTTCTTTATCTTGTCGCGTCAGCGGGCGGGACAATGGGGTGTGTATTGAACGATTACATGGACGGCTTGCCATATCTGGCGCTGGTGGACGATGACCAGCATTCGGCACATTTGCTGACGCGGATGCTGCTCGCCCATGGCTCGCCGCGCGTTCAGTATTATGGCGGCGCGGTCGATGGCCGGCTGGTGCTGACCAGCATCCTCGCCAATCCCGCTGCGGCCTGGCCGAGCCTGCTCATCGTCGACCTCAAGGCGCATAGCGGCGCCAATCTCGAATTCGTTTCGTCCATCCAGTCACTGGCCCGCCAGAAGGGTATCCCGGTGGTGGTGATGGCGCCCCCGCTCGATCGCCAGGATCGCGAGGCCCTCTACGAGGCCGGCGCATCCGGCGTGTTTTTCCGCCATGCCGAACTCGACGCCTACAGGCGCGAGGCGGCGGGCATAGTCAGTTTCTGGGCGCGCAGTCAGCGCCTGGATGCGGTTGGCATGTAACTCCTGCGTCCACATGTTGCATGCCTCGGCCGGACGGGGCGCTGCAAGACGGTTCGCCGTTCCTGCATTCCCAAGCGTCCCTCCGGTCACTCTCTTCCTCTTCAGCCGGTATATTGCGGCTGAAGAGGGTGTCGGCCCTACTCCAAGGGGGTCGGCGCGTGGGCGCGGTCGCGACACCTCCCGGTCGCGTCCGCACGGGGGGAGAAGCAGTTCGGCAGCGCGCTCGTCCCTCAGCGCCGCGGTCGAGGACTAGCGCTTCTCCCCGCGGCCCGCTCCGGGAATGACCTTGTCATCCTCCGCCTCGTCGCCGCGAATGATGTTGTGCGCCAGCGCCCGCAATGCGGCCAGCACGATGACGGCCAGCAGGGCCACGCCGAACGCCACCAGATAATAACCCAAAGCCGTCGCGACCCCGACCGCCCCCGCCAGCCACATGCCGGCGCCCGTGGTGAGCCCCTGCACAGCGCCGCCGCTCCTGAAGATGGCGCCGGCGCCCAGGAACGCTATGCCGGCGGTCACCGCTTCGACAGCGCGGATCGGATCGGCCTTGGAGCCGTCGGGGCCAGGCTCGATGGTGTGGAAGATCTCGAAGGCGAGAATGGTGAAAAGCGCGGCGGCGACCGCAACTAGGATGTGGGTGCGGAGGCCCGCTTCAGCCGTGTTCCACTCGCGCTCGAAGCCGATCATGGCGCCGAGGACGGCAGCGATCAGCAGGCGGATGGCGATGATATGCTGGGGGAGAAAGGTCTGGACGTAACCGAATTCGTTGCCGACATCCATGGCGGACTTCCCGGGTTTGTGACGCTGCGTGCACAACACGGGCAATGGCGCATGGTTCCGACACCCCTCCCTTTGGGGGAGAGGTGAAAGCTGCCTTACACCGTCTTCAGCCAGCCGCCGTCGACGAAATAAGTGCTGCCGGTCGAGTAGCTTGCCTTGTCCGAGCACATGAAGACGAAGAAGTTCGCCAGCTCGTCCGGCGTGGCGAAACGCTTCATTCCGCCAGCCTCGTTGGCGACGCCTTGCAGGTGGGCCTCCCAGCCATCCTCGCCGGCGATCTGCTTGGCCGTCTTGATCCAGTCGGGTGTCAGCACCAGTCCCGGATTGATCGTGTTGACGCGGATATTGTCGCCGACCACCTCATTGGCGAGGGTCTTGGAAAACATCATCAGCGCCGCCTTGGTGGTGTTGTAGATCGGCTCATACCACAGCGGCTGCACCGCGCAGATCGAGGCATTGTGCAGCACGACCCCGCCCCCGCGCCGCTTCATCGCTGGCACCAGGCCCCGCGCCAGCCGCACCGCCGCCATCACATGCAGGTCCCAGTAATATTGCCACTTGGCGTCATCGGCTTCGGCAATCGTCTCGTTGGACCCGGTCCCGGCATTGTTGATCAGGATATCGGCGCCGCCAAAGGCCTTGGTCGTCCCCTTTATGACCGCGTCGCACCCCTCGGCGGTGGCCACATCGGCGGCAATGGCGGTGGCGATGATGCCGAACTTCTGCGCCACCGCTACCGCCGCATCCTCGCCCCGCTCCTTGTTGCGGCCCACCAGCACCAGGTTCACGCCCTCCGCCGCCAGCCCCTCGGCCACCGCAAGGCCAATGCCCACAGTACCGCCAGTGATCACCGCGACCTTGTCGCGCAGGTTCAAGTCCATTTGTTTCTCCCCGAAATCATGGAGACCTCATGGTGAGCCTGTCGAACCACGAGGTCGGGATACACTATGTGCCACGACCTCGGCCTTCGACGGGCTCAGGATGAGGTCTACTGAAACCTTGGCTCTATTGAGCCACGCGTATCTGCAGCTTCACATCCGTCGGCCTGGCCTCGACCGCGCGATCGAACGCCGCCTTGGACTCTTCGAACGCAAACGTCTCGGAGATCAGCGGCTTCAGATCCACCTTACCCGACGCGATGAGCGCGATGGCGCGGTCGTATTGGTGGGCATAACGGAACACGTTCTCGATGCGCAGTTCCTTGACCGAAGCACCGGCAATATCGACTGCCACCGGCTCGACCGGCAGCCCGACGACCACGATCGCGCCGCCCGGGCGCGGCAGGTCCATGATGGTCTTCCAGGCATGCGGGGAGCCCGAGCATTCGAACACCACATCGACGCCCCAGCCATCGGTCAGCCTCGCCACTTCCTCGACGATGTTGTTTTCGCGGATATTGACCGGGATCACGCCCTGATACTGCGCGGCGATATCGAGCTTGGGCTTTGCCAGATCGGCGACAATCACCCGCGCGCAGCCGCCGGCCAGGGCCGCCAGCGCTACCATGGTGCCGATGGGGCCGGCGCCCAGCACCAGCGCGGTATCGCCGGGCACGATCTTGGCCTTGCTCGCCGCCTGCATGCCCACCGCGAAGGGCTCGACCATCGCGCCCTCGGCAAAGCTCACATTATCGGGCAGCTTGAAGGTGTAATTGGCAGGATGCACCACCTCGGCGGTCAGCACGCCATGAACCGGCGGCGTCGCCCAGAACGACACGGCTGGATCGACATTGTACATGCCCAGCCGGCTGGCGCGCGAATTGGGGTCGGGAATGCCCGGCTCCATGCAGACGCGATCACCCACCTTGAGATGGGTCACGCCGGCACCAACCTCGGTGACTGTGCCCGCCGCTTCGTGGCCCAGCACCATGGGCGCGTTGACCACGAATGGCCCGATCTTGCCATGGGTGTAGTAGTGCACGTCCGAGCCGCAGACGCCCACCGTGTGGATGGCGATCTTGACCATGCCCGGCCCCGTTTCCAGCAGCAGGTCGATGTCACGCAGGGCCAGCTCATGCTGGCGTTCGAGGACAAGGGCGCGAACTTTGGTCATATCGGGGTTTCCGGAGCTCAGAGGGACTTAGCGCAACATATCTAGACCACAAGCCCGGCGACGCGAAGGCGGGAACCGTCGATTCAGTACGAGTTGAAGCGCTTTGAATGCCGTTCGAGACCCTGCTGGTAACCAGTCCGAAATTTCACTTGCGGTATGGTCCTCATCCACAAGGCGAAAATCCGGTCACTTGATGCAGACCAAGACCTCGACACTCGAACGCTGGCAGTTCTCTGCCGCCGTTCTGCTGCCCGTCGTCCTGGCCCTGGTCATAACCGCTGCCGGCGTGCTTGGCTTCATCTTCTGGTCGACCGCCAGCATCGACGAACGGGCGCTCGAACGGCAGAGCACCATGTTCGAGCATGTCATCGAAACCCGCCGTACCCGGCTCGAGCATGAGCTCGCCAGCATCGCGGCGCGCGACGATACGGTGGTCAATACCAAGCTGATGTTCAACGCCAACTGGGTCGATCGCAATATCGGCCAGTGGATGTACCAGTTCTTCGGCCACAACCGCATCGTCATCCTCGATGCCATTGCCCAGCCGCTCTACGTGATGGAAGACGGCGTTTCGGTCGACCCGCAGAATTACCGGCGTATCGCCAGCCCCGTGCAGCAACTGGTCAATCACGTGCGCGCCCAGGCCCGCACCTTCACCGTTCCGGGCGGCCCGACCGCGCCGGTGTCGGTATCCGACTTTGCCGTGGTCGAAGGCCTGCCGGCCATCGTCAGCGTCATGACCATCGTCTCCGATACCGGCGCCATCGTGCAGCCGGCCGGCTCCGAGCCCCTGCTTGCCGCGGTGCAGTTCCTCGACGGCAACACGGCCGCCCAGTTCAACAGCGAATACCTGTTCGAGGATGGCAATTTCAGCCTCGTTCGCATCGATGACCCCGATCGCGCCACCCATTCCGTCCTCAACCGGGCCGGCCGCTTCGTCGCCTTCTTCGATTGGGAGCGCGACCGACCGGGCCGCACCATGCTGCTGCAGACCGGGCCGGCGCTCGCCGCGGCCTTTGCCGTCGCCGCCATTCTCGTCTTCCTGCTGCTGCGCCAGTTGCGCCGGTCGTCGGCGGCGCTCGAGGACGGACGCCGCAACGCAGAGTACCAGGCGGCGCATGACCGGCTGACCGGCCTGCCCAACCGTATGAGCTTCGACCTTCACCTGGCGCACGTGCTGACCGATCGCCAGGGCATGGGCGCCCAGCTTTCGCTGCTGATGCTGGATCTCGACCGCTTCAAGCAGGTCAACGACACGCTGGGTCACCAGGCCGGCGACGAGCTGATCTGCGCTGTCGGCCAGCGCATCCGCGCCGTGGTCGGCCCCGGCGTGATGATTGCGCGGCTGGGCGGCGACGAATTCGCCATCCTGGTCGTGTCGCGCGATATCGCCCCGGATGTGAGCCACCTGGCGACCGACATCATCCAGGCGATCGGCCAGCCCTTCGACCTCAACCATTTCAAGGCCTATGTCGGGGTCAGCATCGGCATCGTCAACGCCAGCGGCGGCAATGCCGAACCGCGCGAACTGGTGCGAAAGGCCGACATCGCGCTCTACGAAGCCAAGGCCGGCGGCCGCAACCGCGCCGTGGTCTACGAAGAGCACATGAATGAACTGCTGCAACTGCAGCACACCATCGAGGGCGAGCTGCGCGACGCGCTGCAGCGCGATGACCAGCTATCGGTCGCCTTCCAGCCGCTGATCGACCAGCGCACGCGCAAGGTGATCGGCGCCGAGGCCCTGGCGCGCTGGAACCACCCCAAATATGGGCAGATCTCGCCGGCCCGCTTCATTCCGGTGGCCGAAAATACCGGGCTCATCGAAGCGCTGGGCGAATTCGTGCTGCGCCGCGCGTGCGCCCTCGGCGCCGGGGCGCCCGGCCGCACCATCGCCGTCAATATCTCGCCCACCCAGTTGCGCAATCCGCGCTTTTCGATGCAGGTCTTCGACATCCTGCGCGAAACCGGCATGCGGCCGCTCGACCTCGAACTCGAAATCACTGAATCCATCCTGCTCGATGACGAGCATGTCTCGGCGCAGAACCTGCGGACCTTCCGCGCGGCCGGCATCCACATCGCCCTCGACGATTTCGGCACGGGCTACTCGTCGCTGAGCTATCTCAAGCGCTATCCCGTCGACCGCATCAAGATCGACCGCTCCTTCGTCATGCAGCTCGCCGAAGGGCATGTCTCGGTCGCCATCACCCAGGCCATCGTCACCCTGGCCCATGCCATGGATATCGAAGTGACCGCCGAAGGCGTCGAAACCGAAACCCAGGCCACCATACTCGGCCAGCTCGGCTGCAACACGCTGCAGGGCTTCCTGTTCTCGGGCGGCGTGCCCGACGAGCGGATCACCGCGATTTTCGCCGACAAGGCCAACACCCCAGAACGCCGACGCCGGCCCAAGGCGGCGTGAAATCCCCATTAACCGCAATCGCGGTTATTTCCCGGGATTCACCAGCCGCTAAGCCGCCCGATCGACACTCCCGCCACGGTCGGGGGACACGCGTCATGTCGCAATCGAACACGTCAAGTTGGCAGTTTTCACGCAAGGTGATGCTGCCCATTCTCGTCGCTATCCTCGTCACCACGGGCACGGTGGCGGGCTTCATCGCCTGGTCGATCGGCCGCACCGACGAACATGCGCTGGCGCGACAGACGACGCTGCTGCAGAAAGCGCTAGCCGACCAGATTGCCGCCATTCCCGAAGGCCAGATCGACCTCGCCGTATGGGACGACGCACTGGACGCCGTCGCCGAACGCGACCTGTCCTGGCTCAACGAGAATATCGGCGCCTCGGCGTTCGACTATTATGGCCAGAGCCGGGTCTACCTGATCGACGCCAATGGCAAGCCCATCTACGCGATGCGCGATGGCGGCCAGGTGCCGGCCAAATCCTTCGAAGCTATCCGCGAACGCGTCGCGCCGCTGATCGAGCAGCTCCATTCGCTCGACAATCTGGCAGCCATCGACGCCTACAATAACGGGATCGGCGAGACTCCACCCAGCAGGCTCGACATCGCGCTGATCGAGGATCGCCCGGCAATTGTCAGCGTCATGCCGATGCTGCGCGATTCCTGGGAGAATTTCGCTGCCGTGGGTGAGGAGCCCATCTATATCGCCGTCACCCTGCTCGACGAGACCATGGCCGGCGCATTGGGCAGCCAATACCTGTTCGAAAATGCCCGCTTCGAGGCCAATCCTGACGTCACCGGCCCCGAAACCGCCTTTGCCGTGCGCGACAATGCCGGCCAGCCCATCGCCTGGTTCAAGTGGCAGCCCGACCGGCCCGGCGCGCGCATTCTTGGCGATACCCTGCCCGCTTTGCTCGGCGCCCTTTTGGTGACCGGCGTCATTATCGTCGTCCTGATGCGCAACCTGCAACGTGCCTCGGTCCAGCTCCAGGCCGAGCGCGCCGATGCCCAGCACCGCGCCATGCACGATCCGCTGACGGGCCTCGGCAACCGCGCCCTGTTCCGCGACCGGCTCGACGCGGCCTTGCGCAGCCTGCCACGCGGTGAACCGCGCCTCGCCCTGCTGGCCCTCGATCTCGACCGCTTCAAGCAGGTCAACGACACGCTTGGCCATGAGGCCGGCGACGAATTGCTGCGCCAGGTTTCCGCGCGCATCACTGGCATGCTGCGGCCATCCGATACGCTGGTGCGGCTGGGCGGCGACGAATTCGCCATCATCCAGACCGGCATCACCACCCATGCCGATGCCGGCGATCTGGCCCAGCGCGTCATCAATGCGCTGCAGGCGCCGTTCCACATCAGCGGCAGGATCGCCGAAATCGGCGTCAGCATCGGCATCGCCACCGCGCCCGACCTGGCCCAAACCGACAGTGAACTGGTGACCCGCGCCGACGATGCGCTGTATCAGGCCAAGTCAGGCGGCCGGAACCGCTACTGCTTCCACGCCAATGCCGAGCGGCCCACCGGTCACCCGGCCAAGCTGGAGGAGCAGGTCCGGCAGGCTTTTGCGGGGCGCGGTGCAGCTTGACCTCTTTCTAACTCGCCCCTCGGGGAGAGGTCGACCCGAAGGGTCGGGTGAGGGGTCTACCCCACCGCCGCCAGCACAACACCCAACCGCTTCTCCCGCTGCAGGAGGCCCGCCCTGCCCTTGCCGGCGGCGTCCCACATGGCCTTGAGCTTGCCATCGTCGAACAGCTTGAACAGGCACGGCGCGATATAGGACTTGCGCGAAATCGCCGGCGTATTGCGCAGGACCTCGGAAATCTGCCGGGCCACCTGCGCCATCTGGCGGCGGCGCGCCGTGTCCGACTTGCCCACCTCCATCTGCGCCAGGGCCTCGCCGGCCAGAGCGCTGGCATGCAATGTGCGGAAATCCTTGGCTGAAATCTCGGTGCCGGCCAGCTCGCGCAGATAAGCGTTGATTGCGCCCGTCTTGATCGGTCGCACCTTGCCTGCCTCATCGCGCCACATCAGCAGCCGCTTGCCCGGTAGCGTCAGGATGCGCTTGACCGCATCGGCCAGTTTGGGATCGGTGAGACAATACTCCGCCCGCTTGCCGCCCTTGGCATCGAAGGTGAAGCAGACCTCATCGCCATTGACGCGCGCATCGCGCGAGTAGAGCGTGCCGGCGCCGCGCGTGCCGCTGGTTTCGAGATATTTCTCGCGCCCCACCCGCATGGCGGTGCGGTCGATCAGGGCGACGGCGATGGCCAGAGCAAGCTCGCGGCTGCCGGCTTCCGCAGCCAATGCCGCATCGACCCGGCGCCGCAGCCTGGGCAGGACCGCGGTCAGCGCCGAGAGCCTCCGCTGCTTCTTGCCCTCGCGGCGCAGTTCCCAATCGGGGTGATAGATATACTGGTCGCGGCCCGCCTCATCGACGCCCAGCGCCTGGATATGCGCCTTGGGATTGGGGGCAATCCGCACATCGCGCCAGGCGGGCGGAATGCCGAGCGACCGAATGCGGTCGCGCGTCTCCGCGTCGGCGATAACAGCGCCGATGGCATCACGATAGCAAAAGCCCGTGCCGCGGCGCTGGCGGCTCAATGTCAGGTCGTCTCGCCCCGTCCGGACCAGTCGCATCTTAGGTCGGGTTCGATTGGGTGAGCGTATAGATCGTGTAGATGATGGCGAACAGCACGATGACGCCGATCAGCGAGGTCACGAGCACGCGCGCATTCATCTTGCGCGGGCTGGCCTGCCGCACGTCTGTCGCTGTCTTGTCGGGGTCATAGGTTTCCATGACGCTCTCCTTGGTTGTGCGGGGTGCAACGGTGCGTATGGCGCGCCGGTTCCGCGACATCGCGCCGCCTGCCCTTGACGCAAGCCCCGCCGGGGCCGACCTTCGGCCATGACCAAGACCCAGGATAGCCCGATGACCACTGCCCCTACCCTCACCCGCATGATCATGGCTGGACAGGGCAAGGAGCCGGCCGATCTGGTCATCAAGAATGTGCGACTGCTCGATGTCATCACCGGCGCGGTGACCGAGACCGACATCGCCATTGTCGGCGACCGCATCGTGGGCACCCATGCCAGCTATGAGGGCAAGACCATTGTCGACGGCACCGGTCGCTTTGCCGTGCCGGGCTTCATCGATACCCATCTCCATATCGAATCCTCGCTCGTCACCCCGTTCGAATTCGATCGCTGCGTGCTGCCCCATGGCGTCACGACCGTCATCTGCGATCCGCACGAAATCGCCAATGTGCTGGGCGCCGAGGGCATCCGATATTTCCTCGACTGCGCCGAAGAGACGGTGATGGATATCAGGGTGAACCTCTCATCCTGCGTGCCGGCAACGGGCTTCGAGACCTCCGGCGCGGCGCTGGAAATCGCCGATCTCGAGCCGTTCCGCACCCACCCCAAGGTGGTCGGCCTCGCCGAAATGATGAACTTCCCCGGCGTGCTCAACGCCGATCCCGGCATCATCGCCAAGCTCGTCGCCTTCCAGGGCGGCCATATCGATGGCCACGCCCCGCTGCTGCGCGGCACCGCGCTCAACGGCTATCTCGCCGCCGCCATCCGCACCGACCACGAAGCCACCACGGCCGCCGAAGCGCGCGAGAAGCTGGCCAAGGGCATGGCCATCCTCATTCGCGAGGGCTCGGTTTCCAAGGACCTCAAGGCGCTCGCCGAGGTGCTGGACGAAAACACCTCGAGCTTCGTCGCCCTTTGCACGGATGACCGCAACCCGCTCGACATTGCCGAGGAGGGCCATCTCGATAGCTCCATCCGCCGGCTGATCGCCATGGGTCGGCCGCTGCACCACGTCTACCGCGCCGCCAGCCACTCGGCGGCCCGTATCTTCGGCCTGCGCGATCGTGGCCTCGTCGCCCCCGGCTGGCGCGCGGATATTGCTTTGCTCGATAGCCTCGAAGACTGCCGGGTCAGCGAGGTGATCACCGCCGGTCGGCTGGTCGGCCCCGAGCTTTTCGCCGCCCGCCAGCCGGTCGAGACCGTTGGCCTGTCCTCGATGAAAGCCAAGCCGGTCTTGCCTGATGACTTCATCGCCCAGCCCAAACCCGGCCGCAACAGCACGCCGGTGATCGGCGTCAAACCGGGCCTGATCCTGACCTTCCGCGACGAGGCCACCCTGGCTGTTACGGAAGCCGGCCTGCAACCCGATCTCACCGCCGATGTGCTCAAGGTCGCGGTCATCGAGCGCCACGGCAAGAATGGCAATATCGGCCGCGGCTTCGTGCGCGGCTTCGGCCTAAAGCGCGGCGCCATCGCCTCCTCGGTCGGCCACGACAGCCACAACATCACCGTCATCGGCGCCACCGACGAGGACATGGCCGTGGCGGTGAACCGCCTGATCGAGCTGCATGGCGGCTTCGTGGTGTCAGATGGCGGCAAGGTCACCGCCGAGCTGGCTTTGCCCATTGCCGGCCTCATGAGCCCCAAGCCATTCGAAGAGGTGACGCATGACCTGCACGCCTTGCGCGACGCGGCCTATGCGCTCGATTGCGTGCTGCCCGAGCCGTTCCTCCAGGTCGCCTTCCTGGCGCTGCCGGTCATTCCCCATCTCAAGATGACCGATCGCGGCCTCTTCGACGTCGACAAGTTCGACTTCGTGGATTGAGGCGATGAGCGTCGGAAGCCTCGTCCTCGCCAAGCTCTATGGCCTGCCGCCCCGCCTCTACGGCGCGACGCGCCAGCGCGACATCGCTTTGCCCATGGACGATGGCGTGACGCTGATGACCGACGTCTATTCCCCGCGCGCTCTGGGCAAACACCCGACCATCCTCATGCGCCTGCCCTATGGCCGCAACGGCTTCGGTACGGTCGCCGAATGCTATGCCGAACGCGGTTTTCATGTCGTGCTGCAGGCCTGCCGCGGCACCGAAAAGTCCGGCGGCGAGTTCGCGCCGTTGGTCAACGAGCGCGCCGACGGCCTCACCACTTTGCGCTGGATCGAGGCGCAGGATTGGTATGACGGTCGTCTCGGTCTCTCCGGCCCGTCCTATCTGGGCTATGCCCAATGGGCTATTTGCGATGAACTGCCCGAGATTTCCGCCATGGCCACCAAGGTCACATCGGCCGAATTCCAGTCCGTGGTTTTCCCGTCCGGCGCCTTCCATCTCGGCCTGTGGCTGAGCTGGCTGCAGGTCATCGAAGGCCTGCGCGGCAATCCGCTCAAAATGAGCGGCACCATGTTTTCCGGCGGCGTCGAAAAGCGCACCGCCCGGGCTGCTATGACCCTGCCGCTGCTCCACGCCGACAATGCCGCCGTGGGCCATGACGTGCCGTTCTGGCAAAACTGGTTCGAAAGCGCCATCGGCAATGACGACTTCTGGAAGGCCATCGACCATCGCCATCGGCTAGGCCCCAAGACGCCGCCCAACCACTTCATCTCCGGCTGGCACGATTTCATGCTCGACCAGTTGCTGCGCGACTACCAGACGCTGGTCGCATCAGGCCACCAGCCCTATCTGACGGTCGGTCCCTGGACGCATATCGCCAACGATCTCCAGGCCGAAAGCATGCGCGAAACCCTCACCTGGATGCGCGCCAAGCTGCTCGGCGACCCCACCGGCCTGCGCGACAAGCCGGTGCGCATCCACATTTCCGGGCTCAACCAATGGCGCGACTATGACCGCTATCCGCCCGGCCCAGCCAAGCTGCAAAGCTGGCACATCCAGCCCGATGGCGCTTTGGCACAGACGCCATCGCGGGAAGCGCAGCCCGACCGCTATCGCTACGACCCGGCCGACCCGACCCCCAATATCGGCGGCAACATGTTCGCCTTCACCGGCGCCGGCCCGGTCAACAACGCCGCCCGCGAGAACCGCGCCGACGTGCTGAGCTACACCTCCGAACCGCTGTCGGCGGACCTCACCATCATCGGCCAGACCCGGGTGACCCTGCATGCTCGCGCCGGTATTCCGCATGTCGATTTCTTCCTGCGGCTGTGTGACGTCGGCCCCGACGGCATCTCGACCAACATCTGCGACGGCCTGATCCGCGTGACCCCGGAAACGGCGGTGGAGGCGGATGGGAGTTGGCGGCTGGACTTCACGCTGCACGCGGCGGCGCACAGCTTCCGCACGGGCCACCGCCTGCGGCTGCAGGTGTCATCAGGGGCGCATCCGCGATATGCGCGCAATCTGGGGACCGACGAGCCGGTGGGGACGGCGACCAGGATGGTGGCCAATGACGTGGAGATTTTCCACGAGGGGACGGGGTTGGCGCTGGCGACCTACGCGATGTAGCCGCTCTATCGCCTCCCTTGGGGAAGACTCAGTCGGCCTTGTGGCTCCCGTCACCCCACCCTCATTCCCTCCCCATCAAGGGGAGGGAGGCGCCAGTTCGAACGCCAATGTTCATCGCGTCCCTCCCTCTTGTGGGGAGCGAATGAGGGTGGGGGTGAGTCACGAACACCAAGTATGGGGTATCCTCAGGACCCTACTTCCCTTCCCGCGCCTTCACCTTCCGCCGTGCCGCATGCAGGAGCGGCTCGGTATAACCACTCGGCTGATCGGCCCCGTGCAAAGCCAAATCCAGCGCCGCATTGAACGCCACCGACTGGAAATTCTCCGCCATCGGCCGGTACAGCGGATCGCCCGCATTCTGCCCGTCAACCACCGCCGCCATGCGTTCGAAGGTCGAGGTCACCTCGTCCCGCGACACAAGCCCGTGGCGCAGCCAGTTGGCCACGGCCTGCGAGGAAATCCGGCAGGTGGCGCGGTCCTCCATCAGCCCGACATTGTTGATATCAGGCACCTTGGAACAGCCCACGCCCTGCTGCACCCAGCGCACCACGTAGCCGAGAATGCCCTGGGCATTGTTCTCGAGCTCGCGGGTAATCTCCTCGCGGCTCAATGAGAACGGCACCTGGGCCGGCATGGAGAACAGCTCGCTCAGCGCCGGCACCGCCTGGTTGTGGCGGCGGCGCTGGGCCTCGAAGACGTCGACCTGATGATAGTGCAGCGCATGCAGCGTCGCCGCGGTCGGGCTCGGCACCCAGGCGGTATTGGCGCCGGCGTTGGGATGGGCGGCCTTGCTCGCCATCATCGCCGCCATGTCGTCGGGCCGCGCCCACATGCCCTTGCCAATCTGCGCCCGGCCCGAAAGGCCACAGGCGAGCCCGATCAGCACATTGCGATCCTCGTAGGACTGCAACCACTTTTCCGAACGAACCTCGTCCTTGCGCAACACGGCGCCCGCTTCCATTGCGGTATGGATCTCGTCGCCGGTACGGTCGAGGAAACCGGTATTGATGAAGAACACACGGCTACGCGCTTCATAGATCGCCGCCTTGAGGTTGGCCGAGGTGCGGCGCTCCTCGTCCATGATGCCGATCTTGATGGTGTTGGGTGCAAGACCCAGCATCTGCTCCACCGACGTGAAAATGGCGCAGGCAAAGGCGACTTCCTCGGGGCCATGCATCTTGGGCTTGACGATATAGATGGCGCCGGTGGTGCTGTTGACCTTGTCCTGCATGGCGCAAAGCACGGTCATGGCGGCATCCATCAGCCCCTCGCCGATGGGCTTGCCATCGAGCAGCACGGCATCGGTGGTCATCAGGTGCCCGACATTGCGCAAAAGCAGCAGCGAGCGGCCCTTGAGCAGCAACGGTGCGCCGTTGGCGTCCTTGTAGGTCCGATCGGCATTGAGCGTGCGGGTAACGCTGCGGCCGCCCTTTTCGAACGTATCCTCCAGCGAGCCGTTCATCAGGCCCAGCCAATTGCGATAGACGCCGACCTTGTCCTCGGCATCGACCGCCGCGACCGAATCTTCGCAGTCCTGGATCGTCGTCAGCGCCGCTTCGACGATCACGTCGCTGAGCCCCGCCTTGTGCGTACCGCCGATGACGCTGCCCGGCTCGATGACCAGGATGACATGGAGGCCATGATGGCGCAGCACGATTTCGCCGCTGGTCTCGGTGCCGCCATAGCCAACAAAGGCGCCGGGATCGCGAAGGCCGGTCCGGCCGGTCGGCGTGTCGACTTCGAGATGGCGGACGTCGCCATCCTTGATCACGTGATAGCCGGTGACGTCGCGATGGCTGCCGGAAGCAAGAGGCAAGAAATCATCGAGAAAGCTTGCGGCCTTTTCGACCACCGCCGCGCCACGCGCCGCATTGTAGCCCTTGCCCGGCGCCAGCTCGCCATCGCGGCCGATGACGTCGGTGCCGTAAAGCGCATCGTAAAGGCTACCCCAGCGGGCATTGGCCGCGTTGAGTGCATAGCGCGCATTGGAGACCGGCACGACCAGTTGCGGGCCGCACAGCGTCGTGATCTCGGGGTCCAAGCCACTGGTTTCGATGGTAAAATCAGCCGGCTCGGGAACGAGATAGCCGATGTCACGCAGGAAGAACTCATAGCCCTGCGCATTGTTGGCCACCGGCCCATACTTGCGATGCCAGTCATCGATCTTGGCCTGCAACTCATCGCGCTTGGCCAAGAGCCGCGCATTGACAGGCGCATGTTCGGCCACTAGCGCCGCAAAGCCGCTCCAGAACTGCTCAGCCGATACCGACAGCCCCGGCAGTGCTTCTTTCTCGACGAAATCGACCAGCAGCGGGTGGACTGAGAGGCCGGATTTCGTGAGGTAGCTGGTCATGTCTGAACTTTCTTCTCTTCACCTCTCCCTTTGGGGGAGAGGTCGACCCTCTTGGGTCGGGTGAGGGGGCCTTCCCCGCGCACTGCGCCAGAACGGGCCCCCTCACCCGGCGCGTAGCCCCGACCACACCCCCCCAGGAGGGGGAAGAAAGCCCGCGCGCCAACTAGGACACCGGGCCGACGCTGCCAACCCGCCGAAAGTAGACTTCGCCCTTGCGCCTGCCACATAGACTTCGGCAATGGCGCGGTCGTCGCCCAACGTCTGCAGCAGGAACAATTCCTCCGCCAGCGAGGTGACCGTGGCCATACGCAGCGCCATTGCGGGGGTGGCTGCCGCATTGAGCACCACCAGGTCCGCCGCATTGCCCGGAACGATGGCGCCGATCGTGCCCTCGAGCGACAGCGCCCGGGCATTGCCCAGCGTCATCATGTAGAACGAGTTGAACGGGGTAAGCCGCTGCCCACGCAGTTGCAGCACCTTGTATCCCTCGGCCATGGTTTCGAGCATGCCATAGCTGGTGCCGCCGCCAATATCGGTGGCGACGCCAATGCGCACGCCATGCTTGCTGAGCCGCTCCCGGTCGAACAGCCCCGAGCCGAGAAAGAGGTTCGAGGTTGGGCAGAACACCGCCACCGAGCCGGTGTCCGCCAGCACGCCAGTCTCGCGATGGTTGAGATGGATGGAGTGGCCGAGGAGGGTCTTGGGACCGAGCAGGCCATAGTCCTCGTAGATGCCAGTATAGTCCGGCGAACCCGGATAGAGCTCCATCGACTTGGTGATCTCGTCAGCGTTTTCGCTGAGATGGGTCTGCACGTAGGCCTCGGGATGCTCGGCAACAAGCGCCTGCGAGGCTTCGAGCTGCGCCGGGGTCGAGGTGATGGCGAAACGCGGCGAGATGGCATAGAGCCCGCGGCCCCGCCCATGCCAGCGCTCGATCAGCATCTTGGTGTCGTCGTAGCCGGACTGTGCAGTGTCGCAAAGCGCCTCGGGGGCGTTGCGATCCATCATCACCTTGCCGCCGATCATTAGCATGTTGCGCTTTTCGGCCTCGCCGAAATAGGCGTCGACCGAGCGCGGATGGCTCGAGCAATAGGCAACCGCCGTGGTCGTTCCGTTGCGGATCAGTTCGTCATAGAAGGCCGCTGACACCGCCCCGGCATGGCCCTGCTGGCTGAACTTCTGTTCCTCGACGAAGGTGTAGGTATTGAGCCATTCCAAGAGCGAACCGGCATAGGAGGCGACGATCTGGCTCTGCACATAGTGCAGATGCGTATCGATGAAGCCGGGCAGGATCAGATGCGGACGATGGTCGATCACTTCGGCATCGCCATCAGGCACATAATCGCCCACCGCGACGATCTTGCCGTTCACGATGGTGATGGCGCCGTCTTCGAGATAGCGATAGCTGGCCGTGTCATCGAGCCCCTGCGGCTCGCTGACGAAGGTCAGCACCCGGCCGCGCAGAATGGTCCTGCTCATTGGCCCGAGCCCTCGCGGAACCACTCGACGATCAGCGCCCGCTCTTCTGCGGTCATATCGCTCACATTGCCCGGCGGCATGGCATGGGCATAGCCGGCCTGCATGGCGATGTCCTTGGCGTGGTTGGCAACGGCGATGTCATTGTCGAGGATCACGTTCTTGGGCGCCTCATAGATGCCCGGCCAGGCCGGTTCCGCGGTGTGGCACATGGCGCAGCGCGTCTGCACGGTCAAGCTGGCAGCGTCGAAATGCTCAGCACTGAGAAAGGGCTCGGCCGCACGAGACGCCACCTCCTCTCCCGCCGAACCCGGCAGCTTTGGCGCCGTCGACAGCCAGGCGATGATGATGAATAGCACCACCGCCGCCAGCCACGTCCAGTGCGGATTGCCCTTCCGCGCATGGCGCGTGTTGAAATAGTGCCTGATGACCACGCCAACGAGGAAGATCAGCGAAGCGATGATCCAGTTCCACTGCGTGGCAAAGGCCAGCGGATAGTGGGACGAGAGCATGAAGAAGATGACGGGTAGCGTCAGGTAGTTGTTGTGAAGGCTGCGCTGCTTGGCGATCTTGCCATATTTGGCATCGGGCACCTTGCCGGCCTTGAGATCACCCACCACGATCTTCTGGTTGGGGATGATGATCATGGCCACGTTGGCCGCCATGATGGTCGCGGTGAAGGCACCCATATGCAGCATCGCGGCGCGGCCGGTGAAGAGCTGCGTATAGCCCCAGCTCATCGCCACGAGGATAGCGAACAGCACCAGCATCAGCCCGGTGGTGGAATTGCCGATCGGCGATTTGCAGAGGCTGTCATAGAGCACCCAGCCCAGCACGATCGAGCCCAACGACAGGCCGATGGCCTGCCACGCCGCCACATCGAGCACGGTGCGATCGATGAGGTAGATGTCGGCGCCGACATAGTAGACCAGCGCCATCAGCATCAGACCCGAGAACCAGGTCCAGTAACTTTCCCATTTGAACCAGGTCAGGTGCTCGGGCAAAAACTCCGGCGCCACCAGATATTTCTGGATGTGGTAGAAGCCGCCGCCATGCACCTGCCACTCCTCGCCATGCGCCAGCGGCGGCAGGCTCGGCGTCTT
>CBIHQV010000044.1:0-31927 GCA_966212275.1 uncultured Devosia sp.
GAGGTTGATGAGGCCTTCCTTGACCATCAGGTCGGTGATGCAGGCGACGCCCGAGAACAGCACCTGGTCGGCCATCGCGAAAGCGTCGGCGAAGGTGGTCTTCTCGTTGGCGACGCGGAACAGGTTCTGGTTGGGGATGACGATCAACGTATCGACATGACGATGCAGTTCATCGATGCCGTCTTCGGCAAGGCGAGCGCGACGGTTGCCTTCGAAGTTGAACGGCTTGGTGACGACGCCGACGGTCAGGATGCCCTGCTCGCGCGCCGCGCGGGCCACGACGGGCGCTGCGCCGGTACCGGTGCCACCGCCCATGCCGGCGGTGATGAACACCATATGCGAGCCGCTGAGGTGATCATTGATCTCGTCCCAGCTTTCTTCGGCCGCCGCACGACCAACTTCCGGATGCGATCCGGCGCCCAGGCCTTCGGTAACCCCGACGCCAAGCTGGATGATGCGCTGCGCCTTGCTGAGGGCCAGCGCCTGCGCATCGGTATTGGCAACGACGAAATCGACCCCGTCGAGCCCGGACTCGATCATGTTGTTGACTGCGTTGCCCCCAGCGCCACCGCAACCGAACACGGTGATGCGGGGCTTGAGTTCCTGAATGTCCGGGATGGTGAGGTTGATAGTCATGAAGGGCCCCATAGTGGCGGTGTTGGTAAAGATTTACCCCCGCAAACGTTAACCGGCCCCTAACAATTGTCTCGCCGGTGTTAACGTGAACGCAATTTGCGACACCGCGAGGTTACGGATTGACCACCCATTAACCACGCCAGGGCGTTTGCGAGCGCCTCACGCGAGGCTTGACAGTCATTATATAACCAATTAGCAATATAACACATTGGTTCTGGACAACGCGTCCGGCGCCGCTTCGAGGAGACGACACATGACCAAGATCACCCCCTGCCTGTGGTTCAACAACAGCATCGACGACGCCATCGCGTTCTACACCAGCACCTTCAAGGACGGCAAAGTGCTCGACCTGCAGCGTCAGGATCCCAACGGCGCCGCTTTCACCGCGACGATCGAACTGGCCGGCAACCGGTTTTTCCTGCTCAACGGCAGCGGCCAGGACAAGAGCCAGTTCCCGTTCAGCGAAGCAGTGAGCTTCATGATCGAATGCGACGGGCAGGAAGAAGTGGACTACTTCTGGAACACCTTCGTCGACAATGGCGGCGAGGAAAGCATGTGCGGCTGGTGCAAGGACAAGTTTGGTCTGAGCTGGCAGGTCATCCCCAGGCAGTTGTTCGAGACCATTGGTGGTTCCGACAAGGCCGGCGCCAACCGCGCCATGCAAGCCATGCTGCAGATGCGCAAGCTTGACGTGGCCGGTTTGCAGCGAGCCTATAACGGGCAATGAAACTGCCTGAGGAGTCAGCGTGACCGCTGGACGCATCATTATGCTCAACGGCACCTCGAGTGCCGGCAAGACCACCCTGTCCCATGCCCTGCGGGCGCAACTGACCGAGCCGTTTTGCCTCTACGCTTCCGACCAACTGGCCGATGCGGGCTTCCGCCCGCCGGCCCCACACCAGCGCCACGCCGGACGCGAACGGTTCTTTGACGGCTTCCATCGCTCAATCCCCGCCTTTGCGGCAGCAGGGAATGACCTCATCGTCGAGCACATTGTCGAAACACAAAACTGGGCCGATCAGCTCGCGACGCTGATCGGCCACCTCGATGTGTTCTGGGTGGGCGTCCACGCCCCGCTGGCTGTGCTTGAGCAACGCGAGCGCGAGCGTGGCGACAGGACCGTCGGCGAGTCAGCCTACCACCTCAAGACCCACAGCTTTTGCCGCTATGACATTGAGGCCGACACCACGGCCGGCCCGACAGAAGAGATCGCCGCCATAGTGGCTGAGGCCTGGCGGACCCGCGCTGGGATGCGTATCCGCTAGAAACTCGTCCTGAGCCAGTTGCCGACGCGAGCGAAGTAGCCATCGGTGCCGATGAGCTTCCGCGAACCCCGGGGCTCCTGGTATTCCTGGGCGCAGACCTGCGGATAGATCAGCATGCCGGCGACCGAGGCAAAGGCGGCGCCCTTGGCCATCTCAGGCAGCCCGGCAATGCCCATCGGACGGCCATTGCGCACATTGCGGGCCAGGGTCCGGCGCGCCACTTCCGGCAAACCAGTCATTTCGCTGGCGCCGCCCGTGAGGACGAAACGGCGGCCGCAGACATCCATCATGCCCGTCGCCTGCATACGGTCGCGGATGGCGGTGAGAATTTCCTCGATGCGCGGGCGCATGATGCGGGTGAGCACCGAACGGGCCACCTGCCCCGGCGCCTCGTCATGGCTGGCGCCAACCGGCTGGATCGGGATCAGGTCGCGCTCATCGGCCTGCCCGGGCAGGACAGAACCGAAAAACGTCTTGAGCCGCTCGGCATCGGCCACGCTGACCGAAAGCTGGCGGGCGATATCGAGCGTCAGGTGGTGGCCACCAATGGCGATGGCATCGGCATAAACCAGGTGACCGTCGTTGAAGACCGACACGGTGGTGGTTGCGCCGCCGAAGTCGATACAGGCGACGCCGAGCTGGGCTTCATCATCCACCAGCGTGGCAAGGCCCGACGCGTAGGGCGTGGCGATCAGCGCTTCGATCTGCAGATGGCAGCGATGCAGCACCAGTTCGAGATTGCGCATGGCCAGCGTTTCCGAGCTGACCACCGCGACATCCACGCCGAGCTTGTCGCCGACCATGCCCTTGGGATCGCGAATGCCCTTCTGGCCGTCGATCGCGTAACCGATGGGTAACGCGTGGATGATGGACCGCTCTGGACGAACCGAACGCTCGTTGACCGCCCGTAGCACCCGGTGGACGTCGGACTTTTCGACCTCCTGCCCGTCCAGCGACACGGCTGCCGAGAAAGTTTCCGAGCCAAGGCGACCCGCGGTGACATTGACGATGACCGATTCAAGCGTCAGCCCGGCGGCGCGTTCGGCCATGCCGACCACCGAACGAATGGCCTGCTCGGCCTTCTCGATATCGGTCACGACGCCGCTCTTCACCCCGGCCGACGGGCCATAGCCAAAGCCGATGACTTCGGCTTGGTGCGAACGGCCGCGCAACGCCCTGCCCTCGGCGCGCGGCGTGAGGCGCGCAATGACGCAGCAGATCTTGGTCGAGCCGACGTCGAGTACAGCAACCAGCGTAGTCTTGCCGGGCTGAACGGGGCGAAGCCGGGAGGTCATGGCGTCGGTCATCATTGGGCAATAGTCGTCGGTTGAGGAAAATTGGTGGAGGGAAGGTTGCGCGGCGGAAGCGGATAAGGCTGTTCGGAGCGGGCGCGCTCGGCAATGGCCGCCTTGCGCTCCTCTTCCTCCGCCGCCAGTTCCTCTTCGGTCTTGGTCGGGCGAACCGCGACCAGCGTATCGACGCGCAGGTCGATGACGGTCACGTCGCGATCGAGCAATTGATACTCGGCCTGATAGCTGTCGAGATTGCGCAGCGCCCGTGCCACGCCGAGCTCCGGCAGTTGCACGCGCAGGCCGGTATCGTAGATGAGGTCCCAGCGCCGATCGGCAATGCGCGACAGGGCAACCAGGCCATCCTTGAGGCCCAGATGCTGGTCGAGCGCGCGGATCATCACCATGGCATCGTCATTGGCGCCGTCGCCGACCACCAGCGGCAGATCCGCATAGGCGCCGCGATCCTCGCCGATCTGCTCGCCCGACCCATCGACCACGAAGGTGATGCCGTCGACGCGCCAGCGCGCCACCGGCACCTTCTCGGTAATGGTGACCACGACATCGCCTGGATAGGTCTTGCGCACGGTGACGCTTTCGACCGCGGGCAGTTCGGCAATGCGCTGACGCGCCGCCTCGACGTCGAAACTGACAGTAGAGGTATGCGGCTCGATGCCGAGCGCGTCGAAAACGGCCTGCTCGCTGGTCAGCGTCTGGCCGGAAATGGAAATTTCGCCGATGGCAAGGCCGGCAGCCGCAAAGCGGCCCTGAGCTATGTCGCCCAGCGCAGTGGCACCAATCGCAATGGGTTCGCGCAATTCATAAATGGCAGCGGTCGTTGCCAGCAGCGCCGCAACGGCCAGGCCACGCAGGATGCCCTTGCGATGCAGGACCCAGGTGCGGCCGAAATTATTGGCAAGCTTGCGGCGCGGCGAGCGGACAGGAACAGGCAGTGCGCGGGGATCGACGATCCTTGCGCCAGCGAGAAAAGCCTCGCTCTTTACCTGTTGCAACTCGCGTCCTCCACCATCCAGGCGACCAGCTCTTCGTAGGAATGTCCGGCATGCAAAGCCTGCTCGGGCACCAGCGACGTCTCGGTCATGCCCGGCTGGGTATTGATCTCAAGGCAGACCAATTCCCCGTCAGGGCCAGCGGCATCGTTGAAGCGGAAGTCGCATCGCGTGACGCCACGGCAGCCGATAGCTGCATGCGCAGCCAAGCTAAGCTTTTGCACTTTGTCGTAAATTTTAGGTTGAAGCTGGGCTGGAATAATGTGGACCGAGCCGCCTCTAGCGTACTTTGCTTCATAGTTGTAGAAGGTGAGATCGGTGACAATCTCAGTCACTCCAAGCGCCACGTCGCCCATGACCGCACAGGTCAGCTCACGCCCCGGAATGTAGCGCTCGACCATCACGTCCTCGCCCGAATTCCAGTCTTCGCGCAGGATTTCCTGTGGCGGCTGGTTCGCGCCCTGCTTGACGATATGCACGCCAAAGCTCGACCCGTCGGCGATCGGCTTGATGACATAGGGCGTCGCCATGACGTGGGAACTGGCCGCCTCGCCCCGGGACACGATGACGTGATCGGTCACCGGAATGCCGGCCGCCTTCATCACGATCTTGGCCTGGTGCTTGTCCATCGCCAGCGCCGAGGCCAGCACACCCGAATGGGTATAGGGGATTTGCAGCAGTTCCAGCACACCCTGGATCATGCCGCTCTCGCCGAATGGTCCATGCAGGGCGTTGAAGGCAACGTCCGGCTTCAGCTTGGCCAGTACGTTGGCGATGTCGCGACCGACATCAACCTCAGTCACCGTGTAGCCGCCGTTGCGCAAAGCCTGCGCGCAACCCGCGCCCGACTTGAGCGAAACCGGCCGCTCGTTGGACCACCCACCCATAAGGACAGCGACGTGCTTGGGCGTGGTCATTCCGGATCTTTCCCGATCAGCGCGCCGAGTTCAGCCGGCAGCGCGGCCGCCCACTGGGTGATGTTGCCGGCGCCCAGGCACACGACATAGTCGCCCTCGGCGGCACGGCTGGCGATCAGTGGTGCCAGCGCTTCCGGGCGGTCGATGACGCGGGCATCGCGATGGCCGCGGGCGCGGATGCGATTGACCAGCTCTTCATGCGTCACGCCGGGGATGGGCTGCTCGCCGGCGGCATAGACCGGCGCGATGATGACGGTATCGGCATCGTTGAAGCAGGCCGAGAAATCGTCGAACAGGTCATGGAGGCGCGTGTAGCGGTGCGGCTGCACCACGGCGATCACGTCGCGCTTGGTCGATGACCGTGCTGCCTTGAGCACGGCGGCGATTTCCACCGGGTGATGGCCATAGTCGTCGATGACGGTGATGCCGCCGACCACGCCCGTCTTGGTGAAGCGCCGCTTGACGCCGGTAAAGCCCTTGAGCCCCTTGCGGATCGCCTCGGCCGGCACATGCAACTGGTCGGCAACGGCAATGGCGGCGGTGGCATTGAGCGCATTGTGCACGCCTGGCATCGGCAGTTCGAGCCCATCGATGCGCAACTGGGTCTGGCGAATGCGGTCGCGGATTTCGACGGCGAAATGGCTGACGCCATCAATCGTCTCGAGATCGACCAGCCGCACATCGGCCTGCGGATTGCGGCCATAGGTGATGACCCGGCGATCCTTGATCTCGCCCACCAGCGCCTGCACCTCGGGATGATCGAGGCACATCACGGCAAAGCCGTAGAAAGGCACGTTCTCGACGAACTGGTGGAAGGCTTTCTTGACCCCCTCGAAGTCGCCGTAGTGGTCGAGATGCTCGGGGTCGATATTGGTGACGATGGCGACGTCGGCCGGCAGCTTGACGAATGTGCCGTCGCTCTCGTCGGCTTCCACCACCATCCATTCGCCGCCACCCAGGCGCGCATTGGTGCCATAGGCATTGATGATGCCGCCATTGATAACGGTCGGATCGAGATTGCCCGCATCGAGCAAGGTCGCCACGAGCGTCGTCGTCGTCGTCTTGCCATGCGTGCCACCAATGGCGATGGCGGTCTTGAACCGCATGATCTCGGCCAGCATTTCCGCGCGGCGCACGATCGGCAGCGCCCTGGCGCGGGCGGCGACCAGCTCGGGATTGTCCTTCTTGATCGCCGAGGAAACGACCACGACTTCGGCCTGGCCGAGATTGTCGCCGCTCTGGCCGATCTCGACCTTGATACCCATGTCGCGCAGGCGCTGCACATTGGGATTGAGCGAGGCATCCGAGCCCTGCACGGTATAGCCCTGGTTGTGCAGGATTTCGGCAATGCCGCTCATGCCAATGCCGCCGATCCCGATGAAGTGGACGGGTCCGATGTTGCGCGGCATTTTCATGAGAGGTGATCCACTTCGACATTCTTGCCCGAGAGCATTTCGGCGATATCCGCCAGCTTCTCGACGGCCCGCGGCTGCCCAAGGGAGCGGGCAGCATCGGCGGCTTTGGTGAGGGTTGCGGGGTCGGTTAACAGGCTCGTCAGGCGACTGGCAAGCGAAAGCGGCGTGAGCGTGGCCTGCTCGGCAATCCAACCGCCGCCAGCGGCGTCCACTACGAGGGCATTGTTCTTCTGGTCGGCATCGATGGCGCCGGGTAACGGCACCAGGATTGCGGGGCGACCCAACACGGTCAGTTCGGCAATGGTCGAGGCGCCCGAGCGCCCGATGACCAGATGGCTCCGGGCAATGCGCTCGGGCAGATCGGTGAAAAACGCCGCCAGCTCCACATTGACCTTGGCCAGGCGATAGATTTCGGCGACGCGGTCGAGGTCCTCGGTGCGGCACTGTTGCACGATCTGCAACCGGTGGCGCAGCGCTTCTGACAGACCGGCAATCGCCGTCGGCACGATGTCGGACAGCGCCTTGGCACCCTGGCTGCCGCCGAACACGACGATGCGGATGGGACTGTCCGCGCCCAGCGGCGGATAGGGCGTGGTCGAAACCGCACGCACCCGGTCGCGCACTGGATTACCGGTCACGATCTTCTCGAGGTTCTGCCCGTCGGCGAACTTGGTCGTGGCAAAGCTCATGGCAAGTACATCGGCGAAGCGGCCCAGGGCCCGATTGGCCCGGCCCATCACCGCATTCTGCTCGTGCAGGATACCTGGAATGCCCAGCAGGCTAGCCGCCACGAAGGGCGGAAAGGTCGGATAGCCACCAAAGCCGATGACGCAATCGGGCTTGGCCTTGCGCAGCTTGCCCAGCGCCGCGACGATACCACCGAGGATGCGGATGCCCCCGGCGACGAACTTGAATGGGTTGCTGAGCGAGGGCGTCGCCGACGGCACGATATGGATCGCGCTGGCCGGGAAATCGGCGCCGTAGCTCTCGACGCGATGGTCGGTCATCAGCTCGACCGTATGGCCGCGCCGCGCCAGCTCCTGCGCCAGCGCCATGGCCGGAAAGAGGTGTCCTCCCGTGCCGCCTGCCATAAGCATGAACTTCTTCATTCGGCCGGCGCCAACGGCGCCACAGCGCTCTTGTAGCTCGGCAGGCCCGTGGCCATGCGCTCTTCCGGCTTGGTGCGGGTAAAGGCCAGCATCAGCCCCATGCCGAAGGCAATGGCGATCATCGAGGTGCCGCCATAGGAGACGAAGGGCAGCGTCATACCCTTGGGCGGAATGAGGTTGAGATTCACGGCCAGGTTGATCCCCGATTGCATGGCGAACTGAATCGCCAGCGTCGATGCGGCAAGACGTGCAAACAGGCTCGTCTGCCTTTGTGCCCCCATCATGGCGCGAATGACTAGGAAAGCGATCAAAGTCACTAGGACCAGGCAGAAGAGGATGCCGAACTCACCGGCCGCGGCCGAAAATACATAGTCGGCATGCGCATCGGGGATAAGCTTCTTGGCAATGGACTCGCCTGGGCCGCGCCCGAACCAGCCGCCTTCCAGCAGCGACTGCAGCGCGCGGTCGATCTGATAGGTGTTGCCGCCACCCTCGGGGTTGAGGAAGGTGTCGATGCGGCGCGACACGTGCGGGAAGAACATATAGGCGCCAAACAGCAGGGCGCCCGCGGCACCAGCCAGCCCGAAGATCAGGAACCACGAAATGCCGCTGAGGAACAGCAATACGGCATAAGTGCCCAGCACCAGCGCCGTCTGCCCGATATCGGGCTGCAGCAAGAGGCCAGCAACGATCGAGCCCATGACCAGCGTGGCCAGCATCTTGCCGGGCACGTTCTTGTGGATCATCGATTCCGAAAATAGCCACGCGCCCAGCACGGCAAACGCCGGCTTGACGAATTCCGATGGCTGGATCGATTGACCGGCAAACGAAATCCAGCGCCGCGCACCCTTGACCTCGGTGCCGAAGCGCAGCGTCGCCCAGAGCAGCAGCACGCTGATGACCAGCGTCACCAGCGCACCGATCCGCGCCTGGCGGTGGGTAAGAAAGGATGTCGCCACCATCACGACCAGCGCCGGCACGCAGAACATCGCGTGGCGGATAATGAAGTGCCAGGGGCTAAGGCCCAGGCGCTCGGCCACCGGCGGGCTGGCCGCGAAACTCAGCACCATGCCGCAGGTCATCAGCAGGATCAGCGCCCCCAGCAGTTCCCGGTCAATCGACCACCACCACTCCGCCAAAGGCGTCTTTTCGGCACGGGAAAACATCATGGGGGACAGCCGGGGCTACTCGATACAACTCGAAACGAATTGTAGCAGCCGGTTGGTTACCGATTTCCCAATGGTCGTTGCGTTTTGCGACTCGACATGAAAAGGCGCGCGGAACCGGCAAGTCCGCGCGCCCTCGGCCGACTTCGTCGTAAACAGCCTACTGCAGGATGGCGATGTCGCTGATCGAACCCTCAACGCCCTCGATGGCGCCCCAGCTCTCGGCAGCTCCGGTTTCAAGGTCGACGGTATGGAGATTGTTGTCGATCACCAGATACGCCGTGTTGGTCAGGTCCTCGGTGGCAGAGATGTCAAAGCCATAGCTCGAACCGCCCTCGACATTGAGCTTGCCGATGGCCTTGAGCACGCCGTCATTGGGCGGGGCCTGCTGGATCAGCGCCACGATGGTGGCGTCGATGTCATACATCGCGGTCGCCTCGGGCTTGCCGATGGAATTGGTATAGGCGACCGCCACAATGGCAGGCGCCTCCCCCGCATGCATGTCGGCAGCGTCATAGGCCAGCGTGCCGTCGACGGTCACCGCACCATCGTCCACATTGGCGCGATGGTTGGTGCCATCGGCCCCCACGATACGCAGCCGGTCGGCCGCAGGATTGAAGTCGATGCTGGCGCCATCATAGCTGGCGAGCTTTTCGGACAGGGTGGATTTAGCCGTGGCCGCACCGGTCGCAATATCGATCGTGACCACCTCGCCGGCCAGCGAAACACCGTAGAGCAGCTTGTCAGCCGGGCGAACATCGATGCCTGCCAGACCGTCCACGCCACTGACTTCAACCGTCGCGGTGACGGCACGGGTTTCGGTATCGAAGCTTACGAGGGTCTTGCCATCGACAAGGCCAATAGCCGGGGCGGCAAGGGCCGCAGTGGTGAGGCTGGCGGAGCCCAGCAGCAAAGCGGCACAGAGGCCAAGACGAGCGGTAGCGGTCACGGGTAGTCTCCTCGTTGATGCGTCTCGCGCAAGGCAAGACGTCTGGGGATGGCTAGGACGAAGGGCTATCGTCCTTCCCAGCAACGGCGGTCGCGACGTCAAAAGTTTCGCCCATCCATCAATGGCTTGGACACGAAACCGTCATCAGCAAAAAGCCCCGAACTGGGTTCGGGGCTTTTCGTCGTATCGCTCGATGAATCAGCGCAGCTTCAAACTGCTCAAGCCGATCAGCGCCAGCACGAAGCTGATGATCCAGAAGCGGATCACCACCTGGCTCTCGGTCCAGCCGAGATGCTCGAAATGGTGATGGATCGGCGCCATGCGGAACACTCGCTTGCCGGTCAGCTTGAACGAGGTGACCTGGACGATGACAGATACCGTCTCCAGCACGAACAGCCCGCCGACGATCGCCAGTACGATCTCATGCTTGGTGGCGACAGCGATGGTGCCCAGTGCGCCGCCCAACGCGAGCGAGCCGGTATCACCCATGAAAATCTGGGCCGGCGGCGCGTTGAACCACAGGAAGCCAAGGCCAGCACCGATCAGCGCCCCGCAGACCACGGAGAGCTCGGCCGTGCCAGGCACGTAGTTGAGCAGCAGGTATTCCGAGAAATTCACACTGCCGACCAGGTAGGCGATCAGCGCGAAGCAGGCGGCGGCCACCATGACCGGCACGATGGCGAGGCCATCGAGGCCATCGGTGAGATTGACCGAATTGCCGGCCGCCATGACGACGAAGCCGCCGAACAGGATGTAGAAATAGCCCAGGTTGAAGGCCAGGTCCTTGACGAAGGGGAACAGCACCGAGGTGCCATAGGCGCCCTGCGCCAGCTGGGAAATCGCAAAGGCCGCGATGCCGCCGATCAGGGCCTCGAGCAACAGCCGCTGCCGCGAGCCGAAGCCGGCATGGGTCATGCGCTTGACCTTGAGGTAGTCGTCATAAAACCCGATGGCGCCGAAGCCCACGGTGACGAACAGCACCACCCAGACATAGCCATTGCTGAGATTGGCCCAGAGCAATGTGGAAATCACCGCGCCCGAAAGGATCATCAGCCCGCCCATGGTGGGCGTGCCCTTCTTGGTCAGCAGGTGCGTCTGCGGCCCGTCTTCGCGGATCGGCTGCCCCCGCCCCTGCTTGAGGCGCAGCAACGCGATCATGCCGGGGCCGAACAGGAACACGAAGAACAGCGCGGTTATGACGGCGCCGGCCGTGCGGAAGGTGATGTAGCGGAAGACGTTGAAGGCCGCGAACGCTTCACCGAGCTGGCCGAGAAAATACAACATGAAACGAAGCGTCCTCGTTGGGGTGGGATCAGTTGTCTTCGAACCGACTACGGATCTTGTCGACGATATTACCGAGCCCCACGCCGTTGGACCCTTTGATCATAACTGCGTCGCCATAGGCAAGATCGTCGAGCACAATGTCCGCCATCTCCGCGGCATTCTGTGTGTGGGCGGCAACAAGGGCCGTGCCCAAAGCCGCAGCCAGCGCCGCCATTTCCGCACCGACCAGGTAGATGCGCTCGGCCCCCGAAGCGGCAACCGCCGGGGCGAGGCTGGCATGGAGGCTCGCCGATTGCGGACCGAGCTCGCGCATGTCCCCGAGGATCAGCACTTTTCGTCCCGACGGTGCAGACTGCGCGGCGAACACGTCGAGCGCCGCCGCCATCGAGGCGGTATTGGCATTGTAGCTTTCGTCGATCAGCAGCAGCGGCTTGTCCGCGGGACCCAGCAAGGTCCGCTGTCCACGCCCGGCCTGCGCGCCAAAGCCCGCCAGTGCCCGCAGAGCCACATGAGGCTCGATCCCGGCCAGATGCGCCACTGCCAACGCCGCCGTTGCATTGGCGATCATGTGACGACCGGGCACGCCCAGCACCAATGCGTGGCGCTCGCCGTCATGCTCGATAGTGGCAAAGCTGCGGTCCGCCACCATTTCCGTCTCGGTAATGCACCAATCCGCGCCGCGCGCCACGCCATAGGTGATGATATTGCGCACCTCAGCCGCATTGGCCTCGTCCAGCAGTACGCCGAGCTGTGGATGATCGGCATTGAGCACTGCGGTTCCACCCGGTTCGAGTCCCGCTAAGATTTCCGCCTTGGCCCTGGCAATGCCATCGAGCGAGCCGAATGCCTCCAGATGCGCCGGCGCGATCGTGGTGATGACAGCAACATGCGGGCGCACGAGTTGGGCCAACGGGCGGATCTCATCAGGGCCGCTCATGCCCATTTCGAACACGCCGAACTGGACCTGTTCCGGGAAACGCGCCAGCATCAGCGGCACGCCCCAGTGATTGTTGAAGCTCTTGATCGAGGCATGGGTCTCCCCCGCCGCCTCGAACACCAAGCGAATGGCTTCCTTGGTCGTGGTCTTGCCGACGCTGCCGGTCACGCCGACCACGAAGGCCCTGCTGCGTGCGCGGGCGGCCCTCGCTATGTCGCGCATGCCCTCGAGGGCGTCACCCACCACAACGCGGCGGTCGCCTTCACCACGACTGACCAGGGCCGCGACAGCGCCGTTTTCCAGCGCCTTGTCGACAAAGTCGTGCCCGTCAAAGCGGTCGCCCTTGATGGCGACGAACAGCGCATCGGGACCCAGCTCACGGGAATCGATGGAGATGGAATTGATCGGCATCGCCGGATCAAGGCTCGTCGCGCCAGCGGTAGCAGCGAGGATAGCGCCGATCGTGTAGAGGGGTTTGGTCATGGCTGCGCCCGGTAGCAGAACGAAGAAACACCCACCCTTGATCCCTCCCCACAGGCGGGAGCGAGACGATGGAGCCGAGAAGGTTGAGGCATGCGCCTCCCTCCCCCTTGTGGGGAGGGAATGAGGGTGGGGGTATGGGAGCCACTACGCCAACCAGCCAACGCCCCCTGCCCCATCTCAAATCTTACCCCTTGATCGCCTCCGCCACCGCTTCATGGTCGGAGAAATGCGTCTTCGTCGTTCCGACGATCTGGTAGTCCTCGTGACCCTTGCCCGCAATGAGCAGGACATCGCCCGCCTTGAGCCCCTTCACCGCCTCGGTGATTGCCGCCTTGCGGTCGGCGATTTCCCTGGCGCCCTTGGCCGCGGCGAGGATTTCCGCGCGGATGGTGGCGGCATTCTCGGTGCGCGGATTGTCGTCGGTCACGATGACATTGTCGGCAAGCTCGCTGGCGATTGCGCCCATTTGGGGGCGCTTGCCCTTGTCGCGATCGCCGCCGCAACCGAACACCACCGTCAGCTTGTTCTTGGCATAGGGGCGCAGCGCATTGAGCGCGGTCTTGAGCGCATCGGGCGTGTGCGAATAGTCGACGAACACGGCCGCGCCACTATGCTCGGCCACCAGTTCCAGCCGACCCTTGGCGCCAACCAGCTCGCTGAGCGCCGGGAAAGCCTGCGCCTTGTCGACGCCGCTCGACATGGCGAGAGCTGCCGCCACGATGGCGTTGGATACCTGGAATTCGCCGGTCAGCGGCAGGTGAAAACTGAGCTTTTCGCCCACATGGCGCACTTCGACGCGCTGGCCATAGCCTTCCGGCTTGATGTCGAGCACCTCGATATAGGCGCCTTCGCGGCCCACGGTCAGCAGCGTGGCGCTGGCGCCCAGCGCCGCGAACATGAAGGGCTCGTATTCGGGGTCGTCGACATTGACCACCGCCGCGCCGCCATCGACCAGCAGGTCGGTGAACAGGCGCAGCTTGGCATTACGATAGGCGTCCATGTCCTCGTGGTAATCGAGGTGGTCGCGGCTGAGATTGGTGAAGGCGACGGCCTCGAAATGGAGGCCATCGAGACGACGCTGGTCAAGGCCATGGCTCGAGGCCTCGAGCGCCACGTGATCGATCCCCTGCGCCTTGAGCGCCCGCATCGACTGGTGCAGCGTCCGCGAATCCGGCGTCGTCAGGCTGCCGTCGATATGGCGGGTTGCCGTATCGACGCCGAGCGTGCCCACGCTGGCGCCGGGAATGCCGGCATAGTGCCAGATCTGGCGCACGAAGGACGCGACCGAGGTCTTGCCATTGGTGCCGGTCACCGCGACCGTGATTTCCGGCTGCGGTTCGAAAATGCGCGAGGCGGCCCGCGCATAAGACGCACGAACGTCCTTGACGATGATGACCGGTACGCCCGGGTCACCCACCGGCGCCGTATCGCTGATCACGGCCAGCGCGCCGCGCTTGACCGCATCGGCCACGAATTGGTTACCGTGCACATTCAGGCCCGGCAGGGCGAAGAAGATGTCGCCCGGCTCGATCCGGCGGCTGTCTGAATTGAGGCCGAACACGGCGCCCAGGCCCTTTTTGGGGCGGGCGCCTGAGCCTTCGAGCAGTTGTGTTACGCTGAGTGACAAGGCGATGAATCCTTCTGGATCAATCTATCTGAGAACGGGTGGAACGAGATTCTGGTCTAAAATCTCGGAGAAATCTGGGGCAATGCCAAGCATGGGCGCGACGCGCTGCACGATGCGGCCGGTGACCGTGCCGGCATTCCAGCCCGCCGTCGTGCCGGACTGCGGATTTTCAGCCTTGGGCTCGTCGACCATGATGACCATGGCATAGCGCGGATTGTCGAGCGGGAAGGCCGAACCGAAGAAGTTGGTCACCTTGCTCGACGAATAGCGGCCATCGACCACTTTCTCGGCCGTGCCCGTCTTGCCGCCGACGCGATAGCCCAGGGCTTCCTTGTTCATCTGCGAACCGGAGCCTTCGAGCGCATTGAGACGCATCAGGTAGCGGATGGCCTCGCTGGTCGACGGCTGCAGCACGCGGCGATAGAGCACCTCTGCCTCGGCCAGGTCGCGCCGGTAGAGCGTCGGGGCGATGTAGTTGCCGCCGTTGACGAAGGCGGAATAGGCGGCAACCATATGCAGCGGCGATACCGACAGGCCGTGCCCGAACGAGGCGGTGGCCGCGCCAACTTCCGAGAATTCCTTGGGCACCGTCGGCAGCCGCATTTCCGGCAGCTCGAACGGCACGCGCGCATCAAAGCCCATTGTGGTCAGGAAGGCCCGATAGGCCTCCTTGCCCATGGCCTGCATGACGCGGATGGTACCGATATTGGACGAGTATTTGTAGACTTCCGGCAGGCTCAGAATGCGGTGCTTGCCGTGGAAATCGTCGATCGTAAACCGGCCGAAGCGGATGCCGAAACGTGCGTCGAACTGGTCGGTGATCGACACGGCGCCGCTATCGAGCGCGCCCGCCATCGTCACCGTCTTGAAGATCGAGCCGGGCTCGAAAATGCCTGACGTGACGCGGTTGAAGCTGTCCTTGACCAGCGCGGAGGCCGGCACGTTGGGGTCGAAGTCGGGCACCGAGGCCAAGGCGATGATCTCGCCCGTATGGATATCCATCATCACGCCGGCCGCCGCGACGGCCTTGTAGCGTATCATGGCGTCGACCAGTTGCTCGTGCATCACATGCTGCACGCGCATGTCGACCGACAGTTCGACCGGCGACAGCGCATTGCCGCGCGCCAGGCCCAGCTCCTGCAGGAGCGCCACGTCCTCGCCATCCATATGGCGCTCGATGCCGGCAATGCCCTGGTTGTCGATATTGGTCGACCCCAGGATGTGGCTGGCTTCGTTCATGCCCGGATAGAAGCGCTTGGACTCGGTGATGAAGTCGATGCCGGGAATGCCCAGCCGCATCACCTTTTCCTGGATGGCAGGCGAAAGCTCGCGCTGCACCCAGACGAATCCCTTGTCGCCGGTCAGCCGGTTGCGCAGCCAGGTCTCGTCGAGATCGGGCAGCACGGTGCGCAGCTCGCGCACGGCCTCCTCGACATCGATTATGCGGCGCGGCTCGGCATAGAGCGAGGGCACGCGGATATCGACCGCCATTTCGAGCCCGTTGCGATCGAGGATCGGCGGCCGCGTCGCGGTGATGACGTCGCGCGCCTGCCCCTCGATGGTGGAATCGGGCACGACCATGCCCAGTTGCACGAGGCGCCCACCGACCAGGCCAAAGCCCAGCACCAGCGCCAGCACCATCCAGCGAATGCGCGCCTGGGTGAGGTTGCCGCGCACCTTGCGCGCGCCGTCCAGCGAAATGGTGGGGCCGAAGCTGTCGTTCGCGATCGCCATTATTCGATGCCCTCCAGTTCGAGGATTGCGTCGATCGGGTCGATGCCGGCTTCCAGCGATTCAAACAACGAATCCATGGCCGACGAATTGGGCTTGGCCGGGCGCATCGGCAGATCGGCAAAGGCCCCGAACTGCTCCTGCTTCACCGGCGCAATCGCGAGCGCCAGCTCGTGGCGCCGCACGATCGGCTCGATATGGCCGGGCTGGTTGAGCACCGCCTCGTCTGCCTTGAGCAGCGAAAGCTGGCCTTCCTGGCTGTCGATCTCGGCAATCAACGCCGTGCGTTCGCTTGCCGTATTCTCAATAGAGAATTTGAGCGCATAGACGCCGGACAGCATCAGCACGCTGGTGAAGATCAGGATGATGTTGAGGTTGCGGATCATGCCGCGCCTCGCACCTGGGGCACACCGAGGCCGTCGAAACGCACCGGCCGCGCCGCCGCGTCGGAACGGGTCGCCGCCCGCAGGATGGACGAACGCGCCCGCGGATTGCGGTCGAGCTCCGCCTCGCCGGGCTTGACCGCCTTGGCGACATCGACCCATCGCCGTGCCTCGGTCATCACCTGCGGCAGGTGGCGCGACTGCGCCGGCCCGCCCTTGTCGGGGTCGAAGAACCGTTTGACGATCCGATCTTCCAGCGAGTGGAACGTCACGACGGCCAGCCGCCCGCCTTCCGCCAGCAATCGCTCGGCGGCAAACAGCGCCTCGACCAGTTGGTCGAACTCACCATTGACGGCAATGCGCAGCGCCTGGAACGAGCGCGTCGCCGGATGCGGATCGCCCGGCTTGCGACCGATGGCCTTTTCGATGATCCGGGCCAGCTCCAGCGTCGTCGCGATCGGCGCCGTCTCGCGCGCCGCCACGATGAATTGGGCGATGCGGCGCGATTTGCGCTCCTCGCCAAAGGCATAGAGCAGGTTGGCCAGTGGCTCGACATCAAGCGTATTGACCAGGTCCGCCGCGCTCTCGCCCTCGGCGCTCATGCGCATGTCGAGCGGTCCCTCGCGCATGAAGGAAAAGCCGCGCTCAGCCTGGTCGAGCTGCATCGAGGAAACGCCGATATCGAGCACGACCCCATCGATGGGGCCATGCTCTTCGGCGAGCGTATCGAGTTCGGAAAACGTGCCCGGCACGAAGATGAGCCGACCTTCGAATTCGGCCATCAGCGCATCGGCAAAGGGCTTTACGCTGGGGTCGCGATCGATGGCGACAACGATGGCACCAGCCTCAAGCAGTGCCCGCGAATAGCCGCCCGCCCCGAACGTGCCATCGACCACGCGCTTGCCGGCGAGCGGCGACAGAGCCGCGAGAACCTCGTCCAGCAGGACAGGAACGTGCGGGCCAGCATTGGGACTGGTTTCGGGCACGGAACGCTTGCCCATAAAGGCCACTACTCCACTCCCGGCCGAAAAGCCGGTTCGTAAATTCCCGCCAGTTTGCGTCACGACGCTTAAGATTCTATTTCCCATTCGCATTTCGGTAGGGATTTCAGAGCTCGGCCGGCGCCGCCCACTGGAACACCTGCTCCAGCGGTACACCGAACGCCGCCGCGATGCGGAAGGCGACTTCGAGCGACGGCGAGTAGCGTCCCTGCTCGATGGCGACGATGGTCTGCCGTGTCACCCCGACCTTCTCGGCCAGCGCCGCCTGGGTCATCTCACCGGCATTGAAACGCAGCACCCTTATGGTGTTGCTGATGCCCGACTGTCCCTTGCCCATGGCCCTAGCTGACCCGGTAATAATAGAGCTGGTAGATGGCGTTGATCGTGCCGCCGATCATCGGCGCGCCAAACAGTGCATAGACTGCGAACACCGGATCGGCCCCGAAGGCCAGCGGAAACAGCGCCAGCGCTGCCACGATCGATGTCGCAACGGCGCTCCATTTCTGGCTCTTGGCGTCGATCAGAACATCGCGCTCGTCAGCCGGCTCGTCCCTAAACTCCTCGCGCCGCGCCACCGACACCAAGATGGTCATGATGATCGTCGCGATAATGGTGAAAACGATCACCGCCCCGATGGCCCACAACAGCTTGACGGCTACGCTCGTCACCGTCGCGCCGACCAGCCCGCCATTGAGCAAATCCCACACCAGCCAGACACCAACCAGCACCTGCCCGGCCAACTGGACCCCAGCAATCATTTCCTTGTGCGACATGAGACGCTCCTTTGCTTTCGCTACAGCACAAGTATGAAATGCCAGACACCGTGTCAAGTTTTTCATACAACGTGTCGCAAATAGAGGACTGAGGCCGGTGTCAATATCTTGGCGGCTAGTTGAAGCTGGCTTGTTTGGAGAATGGCGAACGGCCCATGCGCATCGCTAGCTTGCCGCCGCCCCAACCTCAAAAATCAACAGCCAGTTGACCTATAAGCCGGGTTCTGTAGGGCCCATGCCTTGCGACATGGACGTGGCGGCCATTCATCTGTGACGCCTGTTGCCAGGCGCCTCGTGCAACCAACCCGGATGATCTGGCCTCAAAACCGGCTGGGGCCGAAGCCCCGCGTCATCCCTATTTGGTCTTGCTCCCGGTGGGGTTTACCGTGCGGTCTCCATTGCTGGACACCCGGTGCGCTCTTACCGCACCCTTTCACCCTTACTCTGCCGAAGCAAAGCGGTTTGCTTTCTGTGGCACTTTCCCTGAGGTCGCCCTCGCCGGGCGTTACCCGGCACCGTGTTTCGATGGAGCCCGGACTTTCCTCCAGCAGCAGGTTACCCCACTGCCAGCGGCCACCCGGTCAACTGGCTGGGCGTGATGTAGAGAGTTACGCGGCTCCGCGTCAAGCGCTGGCCGGGTCCGGGGCGGGCAAGAGCGGCGCCTGTTTGGGCTTGGTCAGCGCCTGATAGGCCAGGTTGATCGATTTCATCCTGGCGGTCGCAACGTCGATCAGGTCCTCGGGCACGCCCTTGGCGATCAGCCGGTCCGGATGGTGCTCGGCCACGAGCGACCGATAGACCCGGCGGATCTCGTCGGCCGGCGCATTATGCGCCAGGCCCAGCACCGCATAGGGATCGACGCCAGCTTCGAGCTGCACATGCTGGCTGGCCATCTGCTCGAAACGCACATCGTCGAAGCCAAAGATATCGCTGACCGATTTCAGATATTCGAGCTCGGCCTCATGCACCAGGCCATCGGCCGTGGCGATGTAGAACAGGCTATCGAGCACATGCTCGAGCGTATCGGGGCTGTCGGCGAAAAAGCGCGTGACCTTGCGCGCATAGGCGTCGTAGCCGGCCACATCCTGCTTCGCGAGATTGAAGACGCGTGCCACCTGATCTTCGTGCCCGGCGGCGATCTCTACCGTCGCACGGAAGGCCCGTTCTTCGGAGGCCGTCACCGCGCCATCGGCCACAGCCATCTTGGCGGCAAGTGCGATCAGCGCCAGCGTGAAGGCGGCGTCACGCCCACCCGGCAGCCAGTTATCAGGGTCGAGCGCATTGACCAGCGATCCCGCCAGGCCCGTGCGCTGGCTGAACGAGCCGACAAAGTCGCCCAGTCTCTGCCACATGTCGATCTTCTCTTCGGGCTCGCGCATGCAATGAATACCGGCTGCGCCTCTTGAGGGAATCGAGCAGGCGCCCTACCCGATCAGGACGCGGACAATAACGATTGCAGGACGCGTGGTCTACGGCCAGCGGCGCATGGCCGCTCTTCCGTCAATCGGCGAAGAAGAAGGGATCGAACTCGCGCGCAATGATCCGGTCGCGCCGTGGCCGGTTGGGGCCCTGGTCGAGGAAGAAGCCGTCGGCATCGACGTCCGGATCGACATAGGCATTGCCACCCTGCCGCTGGGCGAGGAATTCCGCCAGGGGCCCCGACTCCCAATCCTGGAGATCGGCGGCGCTGACATTGGCTGGCGGCCGCACGATCACAGCCGGATCGGCCGGCGTCAGGCCGGGCGGAATGACCACTGGCTCGCGCACCAGGGACACCTGTACCGGCTCGGGCCGCATCGACAGCGGCATCGGGGTCGGCGCAACCTTCTGCGGCTGGATCGAAGCGACCTCGATCGGGTCGACTGCCGCGGGCTGGGCCGCCGGCGTCGTAATATACGGGCGCGTCGGCGCGGTCGTCGCGACCTGCGCTGGCGCGGCGGGGCCACCGGCGTCCTTGATGTAGCTGGGCAACTGCCGGCCCGACTGCAGGAAGGCATCGACGGCATCGGCCGTCTGGGCCGCGGAGGTCACGGCAGGCTTTGCCGGTACAGCCACGGGCTTGGCAGGCGCGACCACTGCAACCTGCGCGGCCACTGGCTTTGCCGGAACAACGGCGGCGACCTCAGCGGCAACGGGCTTCGCCACCGGGGCGGCGGGGCGCTGGCTGAGCGGCGCGGGGATGGGAGCAACGGGCCGGACCATGGCGATCTGCGCGGGCGCCGGAGCGGCCGGATTGCCCAGAAACTGGGCCGACAGCAGGTCTGCCGTGGGCACGCCGACAACGAGAAGGACACCGGCCCAGGCCAGGCCATTGGTGATGCGACGGTCGATATTCATGGTTTCCGCGTCCCGATTTGCTCCACCCGCAATGGGCGAAAGAGCCGGTTTTCGTGGCCATTTTGTGAAAATGGCGCATCTTGCCAGCAATGCCGCCCGCTATCTGAACGGGACCTGAACGACGCTTTTCTCAGTTCCCTGCAGCACGGGCCGCGTGCTGATGGCACCAGATCATGGTGAATGCAAGGTTAAGATCAGTCGAGATAGCGCTCGGAAACCGCGCCATCGAGATGCCGGACGCGCGCCTGCGCCAGCACGTTTGGATCGAGCAGCCGGGCATTGATGCCCATGCGGTTCTGGTCGCGCTGCGGCTCGGGCCACCAATGGGTGACGCAGCCGCAGGTCTGGCAGCGATTGAAGGCCAGCGAACGATCGTCCCACATATAGGTGTCGGTCGCCGGCTCGGCGGGCACGAAACGCACCTGCGCCGGCGCATAATAGGCCCAGATCACCCCATAGCGGCGGCAGATGGAGCAGTTGCACTCGGTCACGACGTTGGGCGCGGCCTCGATAATCAGCCGCACCGCGCCGCAATGACACGAGGCCTCGACACTCATTGCTCGGGCCGGCGTCCCAGGATGCGTGCCAGCGCCAGCGCCAGCGGCGAGCGGTTGTGCGTATAGATGTGGAACTCGGTCACGCCCTCGTCCAGCAATTCGGTCACCTGCTCGGCGGCAACGGCCGAGGCGACCAGCGCATGGGTCTCCGGCTCGTCATCGAGCCCCTCGAAGCGCTCGGCCAGCCAGCCGGGGATCGAGGTGCCGCAGCGGCCCGCAAAGCCCGAAATCTGCTTGAAGCTGTGGATGGGCTGGATGCCCGGAACGATCGGCGCGGTGATGCCGGCAACGCGGGCGCGCTCGACATAGCGCAGGTAATCGGCGTTCGAGAAGAACATCTGGGTGATGGCGCGGTTGGCACCGGCATCGAGCTTGCGCTTGAGATTGTCGATTTCGACATCCCAGCTCGGGCTCTGCGGATGCTTTTCGGGATAGGCGGCGACCGAAATGTCGAAATCGCCGATCCGCCGCAGGCCACCGACCAGGTCGGCCGCGTTCTGGTAGCCATCCGGATGCGGGGTAAACGGCTGGCCAACCCCCTCCGGCGGATCACCGCGCAAAGCCACGATCCGGTTGATCCCGGCTTCCTGATAACCACGCACCACCGCGTCGACCTCGTCCCGCGTCGCGCCGACGCAGGTCAGGTGCGCCGCCGCATCGACACCGGTATCGGCCTTGATGCTCCGAACCATGCGCAGCGTACGTTCGCGCGTCGAGCCGCCCGCGCCATAGGTCACCGAAACGAAGCGGGGCTTCAGCGGCGCCAGCTTGTGCACCGTGTCCCAGAACTTTTCCTCCATGACGTCGGTCTTGGGCGGGAAGAATTCGAAGGAAATCTGCAGGTCCGGGCGGTGATCCGCCGTCTGGCGGCTGGCGCGGAGATTGTCGTCGAGCATAGGTCTATCCGTTCAGGTCTTGTCGCTGAGGCGCCACAGGCAAACCGTCAGGCCACGTTCACTGGTCTGGCTGGGGAATTCGCGCACCGCCTCCACCTTGAGGCCGGCTGTCGCGGCCCAGCCGCTCATCTGGCTCTGCGACAGGCCGAGCCGCCGATGGGCATGCTCGCTGCGCAGGAATTCGAGATCGTGCGGGGCGAAATCGACGATGATCATCTCGCCGCCGGGCTTGAGCAGGCGTCTCGCCTGCGCCAGCATCCGCCCCGGATCATCGAAGTAATGCAGCACCTGGTGGATGACGATGACATCGGCCGGACCCGCGGCGAGGTCGACATCGCCGATATCGCCGAGCCGCGCCTGGGCATGGGTAATGCCCGACGTTGCCAGCCGCGATCGCGCCACCGCCAGCATTTCGCGGCTCGAATCGATGCCGATGCCGCGCTTGTATGAGCCCGAGAGCACTTCGAGCATGCGGCCCGTGCCGGTGCCCAAATCGATGAGCGTGTCGACATGACGCCCATCGAGCGCCGCAACCACCGCGGCCTCAACCGCCTCTTCGGGCACATGCAGCGTCTTGAGCAGGTCCCAGCTCCGGGCCACCTTGGCGAAATACTCTTTCGCCCGCGCCTGCTGCCCGGCCCGCACCGCCTCTTGCCGCTCGATGTCGCGACTGCGCTCCTGATCGCCATCGTCGACGCGCGAAATCAGCCATTGCGCCAAGGCCGCGCCATGGCCCTCCTGCGCCAAACCATAATAGGCCCACGCGCCCTCGGCATTGCGTTCGATGAGGCCCGCATCGGCCAAAAGCTTGAGGTGACGCGATACGCGGGGCTGGCTTTGCTTGAGGATTTCGGTCAGATCCTTGACCGAATGGTCGCCGTCCGCCAGCAGGGCCAATAGCCTCAGCCGCGTGCCTTCGCCCGCCGCCTTGAGCACACCCACCAGTTCGTCCAGCTCCGCCATACGCCCCTCACGAGATATAAAGATATCTTTATATGAAGCGACGAAGGAGGTCTAGGGGGTTCGGCGCGCCTACTGCGCTTTGCACTATGGCGGCCCACCCACTGCACGGCACCTCTCCCTCGACGGGGGAGGTTGGGAGGGGGTCGACTGAAGTTTCGTCGACCAAAAGAAAATCCCCGCCGTGGGCGGGGATGATCATGTCGATATCGCTGTGCCTCTACGCACTCATCGCAGCGCGTTCTTCGCTGACCGCACGTTTGCGAAAGGAGTGAGCGCGCCACAGTTCAAAAATGCCGATCGCCTCCTCCTTGTCTATGGCCTCAAACCGGCTGGCCACCATCTTCTTGTCGGACTCACTGGGCAGGTCGCGCCACGGCAGCGTGGCCACAGTGGCTTCGAAAAGGTCCGGCGAAAGCCCGGCGGCCTTGAGCGCCACGGTGATCGCCACATAGTCCTGGCTGGCGAGCCACTTGACGAACACTTCGGGCGCCACGCGGAGCATGACGGTCAGCGCCGCCGCCGCATGGTGGCCATAGCCGAAGCGGGCAAAGCGGGTCAGCGCGCGATCATCGAGCTGCTTGCGATCGCTCAGCGCCTTGACCTGATTATAGGCCACCTTCCACTCGGTGGCCGAGAAGCCGGCGCGGTTGCGCATGCGGTTGTAGACCACGGCATTGACCTTGCCGGCAGCAACGGGGTCGAAACGCTTGTCGACCTCGCCCAGCGTCTCCAGCACCTTGGCCGCGACCGAGTCGATCTCGCCGCGCAGCGACTTCCAGTCGATTTCCGGGCGGTTGCGCAGGTCGGCGGCGATTTCGGTATCGCGGGTGGCGCGTTCCACCAGCTTTTCCAGCGTCGCCTTGTCGAACTCGGCATTGGAATTGCGCACCAGCCGCACCACCGACGGGGTGTCGCCATGTTCCACGATGGCCTCGCCGACGCGCTCGGGCACATTGGCGCGGCCGGCAATGGCAACGCGATGCTCTTCGCTGAGCCGGCCGATAATGTCGATCAGGTCGTCATCGCTCAGCACATTGGAGAATTCCAGCAGCGGCTTGGCCACTTCGATATCGTCATTGGCGAGCTTGACCACCACGGTGCCCGGCGCGCGCTCCAGCGGCGCCAGTAGCTTGGCGACATGGGCCCGTGCCTCGACCTCGACCAGTTCGGCCAATTGGCACAGCACTTCGTCATACTGGGCGACCTGCTCGTCGTCGCAGCGGTCCGAGACGTAGCTGAAGAGCTGCGCCATGTTGCGGAACAATTGTTCCCGCTCGGAGTGATTGTCGTCCCCGTTCAGCACGCGGAAACTGGAAAACGCCCGCTGGCCATCATCAAGCTCGTTCATTCGCCTGGTCCCCCGGCTTCTGCCGCAAATCTGGAGCCTGACGATGCGCAGCCACCTTCTTGCGGCCCCTGAAGGCCGGACCGGGCAATTAATTCAAATTGTAACAGATGCGACCACACCGGAATGAAAAAGCCCCGGACGTTGGTCCGGGGCTTCGATTTGTATGGCGACGCCGATCAGCGCAGGTCGAAGCGGTCGGCGTTCATCACCTTGACCCAGGCGCTGACGAAATCGCGCGTGAACTTGGCGCTCGAGTCGGACTGGCCATAAACTTCGGCCAGCGCCCGCAACTGCGAGTGCGAACCGAAAATCAGATCGACGCGGGTGCCGGTCCACTTGAGCGCGCCGCTCTTGCGGTCATAGCCCTCGTAAACGCTCTTCTCGTCCGCCTTGAGCTTCCACTCCGTGGCCATGCCCAGCAGGTTGACGAAGAAGTCGTTGCTCAGCGTCTCCGGACGATCGGTGAACACGCCATGGTCGTTGACGCCGATCTTCAGCACGCGCAGGCCACCGACCAGCACGGTCATCTCGGGACCAGTGAGCCGCAGCAGTTGCGCGCGATCGACCAGTGCCTCTTCCGGCTCCATGAAGCGGCGGTTGCTCAGATAGTTGCGGAAGCCATCGGTGCGCGGCTCGAGCGCTGCGAAGGACTGCGCATCGGTCTGTTCGGCCGAGGCATCCATGCGGCCCGGCGTAAACGGCACGACGACGTCCTGCCCGCCAGCCTTGGCGGCCAGCTCGATGCCCACACCACCGGCAAGCACGATAAGATCGGCGAGCGACACGCGCTTGCCGTCGGCCTGGAATTCGGCCTGCACGGCTTCGAGCTTGGCCAAGACCTTGGCGAGCTGGGCGGGCTTGTTGACCTCCCAGTCCTTCTGCGGCGCGAGGCGAATGCGGGCGCCGTTGGCGCCGCCGCGCTTGTCCGAACCGCGGAAGGTCGAGGCGGAAGCCCAGGCCGTGCCGACCAGTTCGGCAACCGCCAGGCCCGAAGCGGCGATCTTGCCCTTGAGCGCGGCGATGTCGGCATCGTTGACCAGTGCGTGGTCCACCGCCGGAATGACATCCTGCCAGATCAGGTCTTCCGCCGGCACTTCTGGGCCGAGATAGCGGACCTTGGGACCCATGTCGCGATGGGTCAGCTTGAACCAGGCGCGAGCGAAAGCGTCGGCGAACTGATCTGGGTTTTCGAGAAACCGGCGCGAAATCGGGCCATAGATCGGATCGAAGCGCAGCGACAGGTCGGTCGTCAGCATGGTCGGCCGATGCTTCCTGGACGCATCGAAGGCGTTGGGGATGACCTCGTCTGATGTCTTGGCCACCCACTGCTTGGCGCCGGCCGGGCTGGCACTCAGTTCCCACTCATAGTTGAACAGGTTCTCGAAGAAGAAATTGCTCCAGCGCGTCGGCGTCTGCGTCCAGGTGACTTCGAGGCCCGACGTGATGGCATGGCTGCCTGAGCCGGATTCGTATTTGCTCTTCCAGCCCAGGCCCTGGTCTTCGAGATCGGCACCTTCGGGCTCGGCCGCGATCAGCGACGGATCACCCGCGCCATGGGTCTTGCCGAAAGTGTGGCCGCCGGCGATCAGCGCGACGGTTTCCTCGTCATTCATCGCCATGCGCGCGAACGTCTGCCGGATATCGCGGGCCGCCGCGACCGGATCGGGATTGCCGTTGGGGCCTTCCGGATTGACATAGATCAGGCCCATCTGCACCGCACCCAGCGGCTCGCTGAGTTCGCGCTCGCCGCTATAGCGGGCATCGCCCAGCCAGGTGCCCTCCGGCCCCCAGAACAGTTCTTCAGGCTCCCAGACGTCGGCGCGGCCACCAGCAAAGCCGAAGGTCTTGAACCCCATCGACTCCAGCGCAACGTTGCCGGTCAGGACCATCAGGTCGGCCCAGGAAATCGCATTGCCGTATTTCTGCTTGATCGGCCAGATCAGGCGGCGGGCCTTGTCGAGATTGGCATTGTCGGGCCAGGAATTGAGCGGCGCGAAACGCTGCTGGCCCATGCCGGCGCCACCACGGCCATCGGTGATGCGATAGGTGCCGGCGCTGTGCCAGGCCATGCGGATGAAGAGGCCGCCATAATGGCCGAAGTCTGCCGGCCACCAATCCTGCGAATCGGTCATCACGGCATGCAGATCTGCCTTCACCGCCGCCAGATCGAGCTTTCCAAACGCTTCGGCATAGTCGAAATCGGGACCCAGCGGGTCCGACAGGGCCGAATTGGCATGCAGGATCTGCACGTCCAGGCCCTTGGGCCACCAGTCGCGATTGCCGTGACCGCGCTTGCCATTCCCGCCACCGTGGCCGCCGCCACCGTGACCACCGCTCCCACCATGGTCCACCGGGCATTTGGCTTCGGTCGGGGTGTCGTGATTGTCGTCCATGGGGGCCTCCGGATTTGCTGCTGGCTGCTTCTATAGAAAGCCGCTATCCATTAGACCAATCGATAATTCTTGCTTCATCGATAAGGCAAACTGATCGTGGAAATCACCCTCAAGCAGATGCGCTACGCTTTAGCGGTTGCCCAGACCGGGCATTTCGGCCGCGCCGCCCAGGATTGCGCGGTAACCCAGCCCGCTTTGTCCCAGCAGATCCTCTCGCTCGAGGCGCAGTGCGGCATGCCCCTCTTCGACCGCATGAAGACCGGCGCCCGGCTCACCCCGTTCGGCCGGGAATTCATCAGCCGCGCCCGCCGCATCGTCGAGGAGGCCGAGGCGATCGAGTCTTTCGCCCGGGGCCACGCCGGCCTGCCCGATCGGCCAATCCGCTTCGGCCTGATCCCGACTGTGGCGCCCTACCTGCTGCCCGAAATCTTCCCGGCCCTGACCCAGGGACTACCCGGCCTTGATTTCACCGTCAGCGAGAACCGCACCGAGGCGCTGATTGCGGGCCTCGTCGATGGCAGCCTCGACGTCGCGCTGATCGGCACCGCGGCGCCGGAAAGCGGCCCCAGGCTGGTGAGCCGCCCGCTCTTCGAGGATCCGTTCGTCCTCGCCACCTCGCGCGACGAGGACACCGCGGCGCCGGTCCTGCTGGCGAGCCTTGCGCCAGAGCGCATCCTGCTGCTTGACGAAGGCCACTGCTTCCGCGACCAGACCATCGCTGCCTGCCGCCTGGGCAGCGACCCTGCCCGCACCTTCGCCGCCACCTCGCTCTCGACCATCGTCGAATTCGTCGCCAATGGGCAGGGCGTGACGCTGCTGCCGCGCATCGCCTTGCGCAAGGAAGCCACCGACCCGCGCATCGCCATCCACGACCTGGTCTCACCCGGCGCCGGGCGCCTGCTGTCGCTCGTCTGGCGCGAAGCGACGCCCTTTGCCGCGACGTTCGACAAGATGGTGGAAGTGATCGCCGCCGCCCGGCCGCAGGCCTCGACGCCCTGAGCGCGCTCGCCGCTCTTTTATTCCGCTGCCATCCCCTCTAGAACTCGGCGGACTGGGGAGCTTTTCATAAAATGGCGCGTGCGCCCGCCAAACCCGCCGCCAAAGGCACGGCGCCGCGCAAGCGGACGCCGCGAGTGCCCGCGGCCGCGCCGATCCCCGCGCAAGACCCACCTGCCACGCCCCGCAAACCGCGGTTGCGCGTCTCCCTGCCCTCGCTCGAAAGCGGCTCAACGCGGCTGCGCAAGGTGATCCTCAACATCGCCTTCGTGCTGGCGATCCTGTTCTTCATCCCCATCCTCGCCAGCCAGTTCCTGCGCAGCCCGGTGCTCATCGAGCCCATTGCAGTTCCCGAGGCCCTGGTGGCGCGCGGCATGACATCGGAAGTGGTGGCGAGCCGGCTATGGGACGGGTTGCGCGACGCCAACGCGCTGGCGCGCACCTCCAAGGCCAGCGTCGCCGCCATTCCCAATAGCCAGCGCGTGCAGTTCTCCGTGCCCGAGGTCGGGCTCTCGATGGATTCCATCGTCCGCCAGACAAGGCAGTTCTTCAACGTCTACGAAACCCGCATCGCCGGCGAGTTCGTCTGTGCCGATGCCACCTGCGCGCCCGAGGGCATGGTGCTGCGCCTGCGCATCCTGCGCGGCACCAGCGAGGTCATCGATCTGCCGGCAGTTGGCGACCAGGATCTCCGCCACTATTTCAGATCGGGCGCGATCCAGATCCTCTCGGTACTCGACCCCTTCGTGGCCGTCTCGGCCATCTCGGAAACCGAGCCCGTGCGTGCGACTGCTCTGGCCCGCCGGCTGATCCGCCAGCATCACCCGGATGCCAAATGGGCGCATAACCTCATCGGCAACCTGCGCTCCACCGCCGAGGATTACCGGCCCGCGCTCGCCGAATACCGCGCCGCTCTGGCGCTTGACCCCGACTTCACCATCGCCCACGCCAACGCCGCCCGCGCCCTGCGCCAATTGGGTGACCCGGTCGCTTCGCGCGCCGAATACGACCGCATCCTGGCTCGCGAGCCCAAATCGCCCGAGGTGCAGGAGGGCTATGCCGAACTGGCCATCGGCGCCGGCGACATCGACGGGGCCATCGACTACCTCAAGGCCGCCGCCGATTTGGACCCCACCAGCCCGCATTATTTCGCCCGTATCGGCGAAGTCGAAATGGCGCGCGGCAATATCGACGCGGCCAAAGACTGGTTCGGCCAATCGCTGGCCATCGACCCCGCCTACCCGCTGGCGCTGTCGCCGATGTTCACCCTGCTGGCGGCGGGCTTCGACCTAGCGGGTGGCGAGGCACTCCTGCGCCGCGCCGCAGATTTCGAGCCAGACAGCGCCGAGGTGCAGGCATTGCACGGCGCCGCCCTGACCTTTCTCGATCGACCCGCCGAGGCGCTCGCCGCCTTCGATCGCGCCCTCGCCATCACCCCCGACGATGCCGAGCTGCTCTATCAATCGGCCAACATGCTGCAAAATCTGGAGCGCCAGTCTGACGCCGTGGTCCGGCTCAACCGCGCCATCGCGCTCGATCCCTACAATCCTGCCCCGATCTTCTCGCGCGGCACATCGCTGGCCATCACCGGCCACAATGCCGAGGCGCGGGCCGACTTCGAGCGCGTCCTCGAACTCGATACGTCCGGCACCCAATATGCTTCGATGGCCACCAGCTTCATCGACATCCTCGATGGCCTCGACGCCGCCGCGCAGGCCGAGGAGCCGGCCACACCATGACCGAACCCGCCCCACGCAAGCTGAGCCTGACCGGCATTGAGGCCTTCTCCTCGACCATCCGGACCATGTTCATCAATATCGGCTTCTTCGCCGCCATGCTGCTGCTAATCCCGGCAGTCGCGACCCAGTTCTCGGCCAGTGCCGTGGTCATCGAGCCGATCGCCGTGCCCGAGGCGCTGGTCGAGCGTGGCCTCACCGCCGAAGTTGCCGCCAACAGGCTCTGGGATGGGCTGCAGGATTTCGCCCGCACCGCCAGCGTCGCCCGCAGCACCATCGTCGCCATACCCAATAGCCAGCGCGTCGAATTCTCGCTGCCCGATACCGGCATTTCCATCGACTCGGTGTCCAAGCAGGTCCGGCAGTTCTTCGGCCTCTACGAAACCCACATTGCCGGCGAGATCATCTGCGAAACCGCCGATTGCGCCCCGACCGGTCTGCGTCTGCGTCTCCGCGTCATCCGCGCCACCACCGAAATCATCGATCTGCCGCCCATCGGCACGCGCTCGGAGCCCGACTATTTCCGCGACGCTGCAGCAGGCGTGTTCGACGTGCTCGATCCCTTCGTTGCCATCGCCGCCCGCGCCATCACCGACCCCGATGGCGCGGCCAGCCGGGCCCGGCGCCTGACCCTGGGCAACCATGCCGATGCCAAGTGGGCGCATAACCTGCTCGGCGACATCGCCCGCAATGCCGGCAATGCCGAGGACGCGGTCACTAACTATCGCGCCGCGCTGGCCCTCGACACGACGTTCAACCTGGCCCGCATCAACCTGGCCCGCGCTCTTGCCGAAAGCGGCGACTTCGCCGGGGCCGACGCCACTATCGCAGAGGCAACAGCGCTCGAACCGCAGGCTGCCACCCTCCCAACCGCCCGGGCTGAAATTGCCCTCGCCAAGGATGACCGCGACGCCGCCATTGCCGCCTTCCTCACCGCCGCCGAACAGGCGCCGGTCGATCCCCAGCCGCTGGTCCGCGCCGGTGAGCTCGAACTGCTGCTGGGCCAAACCGAGGAGGGCATGACCCATCTCGAAGAGGCGCTGGACCTCGATCCCGGCCATACCGACGCCCTGCGCCTGCTCGGCACCGCCTACCGTGCCGATGGCGATCTGGCGGCCGCCGAACGCCTGTTCAAGGACTGGGCCGACTATGCTCCCACCAGCGCCGAGGCGCATCTGGCGCTGGCCGAACTGCTGGTGGAGCGCAATGACAACGCGGGCGCGGTCGAACCCTACGATCAACTGGTCGCACTCGACCCCACCAACCTCGCCTACGCCACGGCGCGCACGCAGGTCCTGCTCGAGCTGGGTCATTACGCCCAGGCCGTGGATGGACTAACTCCCTTTGCGGATGCTGAGATCGCTGAGCCAGCCGCCGTGCTGCTGCTGGCACAGGTGCAGCAGGCCGCCGGGCGCAACGAGCGCGCCATCGAACGCTACCGGCAGGTCGTGGCGCTGGCTCCCGACAGCGCGGAAGCTGCGGAGGCCAAGGCCACGCTGGCGACGCTGTCCGCGGACTAGGCCGTCGCAGCCTGCCCGCGGCGGCGGAAGCTGTCATAGCTGAACACCATCAGCGACACCCAGATCAGCGCGAAGCTGAGGAGGCGCAGCCCATTGAGGTGTTCCCCGAACAGCGTGATCGCCAGCAGGAACTGGATCGACGGCGCGATATACTGGAACATGCCGATCGTGGTCAGCCGCAGGCGGCGCACCGCGAAGGCGAAGAGCAGCAGCGGAATGGCCGTCGCCGGGCCCGTCAGCGCCATCAACACCATGTGATAGGGATCGGCGTGGATGCCGGGGCCCCAGGTCATGATGTTGTAGACGACATAGCCAAGGGCCAGCGGCGCCAGCATGGCTGTTTCGGCGAACAGGCCCGAGGCCGGACCGAGCTGCGCCGTTTTGCGGAAATAGCCGTAAAAGCCGAACGACAGCGCCAGCCCCAGCGCGATGAACGGAATGCTGCCCAGCCCAACCGCCTGGATGCCGATGGCCACCACGGCGATGAGGATGGAGATCGTCTGCAGCCGGTTCTGCCGCTCGCCGAGCAGGATCATGCCCATCAGCACATTGACCAGCGGATTGATGAAGTAGCCGAAGCTTGCCTCGAGCACCTGCCCGGTCTCCACCGCCCACACATAGAGCAGCCAGTTGCCAGACAGCAGCACGGCAGAGAGCAGCGTACCAAAGGCACGTTTTCTGTCGGCAAACAGCGCCCGGACTTCGCCGAAGCCGCCGAAGAATGCCATGATCACTGCCAGCAACAGCAGCGACCACAGCGTCCGCTCCGCCACGATCATCACCGAGCCGGCCGCTTCGACCGCCTTGAACAGCAGCGGCAGGAAGCCCCACAGCGTGTATGCGGCCAGCGCCGCCAGCACGCCGTTACGTCCATCGGCGGCAGCAGGACGGGATGGCGCGACGACTTCGGCCGGCGCAATGGCCTCGGGAGCGGATTCGGGAAGGGACATCAAAAAACTCCGCATCCCGCGCGGGATGCCTGAAAGCCCCCTGATACCAGCGCGTCGCACGTCGGGCCAATCAGAGTTTGTGATCCGGACCCCTTGCAAAGCTGATGAGCGTGCCAACCTTTTCCTAGGTAGGGCGTTGATTCAGCGGCGCCGGTTCCGGCGCACCCACCCACGACCAAACCAGCAGGAGCTATTCATGAAAAAGACCGTCACCTGGGTTTTGATCGCCGACGGCGCACAGGCGCGCGTCCTCGAA
>CBIHQV010000045.1:0-29285 GCA_966212275.1 uncultured Devosia sp.
AACAGGTCGAACCGGCCCTGGTGCAGCTCCATGATCTTCTGCACGATCGGCAGGCCAAGGCCAGCGCCCTGTTCGGCGGTCTTCTGGGCCAGCGATCCCTGGCCGAACGAGCTGAGCACGGTTTCGATTTCGTCCTCGGGAATGCCCGGGCCGTTATCCTTGACCGAGATGAACTGCCCGCCGTCGCCGCTGCGGGTGACTACCAGCGTCACCTTGCCCTGCTGGGGCGTGAACTTGATGGCGTTGCTGAGCAGGTTGAGGATCACCTGGCGGATGGCGCGTTCGTCACCCCAGAGGCGCGGCAGGTTGTTGCCGACATTGTAGACGAGCTCGATGCCCTTGGACTTGGCCCGCAGCTCCATCATGCGGCGGCAGTCCTCGGCAATGTCGACCAGCGACACGACTTCCTCGTTGAGCTCATACTTGCCGGCCTCAATGCGGCTGAGATCGAGCAGCTCGTTGATCAGGTTCAGCAGATGCTGGCCGCTGCCGTGAATGTCCCCGGCATATTCCTTGTATTGCGGCACCTGATGTGGCCCCAGCAGCTCCGATTTCAGCACTTCGGAAAAGCCGATAATGGCATTGAGCGGCGTGCGCAGCTCATGGCTCATGGTGGCCAGAAATTGCGATTTAGCGATATTGGCCTGCTCAGCGTGGCGGCGCGCCTCGTCTGACATGTGCCGGGCTTCCTCGAGCTCGCCGATCAGCGCATCCTTTTCCGCCTGGTGCGAGATGGTCTCGAGCTCGGTGCCGTGCATCTGGCGCGCCAGGTAGACAAAGAAGATTTCGCCGCAGATCGCTACGGCGGCCAGCGTGTAGTTGAGCGTACCGCCCAGCACGATCAGGTTGCCCGAAACCGTCAGCGTGACGGGCAGGGTGCTCACCAGCGTCGCCGGGGGCAGGGTATGGGTCGCAACCGAGTTGGCGGCCACGCTCACCAGCACCATGGCGAACATTACGGGCGTCAGCGTCCCGGGTTCGGCGGCCAGGGTAAACAGCGCCAGCAACGACCAGGCGAGGCCATAGACGGTTTCGCCCGCGACAAAGGTCGTCGTCCACTGGCTGGCATTGAACTTGGCCGGGTCGGTGCTCTTGAAGCGCTGCGCCATCAGCACAACGATCAACAGGCTGAGGATCACCAGCCCGGCCCACAGCGTGGTGAACACCACCGGCACCCAGAGGCTGGCCACGATGCCCAGAATGGCCACGATGGCGGCCATTGGCAGCGCCGCGTTGAGGCGGGACTGGGCATAGTCGTGCATCAGTTCGAAATCGAAATCGGCGCGCGTGCCCGAGCTCGAGGTCAGGCGCTGGCGCGCATCGAGCACGGTTTTTTGTGCGGTGCGCTTGCTGTCTCGTCCCATTTGCGAGCGCACATCGTCGATGACTGCCGGCTGCGAAGCCATGGAACTCATTACTCGTTTACTAAAGGATGCGAACAGAACACGCATTCGCTACGCTGGTGCCAACACTAGCCAGCGCGTAGTTAACGGGTGGTGAAATCCTGCGTCGACTCAGCCAGCGCAACCGCCTCTTTCGTGGCCCCGGTGGAGCGCTCCTCGCCATCGGGCTTTTGGCCGTCGCGGCAGTGGTTGCGGCCGCCCTCGATCAGCCTCCGCCGCCCGTTTCCGGGCATGGTCGCGCCAGCGATGGCGATAGCTTCCGCCTGGGCGTGGACCGCATCAGGCTTGTCGGCCTCGATGCCCCCGAACTGACCCAGGATTGTGCCGACGCGGATGGTGGGACCTGGTCCTGCGGCCGGGCTGCGCGCGACCGCATGGCGCAACTGCTCGCTGCCGGTCCGGTCGATTGTCGCCCCGAATATATCGACCAGTACGATCGGCTGCTGGCTACCTGTCTGGTTGCCGGTCGCGATCTTGGTGCTACGATGGTCGGCGAGGGACTCGCGGTTGCTTCCGGTCGCTACTGGACCGAGGAGGCTGCCGCCCGGCGCGATCGGCTGGGGATCTGGGCGGGCGACTTCGACGCGCCGCGGGACGCGACGATCATCCGCGGCCGCAGGGTGCGTGGGGCTGGTTGGAGGCAATCGGGCTCTAGGTTAACAATGCGTCGATACGGGCCACTCAGTTCGTTTGCGCAAGATTATTGCTAAACTGGCCCGGACGTGGCAGGTATCCGCCAATTTCGGACTGAAATGGACCGGAATTGGAAATCTGATTTCGCGGGGGCGACATGGCGTTGGACAAGATTGATCGAAAAATCCTGACACTTCTGCAGAAGGACGCCACCATGCCGGTGGCGGAAATCGGCCGCAAGGTGGGGCTTTCGACCACCCCATGCTGGCGGCGTATCCAGAAGATGGAAGAAGATGGCGTCATCCAGCGCCGCGTCGCAGTGCTCGATCCGTCCAAGGTCAATGTCGGCGTCACCGTCTTCGTTTCGGTCAAGACCAACGAGCATAACGATGCCTGGATGCGGAAGTTTTCCGGCGTCATCGACGAGTTTCCCGAAGTCGTCGAATTCTACCGCATGAGCGGCGAGGTCGATTACCTGATGCGCGTCGTGGTGCCCGATATCGGCGCCTATGACGCCTTCTACAAAAAGCTCATCAGCAAGATCAATCTGACCGATGTCAGCTCCGCCTTCGCCATGGGGCAGATCAAATATACCACGGCCCTGCCGCTAGACTTTGCCATCGTCGTGGACGACGACAAGTAAGCGCTGCCGAGGACGCGTCGCCGCCTGAACAACAGGAGAGAGCTACCTATGTCTGGAACGGTCGAAACTCTTGTTGGGGCGAAGCTGCTCGGGCTCGAGCATGTCGGCATGACCTGCCGCGATCTCGATCAAACCATGGCTTTCTACTGTGGCCTCTTGGGGCTGAAGCTGGCTCTGCGCAAGACCAGTCCCGGCGGCGAGGTCATCTTTCTCGATACCGGCGCGGGCATGCTCGAAATTGCCTGCCCGGTAGCGGACATCTCCCGCTCGCGCGATGTGCCGCCGCATGAAGCCGGCATGCGCCACATCACTTTCGCTTTCGATGATGTCGATGCCATGATCGCCAAGCTCAATGCCGCCGGCGTCGAGGCCATCGAAGGGCCGCGGCCTGCCTTCTTCAATGAACTGTTGCGGCGCGTCGCCTTCGTGCGCGACCCCGATGGTGTCATTGTCGAGCTGATCGAACGGGCCGACTGGCGCTGATCCGATGACCGAGACCTCCGACATCCAGTTGGTCGTGCATCACGACGATCTCGGCGCCAGCCACGGCGCCAACCTGGCCTTTGTGGAATTGTCCGATTTGGGCGTCGTCACCTCCGGCTCGGTCATGGTGCCGTGCCCGTGGTTTCCTGAAATGGCTGCCATCTGCCGCGATCGTCCAGACCTGGATGTGGGCGTCCACCTGACGCTGACCTCCGAATTCGCGCCCTTCCGCTGGCGCCCGCTGACTGGTGTTTCGCCTAATGGCCTCACCGATCGCGACGGCTTCATGTGGCGCGACGTCCCCGAAGCGCGCCATGCCGATGTTGCCGCCGTCGAGACCGAATTGCGCGCCCAGATCGAAACGGCGCTCAGCGCCGGGATCGACGTCACCCATCTCGACGCCCATATGGGCACCGCGTGGCAGCCCGAATATGTGGACATCTACCTGCGCCTGGCCGAGCAATTCCGCCTGCCGGTCCTGCTGTCGCGCGACGTCAACGAACTGGCGCCGCCGGACTTCGACTATACCGCGCATTTCGACCGCCTGGTCGCGCGCGGCAATCCCGATTTCCAGCGCTTCATCATGTCGCCCTTCGGCAATCTCGCCCCCGATGCCACCACCTATGCCGAAATCTTCCGCGGCGCGGCTCCGGGGCTCAACTTTGGCGCCTTCCATTTCGCCCAGCCCGGCGACATCGCGATGTATTCCGACGACGCTCCGATGCGCACAGCCGAATACGAGCTCTTCCGTTCCGGGCGCGCTCAGGAATTGCTCGACGCTGCCGGCATCGAGCTGGTCGGCATGCGCGGTTTCCGCGACGCCATGCGCGCCTAGTCCAGCGCCGCCATCGCCTCGCGCAACGTCTCGATCATGTCGATCCGCGTACCGTCGGGCAAAACCAGCCGCAGCCGCTGCACTGTGTGGTCGTTGTAGAGGCTGACCATGAAGTCCTCGACCGGCAGCGCGCCATACTCGGCGATCGGTATCGTCACAGCCTCCGTCACCAGTCGCACACCCGCCTGCTGCGCGCAAAGCGCCATGATCCGGCCCAGCGCCACCGATTTCGCGCTGGCCGCAGCCCGGAACTCCAGAATGTCGTCTGCCCCGGGCACAGCGGCGAACATGCGGTCGACATAGGCGTCAACAAGCATCGCCACCAGCATTGTCTTGCGCGCTGAAAGGGGCGCCGCCTGCGCGGCCCGCCACTCCGCTTCGAGATAGTCCCTATGCTGCCGCAGGCTATCCAAGATGCTTGCGGAAGAAATCGAGCGTGCGGGCCGAAGCCTTGGTGCAGGCCGCTTCGTCGAAGTTGGACGGCCGCTGATTGTTGCAGAAGCCGTGCGCCGCCGGGTAGGTGTAGATATCCGCTTCCGGGTGCCGCGCCTTGAGCGCCTCGATCTGCTCGAGCGGAATGCCGGTGTCGCGGTCGCCAAAATGCATCTCGGTGGGGATGCGTGGTGCCAGCTCTATATAGTTGGGCACGCCGCCGCCATAATAGCCCGAGGCCGCACTGAGCCCGGTCCCCTCATGCGCCGCCGCCCGCCAGCTCACCGCGCCGCCAAAGCAATAGCCGGTAATGCCCACCTTGCCGCCGGCCTCCGCCGCGCCGATGGCTGCCTGCACATCCAGCATCGCCGTCTTGTGGTCGAACGTCTTCATCAGCTCGCCGATAATGGCAAATTGCTCGGGGCCGTAATTGTCGCTCTCGTAACCGAACTCGACCCGGTCGAACATGGCCGGCGCCACGGCGAGAAAACCATGCCGGGCATAGCGGTCCACCACGTCACGGATGAAGTTGTTGAGGCCCCAGACTTCCTGGATAACCACAACGCCGGCCCGCGGCTTGCCCGTCGGCGCCGCGCGATAGGCATTGAGCGTAAAGCCGTCGCTGGCCGTCAGCGTAATCCGTTCGCCCATTCTACCCTCCGGTAACACTCATATGTCGGCCCAGCGCCGGTTCCGGGCGCGTCCTGTCGATAACGAAATCATGCCCCTTGGGCTTGATCAGCATGGCATGGTCGAGCGCGGCGTCCAGCGCCGGCAGGCCGCCGTCGCGCAGCGCATCGCGCAGGTTCACCTGATCGTCCTGCCCCAGGCACAGGAACAATTGCCCGGTCGCCGTCAGGCGCACGCGGTTGCAGCTCTCGCAGAAATTGTGGCTCATCGGCGTGATGAAACCAAGCACACCGCCGGTTTCGGCGACATGCACATAGCGCGCCGGCCCGCCGGTGCGCTTGTCGAGCTTGCTCAGCGTATAGCGTCGCGCCAGGCGCTCATGCAGTTCGCGCAGCGGCAGGTAGCTGTCGACCCGGTCGATGCCGACCTCGCCCAGCGGCATGCCCTCGATCAGCGTCAGGCCCATGCTCCGGCCATGCGCCCAGGCCATCATCGGCTCGATCTCGTCGTCATTGACGCCGCGCATCGCCACCATGTTGATCTTGATGGCAAGCCCAGCCGCCTGCGCCGCTTCGATGCCGTCAAGCACATCGGCGATGTGGCCGCGCCGGGTGATGGCGCGGAAGCGCTCGGCGTCGAGCGTATCGAGGGATACATTGAGCCGCTTCACGCCCGCATCGGCCAGTCCCTGCGCATGCTTGCGCAACTGGCTGCCATTGGTGGTGAGCGTCAGTTCCTCCAGCCCGTATCCGATATGCCGGCCCAGCGTCGCCACCAGGTCCATGATATCGCGCCGCACCAGCGGTTCGCCGCCCGTGAGCCTGATCCTCGTCACGCCCCGTTCGATAAAGGCTCCGGCGATTGCCTCGATCTCCTCGAAGCTCAGCACATCCTTCTTGGGCAGGAAGGTCATGTCTTCCGCCATGCAATAGACGCAGCGGAAGTCGCAGCGGTCGGTCACCGAGATGCGCAGATAGGAGACATGCCGCCCATAACGGTCGACGAGGGGGCGGGCAGGGGGCACTTGCGTGGTCATGGCCGCAACCTAATCCTGGTCCATGTTTTTTCAAAGCCGCCCGCAAACAAAAAGGCCGCCCCGAAAGGCGGCCTCTATCAATTCTGCGCTAACCGGCCAGCATCACCTGACCGGCGCCGGTATTAGTGGTTGACCACGATGAGGGCGCCGACCTGCACGCGCTCATAGAGGTCGGTCACGTCGTCATTGGTCAGGCGGATGCAGCCCGACGAAACGGCCTGGCCGATAGACCACGGCTCGGACGTGCCATGCACGCGATAGAGGGTCGAGCCGATATAGAGGGCGCGAGCGCCGAGCGGGTTGTCCGGGCCGCCTTCCATGTACGCCGGCAGATCCGGAACGCGCTTGCGCATCTGGGCCGGCGGCGTCCAGCCTGGCCACTCGGCCTTGCGGGTGATCCGGTGCGTGCCCGACCAGGTGAAGCCGTCGCGGCCGACGCCGACGCCGTACTTCATGGCCTTGCCGTCCTCGAGCACGAGGTAGAGACGACGCTCATCTGTCTCGATGACAATCGTGCCCGGCTTGTGCGTGGTCGCGTATTCGACGATTTCCTTGCGGATGGGGCTGCCACCGCGCGGGCTCGGGCGGGCGATCGTTGCCTCGTCCACCCAGCCGCCGGTATTGCGGTCGTAGACCAGCGCAGCCGTGGCGGGCACGACGCTGCTAGCCGACAAGATAATCGACAGCCCGATTGCTATCGTTGACTTGATATTGAACATCTGACGACTTGGCCTCTGGAAGAGATGGGCTTTCGACTCGCCCACATGACAATTGCGGTTGCTTACGCGGTTTGTGGAATAGCGAAAAGAGGCGCGTGCCCCGGAAACGCCACACTCGCGCCACGTTCGCAAAATTGTGTTGCTAGCAGGTTACAGTTCCCGTTCACCAATCCGTGATCTGCGCCCTTTATCGGCATTGACAGGCGGCTTGTCCCCTGCAATGGCCCGTGGCGAAATTACCGCGCGAGGCCATCATGAGCGAAGAACTGAAGCGACAGGCAGCCGCCATGGCCCTGGCCGATGTCCGCCCCGGCATGCGGCTGGGCCTCGGCACCGGTTCTACTGCCCGCCACTTCGTCGATCTGCTGGGCGAGAAGGTGGCCGCCGGATTTGATTGCATCTGCGTCCCCACCTCCGAAGCTACGGCCCGCCAGGCGCTATCGCTCAATATCCCGCTGTCCGATCTCGAGACCCTCGATCGGCTCGATCTGACGATCGACGGCGCCGACGAGATTGATCCGGAACTCAATCTGATCAAGGGCGCCGGCGGTGCCTTGCTGCGCGAGAAGATCGTGGCTGCGTCGTCCGACGCGATGATCGTCATTGCCGACGTGTCCAAGCTGGTGCCCTTCCTCGGCCGCTTTCCGCTGCCGGTCGAGGTTAATCGCTTCGGCCTCGGCGCCACGCGCCGCAGCTTGGCCGATGTGATGGCCCGCCATGGCGCCGAGGGTGAGCTGCGCTTGCGCGAAACCGCGCCCGGCACGCCTTACATCACCGATGGGGGACATCTCATCCTCGATGCTTTTTTTGGCCGTATTTCGCGGCCAGAAGCGCTGTCGCGCGACTTGCTCGACATCGCCGGGGTTGTACAGCACGGGCTGTTCCTCAAAATGTGCAAGACGGCTTATGTGGCGACACCAGATGGCGTAAAAGCCCTGACGAGCGGCACGAACTGATGGATCGGGACAAGATGGGTTTTTCAACGATGACCGGTATGATGACGCGCGCCAAGGCGCTGGTAGCCGTGGCGCTCAGCGCCGCCTTTATCGCCGTAGCCGCCCCGGCAATGGCCCAGGAAGTGCCGCCTGAGCAGCTCGCTCTGGCGCGCAAATATGTCGAGCTCACCGACAGCGCCGGCGTCTACGAGATCACCCTGGTCGAAATCGGCATGGGCACTCTGAGCCAACTGACGACCCAGAATCCCGAACTGGCCGAAGAGATCGATCTGGCCATCGGCGCGGTCCTCGAGACCTATCAGAGCCGCAAGGGCGAACTGCTCGACCAGTTTGCGCGCGTCTATGCCACGCGCTTCACCGTTGAAGAGCTGCAGGAGATCGTCGCCTTCTATGAATCGCCCACCGGCGCCAAGCTGGCCGCGGCCAACATGGACGTGAATACCGACATGCAGGCAATCCTGCAGGTCTTCACCAACAACACGCGCTCCGAGTTCTTTGCCAAGGTTCGCGCCGAACTGCGCGCCAAGGGCTTCGAGGTCTGATTGCCTCTGACGCCAGCGTTTTCCGCATGGCAGTACATCCGGCCCCGCCTTGTGCGGGGCCTTTTTTTATGCGAAGTGCCACCCGATATTCATCGCCATATACCGATGATTGCTGAGGAGCCGTTTGATGACCGATAGCTATGATCTTGTTGTTATCGGTGCCGGCTCCGGCGGGGTCCGCGCGGCGCGCATGGCCGCCACTTATGGCGCCAAGGTTGCCATCGTCGAGGAGTTTCGCGTCGGCGGCACCTGCGTCATCCGAGGCTGCGTCCCCAAGAAGCTCTACGTCTATGCCGCGCGCTTTCACGACCTGTTCGACGTCGCCTCGAGCTTCGGCTGGCAGGTCGATGCGTCCTTCGATTGGCCAACGCTTGTCGCCGCTAAGGAAAAGGAAATCACGCGCCTCGAGCATGCCTACACGGCCAATCTCGAAAAGCCCGGCGTCGAGATCATCAAGGATCGCGGTGTGGTCACCGGGCCGAACGGCGTGCACCTGGTCGGCCAGGATCGCGACCTGACGGCCAAATACATCCTCGTCGCCACCGGCGCACACCCGCATATCCCGCACATCCCGGGTGCCGAGCTGATGATCAGCTCCAACGAAGCTTTCGATCTGCCCGAGTTGCCGCATTCCATCCTGATCGAGGGCGGCGGCTATATCGCCGTGGAGTTCGCCACCATTTTTGCGGGCCTGGGTGTCGATACCACCATCATCTATCGGGGCGCGCGCATCCTGCGTACCTTCGACCAGGATATGGCCATCGGCCTCGAAGCCGGTCTCATCGATCGCGGCGTCAAGATCATCTACCAGACAACCATCAAGTCACTGGCCAAGCACGGCAACGACATCTCGGTCACGTTTAGCGACGGCGTAACCGCGCCTTATGGCGCCGTCATGTCCGCCACGGGCCGTACGCCCAATACCCGCGGTCTCGGCCTGGACAAGGCCGGCGTCGAGTTGACGTCCGCCGGCGCCGTCAAGGTCGATGCCTATTCGCAGTCCTCCGTGCCTTCGATCTATGCCGTGGGCGATGTCACCGGCCGCGCCGCGCTGACCCCCGTCGCGATCCGCGAGGGCTGGTACTTCGCCGAGACGGTGTTCAACAACAACCCCTTGGCGGTCGATCACAGCCAGATCCCTACCGCCGTGTTCTCCGACCCCGAGATCGGCGTCATCGGCCTCACCGAGACCGAGGCCGCCACCCATGGCGATATCGACGTCTATGTCGCCCGCTTCCGCCCGATGATGAACACGCTCTCCACCCGCACGGAGCGGATGATTTTGAAGCTCATCGTCGGCGCCAATGGCGGCAAGGTGCTCGGCTGCCACATCCTGGGCCCAGGCGCCGCCGAAATGATCCAGCTTGTGGCCATTCCCATGGGCATGGGCGCGAGCAAAGCCGATTTCGACCGGGCCATCGCGCTCCATCCCAGCGCTGCCGAGGAACTGGTGACCTTCAAGGCGCCCAGCTACACCTACCGGGATGGGCAGAAGGTCTAGGGCGAATATCCTTGTCCCGCCCCGCCAGCCTTGGTATTCCGCGCCCAACAATGCGTAACCCCGCGTGAGCGAGACCGATCATGAGCACCTGGACACCCGATAGCTGGCGCAACAAGCCGATTTCCCAGGTTCCCGCCTATCCCGATCCGGCTGCCCTCGTCGAAGCCGAGCGCCAGCTTGGCACGTTCCCGCCGCTGGTCTTTGCCGGTGAAGCCCGCGACCTCAAGGCGCGCCTGGCCGCCGTTGCCCGTGGCGAGGCCTTTCTGCTGCAGGGCGGCGACTGCGCCGAGAGCTTTGCCGAGCACGGCGCAGATCACATCCGTGACTTCTTCCGCGTCTTCCTGCAGATGGCCGTCGTGCTGACCCACGGCGCATCCAAGCCCGTGGTCAAGGTCGGCCGCGTCGCCGGCCAGTTCGCCAAGCCGCGCTCTGCCGATACCGAAACCATCGACGGCGTCGAGCTGCCCTCCTATCGCGGCGACATCATCAACGACATCGGCTTCACCGAAAAGTCGCGCGTGCCCGATCCCGATCGCATGCTGCAGGCCTATCGCCAGTCGGCCGCCACGCTCAACCTGCTGCGCGCCTTCTCGATGGGCGGCTATGCCGAACTGACCCGTATCCATGAATGGACCGTCGGGTTCATGAAGGGCTCCAACTGGTATCCGCGCTACGAGGAAGTGGCGCGCAAGATCGATGACGCCATCACCTTCATGGGCGCCCTCGGCCTCAACCCCGACAACACCCCGGCTCTGCGCCAGACCAGCTTCTTCACCAGCCACGAAGCCCTGCTGCTCGGCTACGAGGAGGCGCTGACCCGCCGCGACTCCATCACCAATGACTGGTACGCCACCTCGGGCCACATGCTGTGGATCGGCGACCGCACCCGCCAGCCCGATGCCGCCCACGTCGAGTATTTCGCCGGCATCAAGAACCCCATCGGCATCAAGTGCGGCCCCTCGCTGTCTGGCGACGACCTGCTGCGCCTGCTCGACCGCCTCAACCCCACCGACGAGGCCGGCCGCATCACGCTCATCAGCCGCTACGGCTCCGACAAGATCAACGATCATCTGCCGCGCCACATCGAAACCGTGCAGCAGGCGGGCCGCACCGTCGTCTGGTGCTCCGATCCGATGCATGGCAACACCATCAAGGCCTCGACCGGCTACAAGACCCGCCCGTTCGACCGCGTCCTCAGCGAAGTGAAGTCCTTCTTCGAGATTCACCGCGAGCTGGGCACCTATGCCGGCGGCGTTCATATCGAGATGACCGGCGACGACGTCACCGAATGCGTCGGCGGCGTTTCCGCGGTTACCGAGGCCTCGCTGTCGGATCGCTACCACACCTATTGCGACCCACGCCTCAATGCCAGCCAGGCCCTGGAACTGGCCTTCCTCGTCGCCGAGGAAGTCCACGCCCAGAAGCCTCCGCGTCAGCATCGCGCGGCTGGCGAATAATTTATCGCGGCGTGTGAACCAGATAGAGGGCACCGCGTTGCAGGATCAACGCGTGGCCTTCTATAGTGCACCCGTCCCATCATGGGTGTTCATGAAAGCCGCGTATGCCCAAGTCCCTGTTCCCCGCCGCCAGTCCTGAGGCGCGCGCTCGCCTTGAGCAGGACCCGACGCTCAAGCTGATCAACGACTTCGATTGGTCCGCCAATCCGCTGGGACCCATCCCCGATTGGCCCGAGAACCTCAAGGGCGCTGTGCGGCTGATGATGGTCGCCTCCACGCCCATGGTCATGATGGTCAGCGAGCAGGGCATTCTCATCTACAACAACGCCTATGCCGACTTCGCCGGCAACCGGCATCCGGAAATCTTCGGCATGCCTACGGCTGAGGCCTGGCCCGAGATCGCCGATTTCAACCGCGACAATATCCAACGCGGCCTGCGCCGCGAATCCTGGAGTCTGCGTGACCAGGAGCTGGTGCTCAACCGCCACGGCCAACTCGAATCGGGCTGGATGGATCTCCATTACAGCCCCATCGTTGGTGAAGACGGGCAATCCATGGGCACGCTCTGCGTCGTGCACGAAACCACCGACCGGGTGCTGGTCGAAAAATCCCTCGCCCGCAGCGAGGAGCGCCTGTCGCTGGCGCTGGATGGCTCGGGCCTGGTCGGTACCTGGGACTGGGATATCCGCAACGATGTCGTCACTGCCGACGACCGGTTTGCCGCCATGTACAATCTCGATCCGCTGCGCGCTGGCCTCGGCGTGCCGATCGCGGAATTCCTCGCCGCCATTCACCCCGACGACATCGCGCGCGTCAACGCCGCGATCGAAGCCTCCCTGCGTGATGGCTCTCCGTTCCGCAGCGAATACCGGCTGGTATCCTCCGCCGACGAAACCGTGCATTGGGTCATAGCCTCCGGCCGACCGCGAATGGGGTCCGATGGCACGCCGTCGCGACTGCCCGGCGTCATCGTCGACGTCACCGAACAGCGCCGGATTTCCGAGGCGCTGGCCGAAAGCGAGCTGCAGTTCCGCACCTTGGCCGACACGATGCCGCAAATGGTGTGGTCGACCCTCGCCGATGGCTTCCACGATTACTACAACAAGCGTTGGTACGAGTTCACCGGCGTGCCCGAAGGCTCGACCGATGGCGAAGGCTGGAACGGCATGTTCCATGCCGACGATCAGGAGCGGGCCTGGCAGCAATGGCGCCATTCGCTCGAAACCGGCGAGCCCTACCAGATCGAGTATCGCCTGCGGCATCACAGCGGCAACTACCGCTGGACCCTGGGACGGGCTCTGCCGATCCGCGATGCCAATGGCCAGATCATCCGCTGGTTCGGCACTTGCACCGACATCCACGAAACCCGGCTTGCCGCCGAGGAGCGCGAGCTCGTCGCCCAGGAACTGAGCCACCGCATCAAGAACATCTTCGCCGTGCTGACCGGCATCATCAGCCTCTCGGCGCGCAGCCGCCCGGAGGTCAAGGATTTCGCCAGCGAGTTGCGCCAGCGCATCTATGCCCTGGGCGAAGCCCACGATTTCCTGCGGCCGCACAGCCACATATCGCGACCGCCGGAAAACCAGGGCTCGCTCAAGTCGCTCATCGAACGCCTGATGCAGCCCTATCGCGAAGACGGGGAAGAGCGCCTTGCCTTCCAGGGCGACGATGCTGAGATCGACGATGGCGCGGCCACGCCTTTGGCCCTGTTGTTCCACGAGCTGGGCACCAACGCCGCCAAGTATGGCGCGCTGTCGACCCCGGGCGGTCGGGTCGAGATCAAGGGCCGCCCCGATGGCGAGCGCTATCACCTGACCTGGAAGGAACATGGCGGCCCGACCATCGGGGGCGATGTCGAACTGAGCGGCTTCGGTTCACGATTGATCGCCCTCAGCATCGAGGGGCAGTTGCGCGGCCGCCTGGAGCGGATCTGGGAGGCTGACGGCTTGCGGGTCGAGATCGACGTGCCGGTCGATGCGCTGAGGCGCTCTGGTCGGCTGGCCTGAGCTAGCCGGTCGCCCCTAGCGCATCGGGCAGGTCGAACAGTTTCAGCCTGGCAGGGGGCGTTGCCTCGGCGGCCTCGTGTCGGGCCACGGCATAGGCCAGGGCAGCGCGCAGATCGCGGTCAGTCACCGGCTTGGCCAATACACCCACCGTGCCGGGCACCCCGTTGCCAAGCTGGGCCGGGTTGGCCGTCATGAACAGCACGGTCACGCCATGCGTCTGCGCCAGCGTCTGGCCGATGCGAATGCCGGTCGGACCATCCTCGAGGTTGAGATCGACCAGCGCCACATCCGCCTGCGCGGCCAGCGCCAGCGCCGAGCGCTCGTCCGGCGCAATGCCGATGGGCACGAGGCCCATTTCCTCGACGACATGTTCGATTTCGGTAGCGACGAAAATCTCGTCTTCGACCACCAGTATCCTGCGCATCATCACTAACTCTTCGCACTAAGCCTTCTGGCCTAAGGGCAACTCATGGCGCTGCGCCCGGTTGCCTGCCGGCACTCATTCAGGGCGCCATCCCGCCAATTTTGCGCGCAGCGGGTTACCAAAGTCCCAACCTGACCCGCGCCAGCAGTCTCCCCTTGCGGTAGTGGAGGGGAGGGCGGTATGGCAGGGCAGTACTCGCCGCCCGCCCCGCCCACCATAAGTTAGGCCAGCCCCGTGACCGACCGCCTCCGAATTGCGCTTGCCCAGCTCAATCCCAAGGTCGGCGATCTCGTCGGCAATCTGGCGCTGGCGCGGGGCGCGCTGGCCGATGCCGTGGCCGCCAAGGCCGATATCCTCCTGCTGTCCGAACTGTTCCTCACCGGATATTTCCCGGACGATCTGCTGTTCAAGCCCAAATTCATTGCCGATGCCATGCAGGCAGCGCGCGATCTGGTCGCCGATACCGCCGGCACCGATGTCGTCCTGATCCTGCCCACCCTCTGGGTGGAAAAGACCGGACTGCACAATGCGGTCATCGTCGCCGAGAATGGCCAGATCATCGCGACGCGGCTCAAGCGCGAACTGCCCAATTCCGACGTCTTCTACGAGAAGCGCTACTTTACGCCCGGGCCGCTGACCGAGCCAGTGCTGATCAAGGGCGTGCCGATCGGCATCCCGATCTGCGAAGACATCTGGCACCCCAGCGTCTGCGAGCACCTGGCCATGCGCGGCGCCGAGATCATGCTGTGCCCCAACGGCTCGCCCTACTGGACCAACAAGCAGCATGTGCGCAAGGATCTGGTCCGCGCCCGCGTCGCCGAAGACGACGTGCCCATGCTCTATCTCAACCAGGTCGGCGGCCAGGACGAGCTGGTCTTTGACGGCGCCTCGTTCGGCATGGAGCCGGGCAACAAGCTGGTCTTTCAGGGCAAGTCGTTCCAGACCGATTTCATCATCTCCGACTGGGAGCGCGGCGACAACGGCTGGGTTTGCGCCCAAGGCGAAGTCATCGACCTCACCACCACCGATGAAGCCCCCTGGCTGGCCTGCGTTCTCGGGCTGCGCGACTACGTCCACAAGAACGGCTTCAAGCAGGTCGTGCTCGGACTTTCAGGCGGCATCGACAGCGCCGTGGTCGCCGCCATGGCGGTGGATGCCCTCGGCGCCGAAAACGTCCACTGCATCATGCTGCCCTATCGCTACACGTCGGAGGCTAGCCTCAAGGACGCCAAGGACTGCGCGGAACGTCTGGGTGTGCGCTACGACATCGTCTCCATCGGCAATCCGGTCGACGATGCGCTGACAGAACTGGCCCCGATCTTCGACAATCGCCCTGCCGACCTGGCCGAGGAAAACATCCAGTCGCGCATGCGCGGCGTTGTCCTCATGGCCGTCTCCAACAAGCTGGGCTCCATGCTGCTGACGACAGGCAACAAGTCCGAAATGGGCGTCGGCTACGCCACAATCTATGGCGACATGAATGGCGGCTACAATCCGCTCAAGGACATGTTCAAGATGGAGGTCTATCGCCTGGCCGACTGGCGCAACAGCCACGTCCCCGGCGACTGCAAGGGTCCCTCAGGCGAGGTCATCCCGCAGGCCATCATCGCCAAGGCGCCATCGGCCGAACTGCGCCCCAACCAGACCGATCAGGACAGCCTGCCGCCCTATCCCGTGCTCGACGCCATACTCAAGGGCATCGTCGAGGACGAATTGTCGATTTCTGAGATCGTCGCCCAGGGCTACGACCAGCCGCTGGTCGAGCGCATCGAACGCCTGCTCAACATCGCCGAATACAAGCGCCGCCAGTCTGCCCCGGGGCCAAAGCTGACCATCAAGGCCTTCGGCCTCGGTCGCAAATACCCGATTACCAATGGCTACAAGGATCGGACCATCGGATGAGCAGCTCGAATATTACAGTTCGCTGGGCGCCGTCCCCCACTGGCCGCATCCATCTCGGCAATGCCCGTCCGGCTCTGCTCAACTGGTTCTATGCCCGCCGCCATGGCGGCAGCTACGTCCTGCGCATGGACGATACCGACCTTGCCCGCTCCACCCGCGAAAGCGCCGATGGCATCGAGGTGGACCTCGCCTGGCTCGGCATCAAGCCCGACCTGCTGGTGCGCCAGTCCGAGCGCCTCGGGCTCTACGACGTGGCCCGCGACCGCCTGATCGCCATGGGCCGCCTCTATCCCTGCTACGAGACCGAGGAAGAGCTGGACCGCAAGCGCGCCCGCGCTCGCCTGCTCAACAAGCCGCCGATCTATGATCGTGCCGCCCTCGCTCTCACAGACAAAGATCGCGCCCGCCTCGAAGCCGAAGGCCGTAAGCCCCACTGGCGTTTCCGGCTCGATGGCCGCCCGGTTCATTTCGAGGACATCATCAAGGGCGCCCAGACAGTCAACACCGCCTCGATGTCCGACCCCGTTCTGGTCCGCGAAGACGGCACCTATCTCTATACGCTGTGCTCGGTCGTCGATGACATTGACCTCGGCATCAGCCACGTCATCCGTGGCGAAGACCATGTCTCCAATACCGGCACCCAGATCGAGATCTTCGAAGCGCTCGGTGCCGAAGCCCCGATCTTCGGTCACCACAATCTGCTGACCGACGCCGAAGGGCAGGGCTTTTCCAAGCGCCTTGGCTCCCAGTCCATCAGCGATTTCCGCGACGAAGGCTACGAGCCCATGGCCATCGCCGTCATGGCCAGCCTAACCGGCACGAGCCTGCCCATCGAGGCCTACGAAACCCTCGACGAAATCGCCAATCGGCTCGATTTCTCGATGATCTCGCATGGCTCGGCCCGCTTCGATCCGGCCGAACTCGACAGCCTCAACGCCCGCTTGCTGCATGCTTTGCCCTATGAGGGTGCGGTCGCCCGCCTCTCAGCGCTCGGTCTTGAAGGCGAAGCCATGTGGATGCTGCTGCGCGAAAACCTGCGCAAGTTCGACGACATCGTCGATTGGTCCAAGCTGGTCGCCGGCCCGGTGGAGCCGGTCATCGCCGACGAAGATCGTGACTTCCTCGCTCTCGCCAAGGCCCTCCTGCCGCCGGAGCCATGGGACGCTTCCACCTGGAGCCAGTGGACAGACGCGCTCAAAGCCGCCACCGGCCGCAAGGGCAAGGCGCTGTTCATGCCGCTGCGCCTGGCGCTGACCGGGCGCCACGATGGCCCAGAGCTTAAGTCCCTGCTCCCGTTGGCTGGGCGTATGGCGTGTCTGGACCGACTACCCTGACCACCTTGTTGCCGAACTGCACAAGCCTGAGTTCGGTCTCGGTCTCCGCCTGAACCGGGCGCGTCACTGGCGTCTCGCCAGGGCCGGCCGGACGGGGGCGGGGCAGGGGCACGTCCACCAGAACGGCCGTTTCGAGCGGCGCCTGTACGGGTGCTTCGGCGGCCTGTACCGGCACCACGCCGCGCGGGTCGCGCAAAGGCAGCGGGAACGTAACGCCCTCGACTTCGATCATCGTGCGGCTGGAACCATCGGTTCCGGTCGCCACGCTTAGCGAGCCGTCCGATTTCGGCGCCACCTTGCAATTGGCACCAGGGCTGGTGTCCACTTCCTCACGATAGCGGAACGCCGTCGGCAGCGCCGTATAGGGCTCGCCATACTGGTTGCGCATCTGCTCGGGTTCCTGGCCCGGATTGTCATAGAAATAGAGGTCGACCGCGGTCGTCGGACAGCTCTGCTGGCAACTCATCGCGTCATTGCTGACGAAATCGGGCATCGTGGCGTAGCTGATCGGCCAGAAGTAGCCGTCGCTCAGCCGCACGCACACCGTGCGGACGGTCTGGTAGCCTTGATAGCCCCAGTAGTCTCCGCCATCGACCATCTGGCCATCGGTGAAATCGCCCTGCGACGTGGTGCCGAAGATGCGGTCGAACACCGACTGCCGCTCCGTCGTGAAGGTGGCGCTCGATCCTTGGTGGGCGCCGCAGCCGAAGCGCGCCATTTCCTGGAGGATCGCTTCGCGCTGGGCGCCAACGGCATTGGCCGTTTCCACCTGCTGCGACACCCCGGCGGCCACTTCACGCAGCCGCAGCACTTCCCGGCCAATCTGCCGGCACTGCTGCGTCAACTGCTGGCCTGCCTTGGCCGCGTCGTTGCATCCGTCGCGGACATAGCGGCTTTCCATCGCCTGCACGTCGCGCTGCGCCTGCCGGGCAGCCTGCGAATTGCCGCCCATCTGCTGGTAGGATGAATTGTTGTCGAACTGGCGAAGCGCTTCCTCGAGCTGGAAGCACTGTGCCGCCTGCGCATAGGCCGTGTTTACGTCCAGCACCAGGCAGATCGCCGCCAGCACCGTCAATACCAGGGCGCGTACGCCGTTCCTGCCCAAGTTTCGAATAATCCTCTTCGCGGCGCCCCGGGCGCCGATCCATCCCGGCCCTTAAGACAACGCTAGGACCGATTGCAACAGTATAGTGGCGGCGCCGCTGCCATGGTAGCGCTGCAAGGTCACACAGTTGCGAGATTGCGCCCGATGAAGCTTGCCACGCTCAGGAACAGCCGCCCCGATGGCCAGCTCGTCGTCCTCTCCGCCGACTCGGCCCGCTTCGTCTCCGCCGGCCGCATCGCACCCACCCTGCAGGCGGCGCTGGATGACTGGAACGCTCTTGCTCCGGCGCTGTCCGCGCTGGCCGCTCAGCTCGATGCCGGCGCCATAGCCGGCCAGCCCTTCGATCCGGCGCAGGCTTTGGCGCCACTGCCGCGCGCCTATCAGTGGATCGATGGCTCAGGCTATCTCAGCCACCTCGAACGCGTCCGCACCCTTAAGGGCAGCAAGGACGACGAACTGCAATCGGTCCGGCCGCTGCTCTATCAGGGCGGCTCCGATTCGCTTTCCGCACCGTCAGACACCATCAGGGTGACCGATCCCGATCTTGCCATCGACTTCGAAGCCGAAGTCGCCGTCATCATCGGCGCCGTCCCCATGGCCGCCACCAAGGCCCAGGCTGCATCGGCCATTCGCCTCGTCACCGTCTGCAACGACGTGTCCTTGCGCCGTCTTGTCGCCGACGACCTGCAGAATGGCTTCGGCTTCTTCCACGCCAAGCCGTCCACCAGCTTCGCCCCCATCGTCGCCACGCCCGAAAGCCTCGGCACCGCCTGGCGAGACAATCGCCTGCATCTGCCGGTCCGGATCGAGGTCAACGGCACCCTCTATGGCCAGCCCAATGCCGGCACCGACATGCATTTCGATTTCGCCGACCTCATCGTCGAAGCCGCGCGCACCCGCAACCTGGCAGCAGGTACGATCTTGGGCGGCGGGACGGTATCAATTCGCCACGACGAGAGCCTCCCCATCAAGAAGGATGGCATCGGTTTCGCCTGCATCGCCGAGGCTCGCACCGTCGAAAAACTCAAATATGGCCGGGCCCGCACGCCCTTCCTCAAGCCGGGAGACACGGTCCGCATTGGCGCCGTTTCCGCCGACGGAAAATCCACCTTTGGCGACATCATGCAGACGGTCGCGCTAGCCTGACCCGGCCTGCTGGCGCTAACGCCTTGCAAATCTTGATAACATTCCCGTGTGGAGGTTGGGCGTGTCATTTTGACATGCCACTTTGCCGTGCAATTTCGTTGAGGGTGCACTCATGTCGATAAAGAAGATCTCTGCGATGGCGATTGCCGGCCTCATGGCCATCAGCGCTGTCGCCACGGTGGCGCAGGACGCGTTCGTGGCCCCGGCCACGCCCGAGGAAGCCGTAGCCGCCCGCAAGGCGCTGATGCGCGAAGATGGCGGCATCATGCGCGGGCTGGGCGGCCTTTCCGGTGCCGAAGCCGTTGCCGCCCTCAATACTGTCCTGACCAACTACACCCACATTCCCGACCTCTTCCCCGAAGGCTCGATCGTCGGCGATAGCGACGCTCTGCCGGCCATCTGGGAAAACTGGGACGCTTTCACTGCCATCGTGGAAACCGGCAAGACTGCCGCCACCGAGGCAATTGCCGCCGCCGAAGCTGGCGACGCAGCCGGTTACGCCGCTGCCCTCCAGGCTCTGGGCGGCACATGTGGCGCATGCCACCAGCAATTCCGCAGCTAGCTTGCGGCTTGCAGAAATCGCCTCCAAAGCGATTGGCGGCCCGGCGGGGCCGCCTTTTTTCTTCCGGGGCTTGATTTCCGCCGTGCCTGCAGTCAATCTCCGCGCCATGAAGACCGGCATCATTCTGATTAACCGCTGCACTATTACCTGCTAACCAACTGTTGGCGGCGCGGTCTTCTTCATCCTGAATATCTGATACCCGAAGAGCCGTCTGCCAGCGCATTCACGCATGGCCAGGGACGGACCATATGACCACGCCGCAGCTTTCGCTCTACAACACGCTCACCCGCACCAAGCAGGCTTTCACGCCGCTCGATGCAAACAACGTGCGCATGTATGTCTGCGGCCCCACGGTCTATGACTTCGCCCATATCGGCAATGCGCGGCCGGTGATCGTTTTCGACCTGCTGTTCCGCCTGTTGCGCCATGTCTATGGCGCCGAGCACGTCACCTATGCCCGCAACATCACCGACGTCGACGACAAGATCAACGCGCGCGCTTTGCGCGACTTTCCCGATCTGCCGCTCAACGACGCCATCCGGCGCGTGACGGAAAAGACCGAGAACCAGTTCCTCTCCGACGCGGCCGCCCTGGGTGCGCTGGAGCCGACCATCCAGCCGCGCGCAACCGACAACATCACGCAGATGCAGTCGCTTATCAGCGATCTGATCGCCAACAACCACGCCTACAACGCGGCTGGCGAAGTGCTGTTCGACGTCAAGTCCATGCCCGACTACGGCCAGCTTTCCGGCCGCAATCTGGAAGACAACCTCGCCGGCGCCCGTATCGCCGTCGAGGCCCACAAGAAAAACCCCGCCGACTTCGTGCTCTGGAAGCAGTCCTCTGAAACCGAACCGGGCTGGGACAGCCCGTGGGGCCGTGGGCGTCCAGGCTGGCACATCGAATGCTCCGCCATGTCCGAGCGCTATCTCGGCCAGACCTTCGACATCCATGGCGGCGGGCTCGATCTTATCTTCCCGCACCACGAGAACGAGATCGCCCAGTCCCGCTGCGCCCATGGCACCCACGCCATGGCCAATGTCTGGATGCATAACGGCTTCCTGCAGGTCGAAGGCCAGAAGATGAGCAAGAGCCTGGGCAACTTCGTCACCATCAACGACCTCCTCGAAACCGGAGCCATGGGTGGCCGAGCCTGGATCGGCGACGTGCTGCGCCTGGCCATGCTGATGACGCACTATCGCGAGCCCATCGATTTCTCGGTCCGCCGCCTGGAAGAGGCAGAGGCAAAGCTCCGCGACTGGCAGCGCGCTGCTCGCGGTGCCTCCTTCGCCGAGGGCGATGCCCCCGACGCCTCCATCATCAAGGAACTGGCCGACGACCTCAATTTCCACCGTGCCTCGGTGGCCCTCGATTTCATCGCCAAGAAGGCCAACCGCGACGAAGGCAATGCCAGGCACTGCCTCGCCGCCACCCTGCGCTTCCTCGGCTTCGGCCTCGATACGCTGCTGACTTCCGACGACGGCTGGGAAGAACCACCGCATATCGCCACCGCGATTGCCGAGCGCCTTGAGGCTCTCGACAGCAAGGACTTCGCCCGTGCCGACGTTATCCGCAAAGAACTGGCGGAGCAGGGCATCGCCCTGATGGACTACAAGGATCCGGAAACCGGCCAGCGCCGGACCAAGTGGGAGAGCAAGCCATGACCATTTTCGATCACGTCGGATATGCCGTTGGCGATTTGGACAAGTCCGCCGCCTTCTACGACGCGGCCCTCGCGCCCTTCGGCATCAAGCGCGTCTACGAGTACGAGTATCCGGGCGGCAAGGTGCTCGGCTACGGCGTCGACAGACCCGAATTCTGGGTCAATTCCGGCGATGCCCTCCGCGATCACGTCCACCTCGCCTTCGCCGCGAAAACCCGCGCCGAGGTCGATGCCTTCTACGCAGCGGCTCTTGCAGCCGGTGGCCGCGACAATGGGGCCCCGGGCATCCGCACCGAATATCACCCCGACTATTACGCCGCCTTCGTGTTCGATCCCGATGGCCACAATATCGAAGCGGTTTGCAATGCCCCAGTCTAAGCCGGGCGAACATACCGGCGGTTGCCAGTGCGGCGCGGTGCGCTTTCGCGTCACTCGTCTCGGTCGCCCATCCATCTGTCATTGCCGTATGTGCCAGAAGGCCTTCGGTGGCTTTTTCGGCCCGCTGGTCACCGCCCACAATGCGAGCTGGACCCGTGGCGAGCCCAAATGGTTCCAGAGTTCCAACGCCGCCCGCCGTGCCTTCTGCGGCGATTGCGGCACGCCTCTGGCCTATGAAACGCGCTTCGGTATCGAACTGGCCATCGGCGCCTTCGACGATCCCGAGGTCGCCGCCCCGGTGATTCAGGTCAATCCGGCCGACAAGCTGTCCTTCTTTGACGGTCTCTCATCGTTGCCGCTGCGCAGTGAGGCGCCTAACGAATGGCGCGACTTCCTCGCCGGCATCCATTCCAACCAGCATCCCGATCATGACACCGATGATTGGCCGCCACGGGAGCAGGTGCGATGAACGAGGCCTGGACAGGCGGCTGCCAGTGCGGGGCGGTGCGCTACCGCTTCACCGAAAAGCCGCGCGGCTCCCATATCTGCCATTGTCGCATGTGCCAGAAGGCCTTCGGCGGCTTCTACGCGCCCCTCGTCGGCGGCCCGCTGAGCACCTTTGCGGTGGTTCGGGGCGAAATCACCCTGTTTCGTTCTTCCGACCAGGTCGAACGCGGCTTCTGCCGCAATTGCGGGACGCCCCTAAGCTTTGCCTATATCGACGGCGACTGGATGAGCACATCCATCGGCTCGCTCGACAACCCTGAGGCCTTCCCGCCCGAGGATCAGCATGGCGTCGATAGCCGCCTGAGCTGGGCCAATGCCATCGGCGGCCTGCCGGACCATGCGTCCCTCGAAGAGCGCGAGCCCACTATCGCCGCCTTCATCAAGGCCACCAATCACCAGCATCCCGATCACGATACCGACCGTTGGCCACCCCAAGAGGTGCATCGATGAAGCGCTATGCCATGGAAGTCAGCGGCGGCTGCCAATGCGGTGCCGTGCGCTACCACGCCACCGAAATGCTGGACAATTCCCACATCTGCCATTGTCGCATGTGCCAGAAGGCGGCGGGCAACATCTTCATCGCCCTGGTCGCGGCGCCGCGCGAGGCCATCACCTGGACGCGCGGTGAGCCGGCCCGCTTTCGGAGTTCCGAACACGTCGATCGAGGCTTCTGCGCAACCTGCGGCACGCCGCTCTTCTATGAAAATGTGGAAGGCGGCCACCTCAATTTCACCACCGGCTCGCTCGACCACCCCGAGCTGTTCCCGCCCCATGTCCATTGCGGCATCGAGGGCCGCGTCCCCTGGTTCGAAGGCCTGCCGGCCATGGAGTGGCTGGGCACGACCGAGGCCGAAATGAGCGACGAGGCGCCCGATATCCGCGCCACCAATCGCCAGCACCCCGATCACGACACCGAGCAATGGCCATGACCGCGCCCGTGCTCACCGGCGGCTGCCAATGCGGAGCCGTTCGCTACGCGCTCGACCAGCAACCGGTCAACGTGCATGTCTGCCATTGCCGCATGTGCCAGAAGGCCGTCGGTGGCCCGTTTGCCATCATCTGCCCGGTGCAGAAGACCGCTTTCCGCGTCACCCGCGGCGCCATCAGCTATTTCCATAGCTCCGATGTGGCGCGGCGTGGCTTCTGCAGCGCCTGCGGCACGCCGCTACTGTTCGAATATCCGGAAGGCGACGACCTCGGCGTCCTGGTCGGCACGCTCGACGAACCCGATCGCGCCCCACCGGAAAACCAGTACGGCAACGAGAGCCGCGTCGCCTGGTATGCCGGGTTGATCGAGGTTCCCGGCGACCGGCCGACCTATGCCGACAATCCGCAGATGCTTCACCGCATCAGCAGCACGAACCATCAGCATCCAGACCACGACACGGCCAGTTGGCCCGCCCCTGCGGTTGGCCTGGGTCAGAGCAACACAACGAAGTAGCCCATGTCCAAAGACCGTCTCTACCTCTTCGACACCACGCTCCGCGATGGCGCACAGACTGCCGGCATCGAGTTCTCGCTCGAGGACAAGATTTCCATCTGCCGTCTGCTCGAAGAGCTGGGCGTCGACTATGTCGAGGGCGGCTATCCAGGCGCCAATCCGGTCGATACCGAATTCTTCGAACAGAAGCGCACCAGGCGCGCCAAGTTCACCGCTTTCGGCATGACCAAGCGGGCAGGGCGCTCGGCCGCCAACGATCCGGGTGTGCAGGCACTGCTCAACTCCCAGGCCGACGCCACCTGCTTCGTCGCCAAGACCTGGGACCATCAGGTCAAGGTCGCGCTCGAAATATCGCTCGAGGAAAACCTCGACAACCTGCGCGACACCGTCGCCGCGGCGGTCGCGTCGGGCAAGGAAGCGCTGATCGATTGCGAGCATTTCTTCGACGGCTTCAAGGCCAACCCGGATTATGCTCTGTCCTGCGTCCGCACCGCGCTCGATGCTGGCGCCCGCTGGGTCGTGCTCTGCGACACCAATGGTGGCACGATGCCCTCGGAAGTCCGCGACATCGTCGCCAAGGTACTATCCGTCGCTCCCGGTGATCGCCTCGGCATCCACGCCCATGACGATACCGGCCAGGCCGTCGCCAATACCCTGGCTGCGGTCGAGGCCGGCGTCCGCCAGATCCAGGGTACCCTCAACGGCATCGGCGAGCGCTGTGGCAACGCAAATCTCGTCACCATCATCCCCACCCTGGTGCTGAAGCCCCACTTTGCCGACCGTTTCGAAACCGGCATCGATGCCTCGAGGCTTGGCCGCCTGACGCAGATTTCCCGCGCCTTCGACGACCGTCTCAATCGCGCCCCGTTCAAGCAGGCGCCCTATGTCGGCGCCTCGGCCTTCGCCACCAAGGCGGGCATCCACGCTTCTGCCCTGCTCAAGGATTTCTCGACCTATGAGCACGTGCCGCCCGAAAGCGTCGGCAACGAGCGCTCCATCATGGTCAGCCAGCAGGCCGGCAAGTCCAATCTGTTGACCGCCCTGGCGCGTCACGGCATCGAACTGAGCAAGGACGACCGCCGCCTCGAAAAGCTGCTCGCCACGGTCAAGGAGCGCGAATCGCGCGGCTATTCCTATGACGGCGCCGACGCCTCCTTCGCGGTTTTGGCGCATGAAGTGCTCGGCACGCTGCCCAGCTATTTCACCGTCGAGAACTACCGGGCCAGCGTCGAACGGCGTCACAACGCCCAGGGTGAGGAGATCACCGTCACCGAAGCGGTGGTGAAAATCCGCATCGAAGACGAGCTGCTGATGTCCGTCGCCGAAGGCAACGGCCCAGTCAACGCGCTCGATTTGGCCATGCGCAAGGACTTGGGCAAGTATTCGGCCCGCATCGAGGACCTGGAACTGGTCGACTTCAAGGTGCGTATCCTCGACGGCGGCACGGGCGCGGTCACCCGTGTACTGGTCGAAAGCCGCGATGGCACGGGCGAGCGTTGGTATACGATCGGGGTATCCCCCAACATCATTGATGCCTCGTTTGAAGCTCTGTATGAATCGATAACTTACAAGCTGTTGAAGACTGAAGCGGCGCAGGGGACGACAGAAAAAGTGGCTTAACCGGGTGGTCCGTCCGCGCGACGACTGCCGCAATGGTCCTGGAGGACAAACTGGCCGAAACCGCTCCGAAAAAACCTCTTGCGCTCACCCTTGGGGCGGCGGCGGTTACCCTGGCAGTCATCGTAGGTGTCCTGGCGGGTCCGTCCGTCGTTACCTGTTTCAATTCTCCTGAAGGCATGGGCGTCTGCCTGCGCGGCAAGATGACCGATGCCGGCATCCTGCCCGGGCCGTCGGCCGTCGCCGAGGCGGAAACGCCTGCCGAGCAGGTGGCCGTCGTCGAGCCTGGTGCCGACGTTGCAGTGGGCGAGCCCGCCCTCGATGTCACGCCGACCCCCGAGGTTCCCCAGGACCTGATCGCGGCGACCTTTGGCCTGCTCCGCGCCGAGCCCGATGGCTCCGTGGTCATCGCCGGCAGCGGTACGCCGGGCAGCGAGATTGAGGTCTATTCCAACGAGTCCCTGCTGGGCAAAGCCACCGTGGAAACCAGCGGCGATTGGGTCCTCGTGCCCGACGCCCCCATCCCGCCCGGTGGCACCGAAATCACCCTGGCCGAAGCCGGCAAGACCGGTCGGGCAGCGCAGTCCTTCGTCGTCGTGATCAACGATGACAAGTCCAGCGAGCCGCTGGTCGTTGCCAGCACGCCTGGCGCCATCAGCGAAGTGCTGCAGGGCCTGGGTCAGCCTGGCACCGAAACCACGACGCAGCTTGCCGCCGCCGACCCGGTCGCGCCCCCAGCCGCCGCGCCTGCCGCGACGCCCGCACCGCAGCCAGCTCCATCCGAGCCAGCCGCAACGCCGGCTGAACCAGCCGCACCCGCTCCACAGGCGGAAGCCACCACGCCGCCGGCCGCACCTGCTACCGCTCCTGCGGCAACGCCGGCTCCGGCGTCGACAGAGACAGCCGAACCGGCGACTGCTCCTGCTCCGGCAGAGCCAGCACCGGCCGAAACGCCTGCTGCCCCGGCCGTGGCCGCCGTCCCGACCACCGAGCCTGCCGCCGCTCCAGCAGCGGACGCACCCGCCACTGAACTCGCATCGGCCGAGCCTGCTGCCCCGACACCAGCGCCGTCCGCTCCGGTGGCTGCGGCGCCAAGTGTGCCCCCGACGATCGACGCCATCGAAATCGAGGGTGACCGCACCTTCTTTGCCGGCGCGGGTCCAGAAGGCGCCACCATGCGCCTCTATGTCGACGACACCTACGTGGCTGACGCCACCGTCGCCGACGGCCGTTGGCTGGTCGAAGCCGGCAAGGTGCTGACCAAGCCGGAACAACGCGTCCGCATCGACATGCTCCAGGCCGATACGGCCGAAGTCGCCGCCCGCGCAGAGGTCAACTTCGTGGTCGAACTGCCGTCTACCGAGGCGCCGATTGCCGTAGCCGAAGCGCCCGCCGCACCAGCGCCTGCCGAACCTGCAGTTGCTGCCGCTCCGGCGGCTCCCGCTGAGCCGACGGTTGATGCACCAGCCAAAGCAGCCACAGAGCCTGCTGCTCCCGCGGCACCCGCCGCTGCCAGCGAGCCTGCACCGGCCGCAGCCACTGCTCCTGCCGCCGCCGAACCGGCGCCCGCCACCGAGCCAGCTCCTGCGCCGGCCGTCGAGCCCGCGCCAGCGCCTGAGCCTGCGCCTGCCGCCGAACCGGCCCCCGCTACTCCGGCCACCACCGAACCCGCCCCGGTTGCCACGGCGCAAGCCGAGACACCCGCCGCGCCTGCGGTTGAACCGGCACCAGCAGTCGAACCGGCGCCTGCCGCCGAACCGGCGCCTGCCGCCGAACCGGCGGTTGCCGCGGCCGAACCTGCTCCGGCCCCTGCGGCCGAGCCTGCCGTGCCGACCCTGGTGGCTGTTGCCGTGGGTGGTCCCGATGCCGAGCGCTTCGCGTCCGGCAAGGCGATCATCCGCCGTGGCGATAACCTCTGGACCATCGCGCGCCGCGTCTATGGTGAGGGCATAAAATATACGACCATCTACGACGCCAATACCGGCCAGATCCGCGATCCGGATCGGATCTATCCCGGCCAGGTGTTCGATCTGCCAAACTAACTGCGTACAAAATGGCCCGCCTTCCGGCGGGCCATTGATTATTTGCGCGCCACACCCCATTTTATCGCCAAATGACGATTAACCACGGCGAAGCGATGCGCGACGACGATATTGCCACCATCATGCGAGCGATGGGCCACCCCGTGCGGCTCAACATCCTGCGCATCCTGGCCAAGCAGGAGCGGGGCGAGTGCTGCTGCGCCGACGTCACCGATGAACTGACACTGGCCCAATCCACCGTCAGCCAGCACATCAAGGTGCTGCTCGATGCCGGCCTTATCGAGCGCAAGCCGCGCGGCACGCGCAATTGCTACATCGTCCAGCATGACCGGCTGGCCGCCCTCGGCGACGCCTATTCCGGCATGATCGCGGGTTTCTCGCCTGCACCATCCAAACTGGAATCGGAACCCGCCTGATGTCCTCTGATAGCGCTGAGCGCAAGCCGTCCGTTAGCGCGGACGAAGGATCGTTGTTCGCTACGGTTCGCCATCTCTGGTCCTATATGTGGCCCACCGATCGGCCAGATCTCCGCCTGCGGGTCATCCTCGCCATTGGCGCGCTGCTGGTCAGCAAGGTCGCCACCACCCTCATTCCCTTCGCCTACAAGGGCATTATCGACAGCCTCGACGGCTCCGCGACCAATGGGGCAGTCGTCCTGGGCCTGGCCGTACCTATCGTGCTGGTCGTGGCCTATGTGCTGGGCAACATCATCGACGCCGGCTTCCAGCAGCTCCGCGATGTGCTGTTCGCCAGCGTCGGCCAGCATGCAGTGCGCAAGCTGGCCTTGCAGACGTTCCATCACCTCCATCGCCTGTCGCTGCGCTTCCACCTGGCGCGCCGCACCGGTGGCCTGAGCCGCGTCATCGAGCGCGGCACCAAGGGCATTGAAACCATCGTGCGCTTCACGATGCTCAACATTGCTCCCACCATCGTCGAATTCATCATCACCGCCATCATCTTCGTCTGGATGTTCGGCATCAGCTATCTGGGCGTGCTGGTGGTGATGATCTGGGGCTATCTCTACTTCACCATCAAGGCCTCGAACTGGCGCATCTCGATCCGCCGGGACATGAACAATTCCGATACCGACGCCAACGGCAAGGCGATCGACAGCCTGCTCAATTTCGAAACGGTGAAGTACTTCGCCAACGAGAAGATGGAAGCCGAGCGCTACGACGCGTCGATGGCGGGCTACGAGCGCTCCGCCATCCGCATCTGGACCTCGCTTGGTTTCCTCAACTTCGGCCAGGCGCTCATCTTCTATGCCGGCTTCCTCATCATCGCCGTCATGTCCATCGTCGGCGTTATGAACGGTACTCTGACGCTGGGCGATTTCGTCCTGCTCAACACCTTCCTGATGCAGATTTACCGGCCCCTCAACTTCATCGGCTTCGTCTATCGCGAACTGCGCCAGGGCCTGACCGATATCGAAGAGATGTTCAAGCTCCTCGACCAGGCGCCCGAGGTCGAGGACGCGTCCGATGCCAAGCCCCTGGCCGTCAGCGGCCCGGTCATCCGCTTCGACAATGTCAGCTTCCACTATGATCCCGATCGCCCCATCCTCAAGGGCGTGAGCTTCGAGGTCCCCGCCGGCAAGACCGTTGCCATCGTCGGCCCCACCGGCGCCGGCAAGTCGACCATCTCGCGGCTGCTCTATCGTTTCTACGACGTGACCGGCGGCGCGATCACCATCGATGGCCAAGACCTGCGCAAGGTCACGCAGGAAAGCCTGCGCTCGGCCATCGGCATGGTCCCGCAGGACACGGTGCTGTTCAACGACAGCATCGGCTACAACATCGAATATGGTCGCCCGGGCGCCAGCACTGAGGATGTCCGCGCCGCCGCCGCCATGGCGCAGGTCGGCCCCTTCATTGAATCCCTGCCCAAG
>CBIHQV010000046.1:0-29270 GCA_966212275.1 uncultured Devosia sp.
TGGGCCGGGCAGATGGCTTCGCAGAGCTTGCAGGCAATTCAGCGCTCTTCGCCATTGGGATAGCGGCGCAAAGCATGCTCACCACGGAAGCGCGGCGACACGTGGCCCTTCTCGAAGGGGTAGTTGATGGTCGGCCGCGGCGAGAAGAAATACCGCATGGTCAGGCCAAAGGCCTTTACCAGCTCGGTGAGCAGCAGCGTGTTGACGAACTGGGCGGCGCGCATCAGGCCATCCCTCCATGCCAGCCCCAGCCGGTGAGCTGAAGAACGAAAGCAACAATGATGACCATGGCCAGCGACAGCGGCAGGAACAGCTTCCAGCCAATGCGCATGAGCTGGTCATAGCGGTAGCGCGGCACGATGGCCTTGGCCATGGCGAACATGAAGAACACCATGCTCACCTTGATGAAGAACCAGACCAGGCCCGGAATCCAGGTGAAGGGCGGCAGATCGATCGGCGAGGCCCAGCCACCCAGGAACAGGATGGTGGTCATGGCGCACATGAGCAGGATCGAGATGTACTCGCCCAGCATGAACAGTAGGTATGGCGTCGCCGAATATTCGGTCATGAAGCCGGCGACCAGCTCGGATTCGCCTTCGACCAGATCGAATGGCGGGCGGTTGGTTTCCGCCAGAGCCGAGATGTAGAACACCACGAACATCGGGAAGAGCGGCAGCCAGAACCAGTTGAGGAAGCTGAGCCACGGCACGCCGAGCGTATGGGCAAGGCCCATTTCCTGCTGAGCGACAACGATGTCCTGCAGGTTCAGCGAACCCACGCAAAGCAGCACAGTGATGATGACGAGGCCGATCGAGACTTCGTAGGACACCATCTGCGCGGCCGAGCGAAGCGAGCCGAGGAATGGGTACTTGGAGTTGGACGCCCAGCCACCGATGATGACGCCATAGACGCCGAGCGAGGAGATGGCGAGCAGGTAGAGGATGCCCAGGTTGACGTTGCCGATGGCAAGGCCGGCATCCACCGGGATCACGGCCCAGCCGGCCAGCGCCAGCGTAGCGGTGATCAGCGGCGCAAGCAGGAACAGCACCTTATCGGCGCCGCCGGGGATGACGGCTTCCTTGAGGGCGAACTTCAGCAGGTCGGCGAAGCTCTGCAGCAGGCCGAACGGGCCCACCACGTTGGGGCCGCGACGCAGTTGCACGGCGGCCCAGATCTTGCGGTCAGCCAGCAGGATGAAGGCGGTGAAGATCAGCAGGCCAACGAGCAGCAGCAGCGCCTTGTAGATCAAGCCAACCTGCACACCCCAGCCGAGCAGCGGAATGCCGAGCAGGTAATCGAGAGCGGAGAGGATAAAGTCCATTGTTCTCCCCTACTCCGCGGCCTGGCGCAGGCCAGCGGCCGTGGCGGCGCACTCGCCCATCACCGCCGAGGCGCGAGCGATCGGATTGCTGAGATAGAAATCGGCCACGGCCGAACCGAAGGGCGCGGACTTGGTCTTGATGGCGGCCTTGGCGAGCTTGGTCACATCGGCAACCGAACCGGCAGCAATCTGGTCGATACGGGCCAGATGCGGGAATTCGGCATAGATGGCGGCGCGGAGCTGCGTCAACGAGTTGAACGGCAGCGGCTTGCCCATGGCGCCAGACAGCGCACGGATGATGGCCCAGTCTTCCTTGGCGTCGCCCGGCGGGAACACGGCGCGGCTCGTCACCTGCACGCGGCCCTCGGTATTGACGTAGGTGCCCGACTTCTCGGTGTAGGTCGCGCCCGGCAGGATGACGTCGGCGCGGTGTGCACCGGCATCGCCATGGCTGCCGATATAGACGACGAATGCCTTGCCCATGGCAGAGGTGTCGTATTCGTCGGCACCGAGCAGGAACAGCACGTCGAGCTCGCCCTTGCCGGCCAGCGCGATCTGGTCGGCCGAGCAGACGCCGCCATCATGCGGCACGAAGCCGATGTCGATGCCGCCGACGCGGCTGGCCGCGTTGTGCAGCAGCGCGAAGCCGTTCCAGCCTTCGGCGACATTGGCGCCGGTTGCGAGCTTGGATGCCAGTGCGATCACGTCGCGGCCGGCCTGCTTGCCGAGCTTGGCATGCGAAACGGCGCCTTCGCCGACGATGATCAGCGGGTTCTTGGCGTTGGCGAGGATTTCGCCGAACGAGCCCTTGCCGGCGGCCAGATCGGCCAGCGATTCAAAGCCTTCGCCGAGGTAGCTGTAGCTATAGGTCAAGTCGGCCTTTTCGCCGATGACGGCGATGGGCAGGCCCTTGGCGCGCCAGGTCTTGCGGATGCGCGCATTGATCAGCGACGCTTCCTTGCGCGGGTTGGCGCCGATGATGACGATGGCGTCGGCCTGCTCGATCCCGGCAATGGTCGGGTTGAACAGATAGGCCGAGCGCGGCATGGACGGGTCGATGCCCGACATGGCCGGACGAACGTCGGTCATGCCCGAGCCGACCGAAGCCAGCAGGGCCTTGAGCGCGTACATTTCTTCGACGGCAGCCAGGTCACCGGCGATAGCGCCGACCTTGTTGCCGGCTTTCTTGACGCGGGCGGCGACGGCGGCGAAGGCTTCGTCCCACGATGCGGGCTGCAGCTTGCCGGACCTGCGCACATAGGGGCGGTCGAGCCGCTGGCTCTTGAGGCCATCCCAGATGAAGCGGGTCTTGTCGGAAATCCACTCTTCGTTGATGGCTTCGTTGATGCGCGGCAGGATGCGCATCACTTCGCGGCCACGGCTGTCGACGCGGATGTTGGAGCCGACAGCGTCCATCACGTCGATGGATTCGGTCTTCACCAGTTCCCAGGGACGGGCGTTGAAGGCGTAGGGCTTGGACGTCAGCGCGCCGACCGGGCAGAGGTCGATGACATTGCCCTGCAGCTCGCTGGTCAGCGCCTGCTCGAGATAGGTGGTGATCTCGGCGTCTTCACCACGACCCAAGAGGCCCATCTCGGCAATGCCGGCGACTTCGGTGGTGAAGCGGACGCAACGCGTGCAGTGAATGCAGCGGTTCATCGAGGTCTTGACCAGCGGGCCAATATACTTGTCCTCGACGGCGCGCTTGTTCTCGGCAAAGCGGTTCTTGTCCACGCCATAGGCCATGGCCTGGTCCTGCAGATCGCACTCGCCGCCCTGATCGCAGATCGGGCAATCGAGCGGGTGGTTGATCAGCAGGAATTCCATCACGCCTTCGCGGGCCTTCTTGACCATCGGCGTGTTGGTGAACATTTCGGGCGGCTCGCCATTGGGGCCCGGACGCAGGTCCTTGACCGACATGGCGCAGGAGGCCTGCGGCTTGGGCGGACCGCCCTTCACTTCGACTAGGCACATGCGGCAATTGCCGGCAACCGACAGGCGCTCGTGGTAGCAGAAGCGCGGAATTTCGGCGCCCGCGGCTTCGGCCGCCTGCATCAGCGTATAGTAATCAGGAACTTCGACGAGCTGGCCGTCGACCTTGATGGAAGCCATTGCCCTACTCCGCAGCGATCGACGGCACGGCGCCGTCGCTGGTGGACGAATATGTATACTGGTCGATCCGCTCTTCGATGACGTGGCGGAAGTTGCGGATCAGGCCCTGGATCGGCCAGGCGGCGGCGTCGCCGAGGGCGCAGATGGTGTGGCCTTCGATCTGCTTGGTCACTTCGAACAGCATGTCAATTTCGCGCTTCTGGGCGCGGCCTTCGACCATGCGTTCCATGACGCGCATCATCCAGCCGGTGCCTTCGCGGCATGGCGTGCACTGGCCGCAGCTCTCATGCTTGTAGAAAGCCGAGAGGCGCCAGATGGCCTTGATGATGTCGGTCTGCTTGTCCATGACGATCACCGCAGCGGTGCCGAGGGACGAGCCGACTTCACGCAGGCCGTCGAAGTCCATGACGGCATTGCGGATCTTGTGGCCGGGAACGCAGGGAACCGAGGCACCGCCGGGGATCACGGCGAGCAGGTTGTCCCAGCCGCCGCGGATGCCGCCGCAATGCTTTTCGATGATCTCTTCAAACGTGACGCCCATGGCTTCTTCGAAGGTCGCCGGCTTGTTCACGTGGCCGGAGACGCACATCAGCTTGGTGCCGGTATTGTTGGCACGGCCGATGGAGGCGAACCAGGCGCCCGAGCGGCGCAGAATTTCCGGGACGACGGCAATCGACTCGACGTTGTTGACGGTCGTCGGGTTGCCATAGACACCCATGCCGGCCGGGAATGGCGGCTTGAGGCGGGGCTGGCCCTTCTTGCCTTCAAGCGATTCCATCAGCGCGGTTTCTTCGCCGCAGATGTAAGCGCCGGCGCCGTGGTGGACGATGATGTCCAGGTCCCAGCCGTGGATATTGTCCTTGCCGATCAGCTTGGCCTCATAGGCCTGCTCTACGGCGGCCTCGAGGCGCTGGCGCTCGCGGATGAATTCGCCGCGCACATAGATGAAGGCCAGATGCGCATCCATGGCACGGGCAGCCAGTAGGCAGCCTTCCACCAGGTGATGCGGATCATGCCGCAGGATATCGCGGTCCTTGCAGGTGCCGGGCTCGGACTCGTCGGCATTGACCAGCAGGTAATGCGGACGGCCGTCATTGACCTTGGGCATGAAGGTCCATTTGAGCGCGGTCGGGAAACCGGCGCCGCCACGACCACGCAGGCCCGAGGCCTTGACCTCGTTGGTGATCCAGTCACGACCCTGGTCGATAAACTCCTTGGTGCCCACCCAGGCGCCGCGCGAACGCGCGCCCTCGAGCGTCCAGTCGCCCTGGCCGTAGAGATTGGTGAAAATGCGATCCTTGTCAGCGAGCACTCTTCACACTCCTAACGCGGCTTCTTGCCGAAGACGCGGATGTATTCTGCCTCGCCACCACGGGCGAGAACCTCGGCCTGAGCCAGCCAGTTGTCGCGAGCGACGCGACCGGCAAAGTTCAGCGAACCTTCGACCTGCCCGATCTGCTCTGGGGTCAGCGCCGCGACCTGGCTCCACTTGGTGATGCCAAGGGCATTGAGGCGGCCTTCGAGCACCGGGCCGACGCCCGAGATCAGCTTGAGGTCGTCGGGTGCACCTGCCGGGGCGGCAAAGAGCGGCGCGCTGCCACCCTTTTCGGCGACCGGGTTGACCTCGGCCGGATTGGCCTTGGGCGCGATGATGGTGCGGCTCTTCTTGGGGCTGGCTGCAGTCGCGCCGTCGGCGGGACCGCTGGTAGTCGCCTTGCCCGGAGCCTTGCCGCCGTCGACCTTGGCAGCCGCGGACTCGGCGCCGGTGGCGTCTTCACGCATGGCCTTGTTGGGCTTGCCGTTGGCCTTCGCCGAGGCACTGGCAGCCTTGCGCTCGCCCTCTGCCTTGGCTTCGGACACCTTGGCGGTCGCGGGCGTACCCTTGATCGCAGGTGCGTTCTCTTCGCTCACGTCCTTTGGCTTGGCAGCCATGGTCGGTGCGGGTGCCGCGGGGGCCGCGGCAGCACGCGCTGCGGGAGCCGCAGCATCGGCCGGCGGCGGGGGCGGCACGAACTTGGTGCGCTTGGCGCTCGGCTTTTCCAGCAGGGTCGTGCGGCCACCCTCGGACGAGGAATAGAGCCGGTCGATCTGCGGACCCGGTTTGACGGTCGCGCCATTGCCGGCGGCAAAGGCGTCGACGATCTCCTCGAAGCGCTCGGGCGTCAGGTCTTCGTAGGTGTCGTGATAGATCGTGACCATGGGTGCGTTGACGCAGGCGCCGGCGCACTCGACCTCTTCCCAGCTCATGGTGCCATCGGCATTGAGATGGTGCGGGTCGTGGTGGATCTTGGACTTGCAGATGTCGATCAGCTTTTCAGCGCCGCGCAACTGGCAGGGCGTAGTGCCGCAGACCTGGATATGGGCGCGCGAGCCAACCGGCTGCAGTTGGAACTGCGTATAGAACGTCGCGACTTCCAGCACGCGGATATAGGCCATGCCGAGCATGTCCGCGATCGTTTCGATCGTGGCGCGGCTGACCCAGCCATCCTGATCCTGGGCGCGCATGAGCAGCGGAATGACAGCGGACTGCTGACGGCCGGCCGGGTAGAGGCCGATCTTCCACTCTGCCCACTTGGCGTTGTCGTTGCTGAAAGCGAAGGAAGCCGGCTGGACCGAGTCTTCCGCAAGGCGACGCGAAACCATTAGCGGTCCACCTCTCCGAACACGATATCAAGAGAACCAAGGATGGCCGAGACGTCAGCCAGCATGTGGCCGCGGCAGAGGAAGTCCATGGCAGACAGATGCGCAAAACCCGGCGCGCGGATCTTGCAGCGATAGGGCTTGTTGGTGCCGTCGCTGACCAGGTAGACGCCGAACTCGCCTTTGGGCGCTTCAACGGCGGCATAGACCTCGCCAGCGGGGACCTTGTAGCCCTCGGTATAGAGCTTGAAGTGATGGATAAGGGCTTCCATCGACTTCTTCATTTCACCACGCTTGGGCGGAACGACCTTGCCGTCGAGCGAGGACACCGGGCCCTTGCCGTCGGCGGCGTTCAGCTTGGCCACGCATTGCTGCATGATGTACGTGGACTGCTTCATCTCTTCCATGCGGATCAGATAGCGGTCGTAGCAGTCGCCGTTCTTGCCGATCGGAATGTCGAAATCCATCTCGGCATAGCATTCGTAGGGCTGACTCTTGCGCAGGTCCCAGGCAGCGCCCGAACCGCGCACCATGACGCCCGAAAAGCCCATATTCCAGGCGTCTTCGAGCTTCACCAGGCCGATATCGACGTTGCGCTGCTTGAAGATGCGGTTCTCGGTCAGGAGCGTATCGAGGTCGACCAGGAACTTGAGGAACTCACCGCAGAACGACTCGATATCGTCGACCAGTGCCTGTGGCAGATCCTGATGCACCCCACCTGGACGGAAATAGGCGGCATGCATGCGCGCACCGGACGCGCGCTCATAGAAAATCATCAGCTTTTCGCGCCACTCGAAGCCCCAGACGGGCGGCGTCAGCGCGCCAACGTCCATGGCCTGGGTGGTGACGTTCATCAGGTGGGCCAGCAGGCGCCCGATTTCCGAATAGAGTACGCGGATCAACTGACCGCGGCGCGGCACTTCGAGACCCAGCAGCTTCTCGACGGCCAGGGCAAAGGCATGCTCCTGGTTCATCGGCGCTACATAGTCGAGGCGATCGAAATACGGCACGGCCTGGAGGTAGGTCTTGGACTCGATGAGCTTTTCGGTACCGCGATGAAGCAGGCCGATATGCGGATCGACGCGCTCGACGATTTCGCCGTCGAGTTCCAGGATCAGGCGCAGCACGCCGTGGGCCGACGGATGGACCGGCCCGAAATTGATGGTGAAGTTTCTGACTTCGGCTTCAACGGTCATTGCTTGGCCTTCTCGTCACCGGGCAGCACGTAATCCGTACCCTCCCAAGGCGACAAATAGTCGAACGATCGATATTCCTGCATCAGCTTGACCGGCTCATAGACGACGCGCTTGCGGGTTTCGTCGTAGCGCACTTCCACGAACCCGGTGGTCGGGAAGTCCTTGCGCAGCGGATGCCCGTCAAAGCCGTAGTCGGTCAGGATGCGGCGCAGGTCGCCATGGCCCGAGAACAGGATGCCATATAGATCGTAGGCTTCGCGCTCGAACCATTCGGCGCCCTTGAAGACACCGGTGATGCTCGGAACGGGCGTCACGTCGTCCGTGGTCACCTTCACCCGAACGCGCTGGTTCAGGTAGGGGCTCATGAAATGGTAGACGACGTCGAAGCGCTCGTCGCGCGCCGGATAGTCGGCGCCGCATACGTCCACGAAGCTGACGAACCGGCAACGCGGATCATCGCGCAGGAAGGTGGCGACTGCCACTATTGCGTCTTTTTCCGCGGTCAGGGTCAGTTCGCCAAAGGCGACTTCCTGGGACAGAATCGCTGGGCCAATGGCGCGAGTGATATGCTCGCCAAGGTCCACAAGCGGATCGACCTGGGTTACTTCATCCATTCTGGCTGACCCTAGCGTTCGATGGTGCCGGTGCGGCGAATTTTCTTTTGCAGCAACAGGATGCCGTAAAGAAGCGCTTCAGCGGTGGGCGGGCAGCCCGGGACATAGATATCCACCGGCAACACGCGATCGCAGCCGCGCACGACCGAATAGGAATAGTGGTAGTAGCCGCCGCCATTGGCGCAACTGCCCATGGAGATGACGTAGCGCGGCTCGGGCATCTGGTCGTAGACCTTGCGCAGAGCCGGAGCCATCTTGTTGGTCAGCGTGCCGGCAACGATCAGCACGTCCGACTGGCGCGGAGAGGCGCGCGGCGCCGTGCCGAAGCGCTCGATATCGTAGCGCGGCATCGACATCTGCATCATCTCGACGGCGCAGCAGGCCAGACCCGTCTGCATCCACATCAGCGAACCGGTGCGCGCCCAGTTGACCAGCTGCGAAACCGTCGAAACCAGGAAGCCCTTGTCGGCCAGCTCGTCGGTCACGTCAGTGAAGAACGGATCGTTGGCGCCAGCGGGCTTGTTGGTGCGGGGGTCGATCAGGCCGGTGGGACGCGGCGCGACCAGCGTGCCGTTTGCTTCGCTCAATCCCATTCCAGGGCCCCTTTCCGCCATTCATAAATAAAGCCGACGGTCAAAACGCCGAGGAAGATCATCATTGACCAGAAGCCGAACCAGCCGACTTCGCGGAAGGCCACGGCCCACGGGAACAGAAACGCCACTTCGAGGTCGAAGATGATGAAGAGAATCGAGACGAGATAGAATCGCACGTCGAACTTCATGCGCGCATCGTCGAAGGCGTCAAAGCCGGCTTCGAACGCCGAAACCTTCTCGGGATCGGGGTTCTTCACGGCGACGATGAAGGGAGCAACCAGCAGTGCCAAGCCAATAAGACCGGCCACGGCAAGGAAGATGACAATCGGCAGATAGTCGCTGAGCAAATCAGTCATGCGGCAGCCTGTTTCTAGTCCGGCCGGGCGACCGGGTGCGAGGGTTACGCAAGCAATTGGGGCGAGCGAACCAACGCGAACGTTGATGGCTTGGGCTTAGACCTTTGCCTATCCGGTTTCAAGGGAAAGAAAATATGAGCAGAATAATCATATATGCCCGTGGCGAAAGCCCGCAACATCAGCGTTGCGAGCGCCGGGTTGGCGACAACGCCGTGCCTGCAAATTGAGATATTTTGGAACGACGCGGCCCGGCGACAAAGTCGCGCGGCGGCGTAAAGGACCACCAAAAACAAAACGGCGAACCGCTGCTGCGGTTCGCCGAATTGGGTTCGCAAGACGCTAGGTCGAGAGGGCGGTGAACCGCCCTGCCCGATTGCAGAACTTAGAAGTGGTAGAACACGCCGACGGTTGCCTTGGCGCCTTCGAAGACTGCGTCAGCAGCACCGTCGAAATCACCCTGGGCAACGACTTCACCGCGAACGGTGACCGAGTCGGTGACGGCAAGTTCAACACCGGCGCCAGCCTGGTACACGCCCTGCGAGAAGCCGGTACGGTTGTTGGTGCCGATACCAGCGATTGCATAGACGAGGACCGAGTCGGTCACAACGGCACCAGCACGCAGGTTGGCGAAGAATTCGCCGGTGCTGAAAGCGTTGTTCCAGATGTAGTCGCCGGTGACTTCAGCGCCGATCAGGAAGGGATCGACGGGGATGAAGTTCACGCCGACGGCAGCGCCGAGAACGCCCGAGGTCGTGTTGACCGGGTAGCCGGCATAGGTGGTGGAACCAACGAACTGGCCACCAGCGCGAACGCCGACATAGAGACCTTCCCAATCGAAACCAGCAGCTTCATAGATCGGCTGCGGGGTGGTCGGGATGATGAGGTCGGCGGCCTGAGCACCACCAGCGAGCAGCGCGGCAGCAGCCACACCGATAGAAAGCGAACGTACAAACATATCTTGCACTCCCATAGAGTTAACCGTAGTCGACCGACTAGATGCATCAGCCTAACGCGCGTGACAACCCTTTGGTCGCCGAATTTAGGCAACGCAGATAACGCCAGATGACCATTTCGGGGCAGGTGTTGCGCCGATGTCGCGCAATTGGCCCAATTTGAGACAAATTTGATCTATCGCGCATGCCCATGGGGCGACGAGGTGTCGCAATGTGGACATGAGTGAGTCTCTCCGTCAAGCACCCGCGCAAACGAAACGGCCCCGCCGAGGCGGGGCCGTTTGCATGACGTGAGTCGGATTTAGAAGTGGAAGTTGGCGCCGACCGTGAACTGGTCCTTGGCATTGGTTCCGCCATTGAGCGGGAAGCCATGCAGGTACTGTGCTTCGACCGTAATGCTGTCGGTGACCGCGAGTTCGACACCGCCACCAAGCAGCACATCCTGCTCGTCGGGCGGGCCGAGGTCGATGCCATAGCCGCCAGCGGCGTAAACCAGGACATTGTCGCTGACGACGAGACCAGCACGACCCAGGATCTGACCGTAAGTGGTGTTGCCCACCGCGCCGCCCGTGAGGCCATGGACGGCAACTTCGGCACCCAGAAGGTAGAAGTCGAACTGCGCGTTCACACCGGCCTGCACGCCAAGCCCATACTGCGTGCCGCTAGTGGCGCCATTCTGTGCGCCGCCATAGACGCCGGCGTAGAAGCCGCTCCAATCGAAGCCGGGCTCTTCATAGACGGGCATCTCGGCAGGCGTGCTGGTCGGAACCGTGATCAGGTCCGCAGCAAAAGCGGTCCCCATCGAAAGGGTGGTGGCGAGCGCCGCAAGCGCCATCTTTTTGAACAAGCTCATCGCTGTTCTCCTTGCTAGTGGACCTTCGGACTATGGAACGCAGCGCTGGTGCGCCGGTTCCGCCTTGGGTCATGGGGGCCGTCCCGGAAATGCGACCCCGTGATTCCGGGTTCGGGGAACAGCCGACAGCAACGGTTCTGCTTGGGTTGAGGGGCGAAAACCCGTCCCTCAGGCGGCCAAAATAGGGCAGCCGCCGGGCGTTGCCGATGGGTCACACCCCCATCGGCGCAGGTGCTAGAGCGTGCCCACCAGCACCGGCTCGTCGCGATAGGCCTCAGGAAACAGCTGCTTGAGCGCGGCTATCTTGGGCAGGTCGTGGAAGACGATGTAGGGCCAGGTGGGGTTCAGCGTCAGGAAATCCTGATGATACTGCTCGGCCGGGTAGAATGCCTTGAACGGCTCGATCGTGGTGACGATCGGGCCGCTGAAAAGCCCGGCCTCGTCGAGTTGGGCGATATACGCGCTCGCGGTTTCGCTCTGCTCTTCCGACATCGGGAAGATGGTGGAGCGGTATTGCGTGCCGTGATCCGGCCCCTGGTAGTTGAGCTGGGTCGGATTGTGCGCCACCGAGAAATAGATCTGCAACAGCTCGCCATAGCTCACCACGGACGGATCGTAGGTGACCTCGACGGCTTCGGCGTGACCGGTCGTGCCGCTGCCGGTCTGCTCGTAGGTGGCCGTCTCGGCGGCACCGCCCGAATAGCCCGATACCGCGCGGGTGACGCCGGTGACGTGCTGGAATACCCCCTGCACACCCCAGAAGCAGCCGCCTGCAAAGACGGCGGTTGCTGAGGTGCCCGTCTCGGCCAGGTCCGCAGCCGGCGGCGGGATTTGCACGGGGGCCTCCTGTGCGGATGCCGGTTGATTCCACAGCACGGAGGCCAAAGCCGGCAGAATCAACAAGGCAGCCAAAAACGAGCGACGCCCGGAGGTGCGGATGGCGGAGACGGAACTGGACATTTGCAAAGCCTAGGTTGGAGCGATCTGCACGTCAGTTCGTCTTATATGCGCTCCTGGTTACATCCGGTCAGCGACTTCACGGCGAAATGACATTGGAGTGCCCTACTCCAGACGCTGGCCGTCCTTGTCGAAGAAGTGCAGCTTTTCGGGATCGGGCCTGAGACTGATCCGCTCGCCGGGCCGCACATCCAGGCGATCCTTGAACACAGCCGTGATCTGCTGGCCATTCACCCGGGCAATGACCAGGGTCTCCGAGCCGGTGGGTTCAACCACAACCACTTCGCAATCAAGCCCGCCGGCTGCGATCTGGAGGTGTTCGGGGCGGATGCCGCAGGCGGTTGCTCCGTCCGGGCGACGAAGCGTCTCGAGCGCTGTGCCGTCCTTGAGCTGGAAGCCCCGTTCAGCCATGGCGCCATCGAGGAAATTCATCGAAGGCGAGCCGATGAAGCCGGCCACGAAGGTGTTCACCGGCGCATCATAGAGTTCGAGCGGCGTGCCGATCTGCTCGATCCGCCCGTCGCGCATGACCACGATCCGGTCCGCCAAGGTCATCGCTTCCACCTGGTCATGGGTGACGTAGACCGTGGTGGTGCCGAGGCGCTGATGCAGCTCCTTGATCTCGGAGCGCATGACCACGCGCAGCTTGGCATCGAGGTTGGAGAGCGGTTCGTCGAACAGGAAGACCTGCGGGTTGCGGACGATGGCGCGGCCCATGGCGACGCGCTGGCGCTGGCCGCCCGACAATTGCCGCGGGTAGCGGTCGAGCAAGGTCTCGAGGCCGAGAATCTTGGCCGAGCTCAGAACCTTCGCAGCAATGTCCTGCTTGCTCATGCCCTTGAGCTTGAGCGCAAAGCTCATATTGTCGGCGACGGTCATGTGCGGATAGAGCGCGTAGGACTGGAACACCATGGCGATGTCCCGCTCCTTGGCCGGCAGATCGGTCACCAGGCGATCGCCGATCCACATTTCGCCCGTGCTGATGTCCTCCAGCCCGGCGATCATGCGCAGCAGGGTGGATTTGCCACAGCCCGATGGCCCGACCAGCACCAGGAACTCCTCGTCCCTGACATCGATCGATACGGATTTGAGCACTTCGACGGCACCATAGTGCTTGCCGACGGCGTCGATTTTCACTTCGGCCATGAGGGTCCTCCAAGGGGCAGCAGGTTGAGCGGCGTCACGCGCAACGCCGGCTGGGTGTCTGATGTGCGGGACGCGGCCGTTTCTGGAACGGCGCCGTTTGTGCCGGCAGGCAGGTGCCGGTCGAGAAAGCTGTCGGTGAGTGCGTGGAACAGGTCCCGGGCGTCGCGCCGGATGAAATGGGTGGCGCCGCGCACCACGACCACCTCGGCTCCCAGCGCGCGCAACATGGCGCGGTGGCTTGCCGTCATGCCGATGCGGATCGTTCCTGTGATGACCTGGATGGGCACGCCGGCCTCAATGATCTCTGCCACCAGCGTGGGCCAGCCGCGCGTCGGAATGACATGGCCGTTGGCGACCACGGAGCCATCCACGTCGTCCTTGGCCCGCGACCAGGCGGCGAGTTCATCCAAGGGCCATTGCGGAAAGACCGCCCGAATCTCCGCAATCCGGTGCGACGGGCTCATCGCCTTGAGCCGCACAAGGTCCGCTGCGGCCGCTTCAGCCGCCGTCGGGTCCTGGAACTGGGTGACCGGCAACCGCCAGAACGGATCTTCGAGGATCACGGCACGGAGGCGACCGACGAGCTTTGCCGCGACGCCGGCGGCCGCCGCGCCCCCGGCGGAATGACCGAATAGTATCAGCGGCGAATTCGGATCGATCGGTGCATCGGCCAGCGTCGCCAGGATGTCTTCCACGATCACGTCGCCCGCGTGCCGGTCCAGCAGGTCCTGCGACCAGCGCGGTGACTTCCCGTGGCCGCGCGGATCGATGCCAAGCACGTCAAACCCGCGGCTCGCCCAGTGACGCAGCGTCGGCAGGAGGGCCTCCGCCGACTCCATGAGGCCGGGCAAGGCAATCATCGTCCCGCGCGTGCCGGAAGCGGAGGGCAGCCGTATTGTGTGCAGGCCGGTCACGCCACGACCTCGGGAAAGGCTAGCGGCTCGCCGCGGACGATGCGGCTGAGCTCGCTGGCAACGTGGCTACCCATGCGCTCGATTTCCGGGCCCATCGAGCCGGAAATGTGCGGGGTAAGGAAGACGTTGGGCATATCGTAAAGCGGATGATCTGACGGCAACACGTCCGGATCGGCGACATCGAGGATGGCGTCGATGCGGCCGGTCGAGAGCTCGGCGACAAGCGCATCCTGGTCGACGACCTGGCCGCGCGATGTATTGATCAGCGTCGTCCCGTCGCGCATCAGCGACAGGTGGCGGGCGGTGACCAGGCCATGCGTCGCGGCATTGAGCGGCGGATGGAGGCTTACGATGTCGCTGGTCGCCATCAGTTCGTCCAGCGATACCAACTCGGCGCCGATCCGTCTGGCTTCGGCGGCGGCAATGAACGGGTCGAAAAGCTTGATTGCGACGTCGATGTCGCCCAGCCGTTCCATGACGATCCGGCCGATGCGCGAAGCGCCCACGATGCCGATCACCTTGCCCCTGTTTCCCGCCGCCGGAAACTCGACCTCGCGATGCACGAAGTCGCGTCGGTCGCGATAGAGATTGTGCAGGCGGAAGGTCTGTTTGTTGGCCAGCACGATCATCGCGAAAGTGAATTCGGCGACGGGGATGGCGTTGATCCAGCCGGCATTGGAGAGCTGGATATTCCGGCGCGGCGCAGGCGGCAGAAAATGGGCGGCCTGGCCGCCGGCATGGAGCACATAGCGCAGCTTGGGTGCGGCATCCAGTTGCGCTGCCGTCAATCGCGGCGCACCCCAACCGGTGATTAGCACCTGGGCCTTAGCGAGAGCGGAACGGGCCTCGGCGGATTGCAGATCGGCGAATGGCGCGGGGCTGAGTGGCTGCGCTCCCGTGGCCGCAAGGGTCGCTAGAGCTGGCCCGAACAGCATATCCGCCAGATGCGGCGGGTCGAGAAGAACCATGAACCAGACGGCCGCCTCTCCTGCAGGCCGGGCGGATAGCGATGTTGAGGCCGGCCGTTCCCGGGTAAGCATGGCGGTCTGTCTTTTCAGGTTTCACTGCATTCCGATGATGCATGAAACTAGTTACACAAACGCAGCTTGGCAAGCCTGATTACGCTTTGGGAGGAACCGCCGAGTCGCGTTTCATGAACTTGACGGGCAGCAGGACATGCTCGGCGGGGGCGAGATCCAGGGCGATTTCAGCCGCCCGCACGCCCAGTTCGAAGAAGGGCGGATGCACCGTGGTAAGGGCCGGCGTGAGGTCGCCGACAATGGGCGCATCGTCGAAGCCGACGATGGAAAGTTCGTCCGGCAGGCCAATCCCAAGGGCACGGGCAGCGCGATAGGCGCCGATGGCGATGTTGTCCGTCATGGTGACGATGGCCGTCACGCCGGTGCCAGATCGCAACAGAGCGTCGGCTGCGCGCGCGCCATCGGCCTCGATATTGGCAGAGACCCGTACGAGCGCCGGATCGAGCGCGATTTTGTGGCGTCGCAGCCCGTCCTCGTAGCCGCTAAGGCGTAGTTCGGCGGTCGTCATGCCCCTGCCCTCCCCGATATAGGCGATGCGGGTGTGCCCGAGGCGGACCAGTTCGTCGACGGCGGCGCCGACCCCGGCGGGCTGGTCGTAATTCACGCTGACCAGTTCGGGATGGCTGGTGATTCCCGGCCGGCCGCACAGGATCAGCGAGGCGTTGACCTGGGCAAGGTCGCGCGCATAGCCGGCGGCCCGCTCGTCGAACGAGGCGTCGCTCTCGGTCGAGCCGACCAGCAGCACGGCCCTGACGCGCAGCTCGCGGAGGATGCGAATCAGGTCCCGCTCGCGCGCCGCATCGCCCTCGGTGGCCGACATCAGCACCATATGCCCGTTGCGGCCAGCGACGCTTTCGACGCCCGCCGCGATGGCGGCGAAGGTCGGCCCGATCATCGCGCGCACCACAAAGGCGATCGTCTGCTGGCCGCGTCCCATCATCGCTCGCGCCAGCCCGTTGACGACGTAGCCGAGCTCCTGCGCCGAGGCGAGGACGCGCGCCTTGCTGTCGGAATTCACATTGGGATTGTCGGAGAAAACCCGCGATGCCGTGGCCACCGAAACCCGCGCATGCGCCGCCACATCCCGCAGATTGACGGCGGTTACCCGGTCGGGGCCACGGGTGCCGCGAGGCGGCTTTGGATCGCTGTCTTTGATGCTCATGCCCGACATTTACAGGCTCGCTTGACTTGTGTCGACGCGTGACCTACGTTTTGGTGAAACTAGTTACACGAAAAGTCGGAGGAGGACGTCGTGCAACAACCCATCTCCGCGGCGCGCAAAAGGCGCCGCACATCGCCCTGGGATTCGGTGGCCCTGCTGCTGCTGGCTTCGCCCGGTATCGTCTGGTTCGTGGTGTTCGCCTATGGCCCGATGGTCGGCCTGGTCGTCGCGTTCAAGGACTTCAATATCCGCAACGGCATCTTTGGCAGCCCGTGGAATGGCTTCGCCAATTTCCGCTACTTCCTGTCCAGCGGCGACGCCTTCAACATTGTCGCCAATACACTGATCCTCAATACGCTTTTCCTCGGAGCGTCGCTGTTCGCCGGCCTGCTGCTGGCGCTGATGCTCAACGAAATTCGCGGCCAGTTCTATCGGCGCTTCCTGCAGTCGACCATCTTCTTCCCCTACTTCGTCTCGCCCATCGTCATCAGCCTGATGCTGCAGGCGATCCTCTCAGGCGTCGGCGGGCGCGGCGGCATGCTCAACGACATGCTCAACGTTTTCGACCTGCCCCAGTTGAGCTGGTACACGACGCCCGGCGCCTGGCCCTGGATCCTGACCATCGTCAAGGTCTGGCAACTGGGCGGCTACACCTCGGTCATTTTCCTCGCCGCGATCACCTCGATCTCCGAGGAAGTCTACGAGGCGGCGGCCATCGACGGCGCGAGCCGCGCGCGGATGGCAATCTCGATCACTACGCCCCTGCTGCTGCCCACCATGGGCATCCTGGTCGTGCTGGGCGTGGGGCGCATCTTCTTTGGCGACTTCGCCACCATCTACGCAATCGTGCAGGACAACGGCATCCTGTTCCCCACCACCGATGTCATCGACACCTATGTGTTCCGCTCGCTGCGGACGATCGGGAATTTCGGCACCACGGCCGCCATTGGCCTCTTCCAGTCCGTCGTCGGCTTTGTCTTCGTCACCGTGGCTGTGCTGGTTCAGCGCCGCTTCCAGCGAGAAAGCGCCATCCTGTGAGCACCACCGAGTATAGCCGGGGTCTCACCGGCCCGACCGCAAAGTCCGTTCCAGCGCGCGACACCACCCGCCCGCGCCGCAAGCTGCACCGTGCCGGCGAACCCTTCACCGTCATCAGCTACCTAGGCGTTTCCATCTTCGGGCTGTTCTGCCTCATCCCGCTCTGGATGATCATTGCCGGCTCGCTGACCGATGAAACCGCCCTCGCCCGCACCGGCTACAGCTTCTGGCCGCAGCCCTTTTCGCCAACGGCCTATCAGATGCTGTTCAGCGGCCAGTCGCTGTTCGGGGGCTATGCGGCGTCCCTGTTCATCACCATCGTCGGCTCGGCCCTGTCGGTCTACTGCACCGCCTCACTGGCCTGGGTTATCGCCCGACGCCTGCCGCTGGTCAGCGGGCCGCTCACCATCTTCTCCTATATCCCCATGCTGTTCCATGGCGGGCTCGTGCCGCTCTACCTGCTGGTGACGCAGGTGCTCAGCCTCTCCAATAGCTGGTTCGCGGTGATCCTGCCGATCATGATTGCGCCATTCCTGGTCTTCGTCGCCGTCAGCTTCTTCCGGCAATTGCCCGAGGAAGTGATCGATGCGGCGCGCATCGACGGGGCGGGCGAGCTGCGCATCTTCTTCCAGATCGTGCTGCCGCTTTCCAAGCCGATCCTGGCCGTCCTGGCGCTGTTTTACGCTGTCACCTACTGGAATGAGTGGTTCATGCCGCTGCTGTTCCTGTCCGATCCCGATCGCTATCCGCTGCAACTGATCCTGCAGAATCTCATCGCCAACGTCACCAACGCCGCCGCCCTGCCGGGCGCCACGGCGGCCCAGGCGGCAGCCCCGGTCTACCAGCTCCGCTTTGCCATGACCGTTCTGACCATCGGGCCGATCCTGCTCGCCTATCCATTCGCGCAACGCTTCTTCGTCAAGGGCATCACCCTTGGCGCAACCAAGGGTTAGCGGCCCCAATAAAGCCGCCTCAGGAGGAGACTATCGAAATGGGAAATTTCCGCATCAACCGACGACACTTCCTCGCCCTGAGCGGCGCGGCCGGCATCGGCGCCGCCATGTCCGGCGGCATGTCGCGCGCCATGGCGCAGGGCCTGTCCGGCACCTCAGTCGCCGTCCTGCCGTCGCAGGCGCCGAGCAACTGGGCAGCCGTCTTGGAAAAGGCCAACGCCGCCTTGCAGGCCGAGCACGGCTTCACCTTCGATGCCGAGTTCATCAACTGGGGCAATTATGGCCAGCAGGCGCTGCTCAAGTTCACGGCAGGGGCCGAATTCGACTCGGCGCTCCAGGCGCTCTGGCTCAACATGGCCCAGCTCCAGCAGGACGGCGCCCTTGCCGATCTCACCGGCCTGATCGACAAATTTCCCAATCTCAAGGCCCAAATCGCGCCCAAGCTGATCGAGGCCAACACCTGGAATGGCAAGCTGCGGGGCATCCCGCAGGTCAACAGCGCCGGCCGCATCCAGCATTTCAGCATCCGTCAGGACCTGGCCGAGAAGCACGGCTTTGGCGAGATCACCGATTACGACACGCTCGAGCGCTTCTTCTACACCATCAAGGAGAAGGAGGACGGGGTGACCCCCTATTCCCTGGTCTCCAATTCGCACTGGATCTACGCCGTGCCGACCCCGACGGCCATGTTCAACCAGCACTCCTGGGAGAACCCGTACACGATGCAATATCTATTCGCCGGCTCCGGCCTGCGCTTCCTATTCGCCAAGGATGCGGCGGCCACCGGCTCGTCCCGCCCGATCCCGTTCTGGGAAGACGAAGGCGTCATCGGCGCCCTCCGGAAGATCCGCCAGTACTACAATGACGGCATCATCAACGCCGATGGCATGAATGTCGATCGCGCCACGGTCGACAGCCAGTTCCAGGCGGGCCGCTTCGCCAGCGGTTGGGCCATGACCGATGGCACCTCGAGCAATCAGCTTGCCGCGCTCCAGCGCAGCATCCCTGAAGCCCGCCTCGCCCAGGTCATGCCCTTCGGCAAGCCGCTCACCGCGGTCAAGCCGGTTCAGACCTTCCAGGCCGACAACATGGTCGTAGTCAATGCCAATGGCGGCGATGTCGAGCGCGCCCTGGCACTGCAGGACTGGCTCTCGGTCAAGGCGAACCACGACCTCATCGGATACGGCATCGAAGGCACCGACTGGGAAGCCGTGGGCGACGATGGGATCAACCAGCTCAGCCAGTATGCCTTCCCCGGCTATGCGCTGCTCTGGCGCTCCAGCCTCGAACGCCGCTCGTCCTTCATGACGGAGTCGGAAAAGACTGTGTTCGACTGGGCCCAGGACTACGACAACTTCACCACCGACACCTTTGCCTCCTTTGTGCCCGACGTCACGCCGGTGCGTGAGGCAGCCGCGGCGATGAACAACGTCATCGTCCAACACGCCAACCCGCTGTTCTACGGCGTCGCCGACGTGGACGCCCAGCTCGACAAGCTCAAAAGCGCCGCCGACGCCGCCGGCCTCGATGTCCTGCAAGCCGAAATGGAAAAACAGGCCGACGCCTACCTCAAGGCCCGCGCCTAGAGCAAAACGAGAAGGCCAAGTCCGCTCCGGCAGACTTGGCCTTCTCCATAGAACCTGCCTCCAGCAGCGGCGTCAGGCAGAGCTAAGAGAAAGCGCTCCAGTGGAGCGCTTTCAGGTCACAATCCACTCAGCCCGTGGCTACTGGTACTCGGCCGCGTTTTCGCTTGTGACGAGAACGGTGCCGGTGTCGATCCATTCCTCCAGCGTCTTGCCGGCGGCGAGGTCGACAAGGGCCTGGATGCCGAAGCCGCCCATATTGGCGGGGGCCTGGGCGATCGTCGCCGTCATCTCGCCAGCAAGGATCGAGGCAGCGGCGTCGGGATTGGCGTCAAAGCCCACGACCATGACCTTGTCGAGCATGGCAGCGGCCTTGAGTGCCTCCACGGCGCCGAGGGCCATGTTGTCGTTGGAGCCGAAGATTGCCTTGATGTTGGGATTGCCCGCCAGGATCGTCTCGGTGACGGACAGGCCCTTTGCACGGTCCCATTCCGCAGTTTGCTCGGCCACGACCTTGAGGCCACAGGCTTCAAGCCCGGACTTGGAGCCTTCGGCACGGGCCTGGCCTGTCGACTGGCTGACAAGGCCCTGCAGGATCGCGACTTCCGACCCGGCTTCGACATTGTCGCAGATGTACTTGGCGGCCAGGGCCGCACCAGCCGCATTGTCGGTTCCGATAAAGCTCACGCCTTCATTGATGCCGCGAGTATCGACGAACACCACCGGGATGCCGGCGGCCTTGGCCGCGTCGACCACTGGCGCCAGCGCATTGGGGTCGGTCGGCGCCAGGGCAATGCCGGCAACGCCCTGAGCGATCAGATCTTCGATCTGGGTGATCTGTGCTTGCACGTCCGATTCAGCCGGCGGGGCCACCACGACGACTTCGACGCCGAGTTCTTCGCCCTTGGCCTTGGCGCCGGCCTCGACTGCTGCCCAGAACGGGTTGCCCGCGCCCGGGCCTTTCATGCCCAGCACATAGGTTTGCGCTTGCGCCCCGAAGGTCATCGTTCCTGCCGTGGCGACGAGGGCCAGGCCGGCATAGATCCACTTGTTCATGTTCTTCTCCCTTTGCCTCCCTTTGCTTTGCCGCCGGTCGGGAGACTTGTCCCGGCAGCATGTCGCATTTGTCCGCGATTGACTTAGTGGCGAAGCGCAGCGCGCCGCCGCAATACGTCGATATAGACAGCTATGATGATGACCAGGCCGATCAGGATCTGCTGCCAGAAGGCGCTCACATTGTTGATGTTGAGCCCGTTGCGCAGGATGCCCATGATCAACACGCCGGCCAGCACGCCGAGGACCGTGCCGCGACCGCCGAAAAAGGATGCGCCGCCAATGATCACCGCCGCGATGGCATCGAGTTCGATGCCGATGCCGGCATTGGGAAAGCCGCTATCGGTGCGTCCGGCCAGCAGCAGGCCCGAAAGGCCAGCGAAAAAGCCGCAGATCATGTAGACGACGACAAGGACGCCATCGACATTTATGCCCGAGACTCGGGCTGCATGCGGGTTACCCCCGATTGCATAGATGTGCCGGCCCATCGAGGTGCGGGTCAGGAAGAACCAGAGCGCAATGGCACAGGCGGCGACGAGGATGAGGCTGGCTGGCAGCCCGGCGGGCGGCGCGAAGATGCCGAAGTCGAAATAGGCCTGCCCCACAAAGCGCACCTCCGGCTGCAACCCGGAAATTGGCGCGCCGCCGGTGATGAGGAAAGTCAGGCCGCGGGCGATATTGAGCGTGCCCAGCGTCATGATGAAGGGGTGGGGAAGCCGGAGCCAGGTGAGCCCCACGCCGTTGATCCAGCCCACCGCGATGCCGACGGCCGGCCCGATCAGCAGCACGATCGGCCACGGGACGCCGGCGCGGCTGGCAATGGCGATGGTCACCATGGAAAGCCCCATGACGGACCCCACCGACAAATCGATGCCGGCGGTGATGATGACCACGAGCATGCCCAGGGCAAGCAGCGCCAGGCTCGCATTCTGCTTGAGGATATTGGTGAGGTTCTGGGCGCTGAGGAAGACTTCCGGACGGATTGCGGTCAACACCAGCATCATGACGATGACGACGATGATGATGCCGTAGCCTTCGAGAAGCTTCGCCAGATTGATCTTGCCCGCGGTCGCGCCGGAATCAGTGGAGTTGGTCATGCGCCAGGCCCTCCGCGTTACCCTTGGTGCCCATGATCCAGCCGATGACCTCGTTCCGATGGGTGGCATCGAGCGGGGCTTCAGCGAAATTGGTGCCCTGATAGAGCGCCATGACCCGGTCGCAGCAGTAGAAGATATCATCCATGCGATGGGAGATGATGATGACGGCGACGCCATGCTCCTTGAGGGATCGTATGAGATCGAGCACCTTGCCGACTTCCTTGATGGCGAGGGCCGCGGTCGGTTCGTCCATGATGACAAGCTTGGCGTCGAACGCCGTCGCGCGCGCAATGGCAACGGCCTGGCGCTGCCCGCCGGACAGGTCCTCGGCATTCTGATCGACGGATTTTACGTGGATATGCAGCCGGTCGAGATGTTCGCCGGCCATGGTTCTGGCTCTGGCATGGTCGACCAAGGTCAGCGGGCCCAGTTTGCGCCCCGGCTCCCGGCCCAGATAGATATTCTCGTAGATCGGCATGTTCCCGGCCAGGGCGAAGTCCTGGTACACCATTTCAATGCCCAGGCGCTGCGCGTCCTTGGGACTGGAAAAGCGCACCGGCTCCCCGCCAAACAACAGCTGGCCCTCGCTGGGAACAAACAGTCCCGACAGAATTTTCATCAGCGTCGACTTGCCGGCGCCATTGTCCCCCACCACGCCGAGCACTTCGCCGGGCGCCACGTGGAAATTGACATTGTGCAGCGCGGTGATGGCGCCGAAATATTTCGATATCCCCCGCGCCTCCAGAAGCACGTTTGACGACGACACTTCCGTTGGATCCATCAACTCCTCCCCGAGTTTCTGGTTTTTGGAACGAATGAGGCGCGGCTACTTACATTGGAACTTTCATTCCATTTTTAGGCCGACGTCAAGTGAGTCCGTGTCGAGCAAGTACCTGAGACAATAGCCCCACCCTATCGGCGGGAACCGACAAAAAATCGGCCTTGTCCTTGCGACGCTCTAATCGGCACAGCGCGGGTTCCAAAGCCGATTGTCGGCTTTGTAGTACTCGGAACGAGATGAACGTTGAGATTGATGTCTTAGGCTTCATCCGGGCACGCCGCGACCCGCCGCCTGCCCCTGCAAGATGTGGCATTATTGGTAGAGAGCGGAGATGGAAAAACCGGAGCATTAAACTCGACCTCGGAGCTGGTGCAGAGCTATTTCCTCCTCTCAACCGTGGTGCGATAGACCCTGCGGGCGAGGCATTGTCCGGACATTGCCGAACAAGCTCGTCGAGCAGATAACGACATGATCGGCCTGCAGCTGGTCGAACTGCGCTGGCACGCTTGTTGGCTGCCCTGGTCGGAGCGGTAGCGGACGTTAGATGGCCATGATCAGCGGATCGCCACCACGTACGTGTCCGTCCAAAGGTGCGCGGGCCCCGTCTCTAACCGCCTGACAGCCCGCGCTTGAACCGCCGGATGCAAACCGACTGCCGCTCAGCGCTCGGTCCTGCGAGCCGCATTGGAGTTGAGGTCCGCCTATTATTCGATTGTCAGTCGTCCAGCTTTCCACTCTTTAAGGGTCATCCGAGCATTGAAAGCCAAGCGGGGGACCCCACTTCTAGCGACTTTACCCAATGCTGCGGAGGCCTTTGGCTCATCGAACGGCAGCAGGAACAGTGCGGACCAAGTTACGATCGACAGATCCTCGTCTGAAAGCTGCCCGGTTAATAGCTCCACTCCTTTGTCTGGCGTTGCTCTAAGGTGCCGTATTGCATCAACAAGGGACTCGTAAGCTACGTTAGCCGCCTTTGAGTCCCCGGCAAGGGTGCTGGCACCATGGCGGCGTGCAGCTTCCAAAAATCGTTGGATCGCTCCTTCCATATTACAGTCCAAAATCCTCTAAGACCTCTAGACCGAACTCTCGTTGGGCCGCGTACGGCTGCGCGGAGAGCCATTGCCGGACGGTCTGGCCGTTACTAAACGGCTGAACGGAAGAATAGAAGGCACTGATACTACCCTTACCCACGTGTACGGAAGCCGGTACGGCCATTATGTTGCTGGTATTCTGAATTGTCTCGGGTCCAAACGCCTTCAGATTGCTGGGAGTCTGCTCAACTATATGGTGCCAGTGCTTCCCGACCCCCGGAGAACCAAGGTAACTTTTCAAAACACCGAATGACCCGAACCCCAGTTCAGAAGCTGCCGGAGTAGCCTGAGTAACTCCGGTTTTTGCAAAGTGGACAACTCCAGCTTTGCCGCTAGTCGCGGCGGCATTGTCTGTCACTACAATGGGAAGGGTCTTGGGAGCGCCCTTAGCAACTCCTAGAAACAAGCCGCCTGAGCCTATGGTAGCGACAGTTAGACCAATTTCGGTGATGGCCAGCCCTGATTTAAACAAGCCGGATGTTACATGGCCTTGCTTGAAGTCGCTGACTGCACTTTCCCAGATGGCTTGTCCTGGAATAAGATACTTTAGGCCGTTGAGAGCGGTACCGATCACCTTACCCAGATTGGATAAACCGGCATTGGCCTTGCTTGCGCTGACGGACTTGTACGCGCCTGGCGCAAATTTATGCCCGTTCGGATCACTCTTGTTCACCGGATCGTTGGCGGCATAGGCGTAGCGGTTGGTGCCGACGGCTGGGTCTGTGGGATTCCACCAGTCGGGCGAGAGGAACCGGCCGAGGGTCGCGTCATAGTAGCGGGCATTGAGGTAGGTCAGCCCGCTTTCGGCATCGAAGCGTTCGCCGATGAAGCCCTTGGATTCCGGTGGCGTCAGCGGGTTGATCACCTCCTCGATCTGCTGGCCGAACGGCTTGTAGGTCGAGGCCCGATAGATGGTGCCGAAGAGATCGGTGACCCGGCGCACCGAGGCCAGGTGATCCCGATGCAGGTAGTGCATCGCCGTGCCGATGCGCTTGACGTCGGGGCTCAGATAGAACGCAAAGGCGCCGGTCGGATCGCGTTCGATGTCGGCGCCTAGATAAAGCGTGGTGTTGGAACCGACGACCTTCTTAAGCCGGGCTCCATCTGGACCATAGAGATAGGAGACCGTGCTGCCGCCGGTCGCAACGCTGACCGGCCGGTTCTCGACGTCATAGGTGATGGTGCGGTTGACCGTGCCCGAAGTGGATCGGGTCGTCTGGTTGCCATTGCCGTCATAGGCAAAGGTCCAGGTTCCGGCGGCCGTAACCGCATGCGGTCGAACCGCTGAAGCGCCCTGCCCCGGATAGGTATAGGTGCCCACTGCCGAGTTGGACAGCATGTTGCCGGCCGCATCATAGGTGAAGGTCTGGTTGAGCGAGGGCGTATTGACGTTGGTCGCCGTCAGCAGCCGATCGTAGCCATCATAGGTATAGGTCCAGCTTTCGTTGGGCCGGTTGCCGGTGACCGAGCTGATCCGACCCATGGCGTCGCGGACATAGGTATAGGCTTGGATGGTCGTGCCGCCATTGACGGTGGAGACCGTCATCAGCCAGTCCCGGGTCGGGTGATAGCCATAGGTGGTGGTCACCCCATTGGCGTAAGTGATGGTCGAGACGTTGCCAGCCGCCGTATAGACGACCGAGGACACCGCATTCTCCAGGCCCAGGAGCTGACCGGCGGCATTATAGGAGTAGATGCCCGACGACGTGCCATTGGGATAGGTGCGGGAGACCACCCGGCCACCCGGATCGTAAGCAGTGGTGACCACCTGGGCGACGGCATCGACCGTGGTCGAGGTTTTGACCAGGCGTCCGCCCTTGTCATAGTCGTAGGCGATGATGGCGTTGTTATTGGCCGCCGTGGTCAGCTTGCCGACATTGAAGAAGCCAGAACGCGCTTCGTCATAGGTGTTGGTGACCGAGAGCTGTCCCGGCAGACCGAGACCCGAGGTCTTGACCAGCAGCCTACCCAGAGCATCGTGGCTGAAGGATGAGGCCTGGCCCTTGGCGTCGATCTGGCTGACCATGCGGCCGCCATCGTCATAGGCATAGGTCCAGGTCCCAAGGTCCGGATCGGTACTCGAGGTCTTGCGGCCGAGCGTGTCATAGCTCGATGACCAGTGGTTGGCCAGGGAGTCATCGACCGTCAGCTGTTCCCCGAGCGGGCTGAACGTGGTCGCCACGCTGTTGGACGAGCCGGCGCCAACACCTTCTCGCAGCACGACATTACCGCGGGCATCGGTCTCGACCCGACTGGTTCGGGCCAAGGCGTCGGTGGCCAGCACTGCCACCGTGCCGCCTACCGAGGTCGGCAAGGCATAGCTGAAGGCCATGGTCGAAGCATCGGCATAGGTGACCAGGAGTGGCCGCCCGAGCACATCATAGCGCGTGGATGTCCAGACCGGTGAACCACCGGCCTGCAGATAGGGGGCGCTCGCCTGCGCGACCGTGCCGCGCTTGCCATAGACCGTTTGCGTCACCCGAGCGCCGCCGCTCACCACGTCTTCAGCGAGGTAGGTCCGGCCCAGGCCATCAAACAACTGGCGGGTCACCCGATGCGGCTCGCCGTTCGCCGGTGGGCGATAGGGCACACCAGCGCTCAGCGTGATGTTGCCGGCATTCTGGAAGGCCGTGCCGGCCAGGCCACCGGCCACGCCAGCAGCGCCCCCGCCATTGTTGCCGCTGGCACCGGTCGAGCCGGTTCCGCCATTAGTACCCCAGGCCCCGCCCGAGCCACCAGTACCGCCGACGCCCGCGTTGCTTCCGCCCGCCACGCCGCCGGCTCCAAAGGCGGAAGTGCCGTCATAGCCCTGCCCGCGTCCGCCACCGCCGCCGCCGCCGCCTGCGGTGTTAGTGGTGCTATACGCAGTGAAGGTGCGGCGAACGTAGTGTTCCCCTGTATACTCTTCGTTGCCGTATGAGCGAACGAACGTGCCCTGATAGTAGGTATAAGGGCCCACCGTAACCGAGGTTAGTCCAGTGCTCGGGTTTTGACTCCAAACATTAGTTCCGGCCCAGGTAATCCACTGACCTGTTGCCTGGTTTGCCGTGTAGCTTTGATAGACATTCCACGCGTAGCCACCGGCGCTGTAGTACGGCCCCTCCTGAGCGGTATACGGCGTCTGATAGTAGCCAGGACCACCCTGACCACCCTGACCGCCGCCGCCGCCGCCGGATCGAACAGTCCCGCCATTGTTCACGACGACCTTCTGTCCCTGGCCGCCTAGGCGATTGGCGTTGAATGCATGGCCGCCGTTGCCGCCATTGGCAGTGCCGCCCTTGCCAGAGATCGTACCCAGAATGTCGAAGGTAAGAGTGCCGCCCCAGGCGGTTGGCCCGATGGAAACCGCGGCGTCCAGCGTTGCACTGCCGCGCTCTGTGGCGGCAGGGAGAACCACTCGCTTGGCGGTTGCGCTGCTCCAGTCCGCAGTAGTGAACAGGCTTTCCAAGGCGATAGCGTTGCCGCCAGCGGACATAACCCTGACCAACTCGAAAGCGCCGCCTGGCACGACAACGTTGATGGTCGCATTGCTAGCGTTCAGAACAGCAGTGCCCGCCAGTCCACCGGCCACGCCCGCTGCTCCGGACCCGCTGCTGCCGGCAGCGCCGTTCGCGCCGCCGCCGCCATTCGTGCCCCAGGCGCCGCCGCCTCCGCCGGTTCCACCGGCACCTGCATTAGTGCCGCCGGCCGCGCCGCTGCTTCCAGAGGCGACGCCCCCGTCTTAACCCTGCCCGCGCCCGCCGTTGCCCCCCATGCCACCGGTAGTCGGGGTCGTCGAATATGCGGTGTACTGGCGGGATACGTACGAGTACTGCCAGGCCTCGGGCTCGCTGGAGCTGCTCGGATGGCTAACAACGTTGGCACCGAGATAGTACGTGTATGCACCGACCGTCACCGGGCCATAAGAGGTGCCGGTGGCGCTATAGACGACTTGTCCAGCCCAATAGACCGTCGTGTATTGATTGCCATTGTTCTGGTTCTGCTCCGTCCTCCAGGCATAGCCACCAGGTCCAGAATAATGCGGGCCCTCGGTGGCCGTGTAAGGCGTCTGATACGAGCCGGCGCCGCCCTGCCCGCCTTGACCACCGCCACCGCCGCCGGCCCGAACCGCGCCGCCATTGTTGATGACGATCTTCTGGCCCTGCGCGCCCAGGCGGTTGGCGTTGAAGGCGTGACCGCCATTGCCGCCATTGGCCGCGCCGCCCTTGCCCGAGATGGTGCCCTGGATGTCGAAGGTCAGGGTGCCACCCCAAGCCGTTGGTCCGATTGAGACCGCTGCGTCCGTCGTTGTCGCGTTACCCCGCTCCGTCCCGGCCGGAAGGAGCACGCGCTTTGCCGTCGAGCTGGTCCAGTCGCTCGCCGAGAACAGGCTCTCAAGCGTGATCGCCGTGCTGCCCGCCGGCAGGTTGGCAACGATCTCGGGTGTCGTTGATGACCCGGTGCCCAGGTAGTCGAACTGCTCGATATGCTGAGCAGACGGATTGCCCAGATTGTTGTAGGACGTGCTCTGGAAGCTGCCCGAGGGATGATCGACACGGGTCTGCCGGCAGAGTGCATCATATTGGTAGCGCGTGACCTGGCCGTTGGCGTCGGTCGTCGTTGCCGGCTGGCCGCAAAGGAAGTTCCAGCTGTTCTGCGTCTTTTGTCGGGTGTCGCCTAGCTGGTAGAGCGGGTTGCGCGTCTCCGTTACGAACTGGCGGGTGGTTGTGTCATAGACCCGCTCAGTGCGATTGCCGAGCGCGTCCACCTCTGCCAGCAGCTGGCCGTAGCCGTCATAGCTGGCCGTGCTTTCGAGCCACCGGCTGCCGGTCGCCAACCACTTGCGCGTTGTGGTTGCCAGCCCCTTGACCGGAGCCGCGCCGGCCGAGGTGGCGCCGTCGTAATAGATTTGGGTGTCGCGCAACACCGTGCCATTCGCGGCCTTGGTGGTGATCTGCGTCGGGAAGTTGACCAGGTAGTTCGTTAGGTTGAGCTGATAGGCCGATGTGGTGATGACGTCGTCGCCGGCCCAGCCGGTCTTGCCGAGGTCCTTCTCCTCGAGCAGGTTGGCATAACCGTCATAGGTCCACTCCTTGCGAGTGGTCGTGTTGCCACCAGCAAGATATTCGATGATCTCTTCGGAGGTCTTGTGAGCCGTGAACGGCGCAGTCGAGGCGTTGACGGTGTAGCCGTTCACCGCCCGACGCAGCAGCGTACCATTGCTGGCATAGATATCGAGCTGCGCCAGGGAGCCGGCCGCGATGGCTTCCTGTCGGTATTGCGCAACGACCCACGGGCAGGACGGCTCATGGGCTTCGCAGGGCAACTCGGCCGTGACGGTCTGGAAGCCGAGGAACTTCTGCTCGAAGGCGTTGTAAGCGCCGCCGGTATAGGCGTACTTCACCGACGAGCTGTTGCCGCGACCATCGGAAGTGGTGACCTTGGACACGGTCTGCAGGATCAGCGGCAGGTAGCCGTTGCCGGAGGCATAGGTCGAGGGCAGATACTCGACGTCGACCGTGCCGCCGGATGACAGACTGTGGCGCTTCATCGTGTCGGACGTCACGGAGTCCGAGAAAGCTGCCACACAATTGGCGCAGCCGGACGGTGCCGCCGCAAAGGCCTGCGTCAGATCGGGCTTGCCATCGCCATTATAGTCGCCGGACTCGCCGACCAGCGAGGCGACGCCGGTGGTGCGATGATAGGTCGGCGCGAAGGTATAGCCGTTAAAGTTGTGCACCAGATAGGCACTGGCGGCCGTGTTCTGCACGAACTCCGGCCGGCCGTCACCCGACAGGTCCTCGAGCGTAAACTCGAACTGGTCCGAGATGAGGGAAC
>CBIHQV010000047.1:0-29084 GCA_966212275.1 uncultured Devosia sp.
CACCCCCCCAACCGCCACCGCGGGCCTGCCCCCCCGGCTCCTCCCCGGGGTGCCCGCCGGTACTTACACCGCCCCGGGGATCACCCCCGTGGGTGACGTCCGTTGGGCAGTGCAACCACCGCGGCGCGGGATTTATCCTCGCCTAAATATCTTTTCCGATATCAGCACGCGCAGGTGCCCGTCCTCGACACTGACTTCGCCATGGGCGATGAGGGTGCTGTTGGCGTAGATGTTGAGCGGATCATTCTCGTTGGCGTCCAGCTCGATCACCGCGCCGCGGCCCATGCGCAGCAAATGGTGGATCGGCATGGTGGTGGCGCCCAACTCGACCGTGATGTCCACTTCAATATTGTCTAAGGTGCTCATAGATAAGTGCGTAACCCCGGGCCGGCCGACATCATGCGGCCGCTGAATCTCTGGAAGGTAACTCTCTGGCTAGCATGGTTATGGAAGCGTTAACGTCTGATGACATCGGCTGCGAAACCCGTAACAAACTGGTACGGACCGACGCCCGGCCGGTGCAATGGATCATTTCGGCCGATCCGGTGCCCTACCCGCTCGCGCTCGAGACCATGCGCGCCCGCGCCGCCGCCATAGCCGCGGGCCAGGCGCCCGAGGCCATCTGGCTGCTAGAGCACCCGCCACTCTATACGGCTGGCACCTCCGCTGTGGCGGAGGACCTGCTGTCCGATCGCTTCCCGGTCTATGATGCCGGGCGCGGCGGGCAATATACCTATCATGGCCCCGGCCAGCGCGTGGCCTATGTCATGCTCGATCTGACCCAGCGCGGCCGCGACATCCGCTGCCTGGTCAAGGGCCTCGAAGGCTGGGTGATCGATACCCTGGCGGCTCACAACATCACTGGCGAGCGCCGCGAGGGCCGCATCGGCGTCTGGGTGCAGCGCCCCGACAAGGGCCCGCTCAAGGAAGACAAGATCGCCGCCATCGGCGTGCGCGTCTCCAAATGGGTGACCTTTCACGGCATTTCGCTCAACGTCATGCCCGATCTCAGCCACTATGACGGCATCGTGCCCTGCGGCATCACCGATCAGGGTGTGACGAGCTTTGAGGATCTGGGGCAACTCGTTTCCATGCCCGAAGTTGATTCCGTGCTGCGCCGGGCCTTCGAGAACCACTTCGGCCCCACCGTTTCCGCATCGGAGGAAAGCCTTGTCAGCACTGGTATGCATGACCAAGTTGCGTAACTATCGAATCGAGCCTTGGAGGACGCGATGACCCTGGACGACCTGAAGCGCCTGTTTACGCGGCAAACGCTGTTCCGGCTCGATGCGATCCTGTCGCCGCGGCTGGTGCCTATCCTCTACGCGCTGGGCCTCGCCGGCATTCTGCTCTGGGCGGTCAGCCACCTGTTCTGGAGCTTCGGCTTCGGCTTCGGCACGGGCCTCTGGGGCCTGCTGGAGATCGTTGTGTTCGGCCTGCTGTCGCTGGTCGGCCTGCGCATTGTCAGCGAGGCGCTGCTGGTCTGGTTCAAGGCGCATGAGCAAAGCGGCGAGACGGTCAACCGCTCGCGCTATTCGGCGTCGCTGCTCGATGAAGTGCGCGAGGCCATCCGCGACCTGGCCGAGGAAGGCGACGACCTCGATTATGCCGAGGCCGACGAATACATCACCCCGGCCACCGAGCCCGCGCCCTATGTCCCGCCCGTTGGCGACGCACCCCGTGGGCCGGCGACGGCCTCCGGCGAGGTGTTCAAGCCGCGCCGCACCGCCAAGCGGACGCCGCCGCCCAAGGACGTAACCTGAGACCAACAGAAAAAAGGGCCGCCGGAATAACGTTCCGGCGGCCCTTTTGATTCTGAGGTCAGCGCACTTAGTGCTTGTTGACGCTCCAGGCGCCCGGGCCGGCAAAGACCAGATAGGCGAAGACGAAGCAGAACAGCACGGCGGCATCGCCGAAATTGCCGACCGGGAAGAAGCCCATCGGGGCGTGGACCATCCAATAGGCGACGGCCATCAGGCCGGAGAGGACGAAGGCGACGGGGCGGGTGAAGAACCCGACGAGAACCAGCAGACCGCCGACGAGCTCGAGGATGCCGGCAACCAGCATCAGGCCAGCGGCCGGGCCATCGGCCGGTACGGGAAAGCCGAACAGCTTCTGGGTGCCGTGTTCGATGAACAAGAGCGCGGTGACGATGCGCAGCACGGCCAGGGCCTGCGGCGCATAGGCGGAGAGACGGTCAAACATGAGTGCTCCTTTGAGCTTGGGACGCTGCGCCGCCTCGACCGGCGCACTACCGAAGCTGACCTAGAGCAATCGCTTGCGTCGCAAAACCGCAGGAGCTGCGGACACACTGTTCACCAAAATTGCCGTTCAAGACCCTGTGTTCGCCACAAACGGCACACCTGCCCCGCGCCGCGCGGGAGGCAGTCACATTGCGTAACCGTCAAACTTTCTGTATGACGCGCCCAACCATTCCCACATCGGAACTATCTGCTCACATGAGCCAAGCGCCAAAAATTGGCCTCGTCAGCCTCGGCTGCCCCAAAGCCCTCGTCGATAGCGAACGCATCATGTCGACGCTGCGCGCGCAGGGCTATTCCTTCAGCCGCGATTATGCGGGCGCCGATATCGTGCTCGTCAACACCTGCGGTTTCCTCGATTCCGCCAAGCAGGAATCGCTCGAAGCCATCGGCGAAGCCCTCAACGAGAACGGCCGCGTCATCGTCACCGGGTGCCTCGGCGTCGAGGAAGAGCTGATCCGCAAGACCCATCCGTCGGTGCTCGCCATTTCCGGCCCGCACCAATACGAGAACGTGGTCAGCGCCGTGCATCAGCATCTGCCGCCCGTGCCCAACAAGTTCGTCGACCTGGTGCCCGAACAGGGCCTCAAGCTGACCCCGCGCCACTATGCGTATCTCAAGATTTCCGAAGGCTGCAACAATCGCTGCTCGTTCTGCATCATCCCGCAGATCCGTGGCGACCTGGCCTCGCGCCCGGCGGCCGGCATTCTCGGCGAGGCCGAGGGCCTGATCCGCTCCGGCGTCAAGGAACTGCTGGTCATCAGCCAGGATACCAGCGCCTATGGCGTCGATATCAAATATGCCGAGAGCAATTATCGCGGTCGTCCGGTCAAGGCGAAGTTCTATGATCTCGCCAAGGAACTGGGCCAGCTCGGCGCCTGGGTGCGCCTGCACTATGTGTACCCCTATCCGCATGTCGATGCGGTGATGGAGCTGATGGCCGAAGGCCTCGTCCTGCCCTATCTCGACATTCCGTTCCAGCACGCCTCTCCCAAGGTGCTCAAGGCCATGCGCCGCCCGGCACACCAGGAAAAAACGCTGAATCGAATTCTCGACTGGAAGCGCCAAGTCCCTGATCTGACTGTGCGTTCCAACTTCATCGTCGGCTTCCCAGGCGAGACCGAAGAAGACTTCGAGATGATGCTCGACTTCATCGAGGAAGCCGAAATCGACCGCGCCGGCTGCTTCAAGTATGAGCCCGTCACCGGCGCCCCGGCCAACGAACTCGAAGGCATCGTCCCCGATGACGTGATGCAGGATCGTTGGGAGCGCCTCATGGAAGTGGCGCAGAACGTTTCGACCGGCCAGCTCGCCAAGAAGGTCGGCCGCACCATCCAGGTGCTGGTGGACGACGTGCAGCCCGAAGCCAACAAGGCCATCGCCCGCTCCAAGTGGGACGCCCCCGAGATCGACGGCCAGGTCATCATCAGCAATGCCGACGGCATCAAGCCGGGCGACATGCTCGACGTGGTCGTGACCGACAGCGACGAATACGACCTGTTCGCGGAACCGGTAAAGGCGCTGAACTGACAGCGGCTTAGCGGCGTTTACGGACTCAAATTAAGAGGCGTCGCGCAAGCGGCGCCTCTTTTGTTTTTGGCGATGCCGTTCACTAACGGCGCCACACCCCACCGCCCGTCACCCTCGGGCTCGACCCGATGGCCCTTCACTTGCCAAACGCCCCGTCAGTACAGAACCCTCGGGTCAAGCCCGAGGGTGACGGCCGGTGGGTGCGAGTAGGCCACGCAAAGTCCAGTAGCCTCATGGTGAGGTGCGAGCCCCTCGCGAGCCTCGAACCACGAGGGCGTGGCACGCCCCCGAAACAAAATCCCCCCACATCCCCTTCCCGCGCAACGCCGTTGCCGTCGCACTCGCCGCGCGTAAATTACTCATCCGCCACAATAGTTTGCCCTTTGACGACTGAACCAGTCGCGTTGCATCACTTTGCCAACGTCATTCCGAACCGTTGGAAACAAGCGTCAATGAACAAGCTTCTCGCCCTCGCCGTAGCCGCGCTCGCTCTCGGCGCCGCGCCGGCTCTCGCCCAGCCCACCGACATCCTCAACGCCTCCTATGACATTGCCCGCGAGCTGTTCGAAGCCGAGAACGCCGCCTACACCGCCTCGGGCGCCACGGTGACCATCAACCAGTCCCATGCCGGCTCCTCCGCCCAGGCCCGCGCCGTGCTCGAAGGCCTTGCCGCCGACGTCGTGACCTTTAATCAGGTCACCGACATCAACAAGCTCGTCGAAGGCGGCTTCGTCTCCGAAGATTGGGCGACCGAATTCCCCAACAATGCCGCGCCTTTCTATTCCTTCCCGGCCTTCCTCGTCCGTTCGGGCAATCCCAAGGGCATCAAGGACTGGGGTGATCTGGCTGCCGATGGCGTGCAGGTGATCTTCCCCAATCCCAAGACCTCGGGCAACGGCCGCTACACCTATCTGGCCGCCCGCGCCTGGGCGACCGAGGAATATGCCGGCGACGAAGCCCAGATCGAGGCCTTCCTCACCAAGCTCTTCGCCAACGTCCCGGTCTTCGAGACCGGCGGCCGCGCCGCCACCACCGCCTTCACCGAGCGCGAGCTGGGCGACGTGCTGGTGACCTTCGAGGCCGAAGTGCTCGGCGTGCGCAAGCAACTCGGCGCCGACAAGTATGACGCGGTGATTCCCTCGGTGAGCTTCCTTTCCGAATTCCCGGTCGCCGTTGTCGACAAGGTCGCAGATGCACGTGGCAGCCAGGAACTGGCCAAGGCTTATCTCGACTTCCTCTTCACGCCAGAAGGCCAGGAAGTCGCCGCCGCGAACTTCCACCGCCCGAACGATGCCGCCGTGCTGGCCGCCCACGCCGCCGATTTCCCGGAAATCCGCCTGGTTTCGGTCGATGAAGCCTTTGGTGGCTGGGCCAAGGTTTCCGAAGAGCATTTCGCCGACGGCGGCCTGCTCGACAAGGTCTTCCTCAACCAGTAGAGCCACAAACTCGATGTCACCCCGGCCTTGAGCCGGGGCCCATCCTGAGATCTCAAGATGGATCCCGGCTCAAGGCCGGGATGACACCGTGGATGTGAAAGCATCCGAACCGAAACGGCGGGCAGCAATGCCCGCCCATTTGCTTGAGGTCTCATGGCATCGAAACGTTCCAAGCACCTGCTGCCCGGTTTCGGGCTGACGCTTGGCGTCTCCGTGCTCTACCTCACCATCATCATCGCGCTGCCGCTCTTGGCCATGCTGCTCAAGGTCGGCGGCATGGGCTGGGAGGAGTTCTGGCGCATCGTCGGCTCCAACCGCTCGCTGGCCGCCTATCGCATCACCTTCAGCTCGGCGCTGACAGCCACCATCGTCAACGGCGCCGCCGGCCTGCTGCTGGCCTGGGTGCTGACCCGCTACAACTTTCCCGGCAAGCGCCTGCTCGATGCGCTGGTGGACCTGCCCTTCGCTTTGCCCACCGCCGTAGCCGGCCTCGTGCTGGTGACCCTTTTTGCCGAAACCGGCTGGTATGGCCGCTTCCTCGAGCCCAATGGCATCAAGGTCAACTACACCCAGCTTGGCATCATCATAGCCATGACCTTCACCTCGATCCCCTTCGTGGTGCGCACGGTTCAACCGGTGCTGGAGGATGTTCAGGTCGAGCTGGAAGAGGCCGCCCGCACCCTGGGCGCCACGCGCTGGCAGGTCTTTGCCCGTGTTGTCTGGCCCACCATCCTGCCAGCATTCATCGCCGGCTGCGTCCTCTCCTTCGCCCGCTCGCTGGGCGAATTCGGCGCCGTGGTCTTCATCGCCGGCAACCTGCCGGGCCAGACCGAGATCGTGTCGCTGCTGATCTTCATCCGGCTCGAGGAATACAACTACGAGGGCGCGGCGGCCTTGGCCTTCGTCCTGCTGCTCGCCGCCTTCGTCACCCTGCTCCTCACCAACGCCCTCCAGGCCTGGCAAGTGCGCTACGCGGACCGGAGCCGGTGATGACGACCGCCCCCACCCACCGCACCCCGGCGGAAATCACCCTCATCGTCCTGGCCTTCGCCTTCGCCGCGGTCCTCCTGATCGTGCCGCTGGCCGTCATCTTCGCTTACGCCCTGCGCGAGGGCCTGGGTGTCTATCTCGCCAATATCGCCGAGCCCAGCACGCTGCATGCCATCGGCCTCACCGTGCTGACGGCCCTGGTGGTCGTGCCGATCAACATCACCGTCGGCGTCTGCCTCGCGTGGCTGGTCAGCCGCTTCCGCTTTCGGGGCCGGCAATTGCTGATCACCCTGATCGAGCTGCCCGCGTCGGTCAGCCCCATCGTCGCCGGCACGGTCTATCTCTTCCTCTATGGCGGCCAGGGCCTGCTCGGCCCCGCCCTTCAGGCCGCCAACATCCAGCTCATGTTCACCGTCGCCGCCATAATCCTCGTCAGCCTCTTCGTCACCGCGCCCTTCGTGGCGCGCGAGCTGATCCCGCTGATGCAGCAGCAGGGCTCCGAGGATGAGGAAGCCGCGCTCTCGCTCGGCGCCAATGGCTGGCAGATGTTCTGGTTCGTCACCCTGCCCAATATCCGCTGGGCCATCGTCTATGGCGCCATCCTCACCAATGCCCGCGTCATGGGCGAATTCGGCGCGGTCTCGGTGGTCTCGGGCTCGATCCGCGGCCAGACCAACACCCTGCCGCTGCAGATCAACCAGCTCTTCCACGATTTCAACGTCACCGGCGCCTTCGCCGCCGCCTCGACGCTGGCGCTGATGGCCGTGCTGACACTGGTGCTGAAGACGGCCCTGGAGGCCCGGGGCGGCTGGCGCTAGAGGTCCTGCTTGGCCGCCACCGCAAACATGGCCGCCATGACGTCCGACTGCGTCACCATCCCGACTAGGTGCCCACCCTCATCCACCACCGGCAGGTGGTGCAGCCCGGCATCGGCCATGAACGGCACGATCTGGGCGATATGCGTGTCGGGCCGTGCCGCCTTGACCGGGGCGCTCATGATGTCTTCCACCTGCCCCTTGAGGCGGCGATCGGAATTGCTGATCGAGCGCAGCCGCCAGCCCAGGCCCGAACCCGTGGCCGACATGCCCCAATCGGCTTTGTCGAGCAGGTCCGTTTGCGTCAGGATGCCGATCACCCTGTTGTCGATATCGACCACCGGCAGCGCCTTGATGTGATGCTCGCGCAGATGCCGCAACGCCTCACGCAGGCTGGTCTTGGGACCGACAGACTGCACGTCGCGGCTCATGATCTGCTCGCAGGTCACCCCGCCCGAGCGCCGGTCATAGGCCCGGATTTCCGCCCGGTGCAGGATGTCTTCGAGGTCATCGGTCGCCACCGGCAGCACCAGGTCATATTGCGCCAGCACTGCGCTGATATCTTCTGACGTAACGCCCAGGCGACCGCTCGGCAGCGGGTCCGCAGTACGATGCGGATTAGCCGGCACCGGCGCCAGGTGCGGATAGCGCCGCCCGGTAAGATTGTTGAACAGCAAAGCCGCTAGCAGCAGCAGCACGGAATTGACCAGCACCGGCCAGACCACGAAGCCATAGCCCGCCGACTGGATCGCCGGCCCGCCCAGCACCGCCGTCAGCGCCACCGCACCACTGGGCGGATGGAGGCACCGCAGCGCCATCATCACCCCGATGGCGAGCCCGGCCGCCAGGGCCGCCGCCAGCATCGGCTCGCCGATATAGCGCGCGCAGGTCACCCCGATCAGCGCCGCGATCGTATTGCCGCCAATGATCGACCACGGCTGCGCCAGGGGGCTGGTCGGCACCGCAAACAGCAGCACCGCCGAAGCACCCATCGGCGCGATAAGCAGGGGTACGTCGCTCGTCCCCCCCAGCGCCAGTCCCGCCACCGCCCCGGTCACCAGAATGCCGATCAGCGCCCCGATGGACGCACGGAGCCGCTCACCCAGGCTGACAGGCGCCAGGCCGGGCACGAACCGCTTGATGAAGGGAACTACGCTGGACATCGGCGAGGGATGTAGCAGGGAGGGCCATGCCCGCCAAGCCGCTGTATCTACGATGTCATCCCGGCGAAGGCCGGGATCCATCCTGAGGTCTTTCCACGCTCATCGCAGGACCAGTCATCTCAAGATGGATTCCGGCCTTCGCCGGAATGACACCGTGTCGCACAGCCCTAATGCCAGCTCTTGAGCCCCAGCAACTTCTCGCCCAACGGCGTCAGCTTCGCCGTGCTCGCATTTTTCTTCTCCCACTCGCGCGGGTCGCCCGGAAACGCATCGCGCTGCGGGTGGTCCAGCTCTCGCCACAGCCGCACCCGCTCCGTGCGCTCCACCACATTGCCCTCGTCAGCCGGGAACATGGAAATATACTGCGCCATGCGCACCCGGTCCTTGCTGTGGTTCGGCCGCACGCCATGGGCCAAGAGCGTATTGAAGATCATCAGGTCGCCCGGCTCCATTTCGATATTGGTGATCTTGAGCCCGGTTGTGTCCGGATGCATCGGATCGCGGTCGGCAGGCTGGGTCTTCACCCAGTTGTCGAAGTCGTAGAACAGCTCCGGAATGCACTGGAAGCCGCCGACATCGCCATCCTGCTTGACCAGGCTCAGCACGCCCTGCACGCCGATCGGCAGCGGATCGAGCGAGGTATCGCTGTCCCAGTGGATAAAGCCATTGGGGTTGCCACGCACCTTCTTGGGGACGTTGAGATTGGCCCGGTCGATGCTGGTCCACAGCTCCTCCAGGTCCCAGATGTCGACAAACGCGTCATAGACGCGCTGCTCCATCCGGTTGTCCCACAACAACTGGTGGTTGTAGATCTCCACCATGCCGGTGCCGTTGAGCTCCTTCATGATGTGGTCGCGGCGCTGCGGCGCGTACCACGTCGTCTGGTCGCCCGGGTCCTTCTCGTCAAATTCCCAGAGCAAAGCCTTGAGCCGCTCGACATTGTCCTGCGGCACCGCACCGCGAACAATCACATAGCCTTTCGTCACCCAGTGCTCCCAGTCCGCCGGGCTCAGCACCCGCAGGGGCAGCTTCTTGACGATATCCTTGAGCTGGGTGGTCACCACCTGCGTGGTGGGATGGCTGTCGCGTTTGGTGGTCGGCTGCATGGTTGGCTCCCATTTGCTGTCCCCTTCGGGCTTGCTGATGGGATGAAGGTAGCTCCGCCTTGCACGCGCCGCTTGCTCATGGCTGGCGAGAATTGATACTATTCTGGCGTATCAGCACCGCTCGGCGCCACATGAAGCCCTATCTCGAACATCTCACCACCGACGCGGACGCCTCTTGGGCCACGCTCAACCGTCGGCTCGATGATGGCATTCCCTTCCAGTGGCACCACCATCCCGAGTTCGAGCTGACCCTAACGCTCAATTCCAGCGGGCAGCGCTTCATCGGCGACCATATCGGCCGCTATGACGAAGGCGACCTGGTGCTGATCGGACCCTACCTGCCGCACACCTGGCATTCGCTCGATCGGCCCGACGCTGCCCAGCCGCATGTGGCGCTGGTCATGTGGTTCCTGCCGGAATGGGCCGAACGGCTGACGGCCAATACCGAACTGCGCGCCGTAGCCGCCATGCTGGCCCGCTCAGCCAATGGCCTGCGCTTCTCGCCAGCCGCCGCCGATGCGGTACGCCCGCTGATCGAAGAGCTGTTCGCCCTGCCCCCGGTCGAGCGCTTCCTGCGCCTCGTCACCGTGCTCACCCGCCTCGCCGAAGATCGCGACGCCACGTCCCTCTCGGCCACCGCGCCCGAACTGGCCCCAGCCTCGACCGATCGCGGCCGCATCGACCGGGTGCTCAACCACATCCACACCCATTTCGCCGAACCGATCACCATTGCCCAGCTCGCCGACATCGCCGCCCTCAGCCCCTCGGGCCTCCACCGCACCTTCCTGCGCCACGTGAGGCTGACGGTGAGCCAATACCTCATCCGCCTCCGCATCGGCCGCGCCTGCGCTTTGCTGTCCTCGGGCAGCATGCCGATCGGTGTTATCGCCGGTGAAGTGGGCTACGACTCGCTGGCCAATTTCAATCGCCAGTTCAAGGCGCTGAAGGGCACGACGCCACGGGACTATCGGGCGGCGTTTGTGGGGTGATGTTGCTTGAAGGAGGATACCCCCTCCTAGCCTCCCCCTGAAAAGGGGGAGGAACAGATCGAGTTGGGGCACGATCCGGGCCCCAACCACCGCACGAATTCCTCCCCCTGTCAGGGGGAGGCTAGGTGGGGGTACCCGATCAAAGACTCGTCTTCGCCGCCGCGCCCTACCGCGCAAACGCCTCAAACGGATTGTCGTGCGTCAGCCGCACAATCATCGCCTCATCCACCCCCGCCGCCCGCAGCTTGGGCAGGATGCTGTCGACCAGTGTCGTATAGGGCTTGGGCGCGCCGCCGCCGGGCAGTGCCGGGTCGAACCAGCCCATGTCGTGGCTCAGCATCAATTGCCCGCCCAGCCCCGCCTCGAGCGCACGCAGGATCAGCGGCACCGTCTCCTCATGCGGCACCCAGCCGATATTGTCATATTCGATCCAGGCGCCGCGCGCCGCGACGGCCTTGTGCATCTCGAAATCGGGTTCGGCCTGGGTATGGATCGAGATGAACCGGCTGGCCGTGTAGCCCTCGGCCTCGATGATATCGAGCTGGTCCATCACCACCCGGCCCTTGATCGTGTGCGAACCGATCACGGCGCCCGTCGCCTTGGCGGCCCGCGTAGCGGCCCGCAGGATTCGCGCCTCGATCGGGGTAATGCCGTCATCACCGGCGCTGATCTTGATCCACGCGGCCTTGACGCCGGTATCGCCAACCCCTTCGGTCAGGTCGCGCAGGAATGCCGCCTCGAGTTCAGCCTCGCTGGCCTTGCTCACCCAGTCTGGAATCCACGGCTCCCGATAATTGCCCGTCGGCACCACGATGGGGAAGTTGGTCGCCTTCGATACCGCGAGGTCGAGGTCCACCCGCAGCCCCACGCCGCCGGTGGAACACTCCACCAGGGCCGTGATGCCCTGCGCCTTGATCGCCTCGATCTGCGGCGCCATCAGCGCCACCACTTCGGCCGCGTCCGCCTGCGCATAGCCCGGCTTGTCGGGGGTCCTGAGGTCGACGAACACGTGCTCGTGCGGCAGGATCATGCCCAGTTCTGCCTTGGTCTTTGGCCCCAGCGTGGTGAAAAGCTGCTTCATCCCGACTCCTCCGCCGTTCGGCGCGATTTTGATTTGGTTCCATAGCTATAGCCGCAACCGAGCGAATTTGGCACTTGCCGATACGTCCCCATCTGCGTTGTTCTGGCCAGGCCGCCATCGGAACAGCAATGACCCTGCCTCAAGTCTTCGTCTTCCTCACTATCGGGCTCATGATGCTGGCCTTTGTCTGGGGCCGCTGGCGCTACGACGTCGTCGCGGTCGGCGCGCTGCTCACCGCCATGGCGCTCGGCATCGTGCCGCCGGGCGAGGCCTTCAGCGGCTTTTCCGACGATATCGTCATCATCGTCGGCAGCGCGCTGGTCGTCAGCGCGGCGGTGTCCCACTCCGGCATCATGGAAGTGGCCGTTCGGCGCTTCGCCCCGGGAATCAGTTCGCCCCGCGCCCAGCTCATCCTGCTGGTCGTCAGCGTCACCCTGCTCAGTGCCTTCATCAAGAATATCGGCGCGCTCGCCATCATGATGCCGATCGCCTTCCAGATGGCGCGCAAATCCGGCGTGTCGCCCTCGCTGTTTCTCATGCCCATGTCATTCGGCTCGCTGCTCGGCGGCTTGATGACCCAGATCGGCACCTCGCCCAACATCATCGTCTCCCGCATTCGCGAGGAGATGACCGGCGAGGCCTTCACCATGTTCGACTACACGCCGACCGGGCTGGCGCTATCGGTGGTCGGCGTGATCTTCCTCAGCCTTTGTTATCGCCTGCTGCCCGAGCGCCAGCGGCAGGAAATCGGCATGGACAGCGCCATCGAGATCAAGAACTACACCACCGAGGCCCGCGTCGCCGAAGAGTCCCCCGCCATCGGCAAGACCGTGTCCGAGATCCAGCGCAATGCCGATGGCCGCGCCATGATCATCCGCATTCTCGGCGCCACCGGCCAGCGCCGCACGCCCCTGCCCGACATGAAGCTGCGGCTGGGCGATATCCTCGTCATTGAAGGCGCCGCCGATGCCCTCGACAATATGCTGAGCCAGTCGGGCCTGGTCTTCTCCGAGCGCCGCGGCGCCGCGACCAAGGATGTGATCGACATGGGCACGATCGAGGCGGTGATCGGGGAAAGCTCAGCCCTGATCGGCGCCACCGCCCGGGAGCTGACCCTGTTCGATCGCACCGGCCTCAACCTGCTGGCCGTCAGCCGGCGCGACCAGCGCTTCACCGAGCGGCTGGGGCAGATTCGTTTCCAGAACGGCGACGTCATCCTGCTGCAGGGGCATATGGGCCGCCTGCCCGAGCTGCTGCGGGAATGGGATTGCCTGCCGCTGGTCGAGCGCGGCCTGCGCCTGGGCAGCGTCCGCAATGGGCTTATCCCGCTCGCCATCCTGCTCGTCGCCATGGCGGCCACTGCCTTCGGCGTCGTGCCAGTAGCGCCGGCCTTCTTCGCCGCAGCTGTCGCCATGGTGCTGAGCCGGTCGATCCCGTTGCGCGACGTCTATTCCGCCCTCGACGCGCCGATCCTGATCATGCTGGCCTGCCTCATCCCGGTCTCGGATTCGCTGCGCAGTTCCGGCGGCACCGATCTTATCGCCAATTGGCTCTCGGCCACCGCCAGTACGCTGCCCGGCTGGGGCGCCCTCGCCCTCATCATGGTGGCCGCCATGGCGGTGACGCCCTTCCTCAACAATGCTGCCACGGTCCTCGTCATGGCCCCGATCGCCGCGACTTTCGCCACCGATCTCGGCTATGCGCCCGAAGCCTTCCTTCTCGCCGTGGCCATCGGCGCCGGCTGCGATTTCCTCACCCCCATCGGCCACCAGTGCAACACCCTGGTCATGGGCCCGGGCGGCTACAAGTTCGGCGACTATTGGCGGCTCGGCGCCCCCTTGTCGTTCCTGGTCGTCCTGGTTGGCGTCCCGGTGCTGATGCTGGTCTGGCCGTTCTGATCTCAACGCGACACTCCGTCGACCTGCCTCCCCCTTGTGGGCAGGGTCGGGGTGGGGGTAAGCCTCCGCAGACGCGGAACACTGCCATGCACACCGAACACACCATCGCCCTGCCCAATCGCGCCCCGCTGCTGCTCGGCCGTACGCCGTTGGTCATGGGCATTCTCAACGTCACGCCCGACAGCTTTTCCGATGGCGGCCAGCACAACCTGCTCGACAGTGCTCTCGCCCATGCCCGCCAGATGATCGCCGAGGGCGCCGACATCATCGATATCGGCGGCGAAAGCACCCGCCCCGGCTCCTCACCCGTGGGCGTGCAGGAGGAACTCGATCGCGTCATGCCCGTCATCGACGCGCTGGTCGCCGATGGCATCGACGTGCCGCTCTCCATCGACACCTATAAACCCCTGGTCGCCGATCAGGCCATCCAGGCCGGCGCCACGATCATCAACGACGTCCACGGCCTGCAGGGCGCGCCCGAAATGGCGCGGGTTGCGGCCCTGCACGACGTTCCCGTCATCGTCATGCACTGGCAGAAGGACAGGAGCACCAGCGTCCCCTTGCTGGACGATATGATCAGCTATTTCGAAGCCAGTATCGCACGGGCGGAACAGGCGGGGATAAGTCACAACCGGCTCATCCTCGATCCCGGCTTTGGCTTCGGCAAATCTTTGGCCGAGAATTACGAGCTGCTCAAAAACCTCGGCAAAATCCGTTCAAAATCCGTTCAGTATCCGTTCATCTACCCGCTCCTGGTCGGCACTTCGCGCAAGTCGATGATCGGCAAATTGCTCGACAACCAACCCGAGGAGCGCCTCGCCGGCACCATCGCCACAACCGTTCTCGGCTACATCAACGGCGGCCACATCTTCCGCGTCCACGATGTGCGCGCCAACCGCGATGCCCTTCGCGTCGCGCAGGCGACGCTGTATGGTCCGCCCGCAGAACGGGGATAGTAGATGAGCCAAGGCTTTACGGGCGACCGTATCATCCTGAAAGACTTAGGTTTTTACGGCTACCACGGCGTCTTCGCCGAGGAGGCCAAGCTCGGCCAGCGATTCTTCATCGATCTGGAATTGGGCGCCGATCTCTCCGTCCCCGCCACCACCGACCGCCTCAGCACCGGCATTTCCTATGCCGAAATCTACGACGTCGTGAAGTCAGCCTTCGAAGCCCGGCGCATGAAGCTGCTCGAGGCGCTGGCGCAGAATATCGTCGACGCAATCTTCGAGGCATTTCAAGGGGTTGACTGGGTCGTCATCCGCATCCGCAAGCCCGAAGCCCCCATCGCCATGGTACGTGGCGAAGCCGGCATCGAGCTGCATAGGCAGCGCAAAACGCAATGACTTCAAAGGCCTGGCTGAGCCTCGGCGCCAATCTGGGCAATCCCGCGGCACAACTCGCCGAAGCCATCCGGCGCATCGATGCCCACCCGGCCATCAGCGTGGTCAAGCAATCAAGCGTCCTCACCACCAAACCTTGGGGCAAAACCGACCAGCCCGATTTCGCCAATCAGGCCGTCGAAGTCGAAACCACCCTCAAGCCCATGGAGTTCCTCGATATTCTGCTCGACATCGAACTCGCCATGGGGCGCGTTCGCGAGGAGGTCTGGGGCCCGCGGGTTATCGATATCGACATCATCGCCTATGACCGCGTCGAGATCCGCTCCCCCCGCCTGACCCTGCCGCACCCTTATGCCCATGAACGCGATTTCGTGCTGATCCCGCTCGGCGAGATCGCACCCGATGTCATCGACTGGGTCAAACTGACCGCAGCCGAGCCCCGTTAGGGGCGCAGCGCATCCAGCACCGCGACCGCGATGTCAAACTCGACCCGGCGCTTGGCGCGGCGGTCGGCGGCCTCTTCGTCCTGGCCCCATTGGGCGATCTGGTAGTCCTCATCAACATGTGCCGCCGCCCAGACCTGGTCAGGCGAAAACAGCTTGTGCCAAAGGCCCATAGCCAGAAGCCCTGAACCAGTAAGTCCGGTAATGGAGACCAGCGCCGTCAGCACGAACAGGTTCTCGCCATCAAGCGCCTCGGCCAGCCGATCCAGCGTCGCCTTGGGCTGCGACTGGTGGATGATGCCCATGGTCGGCTGGAAGCTGACGCCGAAATGCCGGGCAATGGCGGTCAGCGCCTTGTCCCAGGCCAGTTCCTGCTCGGATACCAGTTCCTGCGGGCTTTCGGCGCGGTACAGCATCAGATCGCTGCCGGCGAACTTGACGACTTCCTCGCGAAACGCCGGGATCATCTCCTCGCCGCTCTCGATGGCCGAGTTGATGAGGCGCACCATCGGCATGGTGGCCGGATCGATGAATTCGCCCTGCGCCGCCCACTCCTCGGCCAGAGCCGTGGCAATCGATGCCGCCGGCACGATGACCTGCAGCTTCTTGCCCGGCGTCCGCACGGGGCGGCCATCGAGCGTGACGACGAAGCCACCATCGACCGGCCCGGCCGCGACTTCCTTGTAGAAGCGCTTGGGCAGTTCTACGCGGTTCAGGTGCTGCGCCCGGCCATAGCCGTCGTCGCGATGCTTGTGGGCGTCTTCGAGCTGGTCACGCATGGGCTTTTTCTTCCAGAACCCGCTCGATGGCGTCGTAGAGCGCATCGAAGCGGTCGACAATAACAGTAGCACCAGCCGCCACGAGCGCGGCCACCGGCTGGAGGCCCCAGGCCACGCCGATCGAGCGCACGCCGGCGGCCCTGGCCATTTCGATATCGAACACGGCGTCGCCGATCATCACAGTACCATCCGGCCGCGCGCCGCACTCTTCCATGGCCGACTGGAGCATGCCCGGATGGGGCTTCGAGGGGTTCGTATCGGGCGTCTGGAAGCTGGCGAAGTAATGCGCCATGTCGTTCTGCGTCAGGGTCTTGTCGAGCCCTGCCCGCCCCTTGCCCGTCGCCACGGCAAGCTGAGTGTCCGGCCGCACCGTAAGCCGCTCCAGCAGCGCCCGTGCGCCGTCGAACATCGGCATCTGGCCCGGTGGGGAGGCCGCCGCCGCGGCGCGATAGGCATCAAACAGCGCCGAGACCAGTTCGGGATCGTCACTACCGGACACTGCACTCAAGTAGATCGGCAGGGACAGGCCGACATTGGCGCGGATCTTTTCTTCGGCAGGCGCCGGCAGTCCCACCGAGGCGAAAGCCTTGAGCACGCGCGACGTGATCTCGGCTCCGCTGTCGATCAAGGTGCCATCCATGTCGAAGACGACAAGGCTCATGCGCCGTCCTCCGGATCCCCGCTGACATCGTAGCGATCGGGGTCAAAGCCCAGTGTCTCGAAGCTCGCGCGCATATGCGGCGGGAGTGGCGCCGAGATATCGAGCCGCTTGCCGTTGCGCAGCGGAATGGCGATGCGCCGGGCATGGAGGTGCAGGCCCTCGCTCAGCCCCGGCGCACCCTGCCAGTTCTCGATGTTGAAGTAGCGCGGATCGCCGATGATGGGCGTGCCGAGCTGCGCCATGTGCACGCGCAACTGATGCGTGCGGCCGGTGACGGGCTTGAGCGTCACCCAGGCAAAGCGTTTGCTGGCGGTATCGGTCGTCGAATAATAGCTCAGCGAGTGTTGCGCGTTCGGAGCACCGTTGCGCACGACCACCATCTGCTCGCCGTCGTCGGTGCTCTGGCGTGCGAGGAAACAGGAAATCTCACCCTGCTGCGGATGCGGATTGCCGGCGACCACCGCCCAGTAAATCTTGCGGGCTGAGCGCGAGCGGAACACGTTGCCGAAATGGCTCGCCGCCTGCTTGGTCTTGGCAACAACGAGACAGCCGGATGTGTCGCGGTCGAGACGATGCACAAGGCGCGGGGCCTCGCCCTTTGCGTTGGGCAGGCTCTTGAGCATGCCGTCGATATGCCGGCTCTGGCCGCTGCCGCCCTGCACGGCAAGGCCATGCGGCTTGTTGAAAACGTAGATATCGTCATCCTCATACATGACGAGGCTGCGCAGGAACTCGGCATCGGCATTGTTGAGCTTGACCGGCTTGACGGTGTCCGGATCATCGATCGGCGGAATGCGCACCGTCTGGCCGCCGGCCAGGCGCGTGCTGGTGGTCACCTTGGCCTTGTCGACCTTGACCTCGCCATTGCGGATCAGCTTCTGCAGCCGGCCAAAGCCGAGCTGCGGGAAATGCGTGGCGAACCAGCGATCCAGACGCATCCCGTCTTCGTCGTCTTCCACCTGCCGCTGTTGAACGCCACTCATGCCACGCCTCGGGTCACCAAAAGCCCGAGATAAAGCCCAATGAGGCAGAGCACAACCGACAACAGCACATAGGCGCCAGCCGAAAGCCATTCGCCGCGCTCGAAGAGCACGATCGTGTCCAGCGAAAAGGCGGAGAATGTGGTGAAGCCGCCCAGAATGCCCACAGCTACGAACAGGCGCGCATCCTCCTGCCAGGGCGGCAGGAAGCGGGCCATGAGGCCGACCAACAGCCCCATGGCGATGGAGCCGATGATGTTGATCAGAAGCGTCGCCAACGGGAAGGACATCGGCCAGGCACGGCCCACGAGGCCGGCAAAGCCATAGCGGGCCATGGCGCCAATGGCGCCGCCGGCGCCGACGAGAAGGAAGGGATACATGCTACTCCTCGCCGCGCTTGGCCGCGCGCAGCCGTTCGAAATAGTCGATGCGCTTCTTCAAATCGCGCTCAAAGCCGCGCTCGACCGGTTCGTAGAACTTCTGCCGGCCGATCTTCTCGGGGAAATATTCCTGGCCGGAAAAGGCCTCGGGCGTGTCGTGGTCGTAGATATAGCCATCGCCATACCCGCTGCCCTTCATGAGCTTGGTGGGCGCATTGAGAATGACCATGGGCGGCATCGGCGAGCCGGTCTCCCTGGCCACGCTCATGGCGGCCTTGAAGGCGGTGTAGACGGCGTTGGACTTGGGCGCGAGCGCCAGGTGCACCACCACCTGCGCCAAGGCCAGTTCGCCCTCCGGCGAGCCCAGCATCTGATAGGCATCGCGCGCGGCCACAGCGATCGGCAGCGCCTGCGGGTCGGCCTCGCCGATATCCTCCGACGCCATGCGGATCAGCCGGCGCGCCAGAAACAGCGGATCCTCGCCGGCCACCAGCATACGGGCGAAATAGTAGAGCGCCGCATCGGGGTCCGAACCACGGATGGTCTTGTGCAGCGCCGAAATCAGGTTGTAGTGCCCGTCCTGCGCCTTGTCGTAGATCGGCGCGCGGCGCTGGACCACGGTGAGCAGGCCTGCCGCATCGAGCGTTTCGCCCGCCTTGGCCGAGGCCAGCACCTCTTCGACAAGCCCAAGAAGCGCCCGCCCGTCGCCATCGGCGAGGGTAAGGAGAGTCTGCCGCGCCTCGGGCTCGAGCGGCAAAGCCGCACCCGTCAGCTCCTCGGCGCGCTGCACCAGCTTTTCGAGATCGTCGAGCCCGAGCGATTCAAAGCGCAGCACCTGGCTGCGCGACAACAGGGCCGCGTTGAGCTCGAAGGACGGGTTCTCGGTCGTGGCGCCGACCAGCACCACGGTGCCGTCTTCCATCACGGGCAGGAAGCCATCCTGCTGCGCTCGGTTGAAGCGGTGGATTTCATCGACGAACAGCAGCGTCCGATGACCGGACAGGCGCTGGAAGCGCGCCTTCTCGAACACCTTCTTGAGGTCCGCGACGCCCGAAAACACGGCCGATATCTGTTCGAACGTATAGCCGATCTGGTCGGCCAATAGCCGCGCCACCGTGGTCTTGCCGGTCCCCGGCGGCCCCCACAGGATCAGTGAGCCGAGCCGCCCACTGGCGATCATACGGCGCAGGGTGCCATCGGGGCCCAGGAGATGAGTTTGGCCAATGACCTCATCGAGTGAACGCGGACGCAATTGGTCGGCCAGCGGCCGGGCGCGGTCGGTTTCGGAGGGGTCGGCAGCGAAGAGATCGGACATTGCGGGATTCTAGCGGATTGCGCTGTGGTGTTACACCCTTGCCGAACGCAGTACCACGCCCGTTCAGGCAATCGACAGCTTCAATAAACTAGGCTCTAGTCGTTCCCGCACCAGCCAAGGTCCTGCCCATGTCGATATCTCGCTTCGCCACTGCCGCTATCGTCTCGCTCGGGCTCGCTCTGCCTGCCCTGGCGCAGGAAGAGGCCCTGGGCATTCCCGGGCCCATCGTGTTCGAGGAGAGCAGTTTCGAGCTCGCCTGGACCAGCCATCCGGCGGAAACTTACTACAAGCAGGAATATCTCCCCGCCGGCGAAGCGGTGGAGAGCTACAGCCAGATGTTCATGATCGACATTCTGACCGAGGGCGCGACGCCCGAAAGTGCCGCCGCCGACATGATTGCCGGCCTCGAGCAGCGCAAGGCCAGCGATCCGGTGGTCAATTTCGACATGATCGCCAACGAGGCGACCGGCGAACTCATCCTCGATTTCCTGCTCAGCGACTCCAGCACCGGCACGGTCATCGTGGAGTGGAATGCCTATCGCTACGTGCCCTATGGCGACGGGCTCATGCTGGTCGGCATAAGCCGCCGCGGCTATGACGACGAGGCATCCAGCTTCATCGAGGGCCTCGCGAAATGGCGCAACAGCTCGATCGAGGCGCTCGCAGTGCTGGACCTGCCCGAGGTCGTGCTGGATTAGGCTCGCAACGCCCCGGAAACCCTGGGAAAAACCGCGTCATCTGACCGTCGCAATTTGCGTCCAAATAATCGTTTGCGTGAGGGGTTCCATGGCCCTATATGCAGCGCTCACTTTGGCGCGTCTCCGAGGCAAAAACCGGAAACCACTTTTCCTGGACACGCGTTTCCTTCCCCGCATTCCCCAGCCCCGAAAGGCCAGTCGTCAATGACCACCGAGCCGAACCACGTCTATTCGAACACCTCCGCCCTGATCGCGGCGGAAGCGCCGGACTTTCCGGCTTTCCTGTTCTCCGAACGTGAGCTTCACCGGGCTACAAAGGTGTTCAGGAAGGGCTTTGACGGGCTCCTGACCTATGCGGTGAAGTGCAACCCTTCCCCGCACATCATCGCCCAGTTGCACCGCGAAGGCCTCAAGGCCTTCGACGTCGCCTCCAATACCGAGATGGAGCTGGTTCGCGACCACGCCCCCGGCGCGGTGATGCACTACAACAACCCGATCAAGAACAAGCGCGAGATTGAGCGCGCCTACGAGGAATTCGGCGTCCGCAGCTTCACCATCGACCACCCCCAGCAGCTCGACCAGCTCGCCGCCGTGGTGTCGCCGTCGCGCGATGTGGAAGTGACCACCCGTTTCAAGGCCGGCAAGGCGCTCAAGTCCTATGACTTCGGCATCAAGTTCGGCGTGATGGAACAGGGCGCGGCCGAAATCGTCACCATGGTCGATCAGATGGGCTACACACCCAGCCTCTGCTTCCATGTCGGCAGCCAGTGCGAAGACGCCTATGCCTATGAGCGCCACATCGCCGCCGCTGCCCGCATCGTCGAAGAGAGCAATATCGAGCTCAAGCGCCTCAATATCGGTGGTGGCTATCCGGCCCCCTACCCGACCAGCGAAGCGCCGCCGATGGACTACTACTTCGAGACCATCTCGCAGGCCGTCAACGACCACTTCGGCGAGAAGCGCAAGCCGGAGCTGATCATCGAGCCCGGCCGCGCACTGGTGACCTCCTCGACCTCGCTGCTGCTGCGCGTCAAGCACCAGCGCGGCGGCCAGTCGGTCTATGTCAATGACGGCGCCTATGGCAGCCTGATGGAAGTCAAGTTCATGCACTTCACCCCGCCGGTGCGGGTGTGGCGGGGCGCACGCGTGCATGACAACGACCAGGAATTCTCCGAATTCACCATCTGGGGCCCGACCTGCGACAGCTATGACGTGCTGCCCCAGGTGTTCACCCTGCCAGCCGATATCGACGAAGACGACTGGATCGAATTCGGCCTGATGGGCGCCTATACCCAGGCCTCGCTGACCCCGTTCAACGGCTTCGACCGCCGCGACCAGTTCTGGGTCGAGGAAGTCTATACCGGCAAGGACCAGCAGCCCGAATAAGCTGGCCGAGCCTTACGCAAATGGAAAATCCCCGCTGCGGCGGGGATTTTTGTCTCCTGTCATCGCTTTTCCACCCCGATCCCTCAGACATATCGGAACTGAAAATGCATCCCATCCCGCCTCTGGCTGATCTCGGCCGCCGCATCATGATCAATGGGCCTAGCAATGCCGGCAAGTCGACGCTCGCCGACGCCATAGCCCGCAAGCTGCGCATCCCCGCCGTGCATCTCGACCGCTTCAGCCACGAGGAGCACGGCAATTGGGTGCCTCGCAGCCAGGAAGCGTTCACGGCGCTGCATGACGCGGCTGTCGAAGACGACGCCTGGGCCATGGACGGCAACTACTCCCGCCTCATGCCGCAGCGCTATGCCCGCGCCACCGGCATCATCGTCATCGACGATCGCCTGTTGCGCCGCTACCTGCGCTACTTCAACCGCAGCCTGTTCAAAAAGCAGCGGGTTGGCGGCCTCGAAAGCGGACGCGACAGCGTGAAGTGGGAAATGGTCCGCTGGATCTGGAAAACCCGTCACCAGGGGAAATACGAGCAGATGGGGTACGACACCGGACTGCCCATGGTTGTCTGCCGCAATCACGCCGAGCTGCAGCAACTCTACGCGACCTGGCGGCTGGAGCCCCGCCTATAGCCGACAGAAGCGGTGCATGGCAGGCGGAGCAAGTCCGAGGCAGGCCGCGGTGGTATTTGATCGGCTAGCTCGCGCGTTTCGGCGCCAGCAGGCCCAGCCGGATCAGGCTTTCCGCCGAAGCGAGGATCGCGTCTTTGCCAGAAACGAATGAGCGGCCCAGCAGCGCCTCGCCCTTGTCGCGCGAAAAGTGCTTCTCGTTGCCGATATCGTTGATGATCTGTCGGGTCGGGCCACCGAAGCGGGCGAGCAGCTTGATGATCCAGTCCGGCACGATCTTCTGGGTGATCTGGCGGTCCGGATGGGCCTCGGTCAGGATGCGCGCGACCTCGGGGAACGGCACGTAGTCGGAGGTGGCGAGGAAACGCTGGCCGATGGATGCCGGCTGCTGCAGGGCCGCCACATGCATCGCGGCGACGTCGCGAACATCGATGATGGAAAAGCCGTTGCTCGGCATAGCCGGGGTCGAACCATCAAGCAGGCCCGAAACCATGCCCAGCGAGATACTGGCATCGGCGTCGAGCGCGGGGCCAAGGATGGCGCCGGGGTGGATCGTGGTCAGCTCCAGCCCCTCCGAGCGCGCATAGGCCCACGCAGCCTGCTCAGCCCGGGTCTTGCCGATGCAATAGGCCCAGGTGAAACGCATGGCGTCGAGATCGGTGAAATGCTCCTCACTATAGGTGCGCCGACCTCGGTCATGCCCATGACCATAGCCCACCGTGGCAATCGAGGACGTCATGATAACCCGCTTCACGCCGGCGGCGATCGCATGACGCAATATCCGCTCGGTGCCCTCGAGGGCCGGACCGATCACGGTCTGCGGGTCTCGCGGCTCCTCAGCAAGGATCTGCGCCGCCACATGCGCAATGGCCTCGACGCCCTGCATGGCTTCGGCCCAGCCCCTGTCCTGCATCAGGTCGGTCCGCACAAAACTCAGACGCGGCAACACGCCCTCACCGAGCTGACCGGCAACAACGGCTCGGACCGCCTCCGCCTTGCCCTCGGAGCGCACCGTGCCACGCACGTCAAAACCCGCCCGCAGCAACTCGATGACCGTCCATTTGCCAACGAAACCATTGGCACCGGTGACCAGAACCAGACCTGACTGCATGCGTGCCCCGCAGAACCAGAAGAAGGGTGAAAGTAGCGCGCCGAAACCGGCGAGGCGACAAACAAAAAGGGCGGCCGCTGATGTCGCGACCGCCCCAAAATGTCGATGCTAGCCTGCGCTTACGCGGCTTCGAATTCGTCGTCTTCGCGCACCTGGACCGGACCGCTGTCCTGGCCCTTGGCGTTCACGTCGCGATCGACGAACTCGATCACGGCCATCGGGGCATTGTCGCCATAGCGGAAGCCAGCCTTCAGGATGCGGATGTAACCGCCCTGGCGTTCCTTGTAGCGCGGGCCAAGCACGGCGAAGAGCTTGGCAACCTGGCCCTCATCGCGAACCTGGGCGATCGCCTGGCGGCGAGCGTGCAGGTCGCCGCGCTTGCCCAGAGTGATCAGCTTCTCGACGATCGGACGCAGGTCCTTCGCCTTGGGCAGCGTGGTGACGATCTGCTCGTGCTTGATCAGCGCGGCGGACATGTTGGCGAACATAGCCTTGCGGTGGCTGGCGGTTCGGTTGAGCTTGCGGCCGGAATTACCGTGGCGCATGGGAGTCTCCTAAAGTGCTTGGCAGCGCGGGATCAGTAGTGATCTTCGTAGCGCTTTGCGAGGTCATCGATATTCTCGGGCGGCCAGTTGGCCACGTCCATCCCGAGATGAAGCCCCATCTGTGCCAGGACTTCCTTGATTTCATTGAGCGACTTGCGGCCGAAGTTCGGCGTCCGCAGCATCTCGGCTTCCGTCTTCTGGATCAGGTCGCCGATGTAGACGATGTTGTCGTTCTTGAGGCAGTTGGCCGAGCGAACCGAGAGTTCCAGCTCGTCGACCTTCTTGAGCAGGGCCGGGTTGAAGGCCAGCTCGGGAACGGCATCCTGTGCCTTTTCCTTGCTCGGCTCTTCGAAGTTCACGAACACCGACAGCTGGTCCTGGAGAATGCGTGCGGCGAAAGCCACGGCATCTTCCGGCGACACGGCGCCGTTGGTCTCGACCTGCAGGGTCAGCTTGTCCTTGTCGAGGCTTTCGCCCGCACGGGTGGCATCGACCTTGTAGCTGACGCGACGGACCGGCGAGAACAGCGCATCGACCGGAATGAAGCCGATCGGTGCGTCTTCGGGACGGTTCTTGTCGGCGGCGACGTAGCCCTTGCCGGTGTCGACGGTGAACTCGATATTGATTTCGGCGCCGTCATCGAGATGGCAGATGACCAGCTCGGGGTTCAGCACTTCGATGTCGCCGGTCACCTTGATGTCGCCAGCGGTGACCGCACCCGGGCCCTGACGGCTGAGGGCAAGGCGCTTCGGGCCCTCGCCACCCATCTTCAGCGCGATTTCCTTCACGTTGAGGACGAGGTCGGTAATGTCTTCGCGCACGCCCGGAAGCGACGAGAATTCATGCAGGATGCCGTCAATCTGGATTGCAGTCACTGCCGCGCCCTGGAGCGACGACAGCAGCACGCGACGAAGGGCGTTACCAAGGGTAAGCCCATAACCGCGCTCAAGCGGCTCGGCAACCACCGAGGCCACGCGCGCGTTGTCGCTGCCCGAAACAATCTCCAGCTTGGTCGGCTTGATCAGTTCTTGCCAGTTCCTCTGGATCGTCACGGTTATGTCCTTTCAAAATCGCGGCTCCAGCCCGAGCCGCTCCGCCGCAAACGCAATAAGACTCCCGGCCCATTCAATCGGCCGGGAGCTCTCTAGTCGGTCTAAATTAGACGCGGCGCCGCTTGCGCGGGCGGCAGCCATTGTGCGGGATGGAGGTCACGTCACGGATCGAGGTGACGTTGAAGCCAGCAGCCTGCAGGGCGCGGAGCGCCGATTCACGGCCCGAACCGGGGCCACGAACTTCGACCTCGAGGGTCTTCATGCCGTGTTCCTGCGCCTTCTTGGCAGCATCTTCGGCAGCGACCTGAGCCGCGTAAGGGGTCGACTTGCGCGAGCCCTTGAAGCCCATGACACCCGAGCTGGACCACGAAATCGTGTTGCCCTGCATGTCGGCGATGGTGATCATGGTATTGTTGAACGAAGCATTCACGTGGGCGACGCCCGAGGTAATGTTCTTGCGTTCCTTGCGCTTGACGCGCGTGGTTTCAGTCTTGGCCATCTAATTCCTCTGATCGATATCAGCGCTGCCGTTAGCGAAAGTGCCCCGGCAGCTACATCGAAGAACCCGGTACGGGTTCTTACTTCTTCTTGCCGGCGATCGGCTTTGCCGGACCCTTGCGGGTGCGGGCGTTGGTGTGGGTGCGCTGACCGCGGACGGGAAGACCGCGACGGTGGCGCAGGCCACGATAGTTGCCCAGGTCCATCAGGCGCTTGATGTTCATCGCCACGCCGCGACGCAGGTCACCTTCCACGACGTAGTCGCGGTCGATGGTCTCACGGATCTGGATCACTTCGGCATCGGTGAGCTCGTTCACACGGCGCTCAGCCGGAATGCCAACCTTGGTGCAGATATCCTCGGCGAACTTGTCGCCGATCCCGTGGATATACTGCAGCGCGATGACAACGCGCTTATTGGTCGGGATATTGACGCCAGCAATACGAGCCACGTCTGCTCTCCTTCATTCAGCGCGAACCATCACGGCTGGCGCCCTTATAACAACAAGGGACCGAATTCGACCCCCACTATGTGGAAAACCGAATCCAGCCCAATAATCCATGAGACTGACGCGGTTCTTAAGGGCTCGATTCCGAGGAGTCAACCTCGAAGTCAAGCCCGAATTTTAGTTGGTGATGGCGGCCTGGATGGCTGCCGTCACTTCTTCGACCGGCGCCATACCGTCGACCGTCTTCACCAGGCCGCGCTGGCGGTAGTAATCGACCAGCGGCGCAGTGTCGTTCTTGTAGACATCGAGGCGCTTGCGGATCACCTCCGGATTGTCATCCGGGCGGTTGCTTTCCTTGGCGCGGTTGATGACGCGAGCCACCAGCACGTCGGCGTCGGCCGTCATCTCGATGACGGCGTCCAGTTCCATCCCCTTGTCGGCGAGCATTCCGTCGAGCGCTTCGGCCTGGCCGATCGTGCGCGGAAAGCCGTCAAGGATGAAGCCGCTCTTGCAATCGTCCGCATCAAGCCGATCGGACACAATGCCGTTGACGATGTCGTTCGACACCAGATCCCCGCGATCCATCACTTCCTTGGCCGCAAGCCCGAGAGGCGTACGATTCTGGATGGCCGAGCGCAGGATATCGCCGGTGGAGAGCTGTGGGATGCCGTAGGTCTCGACCAGAACTTTGGCCTGCGTCCCCTTCCCCGCTCCCGGCGGTCCGAGCAGTATCAACCTCATCGACGCTTGCCTCCTCCAAGACGGGACTTCTTCACGAGCCCCTCATACTGTTGCGCGATGAGGTGCGATTGTATCTGCGACACGGTGTCTAGCGTCACGGTCACCATGATCAGCAGCGAGGTGCCGCCGATGAACTGGCTGATGGCCAGTTGGCTGAACAGCACTTCGGGGATCAACGCCACCACGGTCAGATAGAGCGCGCCGATCACCGTGATGCGCGTCAGCACGTAGTCGATGTGCTGGGCCGTCCGCTCACCCGGGCGGATACCCGGAATGAAGCCGCCGGAGCGCTTGAGGTTATCGGCCGTCTCGACCGGATTGAACACGATCGCCGTATAGAAGAAGGCGAAGAAGATGATGAAGAAGGCAAAGAGCGCCAGGTAGAGCGGCTGACCGCGGCCCAGCAGTGCCGTCACCACCTGCAGCCATTGCGGGGCATTACCCTGCGCCGCGAAGGACGCAATGGTTGCCGGCAGCAGCAGCAGCGACGAGCCGAAGATCACCGGGATAACACCGGACGTATTGAGCTTGAGCGGCAGATGCGAGCTGTCGCCCTGGAACATCTTGTTGCCGACCTGGCGCTTTGGATACTGGATCAGCAGCCGGCGCTGGGCGCGTTCGAAGAACACGATGGCAGCGATAACGACCAGGGCCAGAACCGGCATGGCGAAGCCGGCAATGGCCGGAATGGCGCCAGTGCGGGCCAGTTCGAGCGTCTGCACGAAAGTGGTCGGCAGATTGGCCACGATACCGGCGAAGATGATCAGCGAAATGCCGTTGCCGACACCGCGCGAAGTGATCTGCTCGCCCAGCCACATCAGGAACATGGTGCCGCCGACCAGGGTAATCACGGTCGAGACGCGGAAGAACCAACCCGGATTGAGCACGACGCCCTGGCTGGCCTCGAGACCCACGGCAATGCCATAGGCCTGCACGGCGCAGAACACGACGGCGAGGTAGCGGGTATACTGGTTCATCTTGCGACGGCCAGCTTCGCCACCTTCCTTCTTCATCGCCTCAAGACGCGGCGATGCGGTCGAGATGACCTGCACGACGATCGAGGCGGTGATGTAGGGGATCAGGTTGAGGGCAAAGATCGCCATGCGCTCCACAGCGCCGCCGGCGAACATGTTGAACATGCCCAGAATGCCCTGCTGGCTCTGCTGGAAGGTCTGCGCGAAGGCATCGGGGTCGATACCCGGCACCGGAATGAAGGTGCCCAGACGATAGACGAGCAGCGCGCCCAGTGTGAACCAGATGCGCTGCTGCAGAGCCTTCGCCTTGGAAAAGGTCGAGAAGTTGAGATTACGTGCCAGCTGTTCGGCTGCGGACGCCATATATCGCTCCTATGGCTTCAAGGCCAGGTGCGCTCGGAGCGCTTGGGGAGCAGATGCATCTACAGCCCTAACGCAACAAACCAAAAAAAGCGCACCCGACCACTCGGCCGGGTGCGCCCATGCCGATGATTAACCGGCGTATGGGGTCTTCTTCCACGGCGCCTTGGCCGGGATGATATCGATCTTGCCACCGGCAGATTCAATAGCAGCAGTGGCGCCGGCAGTGGCGTAGTTGACGTTGAACGTCACCTTCTTGGCCGTGAAGCCTGCCGAACCGATGAGACGCACGCCGTCCTTGGGACGACGGATCACGCGGGCAGCGATCAGCGCAGCAGCGTCGATCACAGCCTTGGGGTCGAGCTTGCCAGCGTCGATATAGGCCTGGAGGCGGTCGATGCGGACCTCATTCCAGTCGCCTGGATTGAGCGCATTGAAGCCACGCTTCGGCATACGCATGTGAAGGGGCATCTGGCCGCCTTCGAAGCCGTTGATCGCAACGCCCGAACGTGCGGTCTGGCCCTTGCCGCCGCGACCACCGGTCTTGCCCTTGCCGGAACCGATACCGCGACCGACGCGGATACGGAGCTTGTTGGCGCCGGGATTGTCGCGAAGTTCATTCAAACGGGTCATGATTGCTCCTTACTCGCCGATAACGCGGACGAGGTGCGGAAGCTTGTTGATCATGCCGCGGACTTCGGGCGTATCGATCAGCTCGCGCTCTTTGTTCATCTTGTTGAGCCCGAGACCGATCAGGGTCGCGCGCTGCACCTTGTCGCGGCGGATCGGCGAGCCGATCTGCTTGACAGTAATGGTCTTCTTCTCAGCCATGATTTATCTCCTGACCGGCGATCAAGCTTCGACCGCAGTCTCGCCGCGGCGAGCCTGAAGTTCCGAAACCTTGAGGCCGCGGCGGGAAGCAACCGAGCGAGGGCTATCGACGCGCTTGAGCGCATCGAAGGTGGCCCGCACCATGTTGTACGGGTTGGCAGTGCCCTGCGACTTGGCAACGATATCGTTGATGCCAAGCGTTTCGAACACGGCGCGCATCGGACCACCGGCAATGATGCCGGTACCCGGAACGGCAGCACGCAGGATCACCTTGCCGGCGCCGTGGCGGCCAGCAACGTCGTGATGCAGGGTGCGGGCGTCGCGCAGCGGCACGCGGATCATCTGGCGCTTGGCCTGTTCAGTGGCCTTGCGGATAGCTTCCGGCACTTCGCGGGCCTTGCCGTGACCAAAGCCAACGCGGCCCTTCTGATCACCGACAACCACGAGGGCTGCGAAGCCGAAACGACGGCCACCCTTGACCACCTTGGCCACGCGGTTGATGTGGACCAGGCGATCGACGAATTCGCTTTCGCGCTCTTGAACGTCTCTGCTCATAATTCTCTTTCCTCGCCGGTGCTAGAACTGCAGGCCGCCCTCACGGGCAGCGTCTGCAAGGGCCTTCACACGGCCA
>CBIHQV010000048.1:0-28642 GCA_966212275.1 uncultured Devosia sp.
GTGGTCGCGGGCAGGACCGCGACCACCGATCTCGATCAGGGCGCCTTATGCGCCAGCGCGAACTCTTCTTCGGGCGACATGATCAGCTTGTGGCGGCCGATCACAGCGAAGTAGGCAATGCCGACAGCGCACCACAGCACCACCCAGATCACGCCCTTGAAGAAGTTCGGGTCCTGCATCTGGTAGAACAGCGTCACCGCCGCGATGATGATGGTGAGGATGGCGCCCGGAATGCCCAGCGGCGAGCGGAACGGCCGCTCGATATTGGGCTGCGTGCGGCGCAGGATGATGAAGCTCAGGGCCTGCATGATGTAGCTCAGCATGGCGCCGAACACGGCCATGTTGAGCAGCACGACGCCGATGATGTCGTCACCCAACTGGGTTTCGCCACCGCCGCCGCCGCCATTGGCGAACCAGATGATCAGCATGACGGCCAGGCCCAGCAGGGCGCCCGAGATCATGGCGACATGGGGCGTCTTGTACTTCGAGTGGGTCACCGACAGCGCCGACGGGAAATAGCCGGCACGGCTGAGCGAATAGACCTGGCGACCCTGCGCGTAGAGGATGGTGTGGAACGAGGCGATGAGGCCGGTGAGGGCGACGATGCCCAGAACCGTAGCACCCGCATCGCCATAGATGGCGCGGAAGCCATCGAGCAGCGGTTCGAGCGAGGTGCCCAGGGCGAACGAGCCGATGCCCATCACCGACGGGTTGAGCAGCACGATCATGAAGGCCGACAGCACCAGCGTGGCAAAGCCGAGCAGGATGCCGCGCGGCAGGTCACGCTTCGGGTCAACCGATTCCTCTGCGGCCAGCGGCACCTGCTCGATGGCAAGGAACAGCCAGACGCCGAAGGGGAGTGTCGCCAGCACGCCCTGCCAGCCGAAGGGGAACCAGGAGCCATTGCCCTCGGGCAGTTCGACGGCCTTGCCATCGGGTCCGACGCCGATATTGAGCGCCCAGCGGCCGAAGTCCATGTGGGTGAAGGCTGAGATCCAGAAGACCACCAGCACGGCCAGCGAGATCAGGGTCACGACCAGCGTCACCTTGTAGCTCAGCGCCACGCCATAGATGTTGAGGGCGAGGAAGATCGCATAGAACACGATCCACAGGATCGGGTAGAGCGAGGTATCCATGCCCGTGATCGAGCCGAAATAGCCCGAGATGAAGGTCACGATCACCGCCGGGGTCAGGACATATTCGACGTTTTCGAAGAGGCCGGTGATGAAGCCGCCCCAGGGCCCCATCGAGGTGCGGGCGAAGGAATAGGCCGCGCCGGTATGGGGCAGGGCCGGGCTCATTTCGGCGATCGAGGAGACCAGGCCCGCATACATGATGGCGATGATGATGCCGGCGACCAGCATGCCACCCCAGCCGCCGGTCATGAAGCCGAAGTTCCAGCCCGAGAAGTGGCCCGAGATCACGGCGCCAACGCCGAGCGCCCACAGCGACCAGATGCCGGCGTAGCGATCCAATCCACGCTTTTCGAAATAGTCCTTGTCGCGCGTCGCATAGGCGACACTGCCGACCTTCTTGGTATCAGCCATAGTCACGTCCCCCTGAAGTAGCCCACGGTTAAGTCTAGACTGCCATTGCCCCTTTGCGCGCGACCCGCGCCGTTTCGAGACAATTTGCCAGCCGGGTCGACCACAGGGTCACGCCGGCAGGTTCGAGAATTTCGTCATTGCGGATTTCGATCATCGTCGCGTCGAGTCCGCGCTGGTCGCCATGCTTTTCGAGCGTCAGCGTCACGCCATTGAGCGCGGCATAGGGCTCGTTCCAGCCGACATTGAGGCCCGGTTCGTCCGCCGTCAGCGATTCGAACAGCGCCCGCGTATAGGTCGGATCGACGCCATGGATCAGCCCGATCGGCCAGGGCCGGGCGACGCCATGATAGACCGGCGTGAAGGAGTGCATGCAGACCAGCACCGTTTCCTGGCCCGCATGGCGCCGCGCTTCCAGCAGGGTTTCGATGGAGGCGTGATAGGGCCGGTGGAAATGGTCGATGCGATACTGCCGCTCCGCGGCTTCGAGATTCTCGTTGGCCGCGATGCGCGTGGTTTCCGACAGGGTCCAGATCAGGTCCGGCGCGTCGAGGTCGCGATTGCAGTCGATGACAATGCGCGACACGGTAGACTGCACCAGCGGGGCGTCGAGCAGTTCGGAGAGCTGGCGGCTGACGGCCAGGGCGCCGGGGTCCCAGGCGATGTGGCTCAGCCGCTCGGTGCCGGTCAGGCCCAGATCGCCGTATTTTTCCGGAATGCGGTTGCTGGCATGGTCGCAGACGATGACGAAGGGCGACCGCCCGCGTGCATTGGAAACCAGCACCGCCTTTTGACCGCTAATGTCCACTTAGCCTCTACGCATCGCCGATTAACTTCTGTATCAGTAGTTCCACATTGGCCAAAACTGTCAATGCTGAAATCAAAAATTCAGAGGGGCGCATGGAGGGGAAATCGGTCGCGGGGCGCATCCACGACGCGATCCATCGGCTGACATCAGCCGAAAAACGGGCGGCAAGGGGGCTGCTCGGCTCCTATCCGACGCTGGGCCTGGCGCCCGTCGCCGAGTTCGCCCAGCAGTCCGGGGCGAGTTCGGCCACGGTGCTGCGTTTCGTGGCTCAGCTCGGCTACAAGTCCTATCCCGACTTCCAGCGTGCGCTGCGCGAGGAACTGGAAGAGCGCTCCAAGTCGCCGCTGCAGCGCAGTCATTCTGCCACCGGCCAGCCGGCGGGGGACAAGAATTTTCTCGACCGGTTTGTAACGCAGGAGATCGAGAACCTGCGCGGCTCGGCATCGCTCATTCCGGCATCCGAATTCGAGGATGTGTGCGAGCGGCTGGCCGACACGAAAGGGGCCTGCTGGCTGGCCGGCGGCCGGTTCACCGATTTCGTCGCCGGCTATATGGAGGCGCATCTGCGCCTGGTCCGGCAGGGGGTGCGCCGGCTGGATGGCCGGGTCGCCACGCGCGCCGACCAGCTGATCGACGTCAAGCCGGGCGACGTCGCCATCATCTTCGACGTCCGGCGTTACGATCCCGGGCTGGTCGATGTCGCGATCGAGCTTTCGGCGCGGCGCGCCCAGATCGTGCTTGTTACCGATGAGTGGATGAGCCCGGTGAGCCGCTTTGCCAAGCTGGTGCTGCCCTGCCGGACCGATATGGGGCGGACATGGGACGCCAATGGCGCGCTGTTCACGGTCGTCGAAGCGGTGATTGCCCGTACCACGGAACTGAGTTGGGCCACGGCCAGCAAGCGCATGGGAAGCATTGAGGAGTAGGTTGCGCGGACCTTCGCCCTTCTCTGATGTCATTCCGGCGAATGCCGGAATCCATTCTGAAATGGCTGAGCCCGCGGTAGATGTTGGAAGACCTCAGGATGGATTCCGGCCTTCGCCGGGATGACATCGTGGATTGGAAAGCATCGGCGGCTACTCCGACTTCTTCAGCTTCAGAAAATCCTCGGCCTGATAGGTGATCTTCGGGTCGATCTCCCCGATGGCCTTCTTGTCCTTGCCGGCATAGCTCAATTTGCCCAGCACGGTCTGGATGACATTGATGCGGCCGCGGCGCTTGTCATTGGCGCGGATCACGGTCCAGGGGGCGTGATCGCAATCGGTGCGCTCCAGCATTTTGTCGCGGGCGATCGTATAGGCGTCCCACTTGTGCAGCGCCTCGATATCGATGGGCGACAGTTTCCACACCTTGAGCGGATCATGTCGGCGATCATGGAAGCGCTTGAGCTGCATTTCGCGGCCGATCGACAGCCAGAACTTGAACAGGTGGATGCCGTCCCGGGTGATGCGCTTCTCGAATTCGGGGGCCTCCTCGAGGAAGTGCTCGGTCTGCTCGGGCGTACAGAAGCCCATGACCCTTTCGACGCCCGCCCGGTTATACCAGGAGCGGTCGAACAGCACGGTCTCGCCGCGCGCCGGGAACCAGTCGACATAGCGCTGGAAGTACCATTGCGTGGATTCCCGGTCGTTGGGCTTGGGCAGGGCGGCGATCAGGTTGTAGCGAGGATTGAGATTTTCGAGATAGGTCTTGATGGTGCCGCCCTTGCCGGCCGCATCGCGTCCCTCGAACACCACCATGATGCGTTCGCCCGACGCGGCTAGATGGGCCTGCAGCAGCACCAATTGCTTCTGCAGCTCATACATCTGCGCTTCATAGATATCGCCATCCAGCTTATCGTCGTAGGGATAGCCACCCGAGGTCATCGCCTGCTTCTTGATGACTTTTGGCAGTTCGGGATTTTCGAGGTCGAAGCCATCAAGAGGGTCGGTCACTGGTGTCTCTCCGTTGTCATGTTCACCGTGCTATGAAGGCGCCCCCGCGCGCAAGGGGCGTCGCAACTGTCTGAATCCCAGAAGCAAAACATGGATGAACCCCAAGCAGGCCTGCCCGTTTCACGCCTGACGATCGCCTTGGCGCGCATTGCCGCCCAAGGCAGCCTGCTGGCCGGAATTTTTGGAATTTTCGCGGCGCTGACCCTGTTCGGCGAGCTTGGCGTTGTGGCAGCCATTGTCAGCTTCCTCGTGGTGCTGGCTGGTGTCGCCGTGCTGCCGGGCAGCACGATTACCGTCACCAATGCCGTCGAACTGCCGCGTGCCACGGTGAGCTCCGGCGGGGACGCGGTCTTCGCCTTTGCCGATGCTTTGGTCGATCCCTGCCTCGTGCTCGACCGGCGGAGCGTTGTGCTCCATGCCAATGCGGCCGCACATCGCCAGTTCCCCACCGTCAGCAATGGCAACCCGATCACCTTTTCCATGCGCAACCCCGAACTGGTGCAGGCGATCGACCTCGCCATGCGGACGGCGGCGGTGCGTATCGTCGAATTGCACGAGACGGTGCCATCGGAGACCTGGGACAAGGTCGTCGTATCGCCTCTGCGCCGCCCCGGCCGGGAATGGTTCGATGACGAAGACCGGCAACTGGTCGTGACCTTCCAGAGCCTCACCGAACTCAAGCGCGTCGACGCCCTGCGCAGCGATTTCATCGCCAATGCCAGCCACGAACTGCGCACCCCGCTGGCCTCGCTGCTCGGCTTCATCGATACGCTGCTGGGGCCAGCAGCCAAGGACGCGGTGGCACGGGAGAAATTCCTCGGCATCATGCGCGGCCAGGCCGAGCGCATGAGCAAGCTGATCGACGACCTCCTCAGCCTGTCGCGCATCGAAATGCACCAGCATGTGCGGCCCACCGGAAGCATCGATCTCGCCGGCCTGCTGCGCGAAGTGCGCGAGGGGTTGATGATGCAGGCCAAGGCGGCCGACATCGAGATCCGCCTGAGTCTGTTCGAAGGGCCTACCACTACCACCGGCGACCGCAGCCAGCTCTACGAGGTTTTCGAGAACCTGCTCGACAATGCCGTCAAATATGGCGCCACCGGCAAGTTCGTCGAGGTCAGCCTCGCCCCCGCCGGCAAGCCGGGCTTTCAGCATCAGGTGACGATCATCGACCACGGTCCGGGCGTCGAGCCCGAGCACGTGCCGCGCCTCACCGAGCGGTTCTATCGCATCGATGCCGATATCAGCCGCAAGAAGAAAGGCACCGGCCTGGGGCTGGCCATCGTCAAGCACATCGTCAACCGCCATCGCGGTCAGCTCTCGTTCAAGAGCAAGCCGGGCGAGGGCATGCGGGTGGATGTGTTTTTGCCGTAGGTTCGGTGCAGCCGTCTTTCCCTCTCCCGCTTGCGGGAGAGGGGACCACGCGAAGCGTGGTGGAGAGGGGCGCAACGCACACCAGGGCACGGTCCCGTCAGGCGGTGTTGCAGCCAGGCTTTGCGTGCGCGCCCCCCTCCACCGCCTTATGGCGGTCCCCCTCCCCCGCAGGCGGGGGAGGTCGGCAAGCCCGGGGTCTTCAGCCCAAACAAAAGGGCGCCTCGTGGGCGCCCCTTGTCATTCCTATGTCCGGCGGTTACCGGCGCTTCTTGTCGACCTGGTGATAGGCCCGGCGCGAGTGGAAGTCGCAATAGGGGCCGGTCTCGAGGCTATGCTGGCCGCAGAAGTAGAAGTCCTTGCTCAGCGGGTCGCCGATCGGCCACTTGCAGGTGTGCTCGTTGAGCTGCAGCAGGCTCAGGCGCTTGTCCTCGGGGATGAAGAGCTCGGCTGCGGCGGGCGCCACATAGAGCTGCTGTTCCATCTCCGGATTATGCGCCAGCGCAGTCGCACCGATCGATCGCGGCTGCGACGACATCTGCGGACGCACCTTGCCGGCGCCGCCGCCCATGGTCGACAGACCAGCCGAAGGGCTGGCGACGCGACGGGGCGCGGGGCGCGCTGCCGGGCGGGCTCGCGGGGCCGAATTGGTCGGCTTGGCACGGGCCGAAAGCTTGAGCCGGTGCACCTTGCCGATCACGGCATTGCGGGTAACCCCTTCGCCGAGCTCGCCCGCGATCTGGCTGGCCGAGAGACCTTCCATCCAGAGCTTCTTCAAAGTCTCGACGCGCTCGTCAGTCCAGCCCGCCGATTGTGCTCCTGAAACCATCGTCAAAACAGAATCCTTCATTGCTCTGCCAAATGGCATGGCAGCCATCAAACGCTAGGCGTCGTATGTCAGGTGGGTCCGCCACACGAGATATCGTGTTCCCAATGCCACACAGTTTACGACATCGGCGGAATCGGGATCAAGAGTCGGGGGCGACTTTCCCCGTAAATTCACTGGTTAAAATTGTCCTAACAATCCCTGAGTCAAATCAAGCACTTGGGGCGCGATCATTGACTTATCTGACAAAATTGGCCTAAGTCTGGCACCGAAACGCGCTGCGCAACGAGCGCGTTTTTGGTTTTTGTGGCGGTATTGTCACGCTCCGCTGCTAGCCTCTTTTCAACCCCGTCAAAAAGGAATTTGTCCATGTCTGCGCTCTACGGCACCTATGCCCGGTCCGATCTCGCTTTCGAGCGGGGCGAGGGCATGCGCCTGTACGACCAGCAGGGCCGAGATTACCTTGATTTTCACTCCGGCATCGCGGTCAACGCGCTGGGCCATGGCGACGCCCATATCGTTTCGGCGCTGAAATCGGCGGCCGAAAAGGTGTGGCACACGTCCAACGTGTTCACTATTCCCGAGCAGGAAAAGCTGGGCCAGCGGCTGGTCGACGCCACCTTCGCGGATTCTGTGTTCTTCACCAATTCGGGCGCCGAGGCGCTCGAATGCGCCATCAAGACGGCGCGTCACTATTTCTGGGCCAAGGGCGAAACCGATCGCTACGAGATCATCGCCTTTACCGGCTCGTTCCATGGCCGGACCATGGGCACGATCGCTGCCGGCGGCAATCCGAGCTATCTCGAAGGCTTCGGCCCGCCGATGCCCGGCTTCAAGCATACCGCGCCCGGCGATCTCGAGGCCGTCAAGGCGCTGATCACGCCGCAGACCTGCGCCATCCTGATCGAAACCGTGCAGGGTGAGGGTGGGGTCACCGCCATGACCGCGGAATTCATGCAGGGCCTGCGCGCGCTTTGCGATGAGCATGGCATGCTGCTGATCCTCGACGAAGTGCAGTGCGGCTACGGCCGGACGGGCCGCTTCTTCGCCTTCGAATGGAGCGGCATCACGCCCGATATCGTCGCCGTGGCCAAGGCCATTGGTGGCGGCTTCCCGCTCGGCGCCTGCCTTGCCAAGGGTGAGGTCGCGGCATCCATGGTGCCCGGCACGCATGGCTCGACCTATGGCGGCAATCCGCTGGCGACGGCGGTCGGCAATGCCGTGCTCGACCGGATCCTCGCGCCCGGCTTCATCGACCATGTCAACCAGATGGGCCAGAAGCTGGCCTGGCACCTGCAGCAACTGGCGCAGCGCTACCCGGACTATGTGCTGGAGCTGCGCGGCAAGGGCCTCCTGGCCGGCATCAAGATCACCCCGCCGGTGCGGGACTTCGTGAGCCGGCTGCGCGACGATCACCGCATGCTGGCCATCGGCGCCGGTGACAATGTGCTCCGGCTCATTCCGCCGCTGATCGTCACCGAGTCTGATATCGAGGAGGCCATGGCCAAGCTCGGCGCTGCCTTCGACGCCATCGATGCCGAAACCGCATCGGTTCCGGCAGTCGGCTGATGAAACTTGCCGTGCGCTATTTTGGTCGGCGACGACGCGGTCTGTTTCCTCCTCCCTGAGGGGCGGAGCGAACTCGCGTCTGCACTGAACATCCATAGCGTCACAAAGGAACCCGGCCCATGACCTCGACCGGCACCCCAAGGCATTTTCTTTCTATCGACGATTTCACCTATCCCGAACTGCGCGGCATGCTCGATGCCGCTGGCTCGCTCAAGGCGGGTCTCAAGGAGGGACACCGCCCCCAGCCGCTCAAGGACAAGGTCCTGGCGATGATCTTCGACAAGCAATCGACGCGCACCCGCGTGTCGTTCGATGTCGGCATGCGCCAGCTCGGCGGCGAGACCATCATGCTGTCAGGCCAGGAAATGCAGCTCAGCCGCGAAGAAACCCTGGCCGACACCGCCAAGGTGATGAGCCGCTATGTCGACGCCATCATGATCCGCATCCTCAGCCATCTTGACCTGCTGGAGCTGGCCGAAGGCGCCACGGTGCCCGTTATCAACGGGCTGACGCGCCGCGCCCATCCCTGCCAGATCATGGCGGACCTCATGACCTTCGAAGAGCATCGCGGCTCGATCAAGGGCGCCAAGGTCGCCTGGGTGGGTGACAGCAACAACGTGCTGCATTCCTGGGTCAATGCGGCCGAGCTGTTCGAGTGCGAGCTGACGGTGGCCGTGCCCGACGAATACAGCCCCGAAAAGGACCTGATGGAGGACATCCGTCGCGCCGGCAAATATGTGAAGCTGATTGAAGATCCCCGTGAAGCGGTCGAAGGCGCCGACCTCGTCATCGCCGACACCTGGGTGTCGATGGGTGACGTGGATGCCGCCGAGCGCCGCCGGGTCTTGAAACCCTACCAGGTCAACACCAATTTGATGGCCTTGGCGAACAAGAACGCCCTTTTCATGCACTGCCTGCCCGCCCATCGCGGCGACGAGGTGACCGACGAGGTGATCGACGGTCCCCAGTCGGTGGTGTTCGACGAGGCCGAAAACCGCCTGCATGCCCAAAAAGCCATCCTGTGCTGGGCCTTCGGGGTCGACGTCAATTAGACGGTCCGACCTTAGCCGCCTGTGATACCATCACTGCGTCGCTCCCGCTGGACGGGAGTGGCGCAGTGGTTTTTCAGGGCGCCCGAAGGATCGGCCCACCGAAAGCCACGTGACGTCAATGACCACGGATACGACTGCCATGAGCGAGAACCTGATGACTGCCCTGGGGCTTGATCGCCCCGAAAGCGGCGACGATACCGTGGTGCCGTTTACCCTCGACAAGCTCGATACCCGCGGCCGCAGCGTGCGGCTGGGGCCAGCGCTCGACGCCATCCTCTCCCGCCACAACTATCCGGCGCCTGTCGCGCGCCTCCTCGGCGAGGCCGTGGTGCTGGCGGCGTTGATCGGTTCGTCCCTCAAATTCGAGGGCCGTTTCATCATGCAGACGCAGACCGATGGCCCGGTAAACCTGATCGTGGTCGATTTCGACGCGCCCGATGGGCTGCGCGGCTATGCGCGCTTTGACCGGCAGGCGCTGGTCAAGGCGGCCGAAGAGGGGCACACCAAGCCGAGCGAGTTGCTGGGCAATGGCCATCTCGCCATGACCATCGACCAGGGCCCCAATACCGAGCGCTATCAAGGCATCGTCGCCCTGCATGGCAATTCGCTCGAAGAGGTGGCGCACACCTATTTCATGCAGTCCGAACAGATCCCCACCCAGGTGCGGATCGCCGTCGCCGAATTCACCAAGAAGGGCGATCACCGCCCGCATTGGCGCGCCGGCGGCGTTTTGATCCAGCATCTGCCCGAGCATGGCATTTCGCACATGGCGGACCTGCCTGGTGATGGCAATTTCGACAATCCGGAAACCGCTGACCCCGACTTCGTCGAGGCCGATGGCTGGAACGAGGCCAGGATCCATCTGGGCACGCTGGATGATCTCGAGCTGGCCGATCCTGACCTGAGCTCGGAACGCCTGCTGTTCCGGCTCTATCACGAGACCGGCGTGCGCGTGTTCACCCCGCTGCCGATGGTCGAGCGCTGCACCTGCTCGGCCGACCGGATCGAGGACATGCTGGCCACCAGCTTCACCGCGGAAGACCGCGAGGAAATGGCCGTGGACGGGGAGATCGAGGTGGTCTGCGAGTTCTGCTCGACCGCCTATCGCTTCAATCCGCACCAGTTCGGCGCCAAGCACTGACAGAGGGACGACCGCTTCGGCGGTCGTTTTCGTTCCCCCAGACAAAGCCCCCGGACAAGTCCGACGCAAACTGATTGGCCGCCCGATAAAAGCATCGGCGCATTCATCTGGCCTTTGTCTAAAAACTGTATGAGTATTGAAAATGCGAGGTCTGTGCCCGGGGTGCGGCCGTCTCTTGCTTGGGGGAGCAGGACCATGAAGACATCAATCGTCGCCAGACCAAAGCGCCGCCACAGGACCGAAAGATTGACGATCAGGCGCTGATCGGGAGCGCGCGCCATGTCGGACGCGCTCGATCTGACCAAAGCCATTCTGGGTGGGCATGACGATGCCCGCGCGCTGCAGGTGCTGGAGGCAGCGCTGGAGCGCGAGGTCGACGTGCTGCGCTACTGCGCGGCGACGCTGGGCCTCGGCGCTGACCTCGTGATGCAGCGCGCCGCGACCTGGGCCGGCTATGCCTTCTATGAGCGGGTGCCGCAGGGCGTACAGGGCGATGCCCAGCCCATCCGGCTCGAGGCACTGGCCAGCATCCGCATGTTTCGCGTGCAACTGCTCGATCGCGAGGTGGCCTTCACGTCGCCGGAGTTCTTCGAGATCATCCGCCTGCGCTACAAGCGCAGCGCGACGCCGCGGCTGGCCAACCTGCTGTTCTTCGTGCCCGAGCCGGCTTTGCGCGAATATCTGGCCATGGCCGCGGCCCCGGCGCTGATCGACGCCGCCCGGCAGAATCTGGCGCGGCGCTGGCCTTATGCCTCGGCCCATCTCGAACTCACCCTGCTGGCGCGGATCGGGTTTGTCAGCGCCGTGGCGCTGCTGGCCTCGATGCTGTTGCTGGCTCCGTTCGTGGCGCAACTCTGGCTGCTGCCTCTGGCCTTCGGCATGCTGGTCCTGCCCGCCGCGATCCGGCTGGGTGCCATGTTCACCCCGGTTCGGCCGACCGAGATGGTACGGCGCCCGCCCGATGAGGAGCTGCCCGACTATTCCGTGCTGATCCCGCTGCATAACGAAGCCGGCATGGTGCCGCAGCTCTATGCGGCCATGGGGGCGCTGGACTATCCGGCCGAACGGCTCGACATCAAATTCGTGGTTGAGGCGCGCTCGGTCGATACCATTGCGGCGGTGCGTGCCGGGCTCGCCGATCCGCGCTTTTCGCTGGTGACGGTGCCCGATGCCTTGCCGCGCACCAAGCCCAAGGCGCTCGATTTTGCCCTGCCGCTCTGCCGGGGCGAACATGTCGTGGTTTTCGACGCCGAGGACGTGCCCGACCCCGATCAGCTCTGGAAGGCGGCTTTGCGGTTTCGCGATGACGATGACCTGGTGTGCCTGCAGGCGCAGCTCGTGATCGACAATGGCCGCCGCAACCCGCTGGCGGCGCTGTTTGCCGGCGAGTATGCCGGCCTGTTCCTCGTGCTGCTGCCGGCTCTGGCGCGCTGGCGCCTGCCCATGCCACTGGGTGGCACATCCAACCATTTTCGCTTGCGATCGCTGCGCGCGCTGGGCGGCTGGGACGCCTATAATGTCACCGAGGATGCCGATCTCGGCCTGCGGCTGGCGCGGCGGCGGCTGCGCGTCGATGTGCTAGCTTCGGCAACGCGCGAGGCGGCGCCAACCCAGTTGCTGCCCTGGATGGGACAGCGGACGCGCTGGATGAAGGGTTGGATGCAGACCTTCATCGTGCACAACCGCGACCCCGGCCGGCTGATGAGCGAGATGGGCCTGCCCGCCTTCCTCGTGGTCGAGGCCCTGCTGCTCGGCATGATCCTGGCGCCGATGCTACATTGCGGCTTTGCCCTGGTGCTGCTGTTCCGCGGACTTGCCGGCATGGGCTTGATGGAGGGTGGCGTCTGGACCGCCTTCTACATAGCGGTGCTGGCGCTGGGTTATGGCAGTGCCTTGGCCATGACGGCTCTGGGGCTGCTGCGGCGCGGCAAGGCGAGCCTGTTGCTCGCGCAGATCTGGTTGCCCGTCTATTGGCTGCTGATGGGTATTGCCACCTTGCGGGCCGCGCAGGAATTGCTGGTGCGGCCCTTCTACTGGTTCAAGTCGCCGCATCGGCCGACGGACAACCTGGCGGCGCGCTGGCAGCGGCAGGCCCGCTGGTGGCGACGCCGCGTCAGTGAACTTGACTGACTTAATCATAATATGTAGCACCTGCCCCGAAGACCAACATGCCGGGACAGGGTGATGAAGATGCCGACCACGATGTTCCACGAAGCCACCGTCCTGTCGCGCCGGCAGCTCACGCCCGGCATGGTCCGGCTGACCTTTGGCGGCACGGGGCTCGATGCGTTCAAGAGCACCGGCATTGGCGACGAATATCTGCGCCTGTTCTTCCCCAACGAGACAACCGGCAAGGTGCACCTGCCTGATATTTCTGAGGACGGCCGCTGGACCTGTCCCGACGGGCAGGACGCGCTACGCTACTCGACCTACACCGTCCGCGGTTATCGTCCGGAGCTTGGCGAGCTGGATATCGATTTCGTCGTGCATGAGGGCGGTCTCGCCAGCGACTGGGCGCAGCGCGCCAATCCGGGCGACCGCATCACCATCAACAATCCGCGCGGTCTTTACGCGCCGCCCGCCGACATCGTCTGGCAGTTGCTCGTTGCCGATGCGACCGGCCTGCCGGCGCTGTCACGCCTGTTGGAACAGACTCCCAAGCATGTGCAATCGCGCGTCTTTGTCGAAGTGGCGCAGGTCGAAGACGAGCATACGCTGCCCGCGCATCCCGGCGCCGTCGTCACCTGGCTGCACAAGAGCGGCAATGGCGTGGCGCCCAGCCGCATGGGCGACGTGGTGCGCGCCGTGCCGCTGCCGCCGACGCCCGGTTACATCTGGGTGGCGGGTGAGCAGAAGGTCGTGCGATCCATCCGCAAATTTGTGCGCCAGGAGCTCAAGTTCCCGCCCGAACGCTACGAACTGGTGGGCTACTGGATCGCGGGCGGCGAGGAGTGGGATGCCAAGTGGGCGTCGCTTGATCCGGCCGTCAAGGCGGAGATCGATGCCGCCTGGGATTCAGGCCGCGACCCCGAAGAGCTGCGCGACGAATATGACGCTAAGCTGGAGAAGCTGGGTCTCTGACCCGAAGGTCCGCGGGTTTTCAGTTATGCGTGCCGTATTTGCGCCGTTTGCCGGCGACCCGGGTGCCGAAGACGCGGTCGCGGCCGGCGGCCTTGGCGCTGTAGAGGGCTTCATCAGCAACCTGGATGATCTCGGCGGCGCTGCGATTGAGGTTATCGGGCATATAGGTGGCGACGCCGACGCTGGCGGTGAGAAAACCACGTTCGCTGCCGCGATGCAGCAGCTTGACGTCTGCCAGTGAACGCCGGAACGCCTCGGCCACCAGATAAGCGCCGTCCTCGTCAGTATCGGGCAGGATGGCGGCGAATTCCTCGCCACCATAGCGGGCCGCCATATCGGCCGGACGCTTGAGGGCGCCTCGCAATTGCTCGGCGACCAGCCGCAGGGCGTCGTCGCCGGCGGGGTGGCCATACTCATCATTGTAGGCCTTGAAGCGATCCACATCGATGAGCAGCAGGCTCATGGGTCCGGCGGAGCGGGCACTGCGCGCGATTTCGGTATCCATGGCTTCATCGAACGCGCGCCGGTTCAACAGGCTTGTCAGGCCATCGGTCCGCACCAGGTGCTTGAGCTGGTCGGCGGCGGAATGGAGCGCCAGCTCGGCCTGCTTGAGGCGGGTCACGTCGGTGACCACGACCAGGGTCTTGCCTTCGTTGGTCGGGCGGGTGCGTATCTGCAGCCAGCGGCCGTCGAAGAGGTTGACCTCTTCTTCGCTCTCGCTCTGCAGGTTGGCGACGATCCGGTCGATCCAGCCGGCTTCGTCACCGGCAGGAATACTGAGCTGTTCGCGGGTGCGGACCACCTCGCCCAGCACGTCGCGCAGATTGGCGCCGGCCCGCCGCAGGTGGCTCGTATAGGGGAAGCTGGCGCTATACTGCTCGTTGCACAGCAGGATATTGCCCTGACGGTCGAACATGGCCAGCCCATCCGACATTTCCGCCAGCGCGTAAGACAGCGTGTTGCGGCTGTCGATCAGGTCCTGCCGCAACTGCCGGTCGCCGGTAATATCGCGGGTGACGCCGGAAATGCCGATCATGTCGCCATTGGCGGCGTGCAGCGGCACCTTGGCGGTGAAAAACCAGCGTTCGGCGCCGTTGCCGTCCACCAGCACTTCCTCAAACGCCACCTGTGGTTCGCGCCGGGTGAGGAGGCGCTGCTCGGCCGCGAACAGCGCCTTGGCGCGTTCTGGCCCGGCGATGTCGAAGTCGCTCTTGCCGACCATATCGGCGGGGGTGGCAAAGCCATGCAGGCGCGCCACCCGCTCGTTCACGGCGGCGAAGCGACCATGCCGGTCCTTGATGTAATTGTAGTCGGGTGCCTGCGCCAGCGCGGCGGCCAGCAGGTCACGCTCCGCCGCAAACCGCCGCGCGTGCAGGAAGATCACGCTGGCGAGGAGGATGCCCACCGTATTGAGCACCCCCAGCGGCAGCAGGTTATAGACCATGGCCCCGTCGGTATGCCGGACGAGGGCGCTAACGGCCGGGATGGTCGCGGTGGCGAGGCCAAGCCCCAAGGCATGCCAGACCGTAGTCCTGCGGCCACGGACCAGAAGGCGCAGCCCCAGGCCGGCCAGTCCGACCATGGCGATCGTACCCATTGCCGGGAGGGCGCCGGCGCCGCCCATGATAGCGCGGCAACTGAGCGCCATGACGAGCGTGACGACCGCCGCCAGCGGGCCGCCGAAAAAGGCCGAAACGGCAACCAGCGACAGGCGGAGATCAAGAAAACGGCCAGGGGCGATTTCGGCGGCCATGAGCATGGTCGAGATGGCGCCGAACCCCATGCACAGCCCGAACAGGGCGGCACGAGACACGCCCGGAACAGCGCGCAGCCAGAAACGCGCATGGGCCCATGCGAGGACAAAGAGTGCAACGACGGCTAGATTGCCAGCAAGCATCTGCCACGGTGACGTCAATCTGGCCTCCTGGGCCGGCTGGGGCGGCCACGCCCCAATGTCTACCCAGAAATAACAGCCAAGGGTTTTCCATTCCTGAATCGGAAGGAAACATTCAGATGCTTGCCGTCAGGGCGCCGTTAGCTGCGTAGGCCCGGCGCTTCCTGCCCGGTGCTCTGCACATATTCGGTATAGCCGCCGCCATAGGTGTGGACGCCTTCGGGCGTCAGTTCCAGCACGCGATTGGAGAGCGCGGCGAGGAAATGGCGATCGTGGCTCACGAACAGCATGGTGCCCTCATAGGCGCTGAGCGCGGTGATGAGCATTTCCTTGGTGGCGATATCGAGATGGTTGGTCGGCTCGTCCAGCACGAGGAAGTTCGGGGGATCGAACAGCATCATGGCCATGACCAGCCGGGCCTTTTCGCCGCCCGACAGCACGCGGCACTTCTTCTCGATCTCGTCGCCGGAAAAGCCGAAGCAGCCGGCCAGCGCCCGCAGCGGCGCCTGGCCGGCCTGCGGGAACGAGCTCTCGAGCTGCTGGAACACGGTCAGGTCGCCATCGAGCACATCCATGGCGTGCTGGGCGAAATAGGCCATCTTGACCGAGGGGCCGCGCGTCACCGTGCCGCTATCGGGATCGGCCGTGCCGGTCACCAGCTTGAGCAGGGTGGACTTGCCGGCGCCGTTGACGCCCATGATGCACCAGCGCTCGCGACGACGCACATGGAAATCGAGCCCGTCATAGATGGTGCGGCTGCCATAGCTCTTGCCGACGCCCTTGAGCAAAGCCACATCTTCGCCTGAACGCGGGGCAGGGCGGAATTCGAAATCCACCACCTGGCGGCGCTTGGGCGGCTCGACCCGGTCGATCTTGTCGAGCTTCTTGACCCGGCTCTGCACCTGCGCGGCATGCGATGCGCGGGCCTTGAAGCGGGCGATGAAGTCGAGCTCCTTGGCGAGCATGGCCTGCTGCCGTTCGAACTGCGCCTGCTGGTTCTTTTCGGCGATGGCGCGCTGGCTCTGGTAGAATTCGTAATTGCCGGTGTAGCTGGTGAGCGAGCCGGCATCGATCTCGATGATCTTGGTGCAGATGCGGTTCATGAATTCGCGATCGTGCGAGGTCATGAACAGCGCGCCGGAATAATTCTGCAAGAAATCTTCCAGCCAGATAAGGCTTTCGAGATCGAGATGGTTGCTCGGTTCGTCCAGCAGCAGCGCATCCGGGCGCATGAGGAGAATGCGGGCGAGGGCCACGCGCATCTTCCAGCCACCGCTGAGTGCGCCAACGTCGCCATCCATCATTTCCTGGGAAAAGCCGAGGCCGTCGAGCACTTCGCGAGCGCGGCCATCCAGCGAATAGCCGTCAAGCTCTTCGAACTGGTGCTGCACCTCGCCATAGCGCTCGATGATGGCGTCCATGTCGTCGGCCTTGTCGGGGTCGCCCATATCGGCTTCGAGCGCACGCATCTCGGCGATGAGCGCGCTGACCGGGCCGGCGCCATTCATGACTTCGGCGACCACGGGCCGGCCTTCCATCTCGCCGACATCCTGGCTGAAATAGCCGATGGTGGTGCCGCGTTCGACAGAGACCTGGCCCTCATCGGGCTGCTCTTCGCCGGTGATCATGCGGAACAAGGTCGTCTTGCCGGCGCCGTTGGGGCCGACGAGGCCCACTTTCTCGCCCTTGAGCAGCGTTGCCGACGCGTCGATGAAGACAATCTGCTTGCCGTTCTGCTTGCCGATGGATTCAAGACGGATCATGCCGGGGACGTTTCCTGCGCGCTCGCGCCGAGGGGCGCTGGGGATGCGCCCGTAAAGCATTGCTGGACGACGGGCGCAAGACCTCGGGTCGTCACAGCGGCTATGCGGTCAGCCCAGCGTTTCGGCCAGAAGGTCGAAGACCAGACGAATGCGGCGGCTGGTATGAAGCTCGCGATGCACTGCCAGCCAGATCGGCACCTCGAAAGGGGCGAGCTCTGGCAGCACCGGCTCGACACCAGCGGCACCCTCGGCCACGTCGCGGAACATGACGCCGATGCCCAGGCCCTGCCGGATCATTTCCCAGGCGGTGACGACGCTGCCGGTGGTCCATTTGAAGTTGCCGCGCGTGACCGGCACGCCGCGCAGATTGAGATCGCTGACCAACCCGTCCGCCTCGGAATAGCCGATGAAGTTCGCCTCACGGAGATCGGCGCCGCTGCTCGGCCGGCCATGGCTGTCGAGGTAGCTGGTCGCGGCATAGAGATGGGCCGTGGTGCCGCGGCAGCGTCGCGCGATGAGATCGGGTTGTTCGGGCGACACGTGCCTGATGGCAATGTCAGCCTCGCGCCGCATCAGGTCGCGGACATCGTTGGAAGCCACGACGTCCACCTCGATGCCGGGGGCGAGCTCGTGCAGGCGCTTGAGGATCGGTGGTAGCGTATAGGCCGCGACGATGTCGCTGGCGGTGATGCGCACCAGCCCCTCGATCGACTGTGACTGGCCGGAGGCGATGATGCTGAGGCGGCTGGCGGCCTCGCTCATCGAGCGCGCCGACTCGAACAGTTCGCGCCCGGCTACGGTCAATGACAGTGAGCGCCCCACGCGCTCGAACAGCAGCACGCCCAGATCCTGTTCCAGCGCCGCCACCTGCCGGCCCACGGTGGGCTGGGTGAGGCCGAGATCGCGCGCCGCGGCCGATAGCGAGCCGGTCTCGACCGTGGCGAGAAAGGCGTGCAGCTGGTTCCAGTCGGGATAATGCGAACTCATGCGCTGATGTATATCGCTGGTACGAAATTCTGCAATTTCGTTTCACGGCTTTCAGCGCTAGCTTTGCCGCATAAGGGTGGAGCAACGCCATGGGCGAAGACAGGTTCTGGGACAAAATGGCCGACCGCTATGCGCGGCAGCCGATCGCCGACGAGGCGGCGTACCAGCGCAAGCTGCAGATCACCCGCGACTATCTTAGACCCGACATGGACGCACTGGAATTCGGCTGCGGCACCGGCGGCACCGCCATCCTCCACGCGGCGCATGTGCGGCAGATCGCGGCCATCGATTTCTCCGAAGCCATGCTGGCGATTGCCCGCACCAAGGCAGCCGATGCCGGCGTGGACAATGTGCGCTTCGAGCGGGCCAACATCACCAGTTTCGAGGCGCCCGCAGGCCGCTATGACGTCGTGCTGGGCCTCAGCATTTTGCATCTGCTCGCCGACAAGGATGCCGTCATCGCCAAGGTGTTCCGCCTGCTCAAGCCGGGCGGCGTCTTCATCAGCAGCACGACCTGCATCGGCGACACGATGGGCCTGTTCAAGGCGATCGCGCCGCTCGGCAAGGCGCTGGGTCTGTTGCCGCAGCTCAATGTGATGACCACGTCGGAGCTGGTTGCCAGTCTCAGCGGGGCCGGCTTTGCCATCGAACAGCAATGGCAGCCGGCCAAGGGAGCGGCGGTGTTCATCGTCGCGCGAGCGGGTGCGGTGGCGCCGGCGCGGCTCCGTATCGACGGTGCGTCTGCGGTGGGCTGAGGCGCGGAAAGGTCCGGAAACCGGGGGTTTTAACCAAAAACCGCCTAGATTCCACCGCGCGATTTTTCCCTATTTACATATAATAGTACTTTATATAGCGTCCAACCATCGTCGCAGGTGAATACGCCGCGACGGCCACATTGGGAGGACATCGTGACCTTTATCTCCAAGCTCGCCATCGCGGCGAGCCTCGCTACCGCTTTGACTTCTGTCAGCATTGCCCAGGAAAACCTCAACGGCCTGGTCGTCGGTTTCAGCCAGATCGGTTCGGAATCGGGTTGGCGCGCTGCCGAGACCTCGGTGACCAAGCAGCAGGCGGAAGCCCTCGGCATCGACCTCAAGTTTGCCGATGCGCAGCAGAAGCAGGAAAACCAGATCAAGGCGATCCGCGGCTTCATCGCCCAGGGCGTCGACGCCATCCTCGTGGCCCCCGTGGTCGCCACCGGCTGGGACGACGTGCTGACCGAAGCCAAGGAAGCCGAAATCCCGGTCATGCTGCTCGACCGCGGCGTTGACGCTCCCGAAGATCTCTACCTGACCTCGGTTGCTTCCGACCAGGTTCTGGAAGGTCGCGTTGCCGGCGAATGGCTCGTGGCTGAAGTCGGCGATGCCGACTGCAAGGTCGTCGAACTGCAGGGTACTGTCGGCTCGACCCCGGCCATCAACCGCAAGCAGGGCTTCGAAGAAGCGATTGCCGGCCATGCCAACATCACCATTGCCCAGAGCCAGACCGGTGACTTCACCCGCGCCAAGGGCAAGGAAGTCATGGAAGCCTTCATCAAGTCGTCCAACAACGGCGCCGACATCTGCGCGGTCTACGCCCACAATGACGACATGGCCGTTGGCGCCATCCAGGCGATCAAGGATGCTGGCCTCAAGCCCGGCACCGACATCAAGGTCGTCTCGATCGACGCCGTGCCCGACATTTTCGCCGCCATGGCCGCCGGCGAAGCCAATGCTACCGTTGAACTGACCCCCGACATGGCCGGCCCGGCCTTCGCTGCTCTCTCGGCTTTCCTCGCCGACGGCACCGAACCCGAAAAGTTCATCATCACCGAGTCCAAGCTCTACACGCCTGCTGACGATCCGCAGGGCGAGTATGATCGCCGCAAGGGCCTGGGCTACTAATCGGGGCTTGCCCTAAACGGCGCTTCAAACCACGGTGTCATCCCGGCGAAAGCCGGGATCCATCCTGAAATCTCAAGATGGATCCCGGGCCGAGCTCAGGATGACACCGTGCGTCTTGGCGGCGCGGGAATAGAACGGCGAGGGGGCGACCATGGCAGATAGCGACTACGTGCTCGAGGCACGCGGCGTCCTCAAGATTTTCGGCAATCATGTTGCCCTCGACGGCGTCGACTTCGGGCTGCGGCCTGGTGAAGTCCATGCCCTGCTTGGCGAAAACGGCGCCGGCAAATCCACCCTGATCAAGATCCTGACCGGCGCCTACCAGCCCGATGGCGGCGGCATCTATGTCGACGGCGCCAAGGTGTCGCTCGACAATCCCCTCCATGCCCAGACCTATGGCATCGGCACGGTCTATCAGGAGGTCAACCTCCTGCCCAACCGCTCGGTCGCCGAGAACCTGTTCCTGGGCCACCAGCCACGCCGCTTCGGCTTTGTCGATTTCCGCAAGATGGAAGCCGATGCCCGGGTGTTGCTGGCCAATTATGACCTGCATATCGACCCCTCGAGCGAGCTGGGCAGCCACTCGGTCGCCGTGCAGCAGATCGTCGCCATCGCCCGCGCCGTGCAGCTTTCGGGCAAGGTGCTGATCCTCGACGAACCCACGGCCAGCCTCGACCGCAACGAGGTCGAGCGCCTGTTCGAAGTGGTGCGAGGGCTCAAGGCCAAAGGCCTCGCCATCATCTTCATTACCCATTTCCTCGACCAGGTCTTTGCCATTTCCGATCGCGTGACGGTGCTGCGCAACGGCAAGCTGATCGAGACACGCGACCTGACCGCGCTCAGCCGTACCGACGTGGTGCGCCTCATGCTGGGCAAGGACATTGCCTTTTCCGGCGCCACCGATGTCGAGCCGAGCGAAAACCCGGACGAAGTGCTGGTCGAATTCAAGTCTTATGGCAAGAAGCGCAGCGTGCTGCCCTTCGATCTCACCATCCACAAGGGCGAGGTAGTGGGCGTAGCCGGCCTCCTCGGCTCTGGCCGCACCGAAATGGCGCGTATCATGTTCGGTCGCGATCCGGCCGACCAGGGCACCGTCGCCGTCAATGGCGTCGCCACCACCATCCGCAAGACCACCGATGCCATCAAGCACGGCTTCGGCTTCTGCCCCGAGGACCGCAAGGCCGAGGGTATTCTCGGCGACCTGAGCGTGCGCGAGAACATCGTCATCGCGCTGCAGGGTAAGCTGGGCTGGTTCAAGGCGCTCAACCGCGACGAGCAGCTCGAAATTGCCGGCCGCTTCGGCGAGGCCATGGATATCCGCGCCGCCTCGCTCGACATGCCGGTCAAGCTCCTCTCGGGCGGCAACCAGCAGAAGGTGATCCTGTCGCGCTGGCTCGCCACCGATCCGGCCTTCCTTATTCTCGATGAACCCACTCGCGGCATCGATGTCGGCGCCCATGCCGAAATCGTCCGCACCATCAATCGCCTGCGCGAGGATGGCATGGCCATGCTGGTCATTTCGTCCGAACTCGACGAAGTCGTCGCCTATAGCTCGCGTATCGTCGTGATGCGCGACCGCGAAATGGTCGCCGAACTGCGCGGCAAGAACATCAATCCCGGAGTGATCGTGCAGGCCATCGCCAACCACACCGACGAGGCCGTCGCATGAAGCGCCTCCATCTCGAACGCCTCGCCAATCCGCAATTGCTGGCGCTGGTCGCCGTGCTGCTGATCAACTGGCTGCTGTTTCCCAGCTTCTTCCGCGTCTCCTGGCAGGACGGACGCCTGTTCGGCAGCCTGATCGACGTGCTCAACCGCGGCGCGCCGGTGGCAATCCTTGCCATCGGCATGACGGGCGTGATTGCCACCAAGGGTGTCGATCTGTCGGTCGGCGCCATCATGGCCGTGTGCGGCGCCGTTGCTGCGACCATGGTCGTGGCGGGCTACCCAACGCCGGTTGCCGTGATTGCCGCGCTGGCGGTGGGGTTGGCCTGCGGGCTGTGGAACGGCTTCCTCGTTGCCGTGCTCGATATCCAGCCCATCATTGCGACGCTGGTGCTGATGGTCGCCGGACGCGGCATCGCCCAGCTCATTACCGAGGGCTATATCGTCACCTTCAACGATCCCGCCCTGATCTTCCTCGGCACCGGATCCTTCCTCGGCTTTCCTATGGCGGCGGTCATTGCGCTGGCGCTGATGATAGCGGTCACGTTGCTGGTGCGGCGCACCGCCATCGGGCTCTTCATCCAGGCCATCGGCGTCAACCGGGCCGCAGCCTCGCTGGCCGGCATTCATAGCCGCATGCTGCTGATGCTGGTCTATACCCTGTCAGGCTTCTGCGCCGCCATTGCCGGCATTATCGTCGCCGCCGATATCCGTGGCGCCGACGCCAACAATTCCGGCCTGTGGCTCGAACTCGACGCCATCCTCGCCGTGGTCATCGGCGGCACCTCGCTCCTGGGCGGCAAGTTCTCCATTCCGCTGGCCGTGGTCGGCGCGCTCATCATTCAGGCCATGAATACCGGCATCCTGGTCTCGGGCTTCCGGCCCGAATTCAACCTCATCGTCAAGGCCGGGATGATCATCCTCATCCTGGTGCTGCAATCGCCGCTGGTCGGCAATGCAGCTGGCTTCTTCAAACGCGACAGCAGGCAGGCGGGCGCCAAATGAAACGCAGTCTCCGCCCGCTGGCCGCCACCGCCGTCATCTTCCTCATCGCCTATGCACTCAGCGTGGTGCAGTTCCCCACCATGCTATCGACCCGCGTGCTCGGCAATTTCCTCACCGACAACGCCTTCCTCGGCATTGCCGCCGTGGGCATGACTTTCGTCATCATCTCGGGGGGCATCGATCTGTCGGTGGGCGCGGTGATCGGCTTCACCGGCGTGCTGGTGGCCGTATTGATCTCCTGGATGGGGTTTCATCCCCTGGTCGCCTTCGCCATTGCGCTCGGCGTCGCTGCCCTGTTCGGCGGCGCGATGGGCGCGGCGATCCATTATCTGCAGGTGCCCAGCTTCATCGTCACGCTTGCCGGCATGTTCCTCGCCCGCGGCGGCGCCTCGGTCATCACCCAGGATTCGGTGCCGATCAATCACGAGTTCTACGCCACCATCTCCGATCTCATCATCCGCCTGCCCGGCGGTGGTCGCCTCAGCTTTATCGGCCTGTTGATGGTTGCGGTGTTCCTGCTGGGTGCCTTGCTGGCGCACCGCACGCGCTTTGGCTCGTATGTCTATGCGCTGGGTGGCAATCCGGTTTCGGCTTCGCTGATGGGCGTGCCGGTGGCGCGTACGACAGTGCAGATCTACATGCTGTCGAGCGTATTGGCCGCATTGGCAGGAATCGTCTTTTCGCTCTACACATCCGCTGGCTACCCGCTGGCCGCTGTCGGCGTCGAGCTCGATGCGATCAGCGCCGTGGTCATCGGCGGCACTCTGCTGACGGGCGGCTATGGTTTCGTGCTGGGCTCGTTTGTCGGCGTGATGCTGCTGGGTCTTGTCCAGACCTACATCATCTTCGACGGCACGCTGTCGAGCTGGTGGACCAAGATCGTGATCGGTGTGCTGCTGTTCTTGTTCATTGTGCTGCAGCGGATAATATTTGCAGCCTCCGCCCCCGGAGAAGAGTCGTCCGAGAAAGTGTAGCATGATCGAAGCAGGCAGCCTTATTCGCTCGCTGTCCGGCCGACCCGCTGCGCGGAATTTCCATACCTTCGTCATCAACGAAATTGGTCAGGGCATCGTCACGGGCAAGTATCCCGTGGGCTCCATCCTCGCCAGTGACGCAGTGATGATGGAAACCTATGGCGTATCGCGCACTGTGCTGCGCGAAGCGCTCAAGACGCTCGAGGCCAAGGGCCTGGTCGAGGCGCGTCCCAAGGTCGGCACGCGGGTGTCGCTGCCCAGCCGCTGGAGCTTCTTTGACCCCCAGGTGCTGTCCTGGCACTTTTACGCCAAGCCGGATCGGCATTTCTACGAAAGCCTGTTCGATGTGCGCCGGGCGCTCGAAACCCGCGCGGCGGCGCTCGCCACGCAGCGCCGGACGGCCGAGAATATCCGCGTTATGAAATACTGGCTGCACCAGATGGAGTCGGCCGGCGGTGATCTCGAAAACCACGGCATAGCGGCGCTCGAAATTCACCGCACCGTCGCCGAGACCTCCGACAATGCGCTGCTGCGCTCGGTGACGGGTATTGTCGAACTGACGCTCGCGCTGGCGCTCAAGCAATGCCTCGCGCAGGACACCGGGGACTATCTGGAGCGGACGCTGGAGGCGCTGACCCGACTGGTCGCGGCCATCGGCGGCGCCGACGCGACGACCGCCACAGACATCGTTGGCGAGGTCATCGACCTCGACCAGTCTGTGGTAATGGCGTCGCTCTAGGTCATGAGGAAAGTCAGACAGCATGGCTGCCATTGACAGAAACCCGCGTCCCGCCAGATAAGTATCGAAAGCTTTGATACACAAAGCGCACAGCGCGCACTTACGGATGCACAATGAGCCGGAATTTTCTGCTGATCGACCCGGAAGAGGGCATGGAGGTGCTCAAGGGTCTTGCATCACCAATTCGGGTAAAGATCCTCAAGGCGCTGCGCCAGAAGGGGCCGCTCAACGGCAATGAGATTGCCGACTACCTGGGCCTGCCGCAATCGACCGTATCGACCAACCTGCAGATATTGGAAAGCACCGGCCTGATCCGGATGGAGACGCAGAAGGCCCGCAAGGGCAACCAGAAGGTCTGCCACTCCGCCTTCGACGAGGTGGTGGTGATGTTCAAGGAAGACTCCGACCCACCGCGCGAAAACACCATCGAGGTGGCGATGCCGCTCGGGCTCTATACGAGCTGCGAAGTCTCGGCGCCCTGCGGCTCATGCTCGGTCGAAGGCATTATCGGCCTGCTCGACGTGCCGGACTCCTTCCTCAATCCGGAACGGATGAAGGCGGGGCTCATCTGGTTCACCCGCGGCTATCTCGAGTACCAGTTTCCCAACAATGCCAAGCTGGGCCAGCGCAAGATCGAAGCCATTGAATTTTCGATGGAATTGAGCTCGGAAGTGCCCGGCACCTCGGCCGATTGGCCCAGCGATATCACGCTGTCTGTCAACGGCACCGAGATCGGCAACTGGACCTCGCCGGGCGATTTCGGCGACAAGCGCGGCGTCTATACGCCCGATTGGTGGAAGCTCAAGGGCAGCCAATATGGCAAGCTCAAGAGCTGGCGCGTGACGCAGAACGGCACTTACGTGGACGGGATGAAGATATCCCCAGTCTCGTTGGGCGATCTCGATCTTACCACGCACCACTCGATCCGGCTGCGGATCGCGGTCAAGGATGATGCTAAGCACCCGGGCGGCGTTAACATTTTCGGCCGCGGCTTCGGCAACTATGACCAGGACATCGTCATGAGGCTGCAGACCGAGCGCTAGCCAATTATCATATTTTTGCTCGTTCCCTATTGCGTCGGCGCCCTGCGCTCGTTTAAAACGCACTATCTGATATAAATCAGAAATGGGAATGGAGGAAAAGATGAAGGCGTCCGTCGTCGCGCACAAGGACTTTACGATCAGCAAGATCGACGATCGTGTCTATGGCGCGTTCCTGGAGCATCTTGGCCGGGCAATCTACGAAGGCATCTACGAGCCCGATCATCCGACCGCCGACAAGGACGGGATGCGGGGCGACGTGGCCAAGCTCGTCAAGGACCTCAACGTGCCGGTGGTGCGCTACCCCGGCGGCAATTTCGTTTCGGCCTATAACTGGGAAGACGGCATCGGCCCGCGCGACCAGCGCCCGACGCGCCTCGATCTCGCCTGGCACACGTCCGACAGCAATGCGGTCGGCGTACATGAATTCGCCGACTGGTGCGCCACCGTCGGCACCGAGATGATGCTGGCCGTCAACCTCGGCTCGCGCGGCGTCGACGACGCGCGCAACTTCCTCGAATACGTCAACCACCCCGGCGGCTCCTACTGGAGCGACCTGCGCATCAAGAACGGCCGCAAGGAACCGTGGAACGTCAAGATGTGGTGCCTGGGCAACGAAATGGACGGCCCCTGGCAGGTCGGCCACAAGGATGCCGACGAATACGGCAAGCTGGCCGCCAACACCGCGCGCGCCATGCGCATGTTCGACAAGTCGCTCGAACTGATCGTCTGCGGCTCCTCGCACATGGACATGCCCAGCTTCCCCGATTGGGAACGCATCGTGCTCGAGCACACCTATGATCACGTCGATCATATCAGCCTGCACATGTATTTCGCCAATCGCGACGACAATACGCCGAACTACCTGGGCCTCAGCCACAAGCTGGAGCGCTACATCGACACCGTCGCCTCGACCATCAAGCAGGTGAAGGCCAAGAAGAAGTCCAAGAAGGACATCTACATCTCCTTCGACGAATGGAACGTCTGGTACCATTCCAACAAGAAGGATCGCGAGATCCTGGATGGCAATGGCGGCTGGCCGCATGCGCCGGGCCTGCTGGAAGACATCTACAATTTCGAAGACGTGCTGATGGTTGGGTTGATCCTCAACACCTTCATCCGCCGCTCCGACGTGGTGAAGATCGCCTGTATCGCCCAGCTCGTGAACGTCATCGCGCCGATCATGACCGAAAAGGGTGGTCCGGCCTGGGCGCAGACCATCTACTACCCTTACTTCTTCGCTTCGGTCTTCGGTCGCGGCACCGCGCTGCAACTGGTGACCAGCTCGCCTGGCTACGAAACCACCCATGCGGCCGATACGCCGTTCGTGGACGTGTCCGGCGTTCATAACGAAGAAGACGGTACGCTGAACTTCTTCCTGGTCAATCGTCACACCACCGAGACGATCGAGACCGAAGTGAGCCTGCAGGGATTTGGCAATGGCACCATCATCGACCACCAGGTGATGACCCATCCTGACCTCAAGTCGGTCAACACGGCCAAGAACCAGCAGGAAGTCGCGCCCCGCAAGGGCAATGGCGCCAAGATCGCCAACGGCACCCTGACTGTCGCGCTGCCGCCATACTCCTATCAGATGGTCCGCGTGAAGCTGGGCTAACGCGCTGAGGAGCTCCATCAAAACTGATGGGGCTCCTCTTTTGTATCCAACAATGTGATGAACATCACGAAGCTCATTGACAACGGTCAGAGGGCTCTTAGTATGACTAATGAGGGCGCTGGAGGGCGTCCCAAGGGAGGAAAAATTGGATAGACGCAATTTTCTTATCGGAACTTCTATTTCGGCACTGATGCTGGCCAGCCCGCGACTGGCTTTCGGCCAGGATGCCGCCGAGGGCGCAGCGCCCGACCTGGCACAGTTTCCGCGCAACGAGACAGTGATTGTTCACAACCCCGAAGGCGTGATCCGTAATCCGGCGTGGTTCAATCCATGGGTTGTCGGTAGCGGCGCGGGCACCAGCAACGGCCTGCACAACCTGACCACCGATACGCTGTGGTTCATCGACCCGGACGCCGGCGTCGAAGGCGCCAGCGAAAACGCCGTCTACAATTCGCTGGCCGATGGCCCGTGGGAATACAATGCCGACTTCACGGAAATGACCGTGAAGCTCAAAAAAGGCATCAAGTGGAGCGACGGCGTCGATTTCACGGCTGCCGACGTGGTCTATACCGTCGAAAAGCAGAAGGCCACGCCTGGTACGCCCTACAACGGCGCATTCACCGCCCAGGTGAAGACCGTCGAGGCACCGGACGACTACACCGTCCATTTCGTGCTCAACGCTCCCAATTCGCGCTTCCACGCGCTGTTCTCGGTGCGTTGGACCGCTGCTTGGATCATGCCCAAGCACATCATGGAAGCTCAGGACGATATCCTGAAATTCGACAATAACCCGCCGGTGAGCCTGGGGCCGTACACGCTCCATTCGTTCGATCCGAATGGGACCTGGTACATCTGGGAAAAGCGCGCCGATTGGGAAAGCACCGCTCTCGGCATGGTTGGCGAACCCAAGCCCAAGTTCATCATCTACCGGAACAACATTTCGACCGATAATCGCCTGATCGAGATCCGTAACGGCAATCTTGATATGGTGCACGATCTGACGCCGGAAGGCACGTTCTCGGTGGTGCAGCAGGATCCGCAGATCCAGGGCTGGTTCCCGGGCTTCCCCTATGCCCATCCCGATCCGACCCTGGTCATGGCTATCCCGAACCATCAGAACCCCAAGTTCCAGGACAAGCGCGTCCGCTGGGCCCTGGCTCTGATGCTCGACGCACGCGCCATGTCGATGGCGTCCTATCGTGGTGCGGCAACCCTGTCGGCCATCTCGGTGCCGCCGACCGGCACCCATCCGCGCGACTATCATGGTCCGCTTCAGCAGTTCCTGACCGACTACGAAATCGACACCGGCACCAGCAAGGTGAAGCCCTACGACCCCACCATCGGCATCCAGATCGCCGATATGGTGCGGCCGCAGTTCGGTGAAGCCGTTCCGACCGACGAAACCGCGATCCGCAACGCCTTCGGCTATGGCTGGTGGAAGCAGAACATCGAGGCTGCCGGTGAACTGCTCACCGCTGCCGGTTTCACCAAGAACGGCAACCAGTGGATGATGCCCGACGGCCAGCCTTTCGCCTTCCAGGTGATGGTGCCGCAGGAAGGCGTGGTCAATCGTCTGGGTGTGATCATAGCGCAGACCTGGGCCCAGAATGGCATCCAGGCGACGGCACAGGTCGACTCCGACACCTGGGGCCGCCAGCGCGTTGGCGATTACGAAGTCAACATCGCCTGGGCCGTGGAAACCTGGGGCGGTCACCCCGACCTCAGCTTCTTCCTCGACAGCTACCACT
>CBIHQV010000049.1:0-28243 GCA_966212275.1 uncultured Devosia sp.
GCAGCCAGATGGCGAGCGGCAGGCCGAAGGTGAGATAGGTCAGGATCAGCGATCCGTGTGTGTTCACCAGGCCCAGCCAGCGCATCAGGATGAAGAGCGGCACGAGGAAGATCACCGCCGGAAACATATTGCGCAGCAGCACGGCGAAGAACAGGAACTTGCGACCCGGGAAGCGGAACCGCGAGAAAGCATAGGCCGCCGGCACCGCCACAACAACGGCGAGGATGGTGGTGACGACCGATACAAAAAGGCTGTTCCAGAAGAAGCGCAGGAAGTCCTGCCCGACGCTGTTTTGCGGATCGAGCAGCTTCTGGTAGCTCGCGAGGGTGGGCTCGTCGGGCCACCATTGCGGCGGGAACTGCATTGCTGCAAACCCCGACTTGATCGAGGTCAGGAGCATCCAGACCATCGGCAGCGCTGTGTAAAGCAGCATGAAGACGAGGAAGATGCGGCCGGCCCAGCGCCAGCCGTCGAAAGCTTTGCGGCTGCGCGGCGCCGCCATGCCGGATGTGGAGCTCACGGGCCGTCCTCCTTTTTCTCGTTGCCGCTCAGGGCGCGCACATAGAAGTAGCCAAGGGACATCACGATGATGAACAACAGCACGGAGTAGGCCGCCGCCACGCCCCAGCGCTGACGCCCGAAGGCAAGCTCGTAGATATGGGTGATCCAGATGTGAGAAGCGTTGGACGGTCCGCCGCCCGTGGTGATCCACGGCACGATGAAAGAATTGAAGTTGGCCACCGCGAGCAGGAGGATGGTCACGGTCGATACGCCGCTCAGATGCGGAAACGTCACATGCCAGAAGCGCTGCCACGCCGAAGCGCCATCGACCTTGGCGGCGCGCAGCAGTTGCTCGGGAACCGTTTGCAGGCCGGCCATGATCATGATCATGGCGAAGGGAAACTCGCGCCAGATGTTGACCACGATCAGCGAGGGCAGGACTGTGTGAACGTTGTCGATGAAATTGGGCTGGCGGTCGGTCAGCCCGAGCTGAACGAGGACCTGGCCGATGATGCCGAAATCGGAGTGGTACATCCACTTCCAGATGTATGACGCGGCAACCGCGCTGATGACCCAGGGAATGATCAGAATGGCGCGCAACACGGCGCGGCCGGCAAAATCGCGATGCAGAGCCAGCGCCGAGGCATAGCCCAGCACAAAGGCGATCAGCGTCGAGGCAACGGTCCAGATCACCGTATTGAGGGTGACCTTCCAAAACACCTCGCTGGACAGGATGGCGGTGTAGTTTTCGACACCGACGAAAATCTTGTCCCTGAGCTGCAGGCCAGGCGGCGTTTTGAAGAAGGACAAGTCGATCGTGTAATACACGGGATAGGCGATGACGATCAGCATCACCACGATCGCTGGCAGGACATAGAGGTAGTCAGCGCGGCTGTTCCAAATCTGCTGCAACAGACCGGGTGGTGCGGGAATTTCTTTCCGGGGAGCGTCGGCATGGCCTAGAGGCATGGTCATTGAGGGCGCTCCTTATTCTGAGAGAGTGACCGGCAGCGCGCTGCGCCGCCGGTCGAGAGTTTCGGGATCGAGACTAGAGGCCGCCGCCGCCGGTTACATCCCGGACCTTCTGCGCCGCATCTGCCGCCGCTTCATCCACCGTCATTGCGCCGGTCAGGACGTTCTGCAGCATGTCCGGGATGATGATGTTCATGATCTCGGGCGTTTCAGGCAGGGTCGGGAACGGAATGCCGTAAGGCAGCATCGAGGTGGTGACGTCGAGGAACTTGATCGTGTCCAGGCGTTCCTTCATCCACGAGGTCTTGAAGCCGTTGAGGTTGCCGGGATTGGAGCCGGCATAGGCCATCTTCAGCGACCATTCCGGGCTGGTCCAGAAGCAGACCATAGCCTTGGCAGCCGCCTCGTCCACCACGCCACCCTCGACATATTCGGGGTTGAGAATGTGGATGTTGGAACCACCAAAAACCACGGCGCGCTTGCCGTCCGGGCCGGTCGGGATCAGGCCGTAACGCATGTTGTCGATGACCGTCTGCGCCTTTTCCTTGTCGGCGCCGGTAGCCTTGGCCTGCAGATCGAGCATCACGTTATAATCGGACGGATGGCTGATCATCATGCCAAGCTGGCCGGCAAGGAACAGCGGCTGGTTGTCGGCCTGCTGGTTGGTCAGGGCCGAAACCGGGACCGACTGATCGCGGACATACATGTCATAGGATGCCTGCAGGGCCGCCTTGCTGGCATCGCTGTCCAGACGGATTTCTTCGTAAGTCGGGTTGGCATCGGCTTCGTCGAATACGCCGCCGCCATAGCCCCAGAGCTGGGGCATGAAGCGATAGGGCGTGTTGCCGGCATTCTTACGAGCAACCAGACCATAACCGGAGACGCCGAGGTTGTCGTGAATCTGCTTGGAGTAGGCGACGACGTCGTCCCATGTTGCGGGCGGCACTTCGGGGTCAAGACCGGCACGCTCGAAGATATCGGCGTTCCAGATCAGGGCCATGGTCTCGTTGTTTGTCGGGATGCCATAGGCCTTGCCTTCCCACATCACCGACTTCATGGCGCCGGGCCAGAAATCCTCGGTTTTCCAGCCGACGTCTTCCGGGCTCAGCTCCTGCAGGTACCCCTTTGAGGCGAATTCGACGCCACCCAGGATCTGCAGGCGCACGACCATCGGACCGGCATTGCCGAGCAGGGCAGTGCGGAACTTGTCGAGCAGGTCGTTGTAGGTCAGCGCCTGTTCCTGAAGGTCGATGTTGGGATAGGTGGCGCGGAAGGCTTCGAAGAAGTCCTTGTAATACTGGCGCAGCAGGTCGGGGTCGCCCTCGAACACGCCCTGGTACCAGAAGGTCAGCTTGCCGTCGTAGTCGAGCGGCGTCACCGCGCCGCACAATTCGGCAGTGTCGAATTCCTCAGTGCCGGCGATCGACCGCACATATTCGGGCGACCACTGGCTGAGATCGACACTCTGACCGAGCGCCGAGGTGCTCAGCATCGACACCATCAGCGTAGAGACCGCCATGCCATGCGCAAGCGCACGGCCAAAACCGTAGTTCCTCATAGAGTCCTCCTGTGTCCCTGCCCGCTCCTGTGGCGACAGGCCGTGCGATCTCGCTCAGTGGGCCTCTAGGCCTCTTTGTGTGCGGTCGCAGTGGTTTATACCGTTGCAGAAGCCATATTGCGTGTCAACACGGTAGGATCGTACATTGTTTGTCGTTGGATATGTATGATATGAGCCGACAACGCAGGAGCGCACTTTGGCCAGCACCAGTGAGTTCAAGATTTCACCCCCGTTGGGTCTGGAGGAGATCGACGTCTCCAGCCAGCGCGCGGTTTCGCTCTACGAGACCATTCGCGAGGACATTCTTTCGGGGCGACTGAAACCCAATGAGCGGCTGGTTGTCGCCGATCTTGCCGAACGGCTGGGTACATCCACCAATCCGGTTCGCGAAGCGCTGCAGATGCTGCGGGGCGAAGGCTTCGTGGTGTTCTCGCCCAATCGCGGCGCCCGCGTCCGGCCGATCGACCACGACTTCGTGCGCAACATCTTCGAGATCACTACACTCATCGAACCGGCACTGACGCGGTGGTTCGTCGGGATGGCTACCGACGAGGATATTGCCGAGCTCGAACGCATCCAGGGCCTCATCGAAGAGAACAATTTCGTCGATGGCGTGCTCCACAGTGGCCTGGATGTGCAGTTTCACACCGTTGTCTACCAGCGCCACTATAACAGGCACGCCACCGAGATTTGGTGGAAGCATCGCCAGGTGCTGCGCGCGGTCACGCAGCGCTTCGCCTATACGCTGGCCCGTCGCACCCAGGTCATCCGCGAGCATCGCGAACTGATCGAACTGGTCAAGGCCGGCGAGGCCGACAAGGCGGCGGAGTGCGTCGCCCGCCATGTCGAAGCCTCGGGCCGGCACCTCCTCGAGCAGATGCGCGCCTACACTGCGGCGAAAGCTGGATAGAGCCTGTCAAACGGCTGTGCCGGCGCCAAACCTCACTAAAAGGCAGACAAAATGAAGATAACGGGCGTCAGGCCGTGGCTGATCAAGTCCTCCGCATCCTATTGGGGCGAATTCCTGTTCGTGGAGGTCACCACCGACGCGGGGATATCGGGCTGGGGTGAAATCACCACCACGACCTTTGTCGCCAACCGGGCGCTCTGCGTCATGCTCCGGCAGATCAGCAAGATCGTCGAGGGTGACGACCCCGCCCATATCGAGCGTATCTGGCACAAGATCTTCCGCAACTTCACCTATATGGGCAGCCGCGGCGCCGCCGTGGAATGCGTGAGCGCCATCGACATCGCGCTCTGGGACATCAAGGGCAAGGTGCTCGGCCAGCCCATCTACGATCTGCTCGGCGGACCGGTGCGCGACGAGATCGCGCTCTATACCCACCCCGACCAGCGCAAGTTCACCAGCAAGGAAGGCGTGATCCAGGAGATTCGCGATATCGTCGCCTCCGGCCACACGGCGCTCAAATTCGATCCCTTCCCGCAGCAGCGCCCCAAGGACAAGAACGGCATCGCCCGCGAGCAGTCCGAGGGCTATCTCGACGGCTCGATGAACCGCAAGGACGAGCGCGAGGCGGCCGAACTGACTGCCCTGATCCGCGAAACCGCCGGGCCGGATATCGAAATTCTCATCGACGCGCATGGCCGCTTCGACGTGCCGACGGCTATCCGGCTCTGCCGCACGCTCGAGGATGCCGGCGATATCGACTGGTTCGAGGAGCCGGTGCCGCCCGAGAGCGTCAACGCGCTCAAGCAGGTGCGCGACAAGGTCAATGCGGCCATCTCCTGGGGCGAGCGCGGCCACACCAAGTGGGACTTTGTGCCCATTCTCGAAAACAAGCTCGCCGACTACATCATGCCCGACGTCACCTGGACTGGCGGCATCACCGAGCTCAAGAAGATCTCGGCGCTATGCGAGGCCTACTACATCCCCGTCTCTCCACATGACGCTGCGGGTCCGATCAATGTGGTGGCGGGCGCGCAGGTGATGATGACGGTGCCGAACTTCTACAAGCTCGAAACGTCGGAGTGGAACCTCAGCAAATACGATCATCTGATCGACAAGCCGCTCGACAACTCCAATGGCAGCCTCAAGCTCAACAAGGCGCCGGGCCTCGGCATCGAAATGAACCGAGACTATCTGGCCGCAAATGTGGTGGAGTTCGACTGAGCGCTCGCCGGGAGAAACGAGCGCCACGCGGCATTTTGAGGAGAACCTTTTCATGACGACAGGATTGAGCGCCGGAGAGCGCATCGAGAGCAATGTCCGCACCAGCTCGAATCCGAGCGACCTGCGCATCACCGATCTTAGGGTCGCCGAGATCGTAGGCGCTCCGTTCACCTCGGCGCTGGTCAAGATCTACACCAACCAGGGCATTGTGGGCCTCGGCGAAGTGCGCGACGGCGCCAGCGCCACCTATGCGCTGATGCTCAAGAGCCGGCTCCTGGGTGAAAATCCCTGCGACATCGATCGGCTGTTCCGTCGCATCAAGCAGTTTGGTGGCCATGGGCGGCAGGGTGGCGGCGTCTCGGCGATCGAGATCGCGCTCTGGGATCTGGCCGGCAAGGCCTATGGCGTGCCGATCTATCAGATGCTGGGCGGCAAGTTCCGCGACAAGGTGCGCGTCTATTGCGACACCGATGCCGAAAAGCCCAGCGGCACCGAGACCGGCAAGCGGCTCAAGGCGCGCATGGATATGGGCTTCACTTTCCTCAAGATGGATCTGGGCCTGATGCAGATCGCCGACGTCCCGGGCGCCGTCGTCGCGCCGGCCGGGTCACTCGAAGGCTACCGCGTCCACCCCGGCCATGGCCCGGTCAGATCCATGGAAGACCGCCGCGCCCGCAATGCGGTCTATGACACCCACAATGTGCGCCACCCGTTCAGTGGTCTCCACTTCACCGACAAGGGCATCGACCTGCTCGAGCAGTATATCCACGAGGTCCGCGAGGTCATCGGCTACGAGGTGCCGCTGGCCATCGACCATGTCGGCCATATTTCGCTGCAGAACGGCATCCGCCTCGCCCGCCGCATCGAGAAATACGTGCCGGCCTGGCTCGAGGACGTGATCCCCTGGCAATATACCGAGCAGTATCGGCAGTTGCAGGACGCGACCACCATCCCGATCTGCACCGGCGAGGACATCTACCTCAAGGAGGGCTTCGAGCCCCTGCTCAAGTCCGGTGGTCTGTCGGTAATCCACCCGGATCTGCTGACCTCGGGCGGTATCCTCGAAACCAAGAAGATCGGCGACATGGCGCAGGACCATGGGGTCGCCATGGCCATCCACATGGCCGAGAGCCCCATCGCCGCCATGGCTGCCGCCCATGTCGCAGTGGCCACGGAAAATTTCATGGCGCTCGAGTATCATAGCGTCGAGGTCGACTGGTGGGATGACATCGTCACGGGCCTACCCAAGCCGCTGGTCAAGGACGGATTCATCGAGGTACCGGACAAGCCGGGGCTCGGCATCGATGACGTCGTCGACGAGGTCATCAGCCAGCACCTGCAAGACGGCGTCACCAGCATCTGGCAGCCGACCGACCACTGGGATAACGAATATTCCTGGGACCGGACGTGGAGTTAGCCAAATGCCTTACCTCGCCGCTCAGGGGAGAGGTCGACCCGAAGGGTCGGGTGAGGGTCTATCCTCCGCACTGTGCCTGTAACCCCTCACCCGGCGCTGCCGCGCCGACCTCTCCCCGGAGGGGCGAGGTAAGAAGAACGGACAACAACCATGATCTACGAACTGCGCATCTACGAGTGCCTGCCCGGCCGCCTGCCGGCGCTGTTGAAGCGTTTCAGCGACCACACGCTCGGACTTTGGGATAAGCACGGCATCCGCCAGGCCGGGTTCTTCACCACCGCCGTGGGGGAGAGCAGCAATCGCCTCAGCTACTTCATCGCCTGGGAATCGCTGGCTGAACGCGAGACGAAATGGGCTGCCTTCGTCACCGATCCGGCGTGGCACAAGGTTCGCGACGATTCCGAGCGCGACGGACCGATCCTGGCCAATATCAGCAACCAGCTGTTGACGCCCACAGCCTTCTCGTCGGTGAAGTAAGAGGTTTCCATGAAAATCACCGATCTGCGCTGCGCGGTCATCGGGCGCCACCCCATCGTGCGCATCGTCACCGATGAGGGGCTCTACGGGCTGGGTGAGGTGGAGTACACCAAGCCCTACCTCAAGCCGTGGATACTGCATTTCCGCGACGCGCTTGTTGGTGAGGACCCCACCGATGTCGAGCGCTGCATGCTGAAAATCCGCCAGCGCGGCAGCTTCAAGCCCTATGGCGCTGCCGTCAGCGCCATCGAGCATGCACTGTGGGACATTGCCGGCAAGGCGGCCAATGTGCCGGTCTACAAGCTGCTCGGCGGCAAGGTGCGCGACACGGTGCGGGTCTATAACGGCTCCATCCGCCAGAAGCGCACCGGCGACCGGCCCGAGGATTATGCCGCCGACGTCAAATGGATGATGGAGCAGCCACAGAACTTCTTCATGGTGAAGCAGGGCATCAGCTTCCACTCCAACATGAAGGACAGCGTCGACGACTTCCATTATGGCGTGCGGCAGAACAAGGCCGGCTATCACGGCGCCATGGACCAGGGGCAGATTTCCGAGCGCGGCTTCAACCACATGCTCGACTGTGTCATCGCCATGAAGGAAGTGCTGGGCGACAAGGTTTCGCTGGCACTCGATTGCGGCCCGGGCTGGTTCCTCCCGGACGCCATCCGCTTTGCCAATGCGGTCGAGAAGTACAACCTGATGTGGCTGGAAGACATGCTGACCGGCGACTATGTGCCGTGGGTCAATCCGCAGGCCTATCGCGAACTGACCCAATCGACCACGACGCCAATCCATACCGGCGAGCAGATCTACCTGCGGCACAATTTCAAGGAGTTGATCGAGACACAGGCGGTGCGTGTCATCGGCCCTGATCCGGCCGATATCGGCGGCATCGCCGAGCTCAAGTGGGTGGCGGAGCACGCCTATATGCACTCGATCATGATGGCGCCGCATGGCACGGCCAACGGCCTGCTCGGCCTGGGCGCGCTCATCAATGTTTGCGCCACGCTCCCAGCCAATTACATCGCCTTCGAATATCCCAGCGCCTCCGACCCGTGGTGGGAGGACATCGTCATCGGCCTGCCCGAGCGGATCGTCACCGACAGCCATGTCGACCTGCTGCCCGGGCCGGGTCTCGGCCTCGACATCGATCCGGTGGGGGCAAAGAAGTACCTGCTGGAAGAGGATGCGGGCTTTTTCGACCCCTGATCCCACTCCGACGATCTGAGCTGTCACCAAGCGCATAAACAGCGCCGCCGCCTGTCGCGGCGGCCGCCGCTTGCTTGCACCTGCTCCGTCAGCGGCCCCCCGCCCGCCTTTGTTGTAGCGCCGCTGTTGACGAGTCAGAAATCGCTATTGCGGAAAAATGAGACGCGTGTATCGTATTGATATGGTCGTCTCACCTCAGCGAAATAGTAACCCAGCAACGGCACGGGCCGGCACCGAACGCGGTGCCAAGGCTCGCACGCGCCGCCTGATGCTCGATGCCGCCATTGCGCTGATGCAATCGGGCCTGACGCCCTCGGTGACCGGGGTTGCCGAGAGTGCCGGGGTCTCGCGCGCCACTGCCTATCGCTATTTCCCCAGCGAGGCCGCGCTGGTTCATGCCGTGGTCGACGAGGCCCTCGGACCGATCCTTGATTGGGCGCCGGGTAAAGGCAGCGCTGAGGAGCGTGTCGCCGATCTGCTGGCGACGGCAATCCCCCGCGTCGAGGAGTTCGAGGCCACGTTCAAAGCCTCGCTCCGCCTGTCGCTGGAGCAATGGGCACAGCGGCGCGCAGGCACGCTGGGCAGCGAGCCGCTGTTTACCCGCGGCCACCGCGTCGATCTCCTGATGAACGCGACGGCGCCCCTGGCTGGCAAGCTGACCCATAGCCAGCATTTGCGCGTGGCGCAGGCGCTGTCGCTGGTCTTCGGCATCGAGGTGCTGAACGTGCTCAAGGACATCTGGGGCCTCAGCCCCAACGAAGCGCAGGATGTGGCCCAATGGGCCGCCCGGGCGCTGATCAATGCCGCTGAGACGGAGGCCGATGCCGGCCAGGCGGCCAAAGCAACATGACCACCGAACGCGCAAAAGACACGTCGGCGGCCACAGCCCGCAGGGAGGGCAGGTAATTTGTGCTGACATCGGTGTCCACGCCACAGCGGAGCATCCGCCTGGCCGATGCCGAACAGCGCAGATGATGGGGAGCGGCGTGGTCCGAAACAATTCGGGCAGGTTCTGCGAACCACGGAGGGAGGGGATGACGATCAGGGGAGCAGGTCCATGGGGCCCGGCTCGATCGACATCCGGTGAGACGCGGCCGTAACCGCTGGGCTCACAAGCGAAGTGTGCATGTGAGGGAGATGATACAATGCGCAAGACTATGGTTGGACTACTGGCCGGCGTAAGCTTGGCGGCCATAAGCAGCCTCGCCGCCCAAGCCCAGGAGCTCACGATCCTCTGGGCCGAGTGGGATCCGGCAAACTACCTGCAGGAACTGGTCAACGAATACCAGGCGGAAACCGGCGTCGCCGTGACCGTCGAAACCGTGCCGTGGCCGGACTTCCAGACCAAGCTGTTCACCGAGCTCAACGCTCAGGGTTCGGCCTATGATCTGGTGGTCGGCGACAGCCAGTTCCTCGGCGCCGCCTCTACGGGTGGCCACTATGTCAACCTGACCGAGTTTGCCACCCAGCACGAACTGACCAAGACGATGGCTCCGGCCACCATGGCTTACTACTCCGAATATCCGGGTGGTTCGGGCCAGTACTGGTCGGTGCCGCTGGAAGGCGACGCCCTCGGTTGGGCCTATCGCAAGGACTGGTTCGAAGACCCGGCCGAGATGGCAGCCTTCAAGGAAAAGTTCGGCTACGACCTGGCCGTACCCACCACCTTCGAGCAGCTCATCGACATTGCCGAGTTCTTCCACCGCCCCGACGAGAACCGTTACGGCGCTGCCATCTACTCGCAGAATGCCGGCGACGCTATCGTGATGGGTGTCGAAAACTCGATCTTCGCCTATGGCGGCTCGCTGGGTGACTACAATACCTACCAGGTCAGCGGCCTGCTGAACTCGCAGGAGTCGATCGACGCGCTGACCGACTATCGCGAGCTGTTCACCTACGGCCCTCCGGGCTGGGGCAATGCGTTCTTCGCCGAAGTGAACACGGCGATCGCGCAGGGCCAGGTGGCCATGGGCATGAACTTCTTCGCCTTCTTCCCGGCACTGGTCAACGAAGCGACCAACCCGCACGCCGCCAATATGGGCTTCTTTGCGAACCCGCCTGGCCCGCGCGGCGATGACTTTGCCGCCCTTGGCGGTCAGGGCATCTCGCTGATCTCGTATAGCCAGAACCAGGAAGAGGCCATGAAGTTCCTCGAGTGGTTCGTCAAGGAAGACACCCAGAAGCGCTGGGCTGAACTTGGCGGCTATACCGCCAATGCGGCGATCCTCGAATCCGAGGAATTCCGCAAGGCCACGCCGTTCAACGAGGCCTTCTTCCAGACCATGTTCAAGGTTCGCGACTTCTGGGCCCTGCCTGAATATGCCGAGCTGCTGACCGAAGCTGCCGATGCGTTCTACCCCTATGTGGTGAACGGCGAAGGCGACGCCAAGACGACGCTCGACACCTTGGCAACGACCTGGGTCGATACGCTCAAGGCCGCAGGCTACGACGCAAAGTAAGGCACGAACCAACCTGCCCGGAGGGGAAGCTTGCTTCCTCTCCGGCTCTTGTCCAATCGGGGGACTACGCCTTGACCAACCTCATAACGACGCTCGATCCAGCGTCGCGCGCCGCGTCTCGCGGGTGGAGCGACACCACGATCCGGAATGTTTTCGTCATTCCCACGGTGGTCTTTCTCATCGTCTTCAACGTCTTTCCCCTGCTCTACTCGCTCGGGTTTTCGTTCACCGACTTCCGCGCCTCCAGCAAGGCGCCGGTGAACTTCGTCGGCTTCAAGAACTATATCGACGTGCTGGCGGACCCGGTGATCTGGCGGACGTTCTCGACGACGCTCTGGTACGTCATCGTCTCGGTGACCGGCCAGTTCGTGGTTGGTTTCGGGCTGGCACTCCTGCTCAACCGTCCCCTGCCCTTCAAGGGCCTGCTGACGACCCTCCTTATGCTGCCCATGATGCTGTCGCCGGTGGTGGTGGGCCTGTTCTGGAAGCTGATCTATGACCCCTCCTGGGGCATTCTCAACCACGCGCTGGGCCTCGGTCCGGTGGCCTGGCTTTCGGACGCCAACCTGGCGCTCTATGCCGTGGCCATCACCGATATCTGGATGTGGTCGCCCTTCGTGATGCTGCTGTCGCTGGCGGGCCTGTCGGCCGTGCCCAAGCATCTCTACGAAGCCGCTTCGATCGATCGCGCCGGCAAGCTCTACACCTTCTTCCGCATCACGCTGCCGCTGGTCGCGCCGATCCTGCTGATCGCGGTGATCTTCCGCACCATGGAGGCCTTCAAGACCTTCGACATCGCCTTCGTGATGACGGGCCAGCCGGCCGCCGAATTGATCTCGTCGCGGCTCTACAAGATGGCCTTCCAGCAGTGGCAGACGGGTCCGTCTTCGGCCCTCGCCTACATCATCCTGATCATGGTGCTGTGCATCACCAACATCTACGTCAAATACCTCAACAAGGCGAAGGAGCGCTGAGATGGCTATCGTTTCGACGCGCGCAGGCCGGCTCGGCAATCGCCTGGCGATTGCAGCGGTCATCGTGGTGACCCTGATCTTCCTGTCGCCGATCTACTGGATCACCTCCACCGCCTTCAAACCACTGGTGCTGGCCACCTCGGTGCCACCCACCGTTGTCTTCGAGCCCACCATCACCCCGTTCGTGAAGCTGTTCACCAAGCGCGCCCAGCTTACGGCGCCCGTTGCCCCCGAGGTCTATGAAGCCGCTCCCTGGTGGGAAAAGCTGATCCTTGACGGTGGCGAGCGGCTGTCGCGCGATGGCAATGGCGAGGTGGTTTTCTCGGCCTATCCCGATCGCTTCGTCAACTCGCTGATCATCGCGGTGACCTCGACCTTGCTCGCGGTCTCGCTGGGTACGATCACCGCCTATGGCTTCTCGCGCTTCAGGGTGAAGGGCGAGGCAGACCTGCTGTTCTTCATCCTCTCGACGCGCATGCTGCCGCCCATCGTGGTCGCCATTCCGATGTTCCTGATGTATCGGGCGGTCGGGCTCAACGACACCCATATCGGGCTGATCATCCTCTACACCGCCTTCAACGTCTCGTTCGCGGTCTGGCTGATGAAGGGCTTCATAGACGAGATCCCGAAGGAGTATGAGGAAGCGGCGCTTGTCGACGGCTATACCCGCATGCAGGCCTTCTTCAAGATCGTGCTGCCTGAAGCCGCGACCGGCATCGCTGCCACCGCCGTCTTCTGCTTCATCACGGCCTGGAACGAATATGCCTTCGCGCTGATCCTCACCAACCGCCGGGCGCAGACGGCTCCGCCGTTTATCCCCAGCCAGGTCGGTACGGGCCTTCAGGACTGGACCGTCATCGCCGCCGGAACCGTGCTGTTCCTGTTGCCGGTTGCCATCTTCACCTTCCTGCTCCGCAACCACCTGCTGCGCGGCATGAGCTTTGGTGCCATTCGCAAATGATTAGTCGAGAATTCAACAAAAGCTATTTCGGCCCAGGCTCCATCACGCTGATGGTCATCGGCATCCTGTTCCTGTGCCAGCCCTGGAACAGCCTCCTGCATGCCTGGAGCGTGCTGGTGATGCTGATCGGCCTCATCGGTTTCAACATCTCAGTGCATATTCCACCACCGGAGCAGGTGGTGGACGAAGACGACACCGGCCCCGTGTCCATCTCGCAAACAGTGGCAAGTGGTGGCGGACATGACTGAGATTCAACTGCGCAATATCGACAAGCATTTTGGCCCGGTCCACGTCATCCGCGAGGTCAACCTCGCGGTCAAGGACCAGGAGTTCGTCGTGCTGCTGGGGCCCTCGGGCTGCGGCAAGACCACAACCCTGCGCGCCATTGCCGGCCTCGAGGACATCGACTCGGGCGACATCCTGATCGACGGCAAGCCGGTGCAGAACCTGCATGCCTCCGAGCGCGACGTGGCCTTCGTGTTCCAGAACTACGCGCTCTACCCGCATCTGACGGTCTACGAGAACATGGCGTTTCCGCTGCGCGCCGTGCGCCAGAGCCGCGAAGAGATCGACCGGACCGTCCAGTCCGTCGCGACGTCGCTCGGCATTACCGGCCTGCTCAAGCGCCGGCCGTCGGCCCTCTCGGGTGGCGATATGCAGCGCGTCGCCATCGGCCGCTCGCTGGTGCGCCGGCCCAAGGCCATCCTGCTCGACGAACCCATCGGCTCGCTCGATGCCAAGCTGCGCGAAACCATGCGCGTCGAACTCAAGCGCCTCCACATCGAAAACGGCTCCACCTCGATCTATGTGACGCATGACCAGGTCGAAGCCATGTCGCTGGCCGACCGCATCGTTGTGATGCATGAGGGCCTGCTGCAGCAGGTGGGCACCCCCGACGACGTCTATCGCTATCCCGCCAATATCTTCGTCGCCCAGTTCGTCGGCAGCCCGATCATGAACCTGGCCACCGCCGATATCGGCGAAGGTGCATCGGGCGTCAGTGTCGGACTCGGCGGCGTCAACTTTGCCTTTCCCCCCGCCCTGTCGGCCCGGCTCAGGGAAGCTGGCGCGCAGCCAGGCAAGCTCAAGCTCGGCGTGCGACCCGAGGGCGTCCTGCTCTCGCACGACGCCAAGGACGGCTATGTCGAAGTGACCTCGGGTATCATCGAGCCGCTCGGCTCCCACGACATCGTCGACCTCAAGGTCGGCGACATCGTGCTGCGCGCCCGCACCAAGAGCGGCTTCGTTGCCGGCCCGGGCAGCAAGGTCTGGGCCCGGATCGACCCCGCACAGGCGCATTTCTTCGACACCACCTCCGGCAGTTCTTTGGGGATCAGGCTCTGATGGCGCATATTCAACTTAAGGGGATTTCCAAGAATTTCGGAAATCACGTAGCCCTCAAAGACCTCAACCTCGAAATCGCCGATGGCGAGTTCTTCGTGCTGCTCGGCCAGACCGGCGCAGGCAAGACGACGACGCTGCGGCTGGTAGCGGGCCTCGAAAAGCCCACCGCCGGGCAGACCTTCATCGACGGCCAGGATGTGGGTGAGTGGGGCGCCGCCGAGCGCGACGTGGCGCTGGTGCTCCAGCAATATTCGCTCTACCCGCGCTACACGGTGCGGGAGAATCTCGAATTCCCGCTCAAGTCGCCCATCCGCAAGGCGAGCCCGGACGAGATCAAGACGCAGGTCGATCGCGTGGCCAAGACGCTGCGCATCGAGCACCTATTGGACCGCAAGGTCGATCGGCTTTCGGGCGGCGAAATGCAGCGCGTGTCCATCGGCCGCGCCATCGTGCGTCGGCCGCGGGTGTTCCTGATGGACGAACCGCTCTCGGCGCTCGACGCCAAGCTGCGCGAGGCGCTGCGGACCGAGCTCAAGAACCTGCAGGTCAATCTGGGCGCGACCTTCCTGTTCGTGACTCACGACCAGGTCGAGGCGATGGCGATGGGCGACAAGATCGGCGTGCTCAACAATGGCCAACTGGTGCAGACCGGTACGCCGCATGAGATCTACGCCAACCCGATCAACACCTTCGTGGCGCGCGCCGTCGGTTCACCACCGATGAACCTGATTGGCGGGCAGCTCGAAGGCGGCTCTGCCGTCACGACCGAGGGCCAGCGCCTGCCTCTCAATGGCCGCGAGCTGCTGGCCGGCCGCGCCCTGACCTTCGGCATCCGCCCCGAGGACCTCTACCTCGAGAGCGGCGCACCCGGCTCAGCGCGCGTCCACGATATCGAGAACCATGGCGTCGAGAAGATCGTCACCCTGCGGACTGGCGACAACCTGTTGCAGGCCACCGTACCGAGCCAGACCAGCCTCAAGGTCGACGAGGATGTTCGCTTCTCGTGGAATCCCGAAAAAGTCGTGCTCTTCGACGGCAAGAGCGGCATCAACCTGCGCCACGCAGGCTAGGGCACGACGGCCGGTCCGCGCTGCGGCGGCGGGCCGGCAAAGGGAACCAGGTCCCGTCTTCCCGACGCTGGTTCCCTCTTCATTTCCAGACACGAAAAAGCGCCCCGATGTCACCATCGGGGCGCTTTGCTGTTCGTCGCGGATCAGGCGTGCTTGATTTCCGTGCCGAGGACCTTGAGGCAATCGCGCATGAAGGCGGCGAGTGCCGTCCAGCCCTTGGCCGACACCATCTTGCCGTCGATCAGCGAGTCGGTGGGCGTGAGGTCGACATAGGTACCGCCGGCCAGGGTCACTTCCGGCTCGCAGGCCGCCAGCGCGCCGACGCGCTTGCCGCGCACCACGCCATCGACCGCGATCAGGATCTGCACGCCATGGCAGATGGTGAAGATGGGCTTGTCGGCATCGTGGAAGTGCTTGACCATCTGCTGGATGCGCTTGTCGGTGCGGATATATTCCGGACCACGGCCGCCGGCGCAGTAGACGGCGTCATACTGGTCGAGCTGGGCCAGGGCCTCCGAGAAGGTCTTGTTGATGTCGGCATAGTGACCCATCTTTTCGGTATAGGTCTGGTCGCCCTCGAAGTCGTGCAGCGAGGTCTTGATGCGATCGCCGGCCTTCTTGTCCGGGCAGACGACATGCACGGTATGGCCCACGGCCATCATGCCCTGCTGGTAGACGAAGATTTCGTATTCCTCGGTGAATTCACCGGTCAGCATCAGTATTTTCTTGCCAGCCATTCTCTGTTCCTCCTTGTTTTCAGATCATTCGGGCAACCCCGGCGCATGCGCCTGTGGGTCGATTACGTGGTCTGCCTGGCTTTGGCCGGGTCAGACAAAAGCCGGCAAAAGCCGGGTTCGGGAATTCTGGATGTGGACATGCATGGCCTCGCGGGCCAGCTTCGGATCGGCCCGGCGCAGCGCGTCCAGCAGGGCCTCGTGTTCGTCCAGCGCCTCTGCTGTCACCAGCCGGTGGTACATCAGGCGGAAGATGTGAAAGTGGGTGTGCTGCATGCGCAGCACGTCGCGCATCAGCCCGTTGCCGGCGATCTCGAGGATCTTGTCGTGGAACTCCGCGTCCTGCCGGGCAAAATCGGAATAGCGGAGCTGCGCGTCGGCGCCATCATCGGCCCCATCATCGGCCGCCATGACGCCCGCCAATTGCTGCAGCGACTCTAGCCCCGCCTCGTCCATCCGCGCGGCGGCCTTGGCTGCGGCCTCGGGCTCGAGCATCAGGCGCAGCTCGTAGAGTTCGTCGAACCGGTCCCGGCTCACCTGCGGCGCCGCGCGATAGCCCACCAGGTGGGAACGCTGCACCAGCCCCTCGCCTTCCAACCGGCCCAGGGCCTCGCGGATGGGCGTATGCGAGACGTTCAGCTCGCGCACCAGCGTGTCCACGGTGATCCGGGCGCCGGGCGGAATCTGCAACGACATGAGCTGGGCGAAGATGGCGTCATAGACGTTTCCCGCCAGGCTATTGGGCCGCTGGAGCCCGGCAGGCGCATCGCCCGGACGGTTGATCACTGTCGATTTCATTACGGCCGCTCGCCTCTTGACATGGGCGTTGATCTAGCATGATGGTGGCGAGCTCACAATACTATATCTTATACGATCCTATCTGACGTTAGGACACAGGTGGGCGGAGGGAGTGTTCCATGGGGCTGTTTGGCGCGCTGAGACTGCCGCGCGAAATCCTGTTCGGCAGCGGTCAGCGCCATGCGCTGGGCGTCGTCGCGGCCAAGTCGGGCCGGCGCGCGCTGGTCTGCACCGATGAGCGTTTTGCCGCCACGCCCAGCTTCGCCGAAATGCTGGCGGACCTGCGCGCGTCGGGCGTCGAGGTCCTCGTGCATGACGGCGTCTTGCCTGATGTGCCGAGCGACACCGTTAGCACCTGCGTTGAGGCCGCGCGAGGCTTTGCCCCCGATATGGTGATCGGCATCGGCGGAGGATCATGCCTCGATATGGCCAAGTGCGCGGCTTTGCTGCTGACCCATGGCGGCGCGCTCGCCGACTATTACGGTGAGTTCAAGGTGCCCGGCCCGGTGCTGCCGATCATTGCCGTGCCCACAACGGCCGGCACCGGCTCGGAAGTGACGCCTGTGGCGGTCATCTCCGACCCCGTGCGCACGCTCAAGGTCGGCATATCGAGCCCGCACCTCATCGCCACCGCCGCCATCTGCGACCCCGAACTCACCCTGACCTGCCCGCCGGGCCTCACCGCCATTGCCGGCGCCGACGCACTCACCCATGCCATCGAGGCCTTCACCGCCGTGCGCCGTTCCGGCGAGGCGACCCTGCCGCAGCAGCACGTGTTCATCGGCAAGAGCGCACTCACCGATCACTACGCCCTGCTCGCGGTGCGCCTCTTGGGTCGCAGCCTCGAAACCGCGGTGAAGGACGGCAGCAATGCCGATGCCCGCGCCGATGTCATGCTGGCCGCCATGGCCGCGGGCTGCGCCTTCGGCACGGCCGGAACCGCGGCTGCCCACGCCATCCAATACCCAGTGGGCGCCCTGACCCACACCGCCCACGGCCTCGGTGTCGCCTGCGTCCTGCCCTATGTCATGGCCTACAATCGCTCCTCGAGCCTGCCCGAAATGGCCGAGGTCGGTACAGCCCTGGGGCTGACCGATGGCCGTATCGAAGACCGCGCCCAGGGCGCCATCGACACCGTCAGCCGGTTGTTCGGCGCCATCGGCATCGCGCCCACCCTGGCCAAGCTCGGCCTTGCCGAAGACAAGCTCGACTGGACGGCCGAGCAGGCCTTCGGCATCGACCGCCTCATCAAGAACAATCCCCGGCCCTTCTCCCTCGAGGGCATGAAGACCCTGCTCCGCGCCGCCTATGATGGCGATATGGCCGGGGCAGCGGCATGACTGGACCCCAGACAATGACGACACCAGACCTCAAGGCCGCCTCGCGCGGCCTCTACATCGGCGGCCAATGGCGCCCCGCCAGCACCGGCGCGACCATCAACGTCGTCGACCCGTCCACCGAAGCCGTGCTGGCATCGGTGCCCGATGGAACGCTTGCCGATGCCAGCGCTGCTGTCGAAGCCGCCGCCAGGGCAGCGCCGGGCTGGCGCAATACGGCGCCGCGCAAACGCTCGGAAATCCTGCGCCGCTGCTTTGAGCTGATGACCGAGCGAGCCGAAATGCTCGCCACGCTGATCTCGCTCGAAAACGGCAAGGCCCTGCGCGACGCCAAGGGCGAGGTGGCCTATGCCGCCGAGTTCTTCCGCTGGAATGCCGAGGAAGCCGTGCGCATTACCGGCGAGTTCGGCACCGCCCCTGGTGGCACCAATCGCATCGTGGTCGACTACCAACCCATCGGCATCTGCCTGATGATCACGCCGTGGAATTTCCCGGCGGCGATGGCGACCCGCAAGATTGCCCCGGCCCTGGCCGCGGGCTGCACCGTCATCCTCAAGCCCGCCTCGGAAACGCCGCTCACCGCCTATGCCCTGGCGGCGATCTACGAAGAGGCCGGCGTGCCACCCGGCGTGGTCAACGTATTGACCACCACCTCACCCGGCCCGCTGACCGCGGCCATTCTGGCCGATCCGCGCGTGCGCAAGCTCTCCTTCACCGGCTCGACCGGCGTCGGCCGCGCGCTGCTGGCGGAGGCATCCAAGCACGTCATTTCCTGTGCCATGGAGCTCGGCGGCAATGCGCCGTTCATCGTCTTCGACGATGCCGATCTCGATGTGGCGCTCGATGGCGCGATGATCGCAAAGATGCGCAATGCGGGCGAAGCCTGCACGGCGGCCAACCGGCTCTATGTCCAGTCCGGCATCCACGATGCCTTCGTCACCGGGCTTTCCAGGCGAATGGAGGCGCTGCGCGTCGGCGCGGGCGCGGAGGCCGAAACCGAATGCGGCCCGATGATCACCCGCAAGGCGGTCGACAAGATCGAGCGGCTGGTCGAGGACGCCATCGCCAAGGGCGCCAAGGTCGCGACCGGCGGCGCTCGTCCCAATCGAACCGGTTTCTTCTATCCGCCGACGGTGCTGACCAACGCCTCGGACAGCGCCGAAATGGCGGTCGAGGAAATCTTCGGTCCGGTGGCGCCGATCTATCGCTTCGAGGATGAAGCCGAGGTGATCGCGCGCGCCAACAACACCGAATATGGCCTCGCGGCCTACATTTTCACACGCGACCTGTCGCGGGGCATGCGTGTGGCCGGGGCGGTGGAAGCGGGGATGATCGGGCTCAATCGGGGCCTTGTGTCAGATCCTGCCGCGCCGTTCGGCGGGGTGAAGCAAAGCGGACTCGGGCGTGAGGGTGGTCAGCACCACGGCATCGCCGAGTTCATGGAGGCGAAATATATCGCCACCAGTTTCTAGGAAGGCAGCAGCCATGGAAACCGATGCATTTCGAATACGCGGGCATGTCGCCAACTTTGACGACATCGTCGCCGACATCGTCGCCCGTAGCGCCGCCACCCGCGCCAGCGTGCCGATGAAGGCCGACATTGCCTATGGCGATGCGCCCTCCGAAACGGTGGACCTGTTTTTCCCGCCAGAAACCGGCAAGCCGCACCCCGTCCACATGTTCATCCATGGCGGCTATTGGCGCGCCTTTTCCAAGAGCGACTATTCGCTGGTGGCCGACACCGTCGTCGCCGCCGGCGCCATCGCCGTCGTGGTCGATTATGCCCTGATGCCCAAGGTGCGCATGGCGACGCTGGTCGATCAGGTGCGCCGCGCCAAGCAGTGGGTGCTCGACAATATCGCCCAATATGGCGGCGACCCCGACCAGCTGACCATCAGCGGCCATTCGGCTGGCGCGCATCTGGCGACCACGCTATTCCAGCACGATCGCGGGCCGAGCCGAGTCAAATCCGCTTTGCTGCTGGGCGGGCTTTATGACCTCAAACCGCTGCAGAAGTCATTCCTCAAGGACGAGATCGCGCTCACCAATGACGAGGTGGCGGCGTTCACGCCGATGAAGAAGCAGTTCGACGCCGGCACCAGCGTGATGGTGCTTGTCGGGGCCAAGGAAACCCCGCCGTTTCACGAGCAGGCCAATACCTTCGCCCGCAAGCTGTTCGGCCAGGGGCTGGACCTGTCGCAGCGCATCGTCGTCAATCGCAACCACATGGACAGCGTGCGCGACCTGGGCGTGCCCCACTCGCTGACCGGCCGCTACCTCGCCGAGCTGATCGCCGGCACACGGTAGGGCCGGCGATCGGCGCCGTTCCGGGACGCCTTCTCAGCGTTTCCCGAAATCGGGTACCTTGACGATCTCGCCGCCCTTCATGGCTGACTGATGGGCGCAGATGCCGACCGATGTCCAATTGGCCGATTGCTCGACATTGGGGAATGGATCGCGGTTTTCCAGCAGCGCGTTGACGAACTCGTTGACCATGTGCGGATGCGAACCGCCATGGCCCCCGCCCTGGACGAAGGACAGGTGATCCTCGTCGACGATGGCCCGGGTGAACTTCTGGATTTCCTGGGGCAGCAGGTGGGCATAGTCGGGCACTTCGACCCGCTCGGCAATCTCCGGCTCCGGGCGCTTGGCCGTATGCAGCACGGGATGCTCGCCGGTCATCAGCTCCCACTCGAATGACTTCTTCGAGCCATAAACGTCGATGCTCTCGCGATACTGCCGTGCCGTATCCCAAAGGAAGCGCCAGACATGGGCGGCCACGTCGGAATCCTTGATCTTGATATGGCAGGATTCCACCGCGTAGCCCGAACCCGAGCGGCGGGCGATCTCGTCATTGACCGCGCCCGAGCCGAAGCAACTGACATAGTCGGCCATGCCGTCGACCATTGCCATCAGCGGGCTGACGACGTGGGTGGCATAGTGCATGGGCACCATGTCCTTCCAATAGTCGGGCCAGCCTTCCATGTCCTGGGGGTGCGACGCCTGCATATACTGGATGCGGCCGAGCTCGCCCTTGTCGTAGAGCTCCTTGATGAACAGGTATTCGCGGCTATAGACCACCGTTTCGGCCATCATGTATTTGAGCCCGGTTTCCCGCACGAGCCCGACGATCTCCTTGGCCTCGTCCAGCGTCGTCGCCATGGGAACGGTGCACATCACATGCTTGCCGGCCTTGAGCGCGGCGATCGATTGCGGCGCGTGGTCGGGGATGGGGCTGTTGATGTGGACGAAGTCCACATTGGGGTCGGTCACGACGTCGCGGAAATCGGTGTAGCGCGCGGCGATGCCGAACTTGTCGCCGACTTCATCGAGCTTTGCCTGCGACCGCTGGCAGATCGCCGCGACCTCGGCCTTGGGATGGGCCTGGTAGATCGGAATGAACTCCGCTCCGAAACCCAGCCCGATGAGCCCTACGCGCGCCTTGTCCATGATCCCCTCCTTAAATCGAGGCGACAAGTATCGCCGTCAGGCCGGGGACAGCCATGAGCATTCGCGCGAAATTTCTGAGATATTTCCCGGTGCCGGCTGTCGTCGAGGCCTCAGTCGGCGGCCTTGAGCAGTGAGCGTGCGCGCACCTGGTCGCGATATTCGCGCGGCGTGAGGCCGGTTTCCTTCTTGAAGAAAACACTGAGATATTCGGGATGCTCGATGCCGACCGCTTCGCTGATCGCCGAGAGAGACATGTCGGTTTCGAGCAGCAGCTCGCGCACGGCATTGGTGCGGACGCGCAGGATTTCCTGGTGCGGCGTGCGGTTGAGCGCCTTGCGGAACCGCGCCTCGAGCACCCGGCGCGATAGCGGAACAGCCCGCAGCAGGTCCTCGACCCCGATATTCTGCCGCGCATTGCTGCGGATGAAGGCAACCGCCTCGGCCACGTGCTTGTCGCCGACAGCCAGCACGTCAGTCGAAACCCGCTTGCGCACGCCCAACGGCTCGATCGAATGCTTGCGGCCCGACAGCTTTTCCCCGCGCATCATGCGATCGAGGATTTCGGCCGCATAGACCCCGGTGCGAAACGCATTGGGGACGACGCTCGACATGCTGGGCGTGGTGATTTCACAGAGCAGTTCGTCATTGTCGACGCCGACAATGGCGACATCGTTGGGTACCATGATCTCGTAGTAGCGGCAGATTTCGAGTAGTTGCTGGCCGCAGCCGTCATAGCAGGCGAAGATCCCGACCGGCTTTGGCAAACTATCGAGCCAGGTGCGGATCGCCTCGCGCTGCGTCCACCAGCGCACCCGCGGTTCCAGGCGGGCCGGCAGGTTGAAAATGCGCGAGCGGACCGTTTCGGAGCGGCCAAGAAACCGCTCGAAGGCATGTTGCCGCCAGATCGACCAATTGTAGAACGGGTCGCCGAAATAGGCGAAGTTCTGCAGCCCGCAATCGCGCAGATGCTCCAGTGCCAGGCGCGTGATGGCTTCGTCGTCGGTTTCAACCCAGGGGATGCCCTGCACCAGCCGGGCCGCGCTCACATCGACGGTGGGCACGTCCATGGCGGTGATGATCTGGGCCATACTGGCCGTTTCAATACGCGCGATGATGCCGTCGAACTGCCAGTCGCCGGCAAAGGATTCGTCGATTTCGTGCCGGCCATGCTCGGTGAGATAGAGGGTCCAGCGGCGGCTCTTGGCATAGTCGTGGATGCCTCGGAGGATGCCGCGGGCATAGCTGTTCGACGTCTCGACAATGACTGCTACATTGAGCTCGTCGACCACGTCCTTTTCCCCATGCCGGACGGGCGCAGACGCGTCCCCCGCAGGGTTCACTATACCCAACTTGATGGCGTTGCCTATGCCGGCGGGCGCTAGCCGAGCAATTCGCGCAGGAAGCGGGCGCCCTGGCGGGCCAGTTCGTCCTGCGACGGCGCCAGGGGCCGCCAGATAGCGGCGGCCTTGGCGATTTCGACGATGCCGGGGGTAAAGGACTCGATGACGACGGGCCCGGCATAGCCGATTTCCCGCAGCGCATCGCGGACACCGATCCAGTCGATATGCCCGGTGCCGGGCGTGCCGCGATCGTTCTCGCAGGCATGAAAGTGCCCCAGCAGATCGCCCGCCCGGCGGATGGCGTCGGGGATGCTCTTTTCCTCGATATTGGCGTGGAAGGTGTCGATGTGCACCTTGTAGGCCGGCTCGCCGACCTCGTGGATCAGCGCGACGGCCTGCTCGACCAGGTTGATCATATCGGTTTCGAACCGGTTGAGCGGCTCGATGCCGATGGTCACCCCGGCATCGCTGGCAATCTTGCCCAGCTCGCGCAAATTCTCGACGCACCAAGCCCGCTCGCGCGCCTTTTGGTCGGCCGATACCATGCGGGTCTTGCCGACCGCCGAATAGACCGGCCCAGCGAAAAGAGAGCTACCCACTGCCTCGGTCAGGCGGAGGCACTCGGCGATATAGGCCGCGCCGTTCTTCCGGATATCCGGGTCATCGCTCGAAATATCACGCGTCGCGCCGAACGCACCGCAGATCGTGATGGCGAGGCCTTCATCGCGGGCGCTGTCCCGCAGCAGCGGCACATTGATGAGCGAGGCATCTTCCACCGCGATTTCGATGATGTCGAAGCCCATGGACTTGATCTTGGGAATGAGGCCGAAATCCCTGGTGGTAAACGGCGACGTCCACACAAAGGTATTCACACCGATCTTCATCGTCGCTCCTCCCGTGACGCGTGCCGCTTCAGCGGCGGACTCGCGTCCACACATTTTCCCTTCTGTCTGTGTGGGTCGCTAAAGCCGCGCCGTAAATGAGTATTCGCGCAGAAAAGATGAGATTTCTGACGGCCGCGGCCGTCAGACGTTTTCGTAGACCCGAACGCTGCGCCCATCGGGCCGCGGCACCAGCTTGCCGGACTTGCGGATCAGGGCCGTTGCCCGGTCCGCCATGCTGGGATCGGTAACGAGCTTGCCGCTGCCGGCATCCTCGGTCGACAGCACGCTGGCCTTGAGCAGCCGCGAATACGGGTGCTCGGGATTGTCCAGCACGGTCCGCGCATCGCCCATTTCGACGATCTGGCCGCGCTGCATGATGATCAGGCGGTTCGAGATGTAATAGGCCGTGGCCAGGTCGTGGGTGATGTAGATCACGCTGACCTTGAGATCGTCGCGGAGGCTCTTGAGCAGGTTGACGATGCTCATGCGCAGGCTGGCATCCACCATGCTGACAGGCTCGTCGGCCACCAGCAGCGACGGATTGGGGATCAGCGCGCGGGCAATGGCCGCACGCTGCAACTGCCCGCCGCTCATTTCGTGGGGGAAGCGCCCCTTGGCTTCGGCAAGGCTCAGGCCCACCTTTTGCAGGGCGCCATCCATGGCTGCATCGAGGTCGTCGCGATGGTGCAGCCCGAGGAAGCGCTTTGCCGTGGATTCGAGATAGCGGTCGATGCGCTTGAGCGGGTTGAACGCCTCGAACGGGTTCTGGAACACGGGCTGCACATGGCCCATGAAGCGCAGGCGCTCCTTGCGCCCCACGCGATGGCTCACGGTCTCGCCGCGGAAGCTGATCTCGCCCTCGGTCGGCAGTTCGAGGCCCAGGATCATGCGCGCCAGCGTCGTCTTGCCCGAACCGGACTCTCCGATAATGGTGAAAATCTCCGGCGTCTCGACGCTCAGCGACAGGCTCGCATCATGCACTGCATCCACGGTCTTGCGCGAGAGCAGCCCGCCCATGGTGAAGCGCTTGGATACGTTGCGGACGTCCAGCAGAGTGCTCATGCCATCACCGCCTTCTGCGGCGCGACAAGCGGCTGCACGTCCTGCCACCGCCAGCAGGCCGAGCGGTGATCGTTGGCCACCTGGATCAATGGCGGCACGTCGGTGCGGCATTTGTCGATCGCCAGCGGACAGCGCGGGTGGAAACGACAGCCGCTCGGCGGATTGGCGAGGCTGGGCGGCCGTCCTTCCAGCGCCGGGCGCTGCGTCGTGTCGCCGATGCGCGGCAGGCTTGCCACGAGATGGGCCGTATAGGGATGCTTGGGCGCGAAGAACATCTGGCGCGTCGGACCCTCTTCGACCAGCCGCCCGGCATAGATGATGCCGACGCGGTCGGCCATGTTGGCGTGCACCGTCATGTCGTGGGTCACGAAGATCACGGATGATCCCATGTCCTGCTGGATTTCGCGGATCAGCCCCAGCACTTCCTTTTGCACCACCACATCGAGCGCCGTGGTCGGCTCATCGGCGATGACGAATTCAGGGTGACACACCGTCGCCAGCCCGATGGTCACGCGCTGGCGCATGCCGCCCGACAGTTCATGCGGATAGGCGTTGAGCACGTCGGCCGGGAGTTTGAGCCGTTCGAGATGGTTCAGCACCCGCTCGCGATAGGCCGGGCCGCTCAGCCCCAGCGGGCGCTTGGCGAAATCCTCGAAGGTCCGCCCGATGCGGCGCACCGGATTGAGCACGCTCATGGAGCCCTGCATGATGTAGCTCAGGTGCCGCCAGCGCACGGCTTCGATCTGCGCCGGCGTGGCAGTGGCCACATCGATTGGGCCATTCTTGAAGTCGTATTTCACCGACCCGGCCACGATGCGCATCGGGGGGCGGATCGCCGCGGCCAGCACCTTGATGAAGCTGGTCTTGCCCGACGAGCTTTCCCCGGCAATGCCGTAGACCTCGTTCTTGCGGATGGTCATGGTGATGTCGTCGACGGCGCGCACTTCGCGTTCCACGCCGAAATAGTTCATCTGGTAATAGGCCTTGAGGCCTTCGACCTTGAGAAGATCCTGGGTCATGGCCTTAGGCTCCCATGCGGCGCAGACGGCTGCGCGGGTCGATATATTCGTTCATGGACACGGCGAGCAGGAACAGGCCGAGGAACGTGGTGACGATCAGAATCACCGGGATCAGGATCCACCACCAGGTGCCCACCACCATGGCCGAATGGCTGTTGGCCCAATAGAGCACCGTGCCGATGGTCGGCTGGTTGATATTGGTGAAACCCAACACCGCCAGCGTCACTTCGAGGCCGATCGACCACAGCATGTTGTTCATGAAGGTGGCGAAGACGATGGGCATCACATAGGGCAGATGCTCTTCGAGCAGCACCTTGGGGGTGCTCATGCCTGCGAACACCGCGTGGCGGGTGAATTCGCGGTGCTTGAGGCCCACGGCCACCGAGCGGATCAGCCGGGCGTCGAACGGCCAGCCGAAGCCGGCCATGATCAGCGCCAGCATGAAGCTGTCCATATGGTCGCGCATCACGAAGTAGAACAGCACCAGGATCGGGAAGATCGGCACGGACACGAAGATGTCGTTGACGAACATCAGCGCCCGGTCGACCCAGCCGCCGACATAGCCGGCGGTCAGCCCCACCGCGATCGAGATGAAGCGGCTCAGCACCGCCACGGTCAGCCCGAAGATCAGGCTGTTCTTAAACGCCGCCGAGAGGTGCCAGAACATGTCCTGGCCGCGTGAATTGGTGCCGAACCAGAACTGGGCCGAAGGCGGCTGGTCGGGAATGGTCATGTAGATCAGCGACGGATCGACCGGCGAGAAGAAGCTCAGCGCCGAAAAGATCACCACGGCAACCACCAGGATCAGCCCGATGGTGAATTCCATATTGTAGCGAACGAGGTCGCGGAAAACGGCAAACATGGCGCTACTCCGTCTTCACGCGTGGGTCGAGCAGCGGATGCAGCAGGTCGACGACGAAGATCGCCACGGCGACGGCGGTGATGGAAACCGTCGAGACGGCCAGCACCAGCGAATAGTCGCCCCAGTTCACCGCATCGATCAGCAGGGAGCCCAGGCCCGGATAGTTGAACACCTGTTCGGTGATGACGGTGCCGGAAAACACGCCGCCCAGCGCCAGCGCCAGAGCGGTCAATTGCGGCACTAGCGCGTTGCGGATCACATAGCCGCCCACAATGGTCGATTTCTGCACGCCGGCCAGTTCGGCATAGGTGACGTAGTCGTCGTTGACCACGTTGGAAACCAGCGCCCGCATGCCGATGAACCAGCCGCCAAAGCCGACCAGCACCACCGAGAAGGTGGGCAGGATAGCGTGCTGCAGCACGGAGCTGATGAAGGGCCAGTTGTATCCAGGCGTCACGTCCATGGCGAAACCACCCGAAATGGGTAGTACCGGCCAGAGGAAGCCGAAAATGATCAGGAGGATAAAGGCCACCACGTAATAGGGGATGGGCTGGATGCCCATGGCGAAGATGCCGAAGAGCTTGAAGAAGCGGTTGTTCTGGTAGTAGCCGGCCAGGGCTCCCAGCAGGTTGCCGATGACGAAGGTGATCAGCGTGGCCGAAACCAGCAGGCCCAGCGTCCACGGCATGGCGCGGGTGACGATGTCCATTGCCGGGGTCGGGAAGGCCATCAGCGAAGGACCGAGATCGCCGCGGATCAGCCGCAGCCAGAAGTTTACATATTGCTCGTGGAGCGGCGCGCCGGTGCCGAACAGGTCGCTCAAGGCTTCGCGCGTCGCCAGGATCGCTTCGGGCGACAAGTTGGCGCGGGACGACAGCCGTCCCAATACCTGTTCCACCGGGTCAATCGGGGACAGATGCGTCACCAGGAATGTCGCCGAGATACCGCAGAAAATGACCGCCAGCATCTGCAGCGCTCGTTTCCCGATGAACCATAAGTAACCGTGCATGCGGACTCCTCAACCGTCCCTTAGTCAGTCTCGCCAACCCACCGGGTCACCCTCCCCCTTCGCGGGGAGAAAAGCGAGATAGGACTTGGCGTCAGCCAAGACCGTGATCGAGCAGGAAGGGGGTGTCTTTCAGCGGGCGCGGCGCCCGCGGCTCCACCCCCTCCCAATCTCCCCGTCGAGGGGAGGTGCCGTTCAGCATTGTGGCAGCATAGCCACCAAAACAGCGAGGGGCACGAAGGAAGATCGTGCCCCTCAGAACGGCCCGGCGCTCAAACCGGGCCGCCCGGGAGGACGGCGTTACGCCACCGGCGTGATCTGCGTGAAGATATACCGGCCGTTGGACCAGTTGGTCACAGGGTTGGCATAGTTGTTTTCCGCATTCGGCCAGCCGGTCCAGTACTTGTTGGACTGAATGGAGAACACGTTATAGGCCATGATCGGAATGTTCGGCATTTCTTCGAGGTGAAGCTTGACGAAATCCGTGCCGTATTCGATGCCCTTGGGATCGTTGAAGTCGATACCGCGGATCTTCTCGATGATTTCGTCGAGACGCGGATCCTTCCAGCGCATCCAGTTGCGATCCGGCTGCGAAGCGCCCGGCTCGGCGACATAGGCCGAGTGGTAGCTGTCGAGGAAGAAGCTGAGGTCGGGGTGACCGCCCCAGGTTTCCAC
>CBIHQV010000050.1:0-25712 GCA_966212275.1 uncultured Devosia sp.
ATCATGGGCATCACCATGTGGGTGCAGATGAAGCTCAACCCGCCGCCGCCGGATCCGACGCAGGCGATGATCTTCAACTGGATGCCGGTCATTTTCACCTTCATGCTGGGCACGTTCCCGGCGGGCCTGGTGATCTACTGGGCGTGGAACAACACGCTCTCGGTCACCCAGCAGTACTTCATCATGAAGCGCCACGGCGCCGAGGTGAACCTGTTCGGCAACATCATGGACAGCTTCAAGCGCAAGCCCAAGGCAGTCGAGCCGACCAAGTCCTGATCGCCACGAACGATCAGCCATGTTATTGCCCGCCGGACCATTCCGGCGGGCAAGTTATTTAGTGGTCGCGCTTCCGAACCGGAAAACCGGCGACCACTTTTCCTGGAAGCGCTTAAATTGCAGCGAGCAGCACCATGAGCGACATCGATTACGCCCCCGACATGATCGAAAAGGGCCGCCTGCTGTTCGCGCGGCCATTCCTGTTCACCAAGGGCTGCGTGCGCATTGCCGACCTGCCGCCGATGGATCGGGTCGAGATCGCCTTTGCGGGCCGCTCCAATGTGGGTAAATCGAGCCTGATCAACGCGCTGTGCGGCACGTCGGGCCTGGCCCGCACCTCCAACACGCCCGGCCGCACGCAGGAGCTCAACATCTTCGAGAGCCAGAGCGAGCCGCTGCGCATCGTCGACATGCCGGGCTATGGCTACGCCAAGGCGCCCGAGGACAAGGTGCGGCAATGGACCAAGCTGGTGCATCAATACCTGACCGGCCGCGCCACGCTGCGCCGCGTCTATGTGCTGGTCGACGGCCGCCACGGCCCCAAGGACAATGACCTGACCGTGATGAACGAGCTGGACCGCGCGGCGGTGAGCTATCAGGTGGTGCTGACCAAGGCTGACAAGCCTTCGGCGAGTGACCTGGCCAAGGTCATCGCGGCCACGCAGGCTGCCATCGCCAAGCGCGCCGCGGCGCATCCGCGGGTAATCCTGACCTCATCGCTCAAGGGCGAAGGCCTGCGCGACCTGCGCGCCGAAGTCGCCATGCTGCTCGAGAGCTGACGGTCAGGCCAGCTTGGTGAAATCCATCGTCCAGTTGGTTTCCCAACTGGCGCCGCCATCGGTGGAAAAGGCCTGCGACCAGAGCGGCCGTCCATCGGGCTGGAAGCTCCAGGTGAAGCGTACGTCGACGGCCTGGCCGCCGTCTTCGTCCTGCCCGTAAAACACACCCTGCCCCGCCGCGAACGAGCCGTGCACCGGCGGAAAGACCACGCCACGGGCGCTGTTGACCCAATAGATCGACCAGAGCCGCGTCTGCTGGTCGAGCGTGCGGATGCTGGCGCCGGAAAAGCCCCGGGCCGGGCACACCAGTTCATCCACATTCATCACGCCGCCCAGCAGCTTCCAGAAGCGCTGTGTCGCCGGGAACTCGTCCCAGTCGTCGGACCCGACATTGCGCTGCTTGAGGCGGCGGTTGGCCACCGCCCAGTCGCCGATCAGAAAATCGAAATCGGTCGCTTCGCCATTACCCACTGCTGACATATGTCCCGCTCCCCGCTCTGCCGATAGCTATCGGGCCGGCGCGCGTCAGATCGTGTCAGCAGGGGCAGCTAGCGGGTGGTGCAAGCCACCCAGCGGCGCAGGATTTCCGGCAGGGCCGCGGATTTGGCGCTGAGATCGTCGGCATCGCTGAAGGTGATGACGCCGCGATCGGGCGCGGCCCAGGTGATCAGCTTGTCGGGATCTTCGAAGCGGAACAGGTCATCGGCCCCGGCCTTGGCGCCGCGATGGAGGATGAGTTGCAGCCGGTCGCCGGGGTGCAGTCGCATGGTGATGCGGTCGTCCTCGCCCTTGCCAAAGCTGGGGGCGTTCCACTTGATGCGTTCGGCGAGGTCCGGCACTGCGTCGAGGATCAGTCGGCGCAGCCTTTCGATGGCGGCCTTGTGCCGGTGCTCCAGACTATCGAGGTAGGAATCGACCACACTGAGCTTTTCCGCCACAGCCATGTCAGCGCCCCCCAAAGAACTGCCCGATATAACCGGCAACCTCGCCACTATTGGACGGTTTGGCAATGGAGGCCAGCGCCGTTTCCACGACCGTATCGGGTGCCTTGCCGCGGCGCAACTCGGCCAATGCGATCGTATAGTCATCGGCAAATTCGGGATGCGGCTGGAAGCTCAGCGCCGCGCCGCTGCGATAGACCAGACCGGCATTGGGGGTAAAATCGGAGGCCATGATCACCTCCGCCTCCTTCGGTGGCACGATCACCTGGTCCTGATGCGAGCAGGCGACCGCCAAGGCCGACGGCGCTGTGCGCATAAAATCGGGCCGTCCCTTGACGGCGTAGCTGTGCCGTCCCAGCCCCCAGCCCTTCTCGGACTTGCGGACGTCGCCACCCAGCGCGTCAGCCATGATCTGATGGCCGAAGCAGACGCCCAGCATGGGCGTCTTGCGACCGTAGGCGTCGCGGATGAAGGCGCGCAGCGGATCGAGCCAGGGGTAGTCGTCATAGACGCCGGCAGCCGAGCCGGTGATGACGATGGCTTCCAGCTTGCCGGGGTCGGGAAAGGGCTCGCCGTCCGAGACAGCCACCGTTTCGTAGCTGAAACCCCGGCCCGTGCCATCGAACATGGTCTCGAACATCTTTCGATACGGCCCGAACTGACCGCGCAGCGGCGCCGGCACTTCGCCAGTCTGGATGATGGTGAGCTTCATGGGGTCTTCTGGGCTGGACACGGGTTGCATGAGATATCGACAATGCAAGAAGCAGAATCAACTGCTTGAGCGCGCACATGGCAGACACTCTCCGGATAGCGGTCGTGCAAAGTCGCATCGAGAGCGATATTGCCGCCAACGGCGCCCATATCCGCTCGCTGCTCGATGCCGCCGCGGCGCAGGGCGCCGGCCTGGCGCTGTTTCCCGAGGGCGCGCTATCGGGCTATGCCAAGTCGCAGGTCACCGACTGGGCCGAGGTAGGCTGGATCGTGTTGCGGGAGGAGCTGGCGGCTATCGCCCGCCACGCCGAGCGGCTGGGCATCGTCGCCGTGGTGGGCGCGGCGCACGAGGTGGCAGGGCGTCGCCCCCATAACAGCCTCTTCGCGTTGCCCGCGGGGCCGCGCTACGACAAGCGCTATCTCTCCTATAGCGAGATCACCGACTGGTACTTGCCAGGCACGGCGCCCGTCACGTTCCAGGCCGGCGGCTACGCTTTCGGCATGACCGTATGCATCGAGGTGCAGTTTCCCGAACTGTTTATCGGCTACGAGCAACTCGGGGTCGATTGCGTGCTGCATGCCACCTATGGCGTCGGGCCGGTGGGCGATGTGATCCTGCAGGGACACGCCGCCACCAATTGCTACTGGGTTGCCGTAGCGACTCCGGCCAATCAGGCCGAGCCGCCATCGGGCATCATCGGGCCGGATGGCAACTGGATGGCGCGATGCGGCAGCGGGGTCGATATCGCCGTGGCAGATCTGGATCGCAGCGATCCACGTTTCGACGTGGCGCTCAACAAGGCGCGGCCCTGGCGGCGGATCGCGCGCCAGGGCCAGATTTATCGCGACGCGCTTACGCCGCCTGTGGAATGAACTGCAACGACACGCCATCGATGCAGTAGCGCAGGCCGGTCGGCGCCGGGCCGTCTTCGAACACGTGGCCCTGGTGGCCACCGCAATTGCTGCAATGGACTTCGGTGCGGACCATGCCGAAGGCGTTGTCGACCGTGGTGCCGAGCGCGCCGGGGATGAAATCGTAGAAGCTCGGCCAGCCCGTGCCGCTGTCGAACTTGGTCTCGGATTTGAACAGGGGCTGGTCGCAGCCAGCGCAGGCGAATGTGCCATCGCGGTGCTCATCGAGCAGCGCCGAGGTGAAGGGGCGTTCGGTGCCCTCTTCGCGCAGCACGACATAGGCCTCGGGCGAAAGCTTGGCGCGCCACTCTTGTTCGGTCAGCTTATAGGGAAAATCGCCTTCCGCGGCGCGGGTCGCGCCCATGGGACGGAAATAGGCGAAGGCGGTAAAAGCGGCGAGGGCCGTGCCGCCGAGCAGCAGATTGCGACGGTCGATGACCATGATCTCTTCCCTTTCAGAAATGACCCCGCGCCCGGAACCGCAGGAGGGGATGCGGGCGGCGGCGCGGGGTAGGTTCGACGGCCATTCTAGGCATTTGGGCTCAGCAATGACACGTCAAGTTGTGGTGAGAGGTCAGCGGTTCCGACCTCTCTTGCAGCGCCATTCGTTGTGGCGCTGCTATTGGTTACAGCGGACCAGATGGCCGCTGATTACATGGCCGACTTGGGGGTCAGCACGGCGTCGATGACGTGGATGACGCCATTGGACTGGATCACGTCGGCAATGGTGACATTGGCGACAGTGCCGTTCTCGTCGGTCACGGTGACCTTGCCGTCAGCGGCCTTGAGGGTCAGCTTGCAACCGCCCACGGTGTCCACGACATGCTCGCCGCCATCGGCTTCAACCATGCCCACGATATCGGTGGAGAGCGCCTTGGCCGGGATCACGTGGCAAGCCAGGATGGTCGACAGCATTTCCTTGTTTTCCGGCTTCAGCAGCGTTTCGACAGTGCCTTCCGGCAGGGCGTCGAAGGCAGCGTTGACGGGAGCCAGCACGGTGAAGGGGCCTTCGCCCGACAGCGTCTCGACCAGGCCGGCGGCCTGGACGGCGGCAACGAGCGTGGTGTGATCAGCCGAGTTCACAGCGTTTTCGACAATGTTCTTGTCGGCGAACATGGCGGCGCCGCCGACTTCAGGATTGTCCTGGGCGATAGCAGCGCCGAGCGAGGCGACGGTCAGCATGGCGGCAACGGAGAGGGCGCGGAGAGAGATGTTCATTGTGAGTTCCTTCCTGTGTTTCGTTCCCATTGTTCGGCTGGGACGTGGGAAGGTACGAAGCATCGTTTCGCGTGGTTTCGCCGAGTTTCAGCCTATATTTCACGTCGAGGGTGAAACTTTGTAGGGGCCGATTTCGTAGGCGCGCGGCGATCGGCATACCCTTCATCCGGATCTTGCTGCGCGCAGAAATACACCCCCTCCCGTTGTGGGAGAGGGTGACGCAGCAATTCGGCAGATTGTCAGATCGGCGTGGCGGAACCCACGGCAACGATCGGACCCTGGGCGACGCCGGTGGGCGAGCCGCCGATCTGCTCGAGGGTGACGGCGAGAACGGTGCCCGGTGCGATTACGGACGGATCGATGGCAATCTCGCGGCGCTCGTTGACCGGGATCACGCCCATCGACACCGCCGGCTTATCGCCATTGATATACCAGAGCTCGTAATCGTGATCGGGGACGGCCTCGCCCTTGAGCGAGGTAATACGAACCTCGCCCGATCCCTGATCGTAGAGAGCGACAAACTCGATGCCGCTGCCTTCATGGGCCTGCAGGGCCGCTACGAGCTGGACAGCCATCGTATCCGCGTCAAAGCGCGGCTGCATGAGATTGAACCCCACTGCGGCGACGGCCACGGCCAATGCGCCGGCGGCGATGCCCCGCCAGACCATCAGGTTCTCCCAGAAGGAGACCGAGCGGCTTGCCCGCACGACGTCACCAAAGGCTCGCGCCTCGATGGCGGCATAGAGATGGGGCGGGACCGGGGTCTCTTCATATTCGGCATTGAGGGCGGCAAAGCGCGACACCCAGAAGTCGCGCTCGGCACGCAGGTTCTGATCGTTATCGATCAGGCGGCCGATGCGCTCATGCTCGCTGGTCGACAGCAGGCCGAGCACATATTCGGCCACCAGGGCGTTGCGCCCTTCATAGTCTCCGCCGATGTCATCACTCGTGCTCATGCCGTCAGACAATCTTTCAGTTTGATGAGGCTCCGGCGCAGCCAGGTCCGCATCGTGTTCAAGGGCACGGCAAAGCGGGTCGCCAGTTCCTCGTAGCTATAGCCATCGAGGTAGGCGCCGCGCACCGCGTCGGCACGATCGGCTTCGAGCGTGCCCAGGCAATGATCGATGCGGCCCCGTTCCTCGTTGTCTTGAGCTGCGCGTTCCGGACTGGGACCGCTGTCAGGGATTTCGAGCGCCACGTCGATATCGTCGGCAACCGGGCGACGGGCCCTCAAAATGTCCAGTGCATGATTGCGCGCCACGGCCACCAGCCAGCTTATCGGGCTGGTATTGCCGGCCACATAGCGATCGGCGCGCTGCCAAATCTTCACGTAGACTTCCTGAATGGCCTCCTCGGCCTCCGAACGGTCCTTCAAGATACGCAGGGTGACCCCGAACAGTTTCGCGCTAGTCCGTTCGTAGAGCGAGCGAAACGCCGCGCGGTCGCGCAAGGCGCAGCGGGCAATGAGGTCGGCGACCTCCTGGGCCGGTGTGATCGTGGTCATGAAACTGGTCTGCCTCCCAAGCGTCCGGCGGCCGCATTACCCTTATGGGGCCGCAGGCACTCGTCAACGCAACAGACCTCAAATTCGATCAATGCGCAAATGCCGCAGAACCGTCTTTTCCTTTGGGCATTGATGCTCTAGACCCGTTGCGGTCTTTTTAGTGCCAACAGATTGGGTCCGTCCATGACTGATCAGACTTCATCGACCGACCGGTTCAGCCACGATGCGGGGATTCTCGCGCAGGCGCTTCCCTATATGCAGCGCTACGAGGGCAAGACGGTCGTCGTGAAATACGGCGGCCATGCCATGGGCGACCTCAAGCTCGGCCAGGCTTTTGCGCGCGATATCGCGCTGCTCAAGCAATCGAAGGTCAATCCCATCGTCGTGCATGGCGGCGGGCCGCAGATTGCCTCGATGCTGGCCAAGCTGGGCATCGAATCCAAGTTCGAGGGCGGGTTGCGCGTGACCGACGCGCGGACGATGGAAATCGTCGAAATGGTGCTGGCCGGCTCGATCAACAAGGAAATCGTGGCGCTGATCAATGCCGAGGGCGAATGGGCCATCGGCCTCTGCGGCAAGGACGGCAACATGGTCTTTGCCAAGAAGGCCGTGAAGACCATCAAGGACCCGACCTCCAATATCGAGAAGGTGCTCGATCTGGGCTTTGTCGGCGAACCCGTCGAAGTCGACCGTACCCTGCTCGACCTGCTGGCCCGCTCGGAAATGATCCCGGTCATCGCTCCGGTGGCGCCGGGCCGCGATGGCAATACCTACAATATCAATGCCGATACCTTTGCCGGCGCCATTGCGGGCTCACTCGGCGCCAAGCGCCTGCTGTTCCTCACCGACGTCCCGGGTGTGCTCGACCGCAACGGCAAGCTCATTCCCGAGCTCAGCGTGCGCGAGGCCAAGGAACTGATCGCCGACGGCACCATTTCGGGCGGCATGATTCCCAAGGTCGAAACCTGCCTCGAGGCGCTCGACAATGGCGTGGAGGGCGTCGTGATCCTCAACGGCAAGATGCCGCATGTCGTGCTCGTCGAACTCTTCACCGAATTCGGCGCCGGCACGCTGATCGTCCGCTAGCATTCCGTTGACGCTTTGCTAACCATTTGCCACACCTCGGTCGATTTGACCGGGGTGTGGCGCTTCTGCGCTAGTCCGGTCCGGATAGTTCGTGGCAAATTTTAGCCATCAGGTGCGGGGGCTTTGTAATGCGTTCAGAATTCAAGTTTGCGGCGGTGGCCGCTGTTGCGATGCTGGGTTCGACCGTGGCGGCCGAAGCCCAGTCCATGGTGGCCCCTGTCGTTACCAGCAACATGTATCAGCCCAGCTATTCGGCCTGGGACGGCTTCTATGTCGGCGCCCAGGGCAGCCTGATCGGCATGAAGAGCCATGAGATCGCGCCCGGCATCCTGGTGGGTGAGCAACTGCTTGGCGATATCGGCGGCAGCGCTGGTGTCTTTGCCGGCTATCGCTATCAACTCAGCGACTGGTTCGTGCTCGGCGTCGATGCCGAAGTCAACAATGTGGCGACCCAGTTCGAATTCAACGGCGCGCAGAACTATGGCGCGCTCAAGTGGGATGCAGCCGTCCGCGCCACGCTCGGCTATCCGGTGGCTCCCAATGTGCTGGCCTATGGCACGGTGGGCTATTCCTGGGGCCATTTCGATTTTACCCCCAGCCGTGGCGTCAGCACGACCTTCACGGCCGGCGGCTTCCAGCTCGGCCTGGGCGTCGACATGATGGTCACGCAGAACCTGATGGCACGCCTCAACGCCACCTGGACGCATTATGGCGTCAACAACGTGCCCGGCGGCGGCACGAGCGAACCGAGCAACCAGGTGGTTCGAGCCGGTCTCGCCTGGAAGTTCTAGGCGCCATCCCCACCCCGTTTCAAAGGCCGCCCGGTGGGCGGCCTTTTGCTTTGGGGCTCATCGCCGGCCAGTTGCTCGGTGAAACGCTGCTGCTGGGCGATCGAGTCGGCCAGGATGCGGGCGAGGACGGCCAGGTCGGCCTCGCTATACTGCGCCAGCATCGTCGACCCTGCCGCCTTCAGCGGCGCATAGGCCGCTTCGACCAGCGTATTGGCGGCCGGCGCCAGCTCCACCATCACCTTGCGCCGATCATTGGGATCAGCCAGCCGGCGGACGAAATCGCGCTCGGCTAGCCGATCGATCAGCGCCGTCACCGCAGCGGGGGTCAGGCGGGTTTCGGCAGCGATGGCGCTGGCGGCCTGCGGACCGTGCATCAGAAAACTCAGGCAGAGGCGCTCGGAGGCGTTGAGGCGCCAGCGGGTGCCCACCGCCTCGTCGTAGCGCTGCGTGGCATCCTGCCAGCGCATGACCAGCGTGCCGAGTTCGGCGATCAAGGCGTCCTTGCTCAGGCTTGACATTTTAGTTCGATCATCTAATTGTTAGGTTATCTAATAATAAGGCGTTCGTACAATGTCTCTCATCCCTTCGCGCCCCGCAAGCGCTCTCTCGCCGTCATCCACCATTGCGATCTGCGGCGGCGGCATTGGCGGGCTGGCGACGGCGCTGGCGCTTAAGCAAGCCGGCTTTGAGGCGGTCGTTTTCGAGCGTCACCAGCCGCAACAGCTCCGCGACGAGGGCCTGTTCCTGACGCTGGCGCCCAATGGCTGCAATGCAATGCGCGCGCTGGGCCTGCTCGATCAGATCACCGCCGCGGGCCTGCCGACGCGAGGCCTCGCGATCTTCAACGAAGCCGGCAAGCGGCTGGCGCTGGTCGACTATGCCGGCCAGGCAGCGAGCTATGGCGCCGGCTCGATCACGCTGCGGCGCGGCGCGCTGGCCGGCGCTCTGCTCGACGCGGCCCTCGCCGCCGGCATCACCGTCCACCACGGCGCCAGCATTGCCGATATCGCCCAGGATGCAGATGGCGTGACACTGACCGTCGGTGGCGAGCAACAGCGCTTTGCCCTCGCCCTCGCCTGTGACGGCCTGCGCTCGACGGTCCGGCGGCTGGTGTTTCCGGAGCTGCCGCAGCCGGTTTATTCCGGCCTCATCGGCACGGGCGGCTTTACCGAGGCGCCGGGCGTGGCCGATACCGATGGGATCATGAACATGGTGTTCGGCCGGCGCGGCTTTTTCGGCTACATCAAGCGGGCCGACGGGCCGGTCTACTGGTTCAATTCCTATCCGGCGCCCGAGAGCGAAACCGGACCGGTCACCGATGGCGCCGCCTATGCGCGCAAGCTGGCCGCCATGCATGAAGGCGACCCGCTCGATACCATGGCGGTGCTTGCGGCAACGGCACGGGTCGACCGGCACTACCCGATCTATGACATGCCCGAACTGCCGCCACGGCGTCGGACCACCGGGCGGCCTTTGCCCGCTTCGAGGGGCTGCGGCGCAAGCGGGTGCAGAAGGCCATCGAGATCGGCCGGGCGGTGGGTTCGCAGAAGCAGGCGCAGAGCTGGCTGGCCCTGCGCCTGCGCGATCTCATGCTGCCGCTCTTCATGCCGATGGGCGTGCGGATGCAGGAAAAACTCTACGGCTTCCGGGTCGATCGCACGCCGCTTGTGCAACCGGTGCAATGAGAAAGGGGCGCCAATGGCGCCCCCTCCAAAATCAGGCTTCGACCAGCACCGGCTGGGCCGGTGCGCCGTGTCCAGTGCCGCCCTTGGGCGCTTTGAACAGCGCCGACAGCGCCAGCACCAGGGCAAAGCTGCCCACCACGTACCAGAGCGCCAGGCTCGCGGCGCCGGCAAAGGCGGCATGCGGCGCCCCGCCACCGGCGAAGGTGTTGCCCAGATCGCTGAAGAAGATCTGGCCGATGATCGCCACGCCCAGCGCGCCACCCACCTGCTGGAAGGCCTGCAAGGCCCCCGAACCGGCACCGGCATCGCGCGGCGGCACATTGGCCAGCACGAGCTGGAACAGCGAGGAGAAGCCTAGGCCCAGGCCAATGCCAGCCATCAGCAGCGGCAGCAGGAAGGCCCAGTGGTCGATGCTGTCGGTGACGCCGGCAATGTAGAAATGCAGCCAGCCGATTCCCAGCGACACCAGCGCGCCGGCCAGCGCCAGGCGGGCCCGCAGGTAGCGGGCGCCCAGGCGTCCGGCAATGACCGAGGCAATCAGCACACCCACCGAGAACGGCGTGTTGGTGAGGCCCGATTCAAGCGGGGTGAAGTCGAAACCACCCTGCAGCAGCAGCGAGATCACCATGAACATGCCGGGAATGCCCGAGGCAAAGACGGTGACGACGAAGGCGCCGAAGACGAACTGCTTGTTGGTGATGAGGTCGAAATTGAGCAGTTGTGGCTGGCCCGCGGCAGCGCGATTGCGCGTCCACAGCACGAAGGCGACGAGCAGCAGGACGCCAGCGGCCATCATGCCGAAGGCCCAGAGCGGCCAGCCATAGGCGCGGCCCTCGACGATGGGGAACACCACCGCCAGGATGCCCAGGCCAAAGAGCCCGATGCCGACATAGTCGTTGCGCAACCCGGCATGGCCAGGCAGGCGCGGGATGAGGAACCAGCCAGCAACCACAGCGGCGATGCCGATCGGGATGTTGACGAGGAAGATCGGCTGCCAGTCCAGCCCGAAGAGATTTGCCGAAATCAGCACGCCCCCGAGGATCGGACCGCAGACCGCGGCAAGGCCGGCCGAGAGGCCAAACAGCGAGAAGGCCTGGCCGCGCTCATGCGGCGGGAAGGTGACGGTGGCGATGGCCAGCACCTGCGGGGTCATCATGGCGCCGGCCAGGCCCTGGATGATGCGGGCGGCGATGAGGAATTCGATATTGGGCGCCAAGCCGCACAGGGCCGAGGCGACGGTGAAGCCAGCCACGCCCCAGAGGAACAGGGTGGTGCGGCCCAGGATATCGCCAAGCCGGCCGAAGGGCAGCAGGCCCAGGGCGAAGGCCAGGATATAGGCCGCGATCACCCATTCAATCTGACTATCAGTCGCGCCGAGGCCCTCGCGCATCGAGGGGAGCGCGACGTTGACGATGGTCACGTCGATCAGGTTCATGAAATTGGCGATGAGCAGGATGAACAGCGCCAGCCAGCGGCGCGGATCGGGCGGGGCATCGGCACCCGGATGGTGGTGTTGGGCGGACATGTCTTGGTTTCCTTGGATCAGGACTTGCGAATGAAAGAGCGCTCCAGCTCGACCAGGACCCGGTCGAGCGTGACGAGCGATGCGTTGGACTGGCGCCAGCAGTCGGAGACGGCGCCAGTGGAAATCAGGGCGGCCGCCTCGGGATCGAGGTCGGGCCGGAACGAGCCGTCGGCAATGCCGAGGCGGAAGATGTCGGCGAACTGCTTGCGCCAGAAATCACGCATGGGCAGCATGATCTCGGCGACGGCCTCATCACGCCTCGCCCGCTCGACAAGTTCTGTCAGTATGGTGATGAGTTCGGGGGTTTCGACCACCGTTTCGCGGAAGTCGTCGAATTCGAGCCGGAGCTGTTCCAGCCCGTTCCGCTCAACGCGCGGATGGCGCAGGGCCTGCGCCTTGAAATCGTGGCGGAGCGACTCGGCCACCAGCGCCACCAGCGCCTCCTTGGAGGGCACATGATAGTGCAGCGTGGCGATGTTGATGCCGACACGGGCCGCGATGTCGCGAGTGCGCAGGCCTTCGAGACCCTTTTCGACGATGATCTGACGGGCTGCCTGGGCAATGGCGAGCCGGCGGTCGTCACCGCTCTCGCGCTTGCCGGTCAGGGATGCATCTATGGTCATGACGGGTCCTTGGGGACTGCGGAACGGTTCTGTAGCCGAACTATTCGTATCAATCAATCATTTGATTGAGAAAATTTGCAAGGCGATTTTGGGTGGTTTCAGGGTAACCTGCCATGGGCCGATGGCGCTGGTCATTACCCCCTGTAGGGGCTATGTTACTGACATGACAAAAAGTTTTCGGGTGGTGGACCTTCGACCCGACGCGCTGGTCGCCGATACCGACTTTATCGTGGAAGGCGTGCAATCTCCCGAAGCAGCCGTACGCGACGTTCTCGGCATCCAGGTCGTCCGAAGCGGCGCGAAGCGCGATCTGGTGGCCAAGGTCTATTGGCAGCCACTCGGCCAGCCGCTGACCATGGTCCGCCTCTATGCCAAGGGTGAGACGTAGAACGACCGGCGGCTGCCAGCGTGCCGCTTATTCCATATCCGGGACGTCGCCGTGCTGAAACAGCACGACCGGATCGCCGAACTCCCCGTTGACCAGGTCCGCCGAGCGCGACCAACTGATGACGCCGGCATAGGTGCCCTGGGCGGCCATGCGGCGCGCATCCATCTTGGCTTTGTCGGCAGAAGGCAGTTCACGCGGTTCGAAGGCGGGCCGCAACTCGCCTTCATCGTCGCGAACGAAGGCGCTCAGCACGATCAGCGTCTTGAGCTTGGGCTCCGGCGCCTGCCCGACCGATTGCTGCTTGAACATGGCTGAACTCCGAGACTCGACCTGGGAGCAACGTAGAACAAAATAGGAACGATCTGCAACCAGCCTTCGCAAATTTCAACGCCGGGTCAGCTCCACCACCGGGATGACCTCCCGCGTGGTCTTGCGCTCGTAGCCGGCAAATTGCGGAAAGAGCCGAGCCTGCTCGGCATAGACGGTGTCACGCTCATCGCCCTCGAGTACGCGGGCATGCACCGGCACGCGCTCGATGGTGGTTCCGTCACCGATCTCGATGTCGATATCGGGATGGGCCACCAGGTTATGAAACCAGGCCGGGTTCTTGGGCGCGCCACCATAGGACGCGAAGATGTAGATGGGACCATCGGCCTCGCGCTGCAGATACATCAGCGGCTGCATTCGCTCCTGGCCGGATTTGGCGCCACGCGAATAGAGCAGCAGCACGGAAGCATTCTTGAAATAGCCGCCAGGCCTGCCGCCCTTCTGCTTGAAGTCGGCGATGACCTGCGCGTTGAAATCGCTCATGCTTTGCCCTCGAAACCTTCCATCGTCGATTTACGATCATTTCACCCGGCAGGTGGCGGGTCAAGCGCCGGGGACACGCCTGCCAGTTGACAAATCCTCCGCCGCGGCGTCCCTCCCGGCCCAACATCGGAGTGCCGCCTCATGCAGGATTATGTCCGCCGCATCCTCACCTCGTCGGTCTATGAAGTGGCCGAGCAGACGCCGCTTGAGGTGATGAACCTGCTGTCGGCGCGGCTGGGCGCCGAGGTGCTGCTCAAGCGCGAGGACATGCAGCCGGTCTTCTCCTTCAAGATTCGCGGCGCCCATAATCGCATCGCACAGTTGAGTGCCGAGGAACGCGCTCGCGGCGTCATCTGCGCCTCGGCCGGCAACCACGCGCAGGGCGTGGCGCTCTCGGCAACGCGGCTCGGCATCCGCGCGGTCGTGGTCATGCCGACGACCACGCCGGTGATCAAGGTGGGCGCCGTTCGCCGGCTGGGCGGCGAAGTCGTGCTGTTTGGCGATGGCTTCGACGCCGCCCGCGCGCATGCAGCCGAACTGGCGGAAAAGCACGGCTATGTCGTGGTGCACCCGTTCGATGACCCCGATGTCATTGCCGGCCAGGGCACGATCGGCATGGAACTGCTGCGCCAGCATCCGGGCGATATCGGCGCTATCTATGTGCCGGTCGGCGGCGGGGGCCTCGCCGCCGGCATTGCCGCCTTCGTCAAGTTCCTGCGCCCCGAGATCAAGGTCATCGGTGTCGAGCCCGAGGAAGCCGCCAGCATGAAGGCGGCCATCGCGGCCGGCCATCCGGTAGCACTCGACCAGGTCGGACTCTTCGCCGATGGCGTGGCCGTGCGGCAGGTGGGCACCGAGACATTCCGGCTCTGCCGTGAACTGCTCGACGATATCGTCACCGTCACCGCCGACGAAATCTGCGCCGCCATCAAGGATATTTTCGATGACATGCGCGCCATTGCCGAACCAGCGGGCGCCCTGGCGCTGGCCGGCTTGCGGCGGCAGGTAGAGCGGGGCGAGGCACCCGCTGGCGCGCTGATCGCCATCAATTCGGGCGCCAATGTCAATTTCGACCGGCTGCGCTATGTGGCCGAACGGGCCGAGATCGGCGAGCGGGCCGAGGCGCTGTTCAGCGTCGAGATCCCGGAGCGTCCGGGCAGCTATCGCGCCTTTATCCGCCTCCTCGGGCAGCGCTCGATCACCGAGTTCAACTATCGCTTCGCCCACGGCGCCACCGCCAAGATCTTTGTCGGCATCAAGCTGACCCGGGGCGATGCCGAAAAGCAGGAAATCATCGCCCTGCTTGAAGGCCACGGCCTCAAGGTGACCGACCTCACCGACAATGAAGTGGCCAAGCTGCATGTCCGTCACATGGTGGGTGGGCGGGTCAGCGACCTCGGCGACGAAGTGGTCTATCGCTTCCAGTTTCCCGAACGTCCGGGTGCGCTGCTCAAGTTCCTCGAGGGGCTCAACGACGAGTGGAACATCTCGCTGTTTCACTATCGCAACCACGGCGCCGATTATGGGCGCGTGCTGGTGGGGATACAGGTGCCGGCCGCAACGCGGGACGATTTCATCGCCCATATCGACGCCATCGGCTTTCCCTATTGGGACGAAACCAACAACCCGGCCTACCGGTTGTTCCTCGATCATGACCGCCCCTGAACGGGGCGTTCATCTGCGGTACATCGTAAAGACGCAATAAACCCACAATAGAAATCGAGAGCCGATTGCCGCCCGATTCTATTGCAATTTCACGGACAAGGGACCATCTGCGGGGGAGATGGGCCCTCTCTCTATTGTCCACGCCGCCTGCCCCGACAAAGCAAGACAAACAAAGCCGGAGAAGACGATGAATATCACCAGGACTGCTACCACTTTGCTGCTCGGCGGCGTTGCCAGCGTTGCCCTGATGGGCCCCGCTATGGCGCTCGACGCGCAGGCCTTCGTCGACCGCGTCGCCGAAGTCTACAAGACCATCGGCTACGACTTCAAATTCGGCACCGCAACGCTCGATGGCGATACCATCATCATCGATGGCGGCAAGGTCAGCGTCATCTCCTCCCCCGACGCCGCGCTCGAGGCCATGAGCTTTGACACCGAAGTCACCTTCTCGGGCGTCGTCGAAAATGCCGACGGCAGCTACACGGCCGAGACCGTCACCATTCCCGATATCGAGAGCGTAATCGAAGGCGAGCCCGCAGCCCAGTTGAGCCTGAGCGATATCCGCGTCGACGGCTTCTACCTGCCGGCCGGCAACCCGGTGCCGTCCATCGGCCTGCTGCAGCTCTTCCAGTCGTTCAGCACCGGCCCGCTCACCATCACCAGCGAAGGCAAGGAAGTGGTCTCGATCGCCTCGATGACCTCTGAATCGGTGTTCAACCCGTCCTTTGCCACGACCGAACTGACCGACCTCGCCTCGACCCTCTCCATCTCCGACATCTCTGTGGACCTGACTTCGGTCAGCGAGGAAGATCCCACCGCCGCCGCCACCATCGAAGCGCTGGGCCTCACCACGATTTCGGGTGATATCTACATGGACATGGCCTGGTCCATGGCCGACGGCAACCTGGCCATCAACGAGTTCTCGTTCGATTTCGCCGATGTCGGCGCCGTCGACATCACTGCCGAAGTCACCGGCTTCACCCCCACCGTGCTCGACCAGATCTACGCCATGCAGGCCTCGATGGGCGCCGAGCCCACCGAAGAGCAGGCGCAGGCCCAGATGATGCAGGGCATGGCACTGATGCAGGGCGTGTCGATCGTTTCCGCCTCGGTGCGTTATGACGACGCGTCGCTCGCCGGCAAGCTGCTCGACTTCTTCGCCGCCCAGTCGGGCGCCGACCGCGCCACGTTCGTGGAAGGCCTCAAGGCCACGCTGCCGATGATGCTGGCCGAGACGGGCATTCCCGAACTCAACGACCTCGTCGTGCCGCCGGTCTCGGCGTTCCTCGACGATCCCAAGAGCCTCGAAGTCAAGGTGGCACCACCCTCCCCGACCTCGCTGCTGGTCCTGATGGCCGCCGCCGCCAACCCGGCCGGCCTCATCACCGCGCTTGGTCTTGCCGTCGAAGCTAATACCGCTGCGGCCGAATAATCTCTACGCTACCCGTCGCCTCCCTCCCCCTCGGGGGAGGGAGCTGCATTTGAGGCCCACACAAATACTCGTTAGGTGAAAACTTCAGGAATGTGCGTTATCCTGCGGTGACCATGAACGACATGACGTCCCCTGCCCGGCGCAGCCTCAGCCACATTACCGATTGGGTGTTCGACCTCGACAACACCCTTTATCCGCGAACCTGCAACCTGTTTGCCCAGATCGACACGCGCATCACCAACTATGTGATGGACGTGACCAAGCTCGATTTCGACGCGGCGCGCGACCTGCAGAAAAGCTACTATCGGGACTACGGCACCACGCTCAACGGGCTGATGCTGCGGCACGAGATCGATCCCGATCATTTCCTCAACACTGTCCACGCCATCGACTATTCACCCGTCGATGCCCATCCCGATCTCGTCGACGCCATCCGCGCGCTGCCGGGTCGCAAGTTCATCCTCACCAATGGCGATAACGGCCATGCCCGCTCGGTGCTGCGCCGCCTGGGCTGCGACGACATTTTCGAACATGTTCACGATATCCGCGCCATGATCTATGTGCCCAAGCCGCACAAGGCGGCCTATGAAGGGTTCCTGGCGCTGCATGGCATCGACCCCACCCGTGCGGTGATGTTCGACGATCTCGAAAAGAACCTCGTCGTGCCGCATGAAGTGGGCATGGTGACGGTGCAGGTTGTTGCCGGCCCCGATTTTGCGCACGAACAGGTCGACGCCTGGGAGCTGGCCCAGACGGCCGGCCCGCATGTGCATCACATCACCGACAATCTCGCCAAGTTCCTGCGCGAGCGGCCGTAGCCGCTACATGTTGTTGAAGTGCAGGATGTTGCCGTCGGGATCCTTGAGCCAGACGGCCTTGAAATCGCCGCTGGAATGGATGCCGTTCGCATAGTCGAGGCCCATATCGGGATAGTGCTGGAACTTTATCCCCTTGGCCGCCAGCGCTGCGACAATGGCGTCGATCTGGTCGCCAACACCCCAGACCACCGCATTAGCCTGGTTGGTACCCGCAAAATCGGAGACGTAAACGTGGAGCATGGTCTTGCCGGTCTTGAACGAGAGTACGCTTTCGTCGCCCCGGTCGAGCACCAGTCCGAGCTTGTCCTGGTAGAAGGTCTTGGCCTTGGCCAGGTCGCTGACCGCCACGATGGCCGATGAGTCGATGTCCTTGAGCATGGTCATATCCTCGCTATGCGCTTGGGTTTGCAACGCGATCGTTCGCGTCATGGTTCAATGACGTTCGGCGGGCCGCTTTACAGACAGGCCCTCAGGCAGTATTAGCGTTACTACATCGGCGATTGCCGATGAATTGCAAGGCGGCCCGGAGCCGCAAAATCAGCAGGAACGTGTCATGGAATATCGTCGCTTGGGCAAATCTGGCCTCAAGGTCAGCGAACTGTCGCTCGGAAGCTGGGTCACCTTCTCCAAGCAGGTGGACGAAAAGGAGGCCCTGTCGCTGATGGGCCTGGCCTATGACGAAGGCGTCAACTTCTTCGACAATGCCGAGGGCTACGAAGCCGGCGAATCCGAAGCGCTGATGGGCGCCGCCCTCAGCAAGCTCGGTTGGAGCCGCGACAGCTATGCGGTCTCGTCCAAGGTGTTCTGGGGCGGCAGCAAGCCGACGCAGAAGGGCCTGTCCCGCAAGCATGTCACCGAGGCCGCCCACGCCGCGCTCAAGCGCCTGCGGGTCGACTATCTCGACCTCTACTTCTGCCATCGCCCCGACATCGATACGCCGATCGAGGAAACCGTCTGGGCGATGCATAACCTGATCACCCAGGGCAAGGTGCTCTATTGGGGCACGTCGGAATGGAACGCGCAGCAGCTCACCGAAGCCTGGGCCTTTGCCCGCGCCAACAACCTCATCGGCCCGCAGATGGAGCAGCCTCAATACAACCTCTTCGTCCGCGAAAAGGTCGAGCACGACTATCTGCCGCTCTATGAGCGCATTGGCCTGGGCACCACCATCTGGTCGCCGCTCGCTTCCGGCGCGCTGACTGGCAAGTACAATGACGGTATCCCCGCCGACAGCCGCATGAACCTGCCGGGCTATGAGTGGCTCAAGAAGGAGTGGACCAGCGAGGAAGGCAAGGCCAAGCTCGAAACCATCCGCAAGCTGGCGGGCCTCGCCAAGGAAATCGGTCTGCCGGTGCATCACCTGGCCCTGCTCTGGTGCCTCCACAACCCGCATGTCTCGACGGTGATCCTGGGTGCTTCGAAGAAGAGCCAGCTCGAGGACAATCTCTCGGCGCTGAAGTCCAAGGCCAAGCTGACATCAGACGTGATCGAAAAGATCGAAGCCATCATGGGCAACAAGCCCAAGGCGTTCGAGCGGTATTGACCGACTGAAATCTCAGTCGACACCCTCCCCCTTGCGGGAGGGATCAAGGGTGGGGGACGGCTGAACACGATGCAGATCGTGGCTTCCGCCCCCCTCCTAGCCTCCCCCGTCAAGGGGGAGCTACCGCGCGGCGGGGAGGATAGATTACCACTCAGTAACTTCCCCCTCGCCCGCCGTCTCGCTATCATCCTGATATGACCGATCTTCCCGGGCGCCGCCCGCCGCCCACGCCCGACGAAGCCCCCACTTTCCGCCAGCGCCTCGAGAACCTGCAGCATCTCGGGCGCCTGGTGGCCCAGATCTGGCGCACGAGCAAGTCGCTCACATCGGCGAGCATCGGGCTGCGGCTGATCTCGTCGCTGCAGCCTGTCGCCATGCTCTATGTCGGCAAGCTGATCATCGACGAGGTCGTGCGCCTCACCACCATCGCCCCGCCAGGTCCGGGCTTTGGCGAGTGGTGGAGCAGCGGCGTGCTGTCGAGCATCCTCGTGCTGCTGGCCCTTGAGCTGGCGCTGGTTGTCGGTTCGGACCTCCTGGCGCGGGCCACCGGCCTCGTCGATTCCGTGCTGTCCGAGCTTCATTCCAACACGGTCAGTGTCGAACTGATGGCGCATGCAGCCCGGCTCGACCTCATGCATTTCGAATCGGCCGAATACCAGGATCGGCTGGAGCGGGCCCGCCGACAGGCCGCCGGCCGCAATGCGTTGCTGAGCCAGATGTTTGGGCAAGCGCAGGACATGATTACCGTGGTGACGCTGGGCGCCGGCCTCTTCGTCTATGCGCCCTGGCTGATCCTGCTGCTGCCGCTCAGCTTCGTGCCCGCCATCTGGGGCGAGACGCGCTTCAACACGCTGGCCTATTTCATGAGCCGCTGGCGCACGCCGGAACGGCGCGAGCTCGAATATATCCGCTATATCGGCGCCAGCGCCGAAACCGCCAAGGAACTCAAGCTATTCGGACTGGGCGATTTTCTCATCACCCGCTTCAAGCAATTGGCGCATGCGATCTATCTTGAGAACCGCACGCTCTCGACCCAGCGCGCTGCCTGGGGCGCGCTCTTCTCGTCGATTTCGACGCTCACCTATTATGGCGCCTATGCCTTCATCGTCTGGCGCACCATTACCGGCGATTTCACCATCGGCGACCTGGCGTTCCTCTCGGGCTCCTTTCTCCGCCTCAACGGGCTGTTCCAGAAGATTCTCCTCGGTTTCACCGCCATTGCCGGCCAGTCGATGTATCTCGATGATCTGTTCAGCTTCTTCGAGATCGAGCCGACCATTCTGTCGCCTCAAAACCCCAAGCCGTTTCCGCAGCCGATCCGCGATGGCATCGTCTTCGAGGATGTGGGCTTCCGCTATCCGGACACAGATGGCTGGGCCATCCGTCATCTGAGCTTCACCCTCAAGGCTGGCGAGACGCTGGCGCTGGTGGGCGAGAACGGCGCGGGTAAGACCACGATCGTCAAGCTGCTGACCCGGCTCTACGACCCCAATGAGGGCCGCATCACCATCGATGGCATCGACCTGAGGGAGTTCGCCGTCGCCGATATCCACGCCCATATCGGCGTGATCTTCCAGGATTTCATCCGCTACAGCCTCACCGCGCGCGAGAATATCGGGGTGGGCCGGATCGAGGATCAGGACGACATGGCCCGCATCGAGGATGCGGCCGAGCGGAGTCTCGCCGATGCCGTCATTGCCAAGCTGCCGCAGGGCTATGACCAGCAATTGGGGCGCCTGTTCAAGAAGGGCCGCGACCTCAGCGGCGGCGAATGGCAGAAGGTCGCCATCGCTCGCGCCTATATGCGCGACGCCGACCTCATCATCCTCGACGAGCCGACCGCGGCGCTCGATGCCAAGGCGGAATCCGAAGTGTTCAGCCGCTTCAAGAGCCTCGCCGCGGGCAAGACCGCCGTCATCATCTCGCACCGCTTTTCGACCGTTCGCATGGCCGACCGCATACTGGTGCTGGAAAACGGCGCGATCGAGGAGGCGGGCTCGCATGAGGAGCTGGTCGCCCTGCGCGGTCGCTATGCGGAACTGTTCGAGCTGCAGGCGGCCGGGTATCGCTAGCGCGGCCGCACCAGCACGCGTCCGTTGATCTCCCCGGCGAGGATCTGTTTCGCCGCTGCTGGCAGTTCCTCCAGCCCGATCTCCCGAACCAGCCCAGCATAGGCGGCAAGATCGAGCGTCAGGGCGATGCGGCGCCAGGCCTTCACGCGCGTGGCATAGGGCTGCATCACGCTGTCGATGCCGAACAGGCTGACGCCCCGCAGGATGAAGGGCAGGACGTTGGTGGAGAGCTCGATGCCGCCGGCATTGCCGACGCTGGCGACGTAGCCGCCATACTTGATCTGCTTGAGGAGCTTGCCCAGCACCTTCCCTCCGACATTATCGATGGCCGCGGCGAAGCGCGCGGATTCGAGCGGCTTGTCAGGCTGGGCGAGGAACTCGTTGCGGTCGATGATGGAAGAGGCCCCCAAGGCCCGCAGCGCCCCCGCATGCTGTGGGCGCCCCGAAAGGGTGGTCACATGATATCCCAGCCGCGCCAATAGGCTCGTGGCAATGGTGCCGACCCCGCCGGCTGCACCGGTCACCAGTACCTCGCCTGCCTCTGGCGTGAGGCCTGCGGCTTCGAGCCGGTCGATGGCCAGCATCGCGGTCAGGCCCGCCGTGCCGACCACCATCACGTCGCGCGTGCTCATGCCATGCGGCAGGGGAACCAGCCAATCGGCATGCACCCGCGCCCGCTCGGCATAGCCGCCCCAATGGGTCTCGCCGACACGCCAGCCGGTCAGCAAGACCGCGTCATCCACCTTGTAGCGCGGGTCGGCGCTGTTGCGCACCGTGCCGGCAAAGTCGATGCCGCCGATGTGGGGATAGTTGCGCACCAGGCCGCCGCCCCCCGTGAGGCAGAGGCCATCCTTGTAGTTGAGGCCAGCCCAGTCGATATCGACCGTCACATCGCCATCAGGCAGGCGGGTATTGTCGATCATCTGCACCGAAGATGTCACCTTGCCTTCGGCATCCCTGTCGGTGACCAGCGCACGGTAGCTCATGGACGACTCCCTCCTGTTGCCGGAGCTTGGCACGACGCGCCCGATGGGGCCACCCTCTGGCGCCGGGGGGCGAAGCGCCTTACCTCTTGGGGCAGCAAGCCCCACGAGTTCGTCACTTGAGCACACCCAGCGACGCCCAGATCATAGTCATCGCCGAGACCTATCGCCTATTGGGGGATCCGACGCGGCTGCGCGTGCTGCTGGCCTGTCTTGCCGCGCCGATCGCTGTCGGCGACATCGCCAAGGCGGTCAATGCCTCGCCATCACTGGTCAGCCACCATCTGCGGTTGCTGCGCGCGGCGCGACTGGTGCGGGGAACGCGGCGCAACCGCCAGGTGTTTTACGAGACGGCCGACCAGCATATCGCCCGCATGCTGGCCGACATGATCGAGCATGCGATGGAAGACCATAGCGAGGACAGCGACACCTGACCGCAGGCCCCTGTCGCCGCAATTTGCCTTGATCTGCACATATGAACATGTATTCATATGACGAAATCTAGGAGCGACACGATGGCTCACGGCAGCAAGGAACAGGGTCCGATGGGCCACGGGCATGATCACGCCGGTCATGAGCATGCGGACCACGACCACGCAGATCACGAACACGGCCATGATGATCATGCCCATCATGATCACAGTGGGCACGATCACGCCGGGCACGATCACAGCCATGCTCCCGCCGTCAGCGCCGCCAACGAACGCGTGGTGCTGATCGGGTTCCTGCTCACGGCCGGCTTCATGCTGGCCGAGATCGTCGCGGGCCTGTTGTCCGGTTCGTTGGCGCTGATCGCCGATGCCGGCCATATGCTGACCGACGCCGCGGCGCTGCTGCTGGCCTGGGCCGCGTTCCGTTTCGGGCGGCGCGCTTCCGATGGCAAACGCACCTTCGGCTATATGCGGCTCGAAGTGGTCGCCGGCCTGATCAACGCCGTAACCCTCTTCGCCCTCGTCGGCTGGATCGTCTATGAAGCGATCCAGCGTTTCATGACACCGCATGAGGTGCTGGCCGGGCCGATGTTCCTCGTCGCCGTGCTCGGGCTGGTGGTCAACATCGCGGTCTTCGTGGTGCTGTCGCGCGGCGACAAGGACCACGTCAATATCCGCGGCGCCATGGTGCATGTGCTGGGCGATCTGCTCGGCTCGGTGGCTGCCATTGCTGCTGCCATCACCATCTGGCTCACCGGCTGGATGCCGATCGACCCGATCCTGTCCGTGCTCGTTTCGGTGCTGATCCTGCGCAGCGCCTGGAAACTGTTCCGCGGCTCGCTCCATATCCTGATGGAAGGCACGCCGGGCAATGTGGTGATCGAGGACCTGAGCCGGGACCTCGTCGCCAAGGTGCCCGGGCTTGCCGCCGTGCGGCACGTCCATGTCTGGTCGATCACGTCAGGCCGGCCGGTGGCCACGCTCGAGATCGCACTGGCGCCGGGCGCCAATGCCGGCACGGTGACCCAAGCCACCAAGGCCGCGCTGCTCGCCGATTACGGCATTACCCACGCTACCGTGGAGATCGTGTGGGACGCCAACGCACCGGCCTGCGCGCTGGCTGCCGATGCAGTGCCTTAGCCCTTCACCGCCCCGCCAGTCAGACCCGAGATGATGTAGCGCTGCGCCAAAAGGAAGAAGGCGATGGCGGGCATGATCGAGAGCGTCAGGAAGGCCAGGATGCGCGGCCAGTCCGAACCGAACTGGCCCTGGAACTGCATGATGCCGAGCGGCCAAGTGTATTTGGCTTCAGAGTTGAGCACGATCAGCGGCAGCAGGAAGCTGTTCCAACTCCCCACGAAATTGAACACGCCGACGGTAGCGATGATGGGCAGGCTGAGCGGCAGGGTGACGTACCAGTAGATTTTGATGTAGCCGCAATTGTCCATGCGCGCGGCGTCGATCAGCTCCTTGGGCAGTTCCTTGAAGAAATTGTGGAACAGCAGCACCGAGAAGGACACGCTGAACGCCACCTGCACGATGATGATGCCCCAATGGCTATCGAGCATGCCCAGGTCGCGCATCTTGATAAAGAGCGGCAGGATGCCGGTGGCGGTTGGGAACAGCAGGCCCAGCATGAGATAGCCCAGGATGAACTTGCTGCCGAAGAACTTGATATGCGCCAGGGCAAAGGCGGTCATCGAGGCCACAAGGGTGGAGAGCACCACCGTACCCGCCGCGATCAGGAACGAATTGCCGAGCGAGGAGAAGTAGCGCGGGCCCCCGAGGATTTCGATGAAGCGCACCGGATCCCAACTGGCGGGCAAGCCAAACGGATTGACCCGCAATTCGCCGATCTCTTTGAAGCCGCCAAGCGCCGTGGTGTAGAACGGCACAATGACAAAGGCGGCCACGATGACCAGCGTCAGCCACTGGATGGGCGAGATGACCGATTGGCGTTTCTTGGATGCGTCAGCCATCAGTTCTGCTCCACCCTGAAGAGAATGCGACGATAGGCCAGCGCCACGATCACGCAGGCGAAGAACAGGATCACGCTGACCGCACCGCCAAAGCCCAGCTTCATGCGCAGAATGCCGAACTGGTAGAGGAAGGTGACGATGGTGTGGCTCGAATGGGACGGGCCGCCATTGGAAAGCGGGATGATCAGGTCGAAGAGCTGAAGCGCGCCGGTAATGGCGAAGAACACCGAGATGACGACCGCCGAGCGGATCATCGGGATCTTGATGTGGCGGACGATCTGCCACTTCTTGACGCCGTCGAGCCGGGCGGCCTCGATGACCTCTGATGGAATGGACTGGAGGCCGGCGATGAAGATCATCATGTGGAAGCCAAAGTACTTCCAGGTGATGACCAGCATGATGGCGGGGATGACCCAGAGCTTGTCGCCCAGCACGAAGGGCATATCGACGCCGATGGCGCTGCCAATGGCGGGCAGCAGGCCATAATTGCCGTCATAGACGAACTTCCAGATCAGGCCGGCGGCGACTTCGGCCAGCATGTAGGGCAGGAAGAACAGCACGCGCAGCACGTTGATATGGACGCCGCGCTCGGACAGCGCGATGGCGCACCACATGGCCAGCGGCAGTTGGATCAGCAGCGACACGGCCACGACGATCAGGCTGTTGCGGATGGCGGTGCCGAAATTGCGGTGGGTCACCACATCGGCATAATTCTCGAAGCCGACGAAGTCGGTGATCGGGCCGTAGCCATTCCAGTCGAAGAACGAGAACGTTGCCGCATCGACCATCGGCAGGACGACGAAGAGCGTGAACAGGATGAGCGCGGGAGGCAGAAAGAGCAGCAGCGGCAGCAGGCTCTTGCGCTCCATATAGCGCCGAGGGCGCGCGCCGACGGTTGTCGCTATGTCTGCACCGGTGGCGACACTGGCCATATATTGGTCCTCCCCGACCTTGCTAGCCCTGCCGGAGGCGGGCATTCCCGCCGAAAGGCGGGGCCTTGATGGCAACCCGGCGGACGGAAGGGATACCGTCCGCCGGGTTCGCGCGTGTCGAACTCAGAGCGAGTCGTCGACGGCTTCCTTGATGAGCTCGGCAGCTTCTTCCGCGCTCATGGCATTGCCAGCCAGCTCGGCAGACACGTCGTTGACGACGCCGCCGACATTGGGGCCAAGGGCCTGATCGAAGAACAAAGCATGCCAGTGGGCATTGCCGATGTTCTGGCCGATCTGCACCTTGAAGGGGTTGGTCATGACGTCAGCCGCACCCTTGGCGATCGGAATATAATAGGCGTCCTTGGCGTATTTTTCCTGGTTGGTCTTGTTGTTGAAGAACTCGACCCACTTCACTGCAGCGTCAGATGCGTTCTTGGAGAACAGCACGCCACCCAGACCACCGAGCGTATCGGTCGGGTCACCCTTGCCACCTTCGATGGTGGGGAAGGGCAGGATGCCAAGCTGGTCATCAGGAATGCCAAGCTTGTTGGCAGAGTTGTCCTTCATGGCGCCGTAGTCCCAGTCGCCCATCAGGTGCATCGCGGCCT
>CBIHQV010000051.1:0-24801 GCA_966212275.1 uncultured Devosia sp.
CTGGCCGGCCGCTATACGCTGCTCGAACAGACCTCGCTCGATCCGTTCATGACCACCTGTATCCAGCGCGGCGCTTCGGTGGTCATCGGCGGTCCGTTCAATTCCGGCATCCTGGTGGGCGGCGACAAGTTCAATTATGCCAAGGCGCCCGAGGACATCGTCACCAAGGTCCGAGCCATCGAGGCCGTGTGCCGCGAATTTGGCGTGCCCCTGCCCGCCGCGGCCCTGCAATTCCCGCTGACCCATCCGGCCGTGTGTAACGTGCTGCCCGGCCCGCGTTCGCCGCAAGAACTCGACGGCATCCTCGACTGGTGGGACGTCAAGGTGCCCGGCGAGCTGTGGACCGCGCTGGCCGCCAAGGGGCTGCTGGCACCAGGCACGCCCATCCCCGGCGGAACGGCTTGACGACTCCGAACGCATGGCACAATATAACCGAACGGTTCTAGAACCCGAGAGTTATCGCCATGCCGACGCCAGCCGAACTCGATGCCACCTTCCAGGCGCTCGCCGATCCCACCAGGCGGGCCATTCTGGCGCGCCTGGCCCAGGGCGAAGCGTCGGTCATGGAACTGGCGGAGCCCTTCGCCATGAGCCAGCCGGCAATTTCCAAGCATCTCAAGGTGCTGGAAAATGCCGGGCTGATCTCGCGCGGCCGTGATGCCCAGCGCCGACCCTGCAAACTCGAGGCGGCGCCGCTGGCCGAAGCCACCAGTTGGCTGATCGAATACCGCAAATTCTGGGAAAAGCAGTTCGGCCAACTCGATAGCCTGCTCGACGAACTGAAGCGCCTCGAATCCATGGCCGGCAAGAACTGAGGAGACCGAAATGACCTTCGGCGGACCACTCACCATCACCCTGCCGGCCGACAACCAGATTGTCATCACCAGGCAATTCGACGCCCCCCGGCATCTTGTTTTCGCCTGCTACACCCAGCCGGCGCTGATCCGCCGCTGGCTCAACGGCGCCGAAGGCTGGATCATGACGGTCTGCGAATTCGACGCCAAGGTGGGCGGCAGATACCGCTACGAGTGGAAGGCGCCCAGCGGCTATGTCATGGGCATGGGCGGCGTCGTCACCGCCATCGAGCCGGTATCCCATGTCGCCAGCGCCGAGCTGTTCGACGACGACTGGACCGGCGGCGAGACCGTTTCGACGCTCGATTTCGACGAAGCGAGCGGCCGCACCACGCTGGTCAACACCATCACCTATGCCAACAAGGAAGCCCGCGACGGCGCCCTGGCGACGCCGATGGCCGAGGGCATAGAGTTTGGGTGCAAGAAGCTCGATCAGGTGCTGATCGAGCTGGCAGCGGAAGGATAGACCATGAATGACCCGCGCGTTTCCGCCCTTCTCTGCGCCGCCGTCGCGGCCTGGCTTGGCTACACGATCTTTTCCGCCACCGAGGCGCCCAGCACCTTCCTGCTGGTGGCGCAGTGGACGTTCCTGTTGATCGCCATAGCGGGCCTCGCGGCGGCGCTGGCCCGGATTCTGCGCGGACGCAGCTAGTTCAGATCGAGGGCATAGGCCTTCAGCACATCCAGCGGGATCAATCCGAGCACGGCCTGGTTGGTCGAGCGCAGGAACACCCGTGGCGCCTTGCCGGCCTCGTGCGCCTGCAGCCAGCGCTGGGCGACGAGGCACCAGCGATTACCGGCGACGAGGCCCGGAAAGGCAAATTGCGGCATCGGCGTCGACAGGTCATTACCCACCGATGCCGAGTAGGCGAGAAACGTCTCGGTCGCCTCGATGCAGTCCAGGTGCACTGCGGCACTGTCGGGCCCGGCTGCGCAATAACCGGTGCGGAAGAAGCCGGTCAGCGGATCGCTGGAACAGGGGCCAAGCGGGTCGCCGAGCACGTTCAGCTCGGCCGGACCCTCGAAGCGCCCGTGGATGTTCAATTGAGCTCGTCCTTGCCCAGCATCTGCAGCACTTCCTTGACCTTGGTATTGATCTGGTCGAGCGAATACGGCTTGGGCAGGAATTCGACGCTCTGGTCGTCCTCGATATCGCGGCGCACGCTTTCCTCGGCATAGCCGGAAACGAAGATCACCTTGAGATTGGGCATGGTCTCTCGGACATGCCTGAGCAGCGTCGGCCCGTCCATTTCCGGCATCGCGACGTCGGAAATCATCAGGTCGATCTTGAAGTCTTCATCTTCCAGCACTTCAAGCGCCTGTTCGCCGCCATCGGCCTCGAACACCTCATAGCCCGTCGCCCGCAGCGCTTTGGCTGAGAAGGCGCGCACGCTTTCCTCGTCATCGACCAGCAGGATGCGCTCGTGGCCGGTGAGGTCGCGAACCGGCGCAGCGGCGACGGCGGCCTTGGCGGCCTGTTCGGAGACGCTGGCAACATGCCGTGGCAGGAAAATCTTGAACGTCGTGCCGACGCCGACCACCGAGACCGGATAGATATAGCCCTCGGTCTGCTTGACGATGCCATAGACCGTCGAGAGGCCCAGGCCCGTGCCCTTGCCCAGTTCCTTGGTGGTGAAGAAGGGCTCGAAAATCTTCTGCAGGATTTCCGGGCTCATGCCGGTGCCAGTATCCTGCACGTCGATCAGCACATAATCGGCCGGCACCATGCCCTCGAAGGTCATGCGCTCGGCCTCGGACCGCTCGACATTGGCGGTGCGGATGGTGATGGAGCCGCCATTGGGCATGGCATCACGGGCATTGACCACGAGGTTGATGATCACCTGCTCGAGCTGCACCACGTCGGCGCGCACCGGCCAGATATTGCGGCCATGCTCGACCGCCAGCGTGTTCTTCTCGCCGATCATGCGCTTGAGCAGCACGGTCAGGTCGTCGACGATCAGCGGCAGCTCCAGCACCTGCGGCCGCAGCGTCTGGCGGCGCGAGAAGGCCAGCAACTGGCGGGTGAGACCGGCAGCGCGATTGGCATTCTGCTTGATCTGCATCAGCTCGCCGAACGACGGGTCGCCGGGCTTGTGCTTGAGCAGCAGCAGGTCGGAAAAGCCGATAATGGCGGTCAGCAGGTTGTTGAAATCATGCGCCACACCGCCGGCAAGCTGGCCCACGGCCTGCATTTTCTGGCTCTGGGCAAACTGCGCCTCCAGCTTGCGCTGGTCGGTCATGTCGAGCGCATAGACATTGACCTGCTCAGGCGAGCCCGCGCTCATCTCCGACGACGAGAGGTAGAGCCGCACCGCGTGGTCGCCCTCGACGCTGAGCAGCGCATCGACCGGCTCGATTTCGGAACGATGCGCTGCCGCATCGGCCATGGCGCGCGCGAATTTCTCGCGACTCCCTTCGCCGATCATCTCGCTCAGCGGCTGCAGTTCGAGGCTCTTTTCCTCGCCCGACCAGCGGAAGATGCGGCCGAACGGAGCATTGGTGCGGATGATCCGCCCTTCCCCGTCGAGCGTGGCAATGGCGAAAGGCGTATCGTTGAAGAAGCGCGAGAACCGCACTTCGGCGGCACGCAGCTCTTCTTCGGTGTCGGGCGCGTTGGATTTGTCGAGCACCAAGGTCCGCGTCTCGCCCAGTTCGCCATCGGCGAGGCGAGCGGCCCGATGCATCAGGCGCACCGGGAAGCTGGTACCGTTACGGCGCACCAGGTCGATATCGATGATCTCGGTACGGATTTCGCCATCGCCACGACCGCGCATCAGCAGCGTCGCCCCATCGCCGCGCACCAGGTCCGAGAGGCGCAGGTGGCCCGAATTGAACTCGGCTAGGTCGTAGCCGAGCCAGTCGGTCAGGGTGGAATTGAGATATTGAATGCGGCCATGCGCGTCGGCCGAGAAGAAGCCGGCCGGCGAGTGATCAAGATAGTCGATGGCGCGCTGCAGGTCGCGGAACGCGCTTTCGTTATTGTCCCGGTCGCGGGTGATGTCCTCGACCGACCAGATCACCAGCGGCTTGCTGGCTTCGTCCGATTCCGGCAGCGGGCGGACGCCCACGCGATACCAGAACGGCTTGGCGCTATCGGCCAGCGATCCGCCGAGGCCTCCGACGATGCGGATATCCTCCACCGCCGCCCGCCCGTCCTTAGCGGCGCGCGACAGCCGGTAGATGGCCTCGCTGGCGTCGGACTGGCCGGCAAAGAGCCGCGGCACGCCCACCGGCACGCCGTTGGTCACGGCGCCGGTGAAGCTGCCGTAATGCGCGTTGACGTAGGAAATCTTGCCGTCACGGTCCGATACCACGGCGCCGAATGGCAGGCTGTCGACCACGGCGTTGGAAACAGTGCGCCGCTCCTCGCCGCTGGCGAAGCGGAAGAGCCCGGCGGCGAGCCCGAACAGGCAGAACACACCCACCACCGCGAGCACGCCGACAAAGGTCATGATCACGTCGGCCGGAATCCGGTCGCTGAACAGCGCAAAGGCGACGGCAATGGCGACCAGGAACAGCCCGAGCACGACGACGCGCCACAGCCCGGCGCTGCCTCGCCCCGCCGCTACGAGCGGATCGGGGTAATTGTCCTCGCCGAGCGGCGTCGATGCCATGGGTCAGGATGCTCCGTAACCAGTGAGTCGGGCCGAATCAGGCACTTCCTAATGGTCTAGCAAATGGCCCGGCCATGCGGGAGGTTCATCACGCTTTTCAACACGGGATGCGCCGCAACCGTGACCCGATCGCATAGGCATGCACAAGCACCGCCTGAAGCGCGGTTGGGGAGGGGGATAAGTTGGTTGCAGGTTCCGTGCCTTTAGCGTGTGACCCCCTCCTATCTTCCCATCAAAGGGGGGAGGTTTCGCTGGTACGACCATGGCCCCGCTACCCCGCCTTCCAACCGGCGCCCTTCTTGAGGCGCATCACGAAGCCGATGACTTCCGCGACAGCCTTGAAATGCTCGTTGGGAATGGCTTCGTCGATATCGACGCTGGCAAACAGCGCGCGGGCCAGCGGCGGGTTTTCGACGATCGGCACGTCGTGGTCCTTGGCCAGTTCGCGGATGCGGAAGGCCACGGCGTCGGCGCCTTTGGCCACACATACGGGGGCCTTCATCGCCTTGTCGTATTTGAGCGCCACGGCAAAGTGGGTCGGGTTGGTGATGACCACAGTCGCATCGGGCACCGCGGCCATCATGCGCTTGCGCGAGCGTTCATGGCGTAACTGGCGCAGCTTACCCTTGATGTGAGGGTCGCCTTCCATCTGCTTGTATTCGTCGCGGGTTTCCTGAACCGTCATCATCAGCTTCTTCCACCATTTCTGGCGGACATAGATGTAGTCGACCAGCGCGATGGCGGTGACGATGATCAGCACCGAGGTGAAGATCTTGATGCCGATTTCCTGGAAGTCGGCGAGGATCATCAGCGGATCGGCCGTCATCATGGTGTCGAGCCGGTCTCGCTCCGGCCATACCGTCAAGATCACGACCGTGCCTACTACACCGATCTTGAGCAGGCCCTTGCCGAAATTGACCAGCGACTCGGTGGAGAACAGCCGTTTTGCGCCGGCCAGCGGGGAAATCTTGGAGAATTTGGGGATGAGCGGCTCGGTCGACAGCAACGGCCGATGCTGGATGAGATTGGCCAGGATGGCGCAACTGGAGAGCACGACCAGCGGAATGAGCACCGTGCCGAGCAGGGCCAGTGCCAGATTATTGAAGAAGGCGGAGAACCCTGCTCCGCCCAGCTCGAACTGGTCGGCATTCATCAGGATGAGCTTGAGCGATTCCGACAGGCTCGCCGCCGTGCCAGGCGCCATCATGGCAAAGATGGCAGCCGAACCGAGCAGCATGAACCAGGTGATCACCTCCTGGCTCTTGGCGACATCGCCCTTCTTGTGGGCGTCCTCGAGCTTCTTTTGAGAAGGGTCTTCTGTTTTTGCGTCGTTTTCCGGTGCCTCATCGGACATGGTGGTTTAGCCCCTCCACATCGCGAGGTGAGCCTCGAAATGGCTCAGATACCAGCCCATCATCATCATCAACAGCATGGCGAAGAGCACCAGGCCAATGATGATGTTGGCGGGCATGAGCAGGAAATAGACCTGCAGCGCCGGCATGAGACGGGCCAGGATCCCGGCCCCGAGGTTGAAGACGAGGCCAAAGACGATGAATGGCGCTGACATCTGGATGCCGACGCTGAAGGCGCTCGCGACCGTGCGGATGGCGAGCTGGGCCGCATCATCGAACATCAGCGGCGCATCGAGCGGAAACACCATGTAGCTGTCATAGGTGGCGGCGAGCGCCATGTGGTGGAGGTCCGTCGCGAAGATCAGCACCATGCCCAAGAAGCTGAGGAAGCTGCCAAACACGGCGCCCTGCATGCCCACCTGGGTGGGGTCGGCCGCCATGGCGCTGGAAAGGCCGGTCTGGAACGCGATGATCGCGCCCGCCACCTGGGTCGCCATCACAGATATGCGGACGATGGACCCCAGGATTATGCCGATGGCCAGCTCGTGGAAAATGAGGCCGAAGATCGCCATCACGTCCTCGGGCATATCAGGCAGGCTGGGCGACAGCAGCGGATAGAGCACCAGCGTAAAGGCCAGCGCGAAGCTCAGGCGCATGCGCATCGGGATCATGTCCTCGCCCAATGCCGGCATGAGCATGAGGATGGCGCCGATTCGCGAGAACATAAGCAGGTAGAGAAAGGCCGTATTGGGCAGCCAGTCGAGGCCGATAGTCACCGTCAGCCGCCCACGATGATCATGTCGACCACCCGGTTCATGTAGCCGCCCATGGTGGCCCCCAGGAATGGCAGGGTCAGCAGCATGGTAACGAAGATGGCGATGATCTTGGGAACGAAGACCAGCGTCTGTTCCTGGATCTGCGTCAGCGCCTGGAACAGCGCGATGATGACACCGACCACGAGGCCCACAATCATCATCGGGGCCGATACAATGATCAGCACCCAGATGCCGTCGCTGGCTATGTCGAGTACTTCAGCGCCGGTCATTTTGCTTCCTGCCGGGCGAATCGCTGCCCGTGGTCATTCTACGCCCGCTCGGCCTAGATCGGCATCCGCATGATTTCTTCATACGCCGAGATCACGCGGTCGCGGACCGTGACCATGCTTTCGATGGCAATTTCGGTCTCGCTGAGGGCGGTGACCATGTCCACGATGTTGGCCTTGCCGTTGACCATGTCGATGGCCATGCGGTCGCTATTGGCGCCGGCATCGACCACCCCCTGCACCTGCTGCGCCAGGAGGTCGGCGAAGTTGTTGCCACCGCCGCCCGAACTGGCGAGCGCCGTGAGATCGGTATTCGGCTTTGCCGCCTGGTTGATCAGCCGGCTGGCATTGCCATAGGCGGCGGTGGCGGCGTTGAAGGGGGTATTGATAGCCATCTACTTGGTTCCTAGCCGCGCAGGATGTCGAGCGTGCGCCCGAGCATCTGCCGCGTGACGGTGACGACGTTGAGATTGGCCTCGTAGGTGCGCTGGGCCTCGCGCATGTCCATCGTTTCGATCAGCGGATTGACGTTGGGATACTGCACATAGCCGCGCACGTCGGCCGCCGGATGGCCGGGCTCGTAGCGAGTGCTGAAGTCGCTCATGTCATAGGCCAGGTTCCCCACCTCGACGATCTTGCCGCCGACATCTGGGTCGAAGGCCGCTTCGAAGGTCGGGATGCGCCGGCGATAGGGCTCATCTCCCGGCGCCTTGCCGGCCGAATCCACATTGGCGAGGTTTTCGGCGATGACGCGCATGCGCGCCGTCTGGGCATGAAGGCCCGTGGCAGCGATGCGAAGCGACGAATTGAAGTCCATGCGACGTTACTCCTAGGCCTGCCGGCCCATCGCGGTGCGGAGGATCTTGATCGATTTCTGGTAGAGGCTGGTGGCGGCCTGGTAGTCCATCAGGTTGGTGGTGACCTTCATCATCTCGTCTTCGAGCGTGACGCCATTGCCCTCGGGCGTGATTTCGAAATTGGCCATGCGCTGCGTGTCAAAGACACTGCCTTCGGCGCTGGACACCGAAAAGTGCATGGGCTGCGTCGCCGAAGTGGTGACGGTCGCCGACGACGGAGAAGAGGCCGACCTGTCGGCATAATCATACTGCGCCAAGTCGCGGCCGCGATAACCAGGTGTCTCGGCATTGGCGACGTTTTCGGCCAACAGCCCTTGACGCGTCTGGTGCCAGCGCATCTTGTCGGTGAGCGCCGTGAACACCTGCATATTCATAAGGCCCATTGGCCACGTCTCCCGCGAGTCCCCAAATGTGAGACGCGATGGGCAAATCTTGCCGACCTATGGTTAATCAAGTGTTAACCACAGGCCGATACGGCGTATGCAGCCTCGCATTCTGCACATTTGCCTTATGTGATAGGCAATATGTGCCGCCCGGATTCGGGCGAGGCACGAATTGGAGCTGCTATGTCTTTCATCACCGGCCTCTTCGGAGACTCAGGCAACACTATCCTCACCGCGGCCTTCGCCCTCGGCGCGGTCATCGTGGCCATCCTGCTGGTGTTGTGGCTGCTCAAGCTGGTGTTCCGCGCCTCCGGCAATGTCGGGCGCGGCCGTAACCGGCGCCTCGGCGTGGTGGATTCGCTGGCACTCGACCCCAAGCGGCAATTGCTGATCGTGCGGCGCGACAATGTCGAACACCTGATCCTGGTAGGTGGCCCGCAGGACCTGGTGGTGGAAGCCGGCATCGCTGTGGAGGAAGCCGCTGCCGCCGCCCAGCCGACCCGTCGCCCCATCCCCGTCGTAGCGGCCCGCAAGCCCGCCGCGACCAAGACCCCTGCCGTTGCAGCAGCCCCCCCCGCCGCCGAGCCAGCAGCGGAACCCGCCCCGGCAGCCCCTGCTACCGCCATCGAGCGACTACGCGACCTGGGCCAGCCGACCAACAAGCGGGCCCACCTTTCGCTGCGCCATACCGGCCTGCTCCGCCCGGTCAGTGAAATGGAAATGCCACTTTCCCCCGAAAACTCGCCGGCTTCGGTCGTCGCGGCCTCCGACTCAGCTAAAGAGGAAACGGCGCGGCGTGACGTAGAAGGCACCGATCTTGTCGAGGACAGTAACGAGGCAAATCGGAACTGAGGCGCCCAAGTCGCCCCTGCGGCGGCTCGCACCCTATGCCGGCCTTGTCGTCTTCGCCCTCGCTGCGCTGCTGCCCAGCATTGCGCTAGGGCAGGATGTTTCCATCGACTTCGGTGACGACACCACGCTGACCGAGCGTGCCGTCCAGATCATCGGCCTCATCACGCTGCTCTCGCTGGCCCCGTCCATCCTGGTGATGGTGACCAGCTTCACGCGTATCGTGGTCGTGCTGTCGCTCCTGCGCACCGCCATCGGCCTCCAGACAGCCCCGCCCAATTCGGTGATGGTGTCGCTGGCGCTGTTCCTCACCATCTTCGTCATGCAGCCGACGCTGCAGCAGAGCTACGACCAGGGCATCGCGCCGCTGCTGGCGGGCGAGATCGAGATCACCGAAGCCTTCGAGCTGGGCAGCGCCCCGCTGCATGAATTCATGCGCGCCAACGTGCGCGAGCAGGATCTGGGCCTGTTCTACGATCTCACCGACGCCCCGATTCCGGACGAGCCCGAGGCGATCCCGCTGCAACTGCTGATCCCGGCCTTCATGATCTCCGAGCTGCGCCGCGCCTTCGAAATCGGCTTCCTGCTCTTCCTGCCCTTCGTGGTCATCGACATGGTGGTCGCGTCGGTGCTGATGAGCATGGGTATGATGATGCTGCCGCCGGTGGTGATTTCACTACCGTTCAAGCTGATCTTCTTCGTGCTGGTCGATGGCTGGTATCTGGTCGCCGGCTCGCTGGTCCGCAGCTTCGTCAGCGGCGGCGGCGGCTAGCTAGTCCGCCGAGGCCAGGCCCGCATTCGGTTCGGCCGCCGTCAGCGGTGCCAGGGCGCCCTCGCCCGCATAGGTCTCGCGATACGATGCGAGGAAGGCATTGATGCCACCGACATCGGCGACCTGGCTGGCCACCGCCTTGAATTCGAGGCTGGTAATGGCAACCTGGCCTGTCACAAGATCGAAGATCGGCCATTCCGGCGTCACCACCATGGCGTCGCCGAACTTGGACCGCAGGCGCGACAGGCCAAACGTGTCCCCCGACAGCGCGAAGCCCACGGCGGCCTTGATCAAGCCCATGCGCACCGGCTGGTCCAGCGGCGAACCCGCCGGCTGGCCGGCATAGAACGCCTCCAACATCTCGCTGGCCTGGTCGAAGCGCTTGGCCTTCCAATGCGCGTCGATGCGCAGCAGCGTTACGTCCTGGCCATCCATGTCGCGCAGCAGATCGAGCGCCAGTTGGTCGCGGCCACCATCGATCATGGCCCGGGCCTCAAGCACACGGCGCTGGCGCAACAGTGACTCCGGCAGATCCGGCAGCCGGGTGGTGTTGAGGATGCGCAGCGCGTCCTGCGGCTTGCGGTCGGCCAGATAGATGATGGCGAGGTCGGCGGCGATCTGCGTGCGGGCGACGCCGGTCAGCCGGTTTTCCAACTGATATTCGAGCAGTTCGGCCGCCTGCGGCAGCAGGTCCATCCGCACCAGCCGGCGCGCCAGGTTGCGGATCATCTCGTCGCCGCGCGAACCCGGCGGGGTCAACTGGCGGAAATCGTAGAACAGGCTGAGCGCATCGACCGGCCCGAGCGAGTCGGCGGCACCATTCAGGAACAGCTCGCTGAACATGCGCTGCGCATCGTCGCGCATGGCGTTGACCGGCGGGCTCTCAGGATAGTTGGCCACGGCCTGCCGCACGGTCTCGAAGCCGCTGCGATAGTCGCCGGCCCGGAAGTAGAAATCGGCCAGCATGGTCTGCATGTCCGCTTCGAGCGCATTGCCGCGCCACAGCAGCGCCTCGGCCGAGAGCGTATGCGCGGCCTTGGCCAGATCGAGCGTGCCCTGCTCGTCCAGCAGGCGCAGGGTGCGGTAGATCGCTTCGGCGCGCGTCGGGCGGATATCGGCCGCGATCACCTGGCCATAGGTGTCGAGCGCCTCCGAAATGCGGTCATGACCTTCGTCGATCCGGCCGGACAGAAGGTGATAAAGGCTCGATTCTTCCGGGTCGAGGCTGGCAAAGTCGATGTCGTTGAGGAAACGCTCGGCCCGCGACAGGTCATTGGTTTCGACCGCCGAGCGCAGCGCCGCGAAGTAGAATTTGTTGCGCACCCAGACCGGGTAGTTTTCGACGATGCCATTGGCTTCGGTCGCGTCGTTGTTCGCGCCCTTGAAGTCATAGGTCTCGGCCCGGGCGATGGTGCGCCACAGCAGCGCATCGAGTTCCTGGCCGACAGACGACGAATTGAGAATGCTCAACGCCTCGAGCGGGCGCGAGGCCAGCGTTTCGGCGATAGCCTTGGTGATGCGCACCTTGCGCGTCAGGTCCTCGGCCTTGAGGTCGGTCTCCAGCACCTTGAGCACGCCGAGCGCCTCATGGGCGAAGCGATTGGCGACGTAATACTGCGCCAGGTCGAGGCGCGCGATATCGCGTTCCCTGCCCTCCCCGCCGGCGGCGTCGGCCAGCAGTTCCTCGATATGCGCGGCAAAGGCGCCATAGTCCTTCTCTTCGAGCGCCGAAAGGTCGACATAGCTGCCGCGCAGGCTCTCGGTGATGCCATTGCCCATCGTGCGCGGACCATCGATGGCCGAAACGGTGAGGCCACCGGAAGTGGACATCACAGCCAGCTCATTCTCGATGGCCAGATCGAGTTCGGGGGTTTCCGGCTTGATGACGAGGCCGTGCACGCTGCGCAAGGCCGAGAAATCGACGTAGTCGAGCGTACGGGTCACGCCGCGCGCCGGCGGATAGGCGGTGACGACCTTGAGCAGGTCACCGACCAGCGGGTCGCGGAAATCGTGGATGCGCGCCGGGCGGACCACATCGGCCACCACTTCGAAATTGCCCTCGATGTCGCGGCGGCGGCTCAGCTCGATCGGCTCGGTCGGCGTCAGCATGATGTCGCCGAGCGACAGCACCCAGGCCATGCCCTCCGACCCCAGCGTCGCCAGTCGGTCCTGCGACAGATCAACCCGCACAACCTGCGTATCGCCCGATGGCATGATGGCAAAGTCACTGGCGAGCGAGTCCAGCTCTTCCGAATGGTCCGGCGGCAGGATGCCCGAAACGCTGTCGAACATCAGCCACACCGTGTCGCCACGACGGAACACGGCCGCTGGCGTATCCTGCTCGAACGGGAAAACCACGCGCACGGTCGAGCCCAGGACGCTCACGAAGGGCGTGATGGTGCGGGCGGCGTTTTCCGGGAACAGCTTGTCGACATGGGCGTCCGCGGGTCCACCCGCAGCTTCCGCCTCAGCCTCGTCCCCGTGCTCGACATCTTCCTCGAGGCTGGCGGCGGTGAAGCTGGGCAGGCCGACACCGGCAATATCGATGTCGAGAATGAACTGGCGCGGCGTGTTCTCGTAAAAGCGCGGCGTGATGCCTTCGGCAAGGGTCAGCTTGACCATCGTCCCGTCCGGCGTGACCGTGCTATCGACGCTGGCAATCTCGGGCGGCAGGTCGGCTGCCAGGTCGCGCATATCGACGCCAACCGGCCATTCGAAAGCGATATGGCTCGTCGTGCCTTCCTGGACATATTCGGCCGTGGTCGGCACGGTCCAGTCGAACTGGACGCGCATGAAGGTGGGATTGCGACCGACCCGGATGCTCGCCTTCGGGTCGAGATCGACAACTTCGCTGGCCTTGCGCTCGCGTTCGGCGAGGATCGCAGCCTGGCGGGCGCGCTCGGCAAGTTCGTCGATAATGTTCTGCGGCAGCGCCGGCGGCATGCCCTGCCAGGTTCCGGGCAGCAGGTCGATGAACAGCTTCTCGCCGGCTTCGATGCGGTTGAAATTGAATGCCGAACGCAGGCCAAGGCGCAGGCCCCTGCCGTCGGGATCGACGCGGGCCACCGACAGGTAATCGGCCATGGTCGTGCCGACGTCAGGCAGGATGATCGACACCTGCTCGTCGAATTCGAGCGACAGCACGCCGTTTTCGATGCGCATCGTATATTGGGGAAGGTCGTCGCGACCCGGAAAGCTGAGGATCAGCCGAGCGTAACCGTCTTCCTGCGTGGCAAAAAGCTGGCCCTGCTCTTCCGCGAAAGCGGGCGTAGCAAAGCTCAGCGTCGCCAGGGCGACGCCAATCAGGACGACACGCGCAGCGCGTCGCAAACCAGTCATGATCGCGGTCTTCACCGGCTTCTGCCCGCCCGACGCACTTGGAGCGTCTTATGGCGAAGCCTTCGGCTTCGGGGACACAAAACGCATGGGTTACACGATACTCTCGTGCGACCCTAGCGACCGCTGCTTAACGTCGCCTTACGCGAACCGGTAAAGCCTTACTGACCAACGATCTGCGGCAAAGCGGCGAGGTCCTCGGGGGTCATCTCGGCCGCCGGACGGTCGGCCAGGGCCGCCATCTGCACGGTCAGTTCCTGGGCACGCGTCGCATTCATTTCGGCAAGGATCGGCGCCATCTTGCGCGGGCTCATCGTCTTGGCCACGCGCAGCAACACGTCCATCTCGAGATTGTTGAAGATGTTGGCGGCATCCTTGGGCTTCATGTTCTCGTACATCGCCACGATGCCGGCAAACTGGCCCGTCTCCATCTGCTCCCGCTGGTCGACCAGCGTCGAGATCTGAGCTTCGAGGGCCTCGAGCGTCGCGGTGCGTTCCTCGATGCGCTTTTCGGCAGCGTCGACGATGGAGGCGCGGAGCGTCAGCTCGTCTTCATACTGCTGCAGCTCGGTGCGGCGGGCCGTGAGGCGCTCCAGCAATTGCTGCTCGGTCTGCGTCACGCCATCGGCGCCTACCAGCGGCACGAACTCGCCCTTGTCGCTGATTTCCATCGGCACCACATCGCCCGAGGGCAGGCAATCGGCGGCCATCTGGGCGGCAAAGCTGCCTTCGGGAACCACGACCTCGGCCTTTTCAGGCTCGGCGTGGTCACCGGCTTCTGCTTCCGCTGCCGGCGCACCATGGCCCCCTGCCGCATCAGCCGAAACGCCGTTGAGGATCACGTCGCCGCCCTCGGTGAGGGTGGCGTCCGATTCAACGCAATGGGTGCCCAGCGTCACGGTCTGGTTGACCGGCGCCGCAGCCTCCTCGCCGTGACCTTCTGCTGCCGGAGCAGCAGCGTCCGCAGCCGGAGCGCCGTGATCGCCTTCTGGCGCCGCGGCGGGGGCGCCGTGGCCGCCCGCAGCGTCGGCAGGCTCCTCACCCAGAGTGGGTGCAGGATCGGCCATGGTCGGACTGGTATCTTCGATAGTGGGCTCGCCCACCGGCGTGACCGTGGAATCGGTTTCGGTGGTACCGGCCGCTGAACCCGAAGCGGTGCCCGAGGCCTGAACCGCGCCTATGCCGGTCAGGACATAGCCGCCATTGGTGACAAGACCGAGGGTCTTGAGCACCAGCAGTGCGGCAATGGCCAGAACAACGACCGGCAGGAGGCGGATTTTGGTCACGCGGCAGCTCCACGGGTGCGGACGCGGGCCGATAGCTGTTCAAGCGCGGATTGCACCTTGTTGGGCTGCTCGACCGGCTCGATGGCCTGGCTGTGCCGGGCGACGCTGGTGATCTTGGCGATGCGCTCCATCAGAGTGGTGCCGGCATGGACGTGGTTGGCCAGCTCGATGCCAAAACGCTCGGCCTCCTCAAGGCGCGAATTGAGCGCCAGGTCGGCCTCGACGGCCGTCTGCTTGAGTTCCTTGATCGCCTGGTTGGCGAGGTTGGTGGCGCCGACCAGGTCGGCCACCATTTGGCGCATCACGTCCTTATCGGCGTGCAGCCGCTTCAGGCGCTGGTTGAGCACGATGCAGTATCCGATTGTCAGCGCGAGCAGAACAGCGACAGCGCCTTCCACAAACAGCCCCAGAGGCAAGCCGAACATCATCGTCCTTCCATTTTCTCGTCGATCGCTTCAAAGGCCGCCATGGTGACCTTGGGCGGGTTAAGCGGGCGGGAAACCCGCACCGATACGTGATTGCCGATATGACCCATGACCGCCTCGGTGAGCTCCACATCGCCACAGCGCAGCCGCACCGGATCGGTGGGTGTGCGCTCGAACATGACGGTGTCGCCCGGCTTGATGGCCAGCATGCGCGAGAGCGGCAGGTCCTGCTCATGCAGCACCGCCTCGACCTCGACGTCGGCAGAATAGATTTCGGTGGCCAGATGGCCTTCCCAAATCGGGTCGCGGCCGAACTTTTCACCCATGAACATCTGCAGAAGCTGTTCGCGGATCGGTTCGATCGTGGCGTAGGGCAAGAGGATTTCGATCTTGCCGCCGCGATCGTCCATTTCGATGCGGAGCTCGATCAGGATGGCAGCATTGCCCGGCCGCGAGATAGCGGCAAAGCGCGGATTGGTCTCCATGCGCTCGAGCTTGAAATTGACCTGGGTCACCGGTTCGAAAGCGCGATGGGTATCATCGAGGATCACCTCGATCATGCGCCGCGCCAGCGCCATTTCGATGGTCGTATAGGGCCGGCCCTCGACGCGGATATTGCCGCCGACGCGACGCCCGCCCAGCAGCACGTCGATCATCGAGTAGATGAGGCTCGAATCGACCGTCAGCAGCCCGTAATTCTCCCATTCCTCGGCCTTGATCACCGAGAGAATGGCCGGCAGCGGAATGGAATTGAGATAGTCGCCAAAGCGCACCGAGGAAATCGAGTCCATGGTGACTTCGACATTGTCGGAGGTGAAATTGCGCAGGCTCGTCGTCGCCAGCCGCACCAGCCGGTCGAAGACGATTTCGAGCATCGGCAGACGCTCGTAGCTCACCAGCGCCGAATTGATCAGCGCCTGGACGCCCGTCAGCTCGACATTGCTGCCGACGCTGGCGTCAAAGCCGAGCAGGCTATCGATTTCGTCCTGGTTGAGGACGCGGTCGGCCCCGCCATCGCCGTCGGCATCGGTGCCTTCGAGCATGGCGGCCCACTCGGCAGCCGCGGCGGCGGCCTTTTCCTCGTCGGTCATGTCCTCGTCGGTGACGATGTCGTCAGCCATGCTTGCGCCCGGGGCGACCTCGTCGAGGCCCCATTCGTCCGCAAGTTTGTCCTGTTCGGTTGGGCCAGCCATTACTGCACCAGGATTTCCTTGAACAGGATGGACTCGACCCGCGACGGGTAGATCGCCACGTTGACGCGGCGCAGCAGCTCTTCCTTGAGGCGATAGACGCCAGCCGAACCCTCGAGGTCGGAGCGGCGCAGCTCGCGCAGATAGACCTGGAAGGCATCGACCACCTTGGCCATGCTCGGCTGGATGGCCAGCATGGTTTCCTGGTTGGCGACCTCGAGGGCGACGGTCAGCTTCATGAAAGCTTCCTTCTGCCCCTCTTCCGCATTGAGGTTCACGATCATCGGCGGCAGGTTGAAGATGAAGGTGTGGGCCGCCGCGACCGTCCCGCCATGTCCGTCGGTGGTGGCTGCGCCATGCTCGTCGGTCGCCGCGTGCTCGCCGTCAGCAGGAGCCGAGGACGACGATAGGAAGAAGAACAGGCCCGCGCTACCGAGCAGCACGACTATCGCGGCCGCGCCTATGATGATGAAGAGCTTGGGTATCCCCTTCTTGGCCGGGGCGCCGTCTTCGATTTCTGTATCAGCGGCCATGCCAACCCTGCCAAATACGAGGCTTTCCGGACGATTCCGGCTGTTCGTCCAGCTAAGCGCCCGATGGTTAATGATTGGTTACAAAGCGCCCTCAAGCGGCAAATTTTGCCGGGCAGCTTTTGCCGTACCAGGAAAGGATAGCGCGGTAAGGCTAAGCCCCGCTGACAGCTATCCTATTGATTTTATTAAATTTGTCGGTCTGGCATGGTTTCTGCAATGTAAACGGCGAGGCAACGGCTTGGGGAAGTCCGCGTCTTGGGGACGTTAACATTCCGGGGATCAGCAATGATCGAAAATGCGCAACTGATCAGCCTGTCCAGGCAGATCGCGCTACAGCGGCAGATGGATGTGGTGGCCAATAACATGGCCAACATCAACACCACCGGCTTCAAGTCCGAGAACATCCTGTTCGAGGAATATGTCATGCCGGTCGCCCGCGATCAGGATTTCCCCCGTCTCGATCAGCCCCTGTCCTACGTCCAGGATTGGGCCACCATGCACGACCTCAGCGGTGGTGCCATGGTGCAGAGCGGCAACGAGCTCGATGTCGGCCTCAACGGCGATGGCTTCTTCGCCGTCCAGACCGCCGCCGGCGAACGCTGGACCAAGTCGGGCGCCTTCCAGCTCAGCGGCAATGGCACCCTGGTCGATCTCAATGGCAATCCCGTGCTCGGCGAAGGTGGCCCCATCCAGTTCGGCCCCGAGGAAAACGGCATCCTGATCGCGGCCGATGGCTCGGTCAGCTCCAGCGCCGGCCAGAAGGGCCGTCTGCGCCTCGTCGAATTCGCCAATCCGCAGGAACTGACCCGCGAGGGCAGCAACCTCTTTGCCGGCGGCACCCCGGTTGCCGCCACCAATACCCGCGCCATGCAGGGCTTCACCGAGAAGTCCAACGTCTCCGGCGTTGCCGAAATGTCCGAAATGATCCGCGTGACCCGTGCCTACGAGTCTGCCGCGAACCTGGCCCAGAAGCAGGACGAGCTGCGCCGCAGCGCCATCCAGCGTCTGGGCGACGCGAACAGCTAACCTGAGGAAAATGCCATGAAAGCTCTCTACATCGCATCGACCGGCATGAGCGCCCAGGAACGCAACGTCGAAGTCATTTCCAACAATATCGCCAACATGCGGACCACCGGCTACAAGCGCCAGCGCGCCGAGTTCGAGGACCTGCTCTACCAGCAGATCACCCGCGCCGGCTCGCAGACCTCGGACCAGGGCACCCTGATCCCCGCCGGCCTCGAAATCGGTTCGGGCGTGCGCACCGTCTCCACCCCGCGCGTGATGAGCCAGGGTACGGTCAACATCACCGAGCGTGAGCTCGACGTCGCCATCCGCGGCGAAGGCTTCTTCATGGTGCAGCTCCCCGATGGCCGCACCGGCTATACCCGCGACGGCTCGTTCGAACGCTCGCCCGAAGGCGAGATCGTGACCTCGACGGGCTATCCCGTCGATCCGGGCATCACCATTCCGGGTACCGCCGAGGGCGTCGCCATCTCGCCCGACGGCACGGTCAGCGCCTATCTCGATAACGACGCCACGCCCACCCAGCTCGGCCAGCTCCAGCTCGCCCGCTTCGTCAACAAATCCGGCCTCGAATCGATGGGCGACAACCTGTTCCTCGAAACCGCTGCCAGCGGCCCGGCCCAGGTGGCCGTGCCCAATTCCGACGGCGCCGGCGACCTGCTGCAGGGCTATCTCGAAATGGCCAACGTCAATTCCGTCACCGAAATCGCCGACCTCATCGCTGCCCAGCGCGCCTACGAGATGAACGCTCGCGTCATCTCCGGCGCCGATCAGATGATGCAGGCCACCAGCCAGTTGCGTTGATAGGAGCCGTGAAGATGATCCTCCGTTCCGCCATCGCCTCCCTCGCCGGCCTGCTGCTCGCCAGCGCCGCCTGGGCCGCTCCGGTGCTCAAGGCCGAGATCGTGGTCAGCGCGCCCATCGTCACCGTCGGCGACATGTTCGACGCCGCTGGCGCCGGTGCCGAACAGCCGCTGTTCCGCGCGCCCAATCCCGGCACGAGCGGTGTCGTCAGCGTTGCCGACATCAACGCCGCGCTGGCCCGTGTCGGCATTGCCGATTTCGAAACCGGTGGCCTCGATGGCGTCCGGGTAACCCGCGCCGCAACCGTCATCGACGAAGCCGCCCTGGCCAACCTCATCGCCGCCGACCTCACTGCACGTGGCATCATCAGCACCGGCATGACCGTCGATACGCTGTTCTCGGTGCCGGTCCAGCCGCTCAACGCCGAGGCCGTGGCCGAGCCCGCCAGCGTCATCAGCCTGCGCTACCTGCCCGGCAATGGCGCCTTCACCGCCCGCTTCGCCGTCGCCGGCATCGAGCAGCCCCTCGACGTCGCCGGCACCATCGAGCTGATGATCGCCGCACCCCACATCCGGGCCAGCCTGCCTGCCGGCACGCTGCTCTCGGCCGAAAACATAGAGATGCGCCCCGTGCCGCTGAAATTCGTCGAGAGCACCGGCGTTGTCCGGCTCGAAGACGTGGTCGGCAAGACCCTGGTCCGCCAGAGCCGCGAAGGCATGATGCTCAAGGCCGCCGATGTGATGGTGCCCCTGCTGATCAGCAAGAACGACGCCGTGACCATCTATTTCCGCAAGGGTCCGATGACCCTGACCGTCAAGGGCCAGGCCGTAACCAGCGCCGCCGCCGGTGGGCTGGTCCAGGTCATCAACCTCATGTCCAAGCGCGTCATCAGCGCCACCGCGATCTCAGCGGGCGCCGTTGAAGTCAGCGCCGACCCGCTCGCACTCGCCGGCCTTTAATAGCCTTCAGGAGACCAGACCAATGAACCTCTTCAAACTCGCCGCCCTCCTGACGCTCACGGCCAGCCTTGCCGCTTGCAACACCATGGACCAGCTCGCCAGCGTCGGCCAGGCGCCGCCGCTGACGGCCATCGCCGACCCCACCACTACGGCGGGCTACCAGCCGGTGCATATGCCCATGCCGGAGGCCATCGCCGACACCTACCAGGCCAATTCGCTCTACCGCACCTCGGCCCGCGGCTTCTTCAAGGACGAACGCGCCCACCGCATCGGCGACATCCTGACCGTCATGGTGACCATCGACGACAGCGCCAAGATCGCCAACACCACCCAGTCCAACCGCAACTCGACCAACAGCGCCGGCATGGGCGGCATTTTCGGCGTCGCCGTCGACAACCTCTCCTCGGGCAGCATCGACCCCTCGGCCATGATCGAGTTCGACTCCGGCCTCACCAATCGCGGCAATGGCTCGGTCAATCGCTCGGAAAGCCTTGAAACCTCGGTCGCCGCCGTCGTCACCCAGGTGCTGCCCAACGGCAACCTGGTCATCGAAGGACGCCAGGAAGTGCGGGTGAATTTCGAAGTGCGCGACCTGATCGTCGCCGGCATCGTGCGGCCTTCCGACATCCAGGCCAACAACACGATCCTCTCGTCCAAGATTGCCGAGGCCCGCATTTCCTACGGCGGCCGCGGCCAGATCACCAATATGCAGCAACCCCGCTACGGTCAGCAGGCCATGGACGCCATCCTGCCCTTCTAGGCGGTCGCATTTCCCTTCCCCTGCCGCGCGGTCCCCAAAGGCGCGACAGGGCTCCCCGGCAAGTGCCAGAAGGCCTTGCCTGGCCGGCTCCAGAATAGATCCGGCTTCTCCCAGAGGCGCAGTCCCCCCGGCTGCGCCTCATCCCCTTTTCAGGGCGCTATTTCGATGCTTCGTCCTTGCGACGCGCCACGATGAAGTCGCGGCCGCCCGGCAGCCTCTGGCCATTGGGCTTGTCCGGATCGACCACCCGCCAGAACGGCACCGCCTGTCGACCGGCCTGATGATCGGTCACCGACTTGGCCGCCACGATCTTGATCATGCGCTGCGTCGTGGCCGGGCAGGTCGCCTCCGCGCCATATTGCAGGGCCAGAGCCGCGCGCAAGTCGGCTAGAGAGCGCGTCTCGCCCACCGGCACGGCCAGGATCTGGCGCGCGATGGCCTCGGCGCTCGGCAACAACATGGTCTGGTCGACCATGACGCCGTTGACGCTATGCGGGCGGATCTTGATGCTGCTGTCGTCGCTCATGGCCCTACCTTAGCGCATCCACGCGTGCCGCGGCTTGATCGAAATTGCGCTCTGTGAAAGACCTTTGGTCAAACTCCGGAGTAGCCGCATGTCCTTCCAGAAACTCGATGATCTCGGCCGCAAGCTCGAAGCGCTGGAGCATGCGCTATCCATCCTGGGCGCCGACGAAGCCACCCATATGGCGGTAGGCGGCGGCGAGAAACGGGCCGAGGCCATGTCCAACCTGGCCGGCATGTATCATGCCCAGGCCACCGCCCCCGAGATCGCCGACTGGCTCGAAGCCGCCAAGCCGGAGAACGAAGACCAGAAGCTCGCTCTGGCCGAGTTCAAGCGGCAATATACCAATGCCACGTGCCTGCCGACCGAGTTCGTCGAGCGCCGCACTGCCGCCACCATGCGCTCCGAGCAGCTCTGGCGCGACCTGCGCGCCAAGGGCGATTGGGACAGCTTCCTGCCCGCGCTCGAGGGCGTCGTGGCGCTGGTGCGCGAGGAATCCCAGCTCCGCGCCGAGGCGCTCAAGCTCAAGCCATATGACGCCCTGATGGAGCAGTTCGATCCCGGCAACCGCGCGGCCGATCTCGACCTGGTCTTCGATGACCTCAAGGGCTTCCTCAAGGGCTTCGTGCCCGAGGCGCTCGATGCGCAGGAACGCCGGCTGGCCAAGCGCCCACGCAAGACGCTCAATGCCCCCTACCCGATCGAAAAGCAGCGCGAACTGGGCCTTGCCGCCATGCGCGCCGTCGGCTTCGATTTCACCCACGGCTCGCTGGCCGTGTCGCACCACCCCTTCTGCGGCGGCGTGCCGAGCGACGTGCGCATGACGACGCGCTACCGCACCGATGAGTTCCTCTCCTCGCTCATGGGCGTGCTGCACGAGACCGGCCACGCGCTCTACGAGCAGGGCCTGCCCAAGGAATGGTCGCATTGGCCGCTCGGCAAGGCACGCGGCATGGGCATCCATGAAAGCCAGAGCCTGTTCGTGGAGATGCAGCTCGCCCGCAGCCCCGAATTCTGGGAGTTCACCCTGCCGCTCGTGCACCAATATCTGGGCGACGACGCAATTCCCGGCTGGGAAATTGCCGACATCCTCAACGAGGTGAACTTCGTCGAGCGCGGCTATATCCGCGTCGATGCCGACGAGGTGACCTACCCGCTCCACGTCATCCTGCGCTACGAACTGGAACAGGATCTCGTCAACGGCAAGCTCGAGGCCAGCCAGGTTCCCGAGGCCTGGGACGCCAAGATGACCGAATATCTCGGCATCACGACCATCAACGACCCCAAGGACGGCCCGATGCAGGACGTGCACTGGCCCGGTGGCGCCTTCGGCTACTTCCCCAGCTACACCCTGGGCGCCATGATCGCGGCGCAGCAATGGGCGGCGTTGGAAAAGGCGCAACCGGGTGTTCGCGAAGACATCCGCAAGGGCGAGTTCGCTGGCGTCAATCAGTGGCGCAGCGAGCAGATCTGGACCCAGGGCTCGCGCTGGTCGACGCCGGACCTGATCACCCGGGCGACGGGTGAGCCGCTGAACGCCGACTTCTTCAAGGCCCATCTCAAGCGCCGCTATCTGGCCTGAGAACCAGCACTTTCCAACTTATCCCCGCTTGGAAAACCTGCCGCATAATCTGTCCACCTCCGCACAAGCTGCGCGGTCGCGACGAACGGTCGGTGCGGAGGGTCTGGGTGGTTGCGGGGTCGCCCCAACCCTTTGGCAAGGAAATGATCTGGACCCGGAGTTGTCCCCGGGTCGGGTGGCTATGGCTGCCGGCGTAATCGACACGGACGCATGTCGCAGGCGGTTTCCCCCTTAGAGAGCCCGGAAACATGGAGCGAGGTCAGCTTCACGTCTAACTTTCGCCGGAAGACCGGCACCCGAGGCTTGCCTCGCTCCATGTCGCACAACCGCATCCGAGGCGGCGTTTCCGCTCGTCCGGACGACGACGGTTGACATCGCCGCCCTCATCCCTATCTTCCCGCGCATCCGCAGCACTGACCGGACGGTACCCAATGGAATTCTCGCTGAACGACTGCCTCGCCCGCATCGCTCACCTGGATTCCGCCCATGCCCGCTTCCGTTTCTCTGCACCAGCTTTCCTTTTCGACCTCCGATAACCAGCCGCTCTTTTCCGGCCTCGACCTCTCGTTCGGCAACGAACGAACGGGCCTGATCGGCCGCAACGGCACGGGCAAATCCACCCTGCTCCGCATCATTGCGGGCGGCCTGCCGCCTGCCAGTGGCGCGGTGACGGTGCAAGGCAGCATCGGCATGCTCACCCAATCGGTGCAGGTCGGCCCCGACGACACCGTCGCCGACCATCTCGGCGTGGTCGATGAACTGGCCCGGCTCGAGCGGCTCGAACAGGGCCAGGGCACAGTGGACGATGCCGGCGAAGCCGACTGGACCCTGCCCGGCCGTATCGATGGCGCACTGGCCGAGGTCGGCCTGCCCGCCTATGCGCCCGACCGCCCGCTGACCACGCTGAGCGGCGGCCAGCGCACGCGACTGGCCCTGGCCCGGCTGATCCTGGCGCAGCCGGACATCATCCTCCTGGACGAACCGACCAACAATCTCGACACCGATGGCCGCCAGGCCGTGGTCGACCTGCTGCATCGCTGGCGCGGCGCGGCAATCGTCGTCAGCCACGATCGTGCCCTGCTGCGGGAGATGGACGCGATCGTCGAACTGACCACGCTCGGCGCAACCAGTTATGGCGGCAACTGGGACCACTATGCCGAACGCAAGGCGCTCGAACTGGCCGCCGCCGAGCATGAACTCGGCACGGCCGAGCGCCGGGTCGCCGAAATCGATCGCAAGATTCAGGCCGTAGCGGAAAAGAAGGCCCGCAAGGATGGCGCCGGCAAGCGCAAGGCGACCAAGGGCGACATTCCCAAGATTATGCTCGGCGGCATGAAGGAAAATTCGGAAAACACCAGCGGCGGCAATGCACGCCTCGCCAATCGCCAGCGCGGCGACGCTGCCGAAGCGGCCAGCGAAGCCCGCGCCAGGATCGAGATCCTGACGCCATTATCAGTGACGCTGACGCCCACGGGCCTGCCCGCCGGGCGAACCGTGCTGCAGGCCGACGCCCTCACCGGCGGCCCGGACGGCATGCCTCCCATTATCCGTGATCTGTCGCTGACCCTTGTTGGCCCCGAACGCGTGGCCATCACCGGCCCCAATGGCTCGGGCAAGACGACGCTGCTGCGGCTGCTGACCGGTGCCCTCCCCGCGAGCGTCGGCGTGGCGCGCATCCTGGTGCCCTATGCCATGCTTGATCAGACCGTGAGCCTGCTCGATCCGGCCCTGAGCATTCGCGATAATTTCCGCGCGCTCAATCCCGATGCCGACGAAAATACCTGCCGCTCGGCCCTCGCCCGCTTCATGTTCCGCGCCGATGCCGCATTGCAATTGGCGGGAACGCTGAGCGGCGGCGAGATGCTGCGGGCCGGGCTCGCCTGCACCATTGGCGGCAATCATCCGCCGCAATTGCTGATCCTCGACGAACCCACCAACCATCTCGATATCCATGCCATCGAGCAGGTCGAGGCGGGGTTGCACGGCTATGACGGGGCGCTGCTGGTAATCAGCCACGACACCGATTTCCTCCAATCCATAGGCATCGGCCGCACGATTGCCTTGTCGATGAACGGAGTCTGAACTCGCTCCTCAGAAGCCGTTCCAAATCAGTCAGCTAATCCTCATGTCATCGGCAAGAGCGCTCGGAGGGAGCGCAGCCAAGACAGGAGAGACCAAAATGATCCGCAAGCTCATCATCACTGCAGTCGCCGCCGTCGCCATCGCTGCCTCGGCTGCCCCCGCCATGTCCAACGACATCTTCGTCGACCAGTTCGGCTTCGGCAACGCCGCTGGCGGCAGCCAGCTCGGCTGGAACAACAAGTTCGGCGTCAAGCAGACCGGCAACTGGAACACCGGCGTTTCCAACCAGACCGGCGGCAACAATGTCAGCGCCATCGGCCAGCAGGGCAACAACAACTATGGCGACGTGCTGCAGAACGGCTGGAACAACGCTGCCGGCGTTGGCCAGTTCGGCGACAACCACACCGCAGTCCTGACCCAGGACGGCAATGGCAACGTCGCTGCCGGTGTCCAGGTCGGCAACGGTTGCAACGCCAATGTCACCCAGGCCGGTGCCGGCAACGTGACGGCCTTCGTCCAGGCCTGCCCCTGATCGGCTCCTGACGTGAGCTGCCTATAGCCGGAAGGGCCATCCC
>CBIHQV010000052.1:0-22696 GCA_966212275.1 uncultured Devosia sp.
GCCCCAGCCGCCGTTGCCGCCGTTATGGCCACCGTTGCCACCCCAGCCACCGTTGCCCCAGCCGCCGTTGCCGCCGTTATGGCCACCGTTGCCACCCCAGCCACCGTTGCCCCAGCCGCCATTGCCACCGTTATGGCCACCATTGCCACCCCAGCCACCACCGTTGTTGCCCCAGCCGCCGTTGCCACCATTGCCATGGTGACCACCGTTGCCGCCATTGCCGCCGTTACCGCCGTTGCCGCCGTTGGCACCACCGTTGCCGCCGTTGGCCCCGCCATTGCCGCCATTGGCCCCGCCATTGCCGCCGTTGCCGCCGTTGGCACCACCGTTGCCGCCGTTGCCGCCATTGGCCCCGCCATTGCCGCCGTTACCGCCGTTGGCTCCACCATTGCCGCCGTTGCCACCGTTGGTGCCGCCATTGCCACCGTTGGCACCGCCATTACCGCCGTTGCCGCCGTTGCCGCCGTTGGCTCCACCATTGCCACCGTTGCCGCCATTGGCACCACCGTTGGCCGCGCCACCATTACCGGTCGCACCACCATTGGCGGCAGCACCGCCGTTGCCGGTTGCGCCGCCATTGCCGGGAACGCCGCCACCGACGACGCTATTAGCGCCACCATTGCCGTTATCATCGTCGTCATCGTCATCCGAGGTGTCATCTGCTGGGATCGCGGCCGTGCGAACGCCCAGGCAGAGAGCATCGGCGATGTTTCTGATCTGGACACCGGTTCCGACGTTATCCACGCCATTCGCCAGCACACGAAGGCCTTCGGCTGTGTTGAGACAGACCCGAAGCGGAACCCGCGGCGTCTGACCCGCTGACGCAAGGGCGCCAACTAGGGTGATGATCTGGGCATCGCCGGGGAAATTCGGGGCGGAGATGAATGCTTGCGCTACCGCGGGGCAAGCAATCGCCTGATCGAGATCGGGGCACTCACGGAGCACCTCCGTCACGGTCGAAAACTGTTGGGCCTGCGCCGGCCAGGAAGTAGAGAGAAGGCCCGCTGCCAGCAGGCCGGGAACAAGTAACCGAACACGCATCGTCCATACTCCTAATCCAGTTGCCGCATTGTTGGCTCCCTGCTTCGGAGAGAGCCCATGGCGGCTATTGTGGCTTCGGAGATTTCGTCCGGCATTGATGGCCATCAATGGCGGTGAGCGGCGGCAATGCTTGGTTAACGGTCCGCCTGGTGGCTGAGAGGGGGTCAGTCGCCCGGCGGCTCGACCCAATCCACGCGGATCGCCCATTCGTTGGCGCCGTCGACGATGATGTCGAAGACCGGGTCCTTGATGTCGTAGTAGGCGTCCTGGTCGTCGGGGAAGCGTCGGGCCAGTTGATGCTTGACCAGGGCGTAGGCCTGCGCGGCGACCGGGTGGGAGCGCAGGTAGTCGCGGCACAGGAGAGCGAAGCGCTGGTTGAAGCGGCCGCGTTCCCTGACATGGACATTGGCCGGGCGGCCGGTGCTCTTGAAGAACAGCTTGGTGAGCTCCGCGTCGGGCAGGTCGAGGCCCGGAGGGCAATGGTCGCCGGGGCCGGTCATTGCCCTATGCTTGAAACCTAACGCGACAACGGCTGCCACGTCGACCTGCTCAAGGCGGTCCACGGTGACCTGGATGTCGATAACATCCTTGGCGGCAAGACCGGGAACGGCGGTGGAGCCGATGTGATGGATCACCGAACCGTTGGGCATCACCTTGACGAGGCGGTCCTTCAAGGCGTGGAAGTCGTCCGGCCAGGCGGGGTTTGGCGGGTGGATTTCGATGATGCTCATCAGGGATCTGTCGCTTGCGGCTACGGCTACTTTTCGACTTCGGCGTCGGGGCGACCGCCCCATTCGGCCCAGGAACCGTCATAGACGGCGACCTTGTCGGCGCCGGCCAGTTCGGCGGCGAGGGCCAGCGTTGCGGCGGTGATGCCGGAGCCGCAGGAGGTGATGAGCGGCTTGCCGAGGTCTATGCCGCGATCGGCGAAGAGCTGGGCCAGTTCGGCGGGGGACTTCATCTGGCCGGATTCGGTGAGCAGGGTTACCGGCAGGCTGGCGCTATTGGGGATATGGCCGCCGCGCAAGCCGGGGCGGGGCTCGGGCACTTCGGCGTGGAAGCGCGGAGCCGGGCGGGCATCGGCAATCTGCGCGGCGCCATCCTGACTGCGGGTGCGCGTGGTCTCGAAGCTGGCGACGCGGCTGGGGTTGAAATCGGTGTGGAAGACCTGGCGAGGGCGGGTGACCAAGCCGGTCTCGGTGGCCCGGCGTTCGGCGCGCCATTTGGGGCCGCCGCCGGCCAGGATGCGGACATCGCGGGCGCCCATGGTGCGGAAGGTCCACCAGACGCGGGGGGCGGAGAAGAGGCCGAGTTCGTCATAGACGACTATGGTCATGCTGTCGGAGATGCCCAGCGCGCCGACCATGCGGGCGAAGTCGTTGGGGGCCGGCAGCATATGGGGCAGGTTGGTGCTGGTATCGGCGACGCCGTCGATGTCGAAGAAGACCGCGCCGGGTATGTGCCCGGCGAGGTATTCGGCCTGGGCGTTGCGGGCGGCGTTGGGCATATGCCAACTGCCATCGAGGACAACCAGGCCCGGGTCGCTGAGATGGGTGGCGAGCCAGTCCGTGGTGACGAAGGGGGATTCCATTGGGGTGTCGACTCCTTCGATGCTGGTCAGTCGTACCCCCCTCCCAACCTCCCCCGCAAGAGGGGAGGTGCCCCCCTGGCCTCGGGGACAGCCTGCGCGGATGTTGCTAGAGCACCAGAAGGTCCTTGCTGGCGAGGCTGATCGTGACCGGTTCGCCGCGGCTGGGTGGCGCGGTGCGCTGATCGTTGAACGTGTCGAGGCTCAGTATGTTCCGGCCCAAAGCCACGCGCAGGCGGATGACCGAGCCGAGGAACGTGGCGTCGGCAATGGTGCCGGTGAGGGTGATGTCATTGCCTTCGCGGACGCCGACGGTCACCACTTCGGGGCGCAGGGTCAGCATGGTGTCGGCATTGGCGACGGCATTGGCGGGGAGGGCCGGAACCACGACGGTCTGACCATCGATGGAGACGGTCTTGCTGGCTGGATCGAGGACGGTCGCGGCAATGCTGTTGAGCTGGCCGACAAAGGTGGCGACGAAGCGGGTGGCGGGCTTGTTGTAGATTTCGTGCGGCGCGCCGAGCTGCTCGATATTGCCGGCATTCATCACCACGATGCGATCGGAGATGGAGAGCGCCTCTTCCTGGTCATGGGTGACGAAGACGGTGGTGATGCCGAGATCGAGCTGGATGGCGCGGATTTCCTCGCGAAGGCTGACACGGATCTTGGCGTCGAGCGCGGAGAGCGGCTCATCGAGCAGCAGCATGCGGGGGCGGGGGGCGATGGCGCGGGCGAGGGCGACGCGCTGCTGCTGGCCGCCGCTCATTTCGTAGGGATAGCGCTTCTCGAAGCCGGGCAGGCCGATGAGCTTGAGCATCTCGTCGACGCGGGCGCGGCGTTCCTCGGTGCCCATGCCGGCGATCTTGAGGCCGAAGCCGATATTGTCGCCGACATTGAGATTGGGGAACAGGGCATAGGCCTGGAACACCATGCCGAGCTGGCGCTGATTGGGCTTGAGGCTGGTGATATCCTGGCCATCGACCACAATAGAACCCGAGGTTGGGTTCTCGAAGCCGGCAATCATGCGCAGGATGGTGGTCTTGCCGCAGCCGGAGGGGCCGAGCAGGGAGATGAACTCGCCCTTGTCGAAGGCGAAGCTGACGCCCTTGACCACGGTGTTGCTGCCGAAGGACTTGGTGAGGTTCTGGACGTCGAGAAAGGCTGCCATGGTCAGTCGGGCTCAGTCTGTTCTGGCGGAAGTGCGGGGGGCGAAGCGGCCGAGCACGTTGATCATGCCCATGGCGCCCCAGGTGATGATGAAGGAGATGACGGCCAAGGCCGACGGCTCATAGGCGCGGTTGGCGCCGATATTCTGCAGGTAGGGGCCGAAGGCCGGCCGGTTGAGAAGGCTGGCAATGGTGAATTCGCCGATGACGATGGCGAAGGTCAGGAAGGCGCCCGACAGCACGGCGACCAGGATATTGGGCAGGATGATGCGACCGATGATCTGGACGGTGTTGGCGCCGGCGATCTGGGCGGCCTCGGTCAGCGTCTGCACATCGATGGTGCGCATGCCGGTATCGACGGCCCGGTACATGTAAGGCAAAGCCAGGGTGACATAGCCGCAGGTGAGCAGGATATCGGTGCCCAGCGCGCTGCCGGTGAAGGGGATGATCGAGGACGAATTGTAGAGCCGGATATAGCCATAGACCAGGATGATGGCCGGGATGATCAGCGGCATCAGGGTGACGAATTCGACGAAGGGGCGCAGCCAGGGCATACGCAGGCGGACGAAATAGACTGCCGGGACGACCACCAGAATACCCACGATAATGGCCAGGACGCCGATGACCACCGAATAGGTGAAAGTGGCCTGGAAATTGGGATCGGAGAAGACCGAGGCATAGGCATCGAGGCTCCGATAGTCCCGGCGCATCTTGGTCGAGAAGTCGAAGGTGGCGTAAAGCGGGATCAGGAAATAGGCGGCGCCGAGGGCGAAAACCAGCCAGGCCCAGAACTTGTTGGTCTTCATTTCATCCACCTCTCGGCGCGGGCGGAGATGACCAGATAGATGATGTTGGCGACGGCGGTGATGAGGATCATGCCCAGAGCCAGCGCGGCGCCGAGGCCGGGATTCTGCAGGGCATCGCCGCGGATCTGTGCATAGAGCAGGATGGGCACGATGTTGAGCGACGAGCCGGTCAGCGCATAGGCGGTGGCGATGGCGCCGAAGGCATTGGCGAAGAGCAGGCTGAGCGTGCCGAGGAAACTGGGCCAGAGGATGGGCAGGCCGACATAGCGCCAGAACTGCCAGGGCGACGCGCCCAGAATGGCGGCAGCCTCGCTCCACTCCTTCTTCAGGCCATCGATGGCCGGGGAGATGATGAGGATCATCAGCGGGATCTGGAAATAGAGGTAGGTGAGGGTGAGGCCCCAGAAGCTCAGGAGGTTGAAGCCGGCCTTGTTGAGGTCGATGCCGAAGACATCGCGGAGGATCAGCGTCACGAGGCCGAGGCGACCCAGGGTCGAGATGAAGGCGAAAGCCAGCGGCACGCCGGCGAAATTGGAGGCGACGCCGGAAAAGGTCATGACGGCCGAGCGCAGGCCCTGGGGCAGCTTGCCGCGGATCAGCGCCAGGGCGATGGCGAGGCCGCAAATGGCGCCAAGGATGGCCGAGGCGCCGGAAATGCGGATGGAAATCCAGTAAGCGGCGATGATCTGGTCGGTGAAGAGACCGGCAATATTGTCGAAGGTGAACTGGCCGTCGCGGCCGATAAAGGCGGCGCCGATGAGATAGAGCGTGGGCAGGATGAGGAACATCACCGCGAAGATGATGAAAGGCGCGACGCCCAGCCATTCGAAGGAGAGGCGGCGGCGGGCGGTGGGCGATGCGGTGGCGTCGGTCATCGTGACTCTTCTGAACGCGTGGGAGCACCAGTTTTGCCGCATGCTTGATGCGACACCTCACCCTTTGATGGGGGAGGCTGGGTGGGGGTGGAGCCGCGCACAGAGTATGCGGAGAGACACCCCCACCCTGCTCGATCACGGACTTAGCGACGTGCTAAGTCCTATCTCGCTTCCCTCCCCACAAGGGGGAGGGTGGACCCGGTGGTTGGGTCCACACCGAGGATCAGCTTACTGAACGTTGGCGCCGACGACGGCGTCCCACTGGGCCGTGATGACGGCCTTGGCGGCGTTCTGTTCGTCGATGGTCGGGAACACGGCCTTTTCGTAGGCGGCGGCCGGCGGCAGCTTGTCGAGCAGATCCTGCGGGATCACGCCCTTGGCGGCCAGGTCGTTGAAGCGGATCGGGTGGCAATAGCCAGCCAGCCAGAGCAACTGGCCTTCGTCCGAGTAGAGGTATTCCATCCAGAGCTTCGCAGCGTTGGGATGGGGTGCATAGGCCGAGATGGCCTGGATGTAGACGCCGGCGACGACGCCGGTGGCGGGAACGACAACCTGCGAAGCCGGGTTGCCGGCAAAGCCGGCCTGCCAGGCGATCAGGTTATAGTCCCAGGCGATGACGACGGGCGTGGTGCCCTGAGCCAGCGAAGCGGACTTGCCGATGACCGGAACGAAGTTGCCGGCAGCATTGACCTCGGAGAAGAACTTGAGGCCGGCATCGGCGGCGCCAGCAGCGTCGGCGCCAGTGGCGAGGCCAGCGGCATAGACGGACTGGATGGCCTGGGCGGAAGCGCGCGGATCACCAGCGAGGGCGACGGCATTGGCGTATTCCGGCTTGGTCAGGTCGGCCCAATCGGTGGGGACGGCGGAGACGAGGTCGGTGTTCACCAGCATGGCCATCACGCCATAATAGTCGCCGTACCAGTAGCCTTCTTCGTCCTTGGCATCAGCCGGGATCGAGTCCCAGGTCGAGACCTTGTAGGGCTGGATCAGGCCATCGGCCTTGGCCTGGGGGCCGAAAGCCAGACCAACGTCGATCACATCGGGGGCCTGCGGGCCGGTATTGCCCTGGTTTGCCTTGATGGCCTCGATTTCGTCGGCCGAGCCGGCATCGGGGTTGAGTTCGTTGACGGTGATGCCGGGATACTTGGCCTTGAAGCCTTCGATCACGGCGCCATAGCCGCACCAATCATGGGGCAGGGCGATGGTGGTGAGCTGGCCTTCGGCCTTGGCGGCTTCATAGAGCGCGTCGAGGTCAGTCTGGGCGAAGGCGGGTGCAGAAACGGCGAGCACGGCAAGCATCGACACCGATGCGCCGAGAGTCTTCTTGATGGACATGTTCAGTCTCCCTGAATGTCGTTCGAGATCGTCCATCTGGGGACGATCCGGCGAACTGGGGAGGCAAGTAGTGTGGTGGTATGACAGTGCGATGACGGAATATGGAAGGGCATATGACAGCCGCGGGGCGGCCGGTAAGGCCCGCTATTCAACCGTTTGCGCGCAATCCCCCGCCCAAGCCCCAGCCTCCCTGCTGCAATTGTGACAGTGCCCGTTTGTGACAGTTTAGTCCAGATGGTCAAAATTTCGCGGTGGAGCAATGCAAGCCCCGGCTCGTCTCTCGCCCGCTCGGGAGGAAGTCGGCGCGGAATCCGGCGTCAGCAGAGCAGGGCGACCGATCTTTCCCGGCCCTCGACGTACTTTAGACTGCTTCCAAACTATTGAAATCGAATTGCTTTCTAGAGATGACAAGCGTAGTCCGGTTTACAAATTCACCTGGAGGATGGTCCATGATCTCGCTTGGCAAGCGTACCCTGCGCAGCTTTGCTGTTGCGCTGACCCTGTCGGTGGCGCCGATGGCCGCCTTTGCACAGGCACCTGCGGATGCCGATGTGCTGGCGGTTTATGCCGACATCGCTTTGGCGGGGTATGAGGATGCGCTGACAAGCGCGAAGGCGCTGGACGCCGCCATCGACGCGCTGATTGCCAATCCGAGCGAAGAAACGCTGCAGGCGGCCAAGGATGCATGGAAAGCAGCGCGCATTCCCTACCAGCAGACAGAGGCGTTCCGTTTCGGCAATCCGATCGTCGACGAGTGGGAAGGCCGGGTGAATGCATGGCCGCTCGATGAGGGCCTGATCGACTATGTCGACGCCAGCTATGGCAGCGAGAGCGACAGCAACGGGCTCTATGTAGCCAACGTCATCGCCAATCCCAAGATCACCATCGACGGGGTCGAGCTCGACGCGAGCGAGATCACGCCGGCGCTGCTGCAGGACAGCCTGCAGGAAGCGGCGGGCGTCGAATCCAATGTGGCGACGGGCTATCATGCCATCGAATTCCTGCTGTGGGGCCAGGACCTGAACGGTACAGAGGCCGGTGCGGGCGCACGGCCATTCACCGACTATTCGACCGCCGAGCATGCCGACCGCCGCGCCGCCTATCTCAAGGCAGCCTCGACCCTGCTGGTGTCCGATCTCGAAGAGATGGCCGGCAACTGGACGGCCGATGGCGCGGCCCGCGCGGCGCTGCCGCAGCTCGGGATTTCGGCGACCCTGACCGGCATGGGCTCGCTGAGCTTTGGCGAGGTGGCCGGCGAGCGCATGAAGCTGGGCCTGCTGCTGCACGATCCGGAAGAGGAGCATGACTGCTTCTCCGACAATACGCATGTGTCCCACCTGCAGGACGCCGTCGGCGTGCAGAATGTCTATCTGGGCAAGTATGTGCGGACCGATGGCTCGGTGGTGGAGGGCTCGTCGCTGTCCGACGTTATTGCGGCCAAGGACGCGGCGCTCGATGCCGAAATCCAGGCGCTGCTCGCAGACACTGTGGCCAAGATGAACGTGATGGCCGCGCGCGCAGAGGGCGGCGAGGCCTATGACCAGCAGATCGCCGAGGGCAATGCAGAAGGCAATGCGGTGGTGCAGGCGGCGATCGACGGCCTGATCGCGCAGACGCGCGGCTTCGAGCGGGCGGTGGCGCTGCTCGAGCTGGGCGATGCCGTGACGATCGAGGACAGCGACTCGCTGAGCAACCCGGATGCGGTGTTCCAGTAAGGCAGCTTCACAAACACGGTGTCACCCCGGCGAAGGCCGGGGTCCATCCTGAGCTGTTGCCACGTTCGCTACGCGCGGAGTTTCCTCAGGGTGGATTCCGGCCTTCGCCGGAATGACATGGTGGTTGGGCCAGAATTGCGCCCGCAAGGTAATTTGAAAGTCTGGGCCGGAACGGCTAGGCAACGCGCATGAAAACCCGCCTCACCATTGCCCTGGTTGCCTTGCTCGCCGGTGGCCTGGTGTTTGCGCAGGATGTTGCGCCGCGCAGCGATTTGACGCCGGAGGATCTCGCGCGAGTACGGGCGGTGACGGCGCCGACGACGGATTTTTCGCGCGCCGAGAATTTCGAGGGCAAGCCCGCCGGCGCCGGCACGACGACGTTCGCGGTCAATGCGGATTCATTCAGCCACTTTCTCGACAATCTCAGCTTCGAACAGGAAGAGCAGTTCAAGCTGGGCAATGCCTTGTTCCGCAAGATCTGGGTTTCGTCGCCGAGCTCGACGCAGGCGTCGGACGGGTTGGGGCCGCTGTTCAACGCACGGGGTTGCCAGAGCTGCCATGTGAAGGACGGGCGCGGGCATCCGCCATTCGAGGGGCAGGCGGAGAATGTGTCGATGTTCCTGCGCCTGTCGGTGCCGCCCGGCGCCGACGATACACGGCTGGCCATGGATGGCGTGGTGGCCGGCGAGGTGGGCGACCCCACCTACGGCACGCAATTGCAGGATTTTGCCGTACCCGGCCTCAAGGCCGAAGGGCGGATGGTGATCGATTATGCAGAGCTGCCGGTGACGCTGGGCGACGGCACGCAGGTGACGCTGCGGGCGCCGCATTATTCGGTGGCAGACCTCGCCTTCGGGCCCCTGGCGGACGACGTCATGCTGTCGCCGCGACTGGCCAATCCGATGATCGGGCTGGGGCTGGTGGAGCAGATACCGACCGAGGACATCTTGGCGCTGGCCGACGCGGAGGATCGCGATGGCGATGGCATTTCCGGGCGGCCGAATTGGACGATCGAGCCGGTGAGCCAGAGCGTGATGCTCGGCCGGTTTGGCTGGAAGGCCGGGATGGCAACGATCCGCAGCCAATCGGCGGCGGCGTTTGCCGGCGATATCGGCATTTCGACGCCATTGGTGAACCTGCCGCATGGCGACTGCACCGAGAGGCAGGCCGAATGCCTTGCCATGCCCACCGGCGAGCAGGCGCGGCTGGGCGTGTCGGAGGCGCCCGACCCGGTGCTGGACCTGGTAACCTTCTACGCGCAGACGCTGGGCGTGCCGGCGCGGCGCGAGGTGGACGATCCGGCGGTGCTGCGGGGCAAGGCGGCATTCTATGGCGCGGGTTGCGCCAGTTGCCATGTGCCCAAATTTGTCACCAGCAGCGCTGCCGAAAACCCGGCGCACCGGTTCCAGTTGATCTGGCCCTATTCGGATTTCCTGCTGCACGACATGGGCGCTGGGCTGGCCGACAACCGGCCGGAGGGGCTGGCTGATGGCCAGGAATGGCGCACACCGCCGCTCTGGGGCATCGGGCTGACCGAGACCGTATCGGGGCACACGTTTTTCCTCCATGATGGGCGGGCCCGCAATCTCGTCGAGGCCATTCTGTGGCATGGGGGAGAGGCGCAGGCCGCGCGCGATGCCTTCGCGCAGATGTCTCAAGCCACCCGCGACGATGTTGTCGCCTTCCTGGAATCGCTGTGATGCGCCTGGTGCTCATTGTTCTGATGCTGTTTTGCGCGGGGCCGGCGTTGGGGCAGGCTGTGACGCCATCGCAGGTGTTGACGGCGGCGGTGAACGAAGTGATCCGGCCCGGCGTGGCCGCGTTCAAGACCCGCGCCAGCGGGCTCGAAAGTGCGGTGGGCGCGCTCTGCGCTGTGCCCTCGGAGCACGCTCTGGCCATCGCGCACCAGCAGTTCGGCCTCACGGCGCGGGCCTATGGGCGGATCGAATTCATCCGGATCGGGCCGCTGATGGAGGACAATCGCGCCGAGCGCCTGCTGTTCTGGCCGGACCGGCGCGGCATTGGGCTCCGGCAGGTGCAGGCTATCCTCGCCGAACAGGATGCCGGCGCCAGCGACGTGACGACATTGCGCGCGAAAAGCGTGGCCCTGCAGGGGTTTGGTGCGCTGGAATTCGTGCTGTTCGGCACGGATGCGAACATGCTTTCGGGCGCGGACGGCGCCTTCCGCTGCCGCTATGGGCAGGCCATTGCCAGCAATATCAGGGCCATCGCCGACGAGATAGCGATGGGCTGGTATCGCTATGACGGGGTGGCCGCGCACCTGACGCTGCCCGTGCCCGACAATGCCGATTACCGCAGTGAAACCGAAGCGCTGGAGGCGCTGGTGGGGCTATTGGCGCATGGCGCCGAAGCGGTGCGCGACCAGCGGCTGCTGCCCTTTGTCGGGCGGGGTGAGTCCAACCCGAAACAGGCGCTGTTCTGGCGATCGGGGCTCACGACCGCGCTGGTGCGGGCCAATCTCGAGGGGATGGAGCTGCTCTTCGAGCGGTCCGGAGTTGCCAGTATCGGCGAGGCCGGCGCTGGCGGGATCGATCAGTCCATTGCCATCCAGTTCGACAGGGGTTTTGCGGCGCTGGATGTGGTGACGTCACCGGTCGAAGCGGCGGTTGCGGACCCGGTGCAGGTGCAGGCGCTGACCGATGTGATCAGCGTTACTCAGATGCTGCAGGCGCTGATCGGCGAGCAGTTGGCGACGGCGCTCGATCTGTCGGTTGGCTTCTCGTCATTGGACGGAGACTAGGCGATGTGGCAGCGGCGGGCCTTTTTGAGGGCTGCCGGGGCGGGCTTTGCAGCGAGCCTGTTGCCGCGGCAGGTGCAGGCGCTGGAGCGTAACGAGCTGGTGTTTGCCAGCGCTGTGCAGACCGCCGATGGCGGCTATGGCGCGGTGCTGCTGGGAGAGCGGGGCGACGTGATCGCCAATATCGCGCTGCCCGATCGCGGGCACGACATCACCATCAATCGCGCGGCCGGGCGCGGGGTGGTGTTCGCGCGCCAGCCGGGGACGTTTGCGGTGGTGTTCGACCCTGCCGGCCGCGAGGCTCCGGTGACGCTGACCAGTATCGAGGGACGGCATTTTTTCGGGCATGGCGTGTTCTCCCCCGACGGGCGGCTGCTCTATGCGACAGAGAGCGATTTCGAGGCGGCGCAGGGTGTGGTCGGCATCTATGACGCCACCGATGGCTATCGGCGGATCGGGGAATTCCCGACCTATGGCACGGGTCCGCACGAAATGCTGCTGATGCCCGACGGGGTGACATTCGTGGTCGCCAATGGCGGGATCGAGACGCATCCCGATTTCGGGCGGACCGAGCTCAATCTCGAGACGATGGACCCGTCGGTGGTGTTCATCGACCGGCGCGACGGCAGACTGGTGGGGCAGTTGCGGCTCGATGCGGGACTGCACCAGCTATCGATCCGCCACATGGCCATCGATGGGCGCGGACGGGTGTGGTTTGGCTGCCAGTATCGGGGCGCGGCGGAGGACAAGCCGCAACTGGTGGGCTATGCGACGCTGGATGGCGAGATCACGCTGGTGGAGCTGCCGCCGGGCACGCTGGCCGATCTGCGCAACTATGTGGGCTCGGTTGCGGCATCGGCCGATGGCACGACTGTGGCGGTTTCCTCGCCGGAGGGAGACCTGCTGGTGGCCATCGATGTCGAAGGCAAGCGCCCGGTGCTGGTGGAGACACTACGCAATGGCTGTGGGCTGGCGGCGGACGGAAGCGGCTTTGTGGCGACCAGCGGTGACGGCGAGATGATCGGCGTGGCCGGGGCGGAGCGCGCACGGCAGACATTCGCATTTCAGTTCGACAATCATATGTTGCGCGTGGGCTAGCGGGCGCTTTCGAGCAGCGGAGCCGAGCTCTGGCGCAGCACCAGCTCGACCGGCCAGAGTTCGTGCACGTCCTGCGAGGGCTTGCCGGCCATGATCTGCAGAATCAGCTCGGCAATGCGCATACCGGCCTGGCGGATCGAGGAGCGGGTCGTCGACATGGTGGGGTACATGTTGTCGGCGTTGAGATACGGGAAGACGTCATCATGAGCGATCATCGAGACGTCTCGGCCGAGTTCCAGTCCTGCCTGGCGGATGGCGCGGAAGACGCCGAGCGCCGTCATCATCGAGCCGGCGAGGAAGGCGGTGGGGCGGGGCCGCAATTCGAGCATGGCCTGGGCTTGGCGGAAGGCGATTTCGTCGGTGAAGATCGAATTGCCCATCAAAGCCGGATCGAATGAGACGCCGCGGGCGGAGAGCGCGGCGAGGTAGCCCAGCTCCCGGTGTTCGGCGAAGGTGCGGCCCTTGAGGCCGTTGAGCAGGGCGATGCGACGATGGCCCAGATCGAGCAGATGGCCGGTGGCGCGTTCGATGGCGCCGGTATTGTCGATATCCATCCAGGCCACCGGCTCGCCAATATTGGTGCGGCCATGCATGACGAAGGGGACTTTGAGGTCGAGCAGCAGCTCGGCCCGGCGGTCCTGCAGGGTGGGGGAATGCAGCACGACAGCGTCGACCTTCTGGCTGGCCGCGATGCGGCGATAGGCGGCCAGTTCATCTTCGAGACTGTTCACGGTGACGACCAGGATGTCGATCTCGTGGGCACCGACATGCCCACCCATGCCCGCGAGGAACTCGCTCATATGCGGGCCCAAATCGTCGGCGCCGCGCAGCACCAGGCCAATGGCGCCCGAGCGGCCGGTGGCGAGGCGCAGGGCGCTGGCATTGGGTCGATAGCCCAGCCGCGCCGCCGTTTCGGCAACGCGCAGGCGGGTCGCCTCATTGACTTCGGGATAGCCATTGAGCGCGCGACTGACCGTAGTTTGCGACAGGCCGAGATGCTCGGCCAGATCCTTCAGTCTCATTGCTGCTAACTGGCCCCCACGGCACGGCATTGACCAACGCTGGTGGGCGGCACCTTCAATGGGCGCACACCCGGTCACCTTGCCTTTAGGGCAGGCAGGCCGCCTTGAACAGCGGTTCCTGCTTCCTCCTCCATGGATCATTCAAAGCGATTTCAAATTTTGATGCAAGAGGTGAAATCGATAGCATTTTCTGAGGTGCGTACGTCAGGAATAATGGCAGCAAGATTTACCCATGAGCCGGCTGCTTCATTGTAACTATCTGAAATACAAAGATAAAAATACGATCGATTGAAAATTCATTAAAAATCCGTTGCGTCAGCGCTTGACAGAAATTCGGCGCTCTGGTTCTTTTTCGTTCAAAGCGCTTTGGAAATGTACGCGGAACAGCCGCTGAAACAGGCGCTTTTGTAGGGAGGAGAATCGTTCGGGCCGGCGCCATTTGCGCAGGGCCGGATCGGTGTGCCTCCCTGGCAGTTGGTTCATTCGGGAGGATATCTAATGAAAATCAACACTTTGCTCGTTGGTCTGTTGACGAGCGTGACGCTGGTTGTGGGCTCGGCCCAGGCCGCCGATCTGTCGATCGTTTCGGGCGACACCGGCAATGGCCTCGCATTCCTGCGCAGCCAGCTCGACAAGTTCGAAGCCGATACCGGCAATACCGTGACCATCGTGCCGATGCCGTCCTCGACCACCGACCAGTTCGGCCAGTACCGCCTGTGGCTGGCTGCCGGCAACACCGATATCGACGTGTACCAGACCGACGTGATCTGGGCGCCGCAGCTTGCTGATCAGTTCCTCGACTTGACGGAAGCCGCCAAGGACGTGGTGGGCGATCACTTCCCCTCCATCATCGAGTCGCAGACCGTCGACGGCAAGCTCGTTGCCCTGCCGGCCTTCACCGATGCTCCCGCGCTCTACTACCGCAAGGACCTCCTGGAAAAGTACGGCAAGACCGTGCCGACCACCTGGACCGAAATGGAAGCGACCGCCAAGGAAATCATGGATGCCGAGCGCGCTGCCGGTAACCCTGAAATGTGGGGCTTCGTGTTCCAGGGCAACGCCTATGAAGGCCTGACCTGCGATGCTCTGGAATGGGTCGTGTCCAATGGCGGCGGCCAGATCGTGGAAGCCGATGGCACCATCTCGATCAACAACGAACAGGCTGCTGCCGCTATCGACCGTGCTGCAAGCTGGATCGGCACGATCTCGCCCGAAGGCAACCTGGCTTACCAGGAAGAAGAAAGCCGCGGCGTGTGGCAGCTTGGCAATGCGGTGTTCCACCGCAACTGGCCTTATGCCTACTCGCTCGGCAATGGCGATGACTCGGCCGTGAAGGGCCTGTTCGACGTGGCTCCGCTGCCGTCCGGTGACGGCGAAGGCGCACGCTCGGCGGCAACGCTGGGTGGCTGGAACGTGGCCGTCTCCAAGTACTCGCCCGATCCGGAAGAGGCGATCAAGCTCGCTCTGTTCCTGAGCTCGACCGAAGTGCAGAAGGAACGCGCGATCAACCAGTCGAACCTGCCCACGATCGAAGCGCTCTATGACGACGCCGATATCGCCGCTGCGCAGCCGATCATCCCGAACTGGAAGGAAATCTTCCAGAACGCCGTGCCGCGTCCGTCTGCTCCGACCAAGGTCAAGTACAACGAGGTTTCCTCGCTGTTCTGGAGCGCTGTGCACAACACCCTGTCGGGTAACGGCACCGGTGCAGAGAACCTTGAACTGCTCGAGGCCGATCTGACCGACCTCAAGGGCGACGCCTGGTAAGTCCTCCCAGGACACAGATGCAAGGCGGACGACTGGGTTTCCCCGTCGCCCGCTTTGCGCAATGATTGGCTCATAAATGGGGAGGAGGCCAAAATGGCCACGGATGTGATTGCTGCGCCAGTCGTTGCGACTGGCGGGAAAATCAAATCGGAGCTGATGCAGCAGCGCGTGCGCGCCGCCCGCTGGTTCCTGGTGCCGATGCTGCTGGCATTGGCCGTGGTGGCGGGTTGGCCGCTTCTTCGATCGATCTATTTCTCTTTCACCGATGCCTCGCTCAACGACCTCTATGGTGCCGAGTGGATCGGCTTCGGCAATTACCTGCGCTGGACCACGCTCGATAGCGGCGTGACGCGCTATCGTGGCCTGCTGGTGGATCCGGACTGGTGGAACGCGGTGTGGAACACCATGCGCTTCGCCGTCGTGTCAGTCAGCCTGGAAGCCGTGCTCGGCATGATCGTGGCGCTGGTGCTCAACGCGGAGTTCAGGGGCCGCGGTATCGTCCGCGCCGCCATCCTGATCCCCTGGGCCATCCCGACCATCGTGTCGGCCAAGATGTGGGCCTGGATGCTCAACGACCAGTTCGGCATTCTCAACGATCTGGGCATGCGCCTGGGCCTGCTGAGCCAGAAGGTCGCCTGGACGGCAACGGCCGAAACGGCCATGCAGGCCGTGCTGATCGTCGATATCTGGAAGACCACGCCGTTCATGGCGCTGCTGATCCTGGCGGGTCTGCAGATGGTGCCCAAGGATATCTACGAAGCCGCCGAAATCGACGGTGTTCACCCGGTCAAGCAATTTTTCCGCATCACCCTGCCCCTGGTGCGGCCAGCGCTGATGGTGGCGATCATCTTCCGCTTGCTCGATGCACTGCGCATCTTCGACCTGATCTATGTGCTGACGCCGAACAGCAAGGCCACCAAGACCATGTCGGTGATTTCGCGCGAAAACCTCTTCGACTTCGACAAGTTCGCCTATGGATCGGCGCAATCGACGCTGCTGTTCCTGATCATTGCCATTCTGACCATGCTCTATATCTGGCTGGGCAAGGTCCGGTTCGACGGGGGAGACCGCTGATGGGCGCGACAATCGATCTCTGGAAAATCATCAAGACGACGCTCTTCTACGCGCTGGTGGTATTCATCGTTGTGGTGAGTGTGTTTCCATTTTACTACGCCATCCTCACCAGCTTCAAATCGGGCACGGACATCTTCCGCGTCACCTACTGGCCGGTATCGTTCAGCTTCGAGAACTATATCACGGTGTTCAACCAGGGCAGCTTCCCGCGCAACCTGCTGAACTCGATCTTCGTCGCCTCGATCACCGTGATCCTGGCGCTGTTCCTGGCTGTGACGGCGGCGTTCGCCCTCAGCCGCGTGCGGTTCCGCGGTCGCGGCTTCCTGCTGATGGTGATCCTGGCCGTGTCCATGTTCCCGCAGATCGCGGTGCTGGCAGGCCTGTTCGAGGTCATCCGTGCCCTGGGCATCTATAATACCCCTTGGGCGCTGATCTTCTCGTACACGATCTTCACCCTGCCGTTCACCGTGTGGGTGCTGACCACCTTCATGCGTGATCTGCCTATCGAGATCGAGGAAGCGGCCATCGTCGACGGCGCGACGCCCTGGATCATCATCACGCGCGTGTTCATGCCGCTGATGTGGCCGGCGCTGGTGACCACGGGCCTGCTCGCCTTTATCGGGGCGTGGAACGAGTTCCTGTTCGCGCTGACCTTCACCTCATCGAACGACACACGCACCGTGCCGGTGGCAATCGCGCTGCTGTCGGGCGGATCGCAGTATGAAGTTCCGTGGGGCATCATCATGGCGGCCTCGGTCATCGTGACCGTGCCGCTGGTTATCCTGGTGCTGGTCTTCCAGCGCAAAATCGTCAGCGGTCTCACCGCCGGCGGCGTCAAAGGCTAAGGGAGAAAAAAATGGCAAGCATCGAGCTTCGCAACATTCGCAAGGCCTTCGGCGCGGTCGAAGTGATCAAGGGCGTGGACCTGGAAGTCCGCAAGGGCGAGTTCATGGTGTTCGTTGGCCCCTCGGGCTGCGGCAAGTCCACCTTGCTCCGTCTCATCTCGGGCCTCGAGGACATCACCTCTGGCGAGATGCTGTTCGACGGCAAGGTCGTCAACGCCCTGGCGCCGTCCAAGCGCGGCATCGCCATGGTGTTCCAGTCCTATGCGCTTTATCCGCATATGACGGTCTATGAGAACATGGCGTTCGGGCTAACCCTCGAAAAGGGCCACTCCAAGGAAGAGATCCAGAAGCGCGTCGAAAAGGCCGCCGACATGCTGCAGATCCGGCAGTATCTCGACCGCCTCCCCAAGCAGTTGTCGGGCGGCCAGCGCCAGCGCGTCGCCATCGGCCGGGCCATCACCCGCGACCCCAAGGTGTTCCTGTTCGACGAGCCGCTGTCGAACCTCGACGCCGCCCTGCGTGTGGCCACCCGCATCGAGATCGCCAAGCTGCATGAGAGCATGGACAACGTGACCATGGTCTATGTGACGCATGACCAGGTCGAGGCCATGACCCTGGCCGACCGCATCTGCGTGCTGCGCGACGGCTTGGTGGAGCAGGTGGGTACGCCCATGGAGCTCTATGAGCGCCCCAATTCGGTGTTCGTGGCCGGCTTTATCGGCTCGCCGAAGATGAATTTCATCGGTGGCGAGAAGGCCAAGGCGTTCAATGCCGAAATCCTGGGCGTGCGCGGCGAGCACATCACCATCGTGCCGGGCAACGGCACTTGGACGGGCACGGTGATCCACACCGAAAACCTCGGCGCGGACTCTTATGTTTATCTCGAGATGGGCACCGAAGAGCCGGTCGTGGTTCGCCTCGACGGCGCCAATTCCTACAAGAGCGGCGACACCGTGCATATTGCGCCCATGACCGACAAGCTTCATCGCTTCGACGCCGCCGGAAAGCCAATCGCCTGAGCGATCACACTTTTGGTGACGGCCATAGAGCCGTCATCAATATCAACCACTGCGTCATTCCCGCCAAAGCTGGCATCCCCGCTCAAAGGGGATACCCGCTTTGGCGGGAATAATGCAGAGAACAATGGAATGGCCGGTGCCTCCCCACCAGGCCAGTCAAACTAGGAGCCTCCAAAATGCCAATCCGTACCCTGGTCTGGGGCGAAAACGTCCACGAGCAGAAGAACAAGGTCGTGGCCGAGAACTACCCCAATGGCATGCACAACCAGATCGCCAAGCTGCTGTCCGAGGACAGCAACATCTCGGTCAAGACCACGACCCTGCAGGAGCCCGAGCATGGCTGTACGCAGGAAGCCCTGGCCAACACGGACGTGCTGGTCTGGTGGGGTCACGCGGCCCACGACAAGGTCGACGACGCCGTCGTCAAGCGCGTCATGGAGCATGTCTGGCAGGGCATGGGCCTGATCGTGCTGCATTCGGGCCACCACTCGAAGGTCTTCAAGGGCCTGATGGGCACCCCGGCCAACCTGCACTGGCGCGAAGCCGGTGAGCGCGAGCGTCTGTGGGTGGTCAATCCCGGTCACCCGATTGCCCGCGGCCTGCCGGCCTATTTCGAGCTCGAATACGAAGAAATGTATGGCGAGCCCTTCAGCGTGCCAGAGCCGCTAGAAACGGTGTTCGTCTCCTGGTTCCAGGGCGGCGAAGTGTTCCGTTCTGGCCTCACCTATCGTCGCGGCGCCGGCAATATCTTCTACTTCCGCCCCGGCCACGAAACCTATCCGACCTACCACGACGCCAATGTCGGCCAGGTGCTGCGCAATGCGGTCAACTGGGCCTATGACGGCACTCGTCATGCGCACCTGATGAAGGCGCCGAATACGCCGGTTGGCGAAGCGATCGAAAAGATCGAGGAGCGCGGCGCCAAGCTCTCGGCCAGCGACCATGCCGGCGAAGTGAAGAAGTAAAGGCTCGGCCTGTCCGGCCCTCGTGGTGTCACCCCGGCGCAGGCCGGGGTCCATCCTGAGATGGCCGAACAGGCGCAAATCTCAGGATGGATTCCGGCCTGCGCCGGAATGACATCGCGTGTTTTGGAACATCGTGGCCGCAGGGCCGACACAGGAACAGTGAATATGCGTATCCTCATTCTGGGTACCGGCGGCATGGCCAATCAGCATGCCAAGCATTTTGCGGCGATCGAGGGCGTGACCCTGGCCGGCGGCGTTGACGTCGATCCGGCGCGCGTCGAGGCGTTCTGCACGACGCACAATATCGAGCGCGGCTTCGGCTCGCTCGACGCGGCTCTGGCCTGGGGCCAGTTCGACGCGGTGGCGAACGTGACGCCCGACAGCGTGCATCACCCGACAACGATGGCGGCGCTCAAGGCCGGCAAGCACGTGTTCTGCGAAAAGCCGCTGGCGACCGACCATGCCAAGGCCATGGAAATGACCGAGACGGCCGAGCAGGCCGGGCTGATCAACATGGTCAACCTCACCTATCGCAATGTCAGCCAGTTGCAGAAGATGCGCGAAATCGTGCAGTCGGGCGCGGTCGGCAAGGTCAAGCATTTCGAGGCGAGCTACCTGCAGAGCTGGCTGGTCAGCAAGGCCTGGGGCGATTGGCGCACGGAGTCGCAGTGGCTGTGGCGGCTGAGCAAGAAGCACGGCTCCAATGGCGTGTTGGGCGATATCGGCGTGCACATCCTCGATTTTGCCGCCTATGGCGCAGGCAGCGATTTCTCCAAGGTGTTCTGCCGGCTCGAGACGTTCGACAAGGCCGAGAACAACAAGATCGGTGAGTATGACCTCGACGCCAATGACAGCTTCGCCATGACGGCGCAGCTCGAGAATGGCGCGCTGGGCGTGATCCACGCGACGCGCTGGGCGACCGGGCATTTCAACGAGTTGCGCCTGCGCGTCTATGGCGAACTGGGCTCGATCGAAGTGCAGCACCGGCACGACTGGTCCAAGCTCGTCACCTGCCTCGGCGCCGATGCCGAGACGGGGACCTGGACCGATGTGACGGTCGACACCGTGCCCACCAACTACATGCGCTTCGTCGAGGCGGTGCGCGCCGGCAAGAACAGCGAGCCGAGCTTCCGCCACGCGACCAATATCCAGAAGGTGCTGGATCTGGCGACGGTGACCGATCGCGACCGGACTGAACACGCGGTCTGAGCCAGCGGCGATCGCGGCAATGAAAAACCCCGGCCTCGCGGCCGGGGTTCGTCGTTTCAGACCTTAGCGATTAAGCGCGGTCGTCGACAAAGACAGTGAGCGAGCCATCGGCGTTGCTCTTGACGGCAACGACGTCGCTGCTGGCATGGCCTTCAGCTTCGAGCTTGGCCTTGATGGCGGCATTGCCGTCGATATTGGCATGAAGCGCGGTACTGCCCTCGGCATTGGCCGACAGAGCCTCGTCCAGCGCCGTACCGCCGGCGGCGGCATCGCCTTCGAGCGAGGACAGCAGCACGATGTTGATCGTGGTGGCTTCAGTTACGGCCGACAGGTCGACAGCGGCGGAAGCTGCGATCGACGACGTCACCGCGTCATAGGTGTTGTCCAGCGAAGCGCTGGCATTGGCGTCAACCGCAGCGCCAGCGGCTGCATCGACGGCCGGGGCGTCGACGGTTACGCCTGCACCGGCATCGACCTGCACGCCTGCGTCCTGAGCCAGGACGGGAAGGGCGCTGGTGGCCAGAAGGGCGGCCATAGTGGTTGCGATGATGGTCTTTTTCATTTTTAGACTCCTCAGTGGGATATGCCCCCCACTTGAACAGCGCCTCAACGACTGGGTCGGTAATCAGTTGCACAAAAACTGATCACGGTGGGACGGCGCGGCGTCGCCTGAGGCCCTGCGGAGCACTGGTCTTGCAACCGGGGCGGGTGCTACCAACTTATTTGAGTACGGACATCAAGGAGCGTCGCAATGGGTATCATCTGGGCCATCATCATCGGGTTTCTGGCGGGGCTGATCGCCAAGTGGATCACGCCGGGCGACAAGAAGCCGAGCGGCTTCATCCTGACCACGGTGCTGGGCATTATCGGCTCGGTGCTGGCGACATGGCTGGGCCAGGCCGTGGGCTGGTATGGCCCGGGCGACGGGGCCAATTTCATCGGCGCCGTGGTTGGCGCGGTGATCATCCTTCTGGCCTGGGGGCAGATCGCCAGGCGGGCTTGAGCCAACCGGCGGAGCAACAAAAGGGCGCCCATTGGGCGCCCTTCGTCATTCTGGCAATCGGACGCTATTGGATCGCGGTGATGCGGCCGTCGGTATAGGGGGTGTATTCGCCGCCCAGCTTGGCGAGGTAGTCGGCCAGCACTTCTTCGAGCGGCGGGCCGAAGTCATAAGCGTTGTCGCCTTCGGCGAAGGTGCCGTAGCCGTCGCCGCCGCCTCGCACATAGTTGTTGGTGACGATGGTGTAGGTGGCCGCTTCGTCGATCGGCGCCCAGGTTTCGCCGCTGCCGACCAGCACGTCGCTGATCCGCTCACCAGCGGGCTTGGAGACGTCGAACGAGTATTTGAGGCCCGAGACCTGCGGGAAGCGGCCGGCGGCGTTCTCGATGTCGCTCACGCCGTTTTCCAGCGCCTCGATCACATCGGCACCCGAAATGTCGACGGTGGCGAGAGTGTTCGAGAACGGCAGAACGGTGACGACTTCACCCTTGGTGATCTCGCCCGCGTCGATCGAGGCGCGCAGACCACCACCATTGGCGATGGCGATGGTGGCGCCCTGGTCGGCGACGCGGTCGAGCATGGCGTCGGCAACGAGATTGCCCATCTGGCACTCGACGGCACGGCAGGATTCGCGGGCGCCATCGATGGGACCGGTGGTGGTGCCGATGACTTCGCCCATGGCTTCTTGGATCGGAGCGGCCAAGCCGGCGAGCTGACCCTTGAAGTCCTCGTTGGCGACGACGGAAGCGTCGATCAGGAAGGGCTGGCCTTCTGCCTTGGTGACGACACCATTGTCATCCCAGGTGATGGCGATATCGCCCAGATACTTGCCATATTGGTTGGCCTGCACGACGGGCACTTCGACGCCGTCGGGGTTCTTGACCAGAGTGGGGTAGGGACCGGCTGCGCCTTCCATCGAACCGAGCAGGGAATGGCTGTGGCCGCCGACGATGACGTCGACCAGCGGAACATCGGCCGCCAGTTGCATATCGACAGTGTAACCGATGTGGCTGAGGAGGATGATCTTCTTCACCCCGGCTGCGTCGAGCGCCGCGGCGGTGGAGCGGACATATTCGAAGACGTCCTGGAACTCGATATTGGGACCGGGCGAGGCGATTTCGGGCGTGTCTTCAGTCGTTGCGCCGATGATGCCGACCTTCTCGCCGCCGATATCGAGGACGATGGAGCCCTCGATCTTGCCGGCGAGGCTGGGATCCTTGGAGACGTCGAAATTGCCACCGATGATGGGGAATTCCGCCGCTTCGATGAATTTGAGGAATTCTTCCGGGCCGTCATCGAATTCGTGGTTGCCCGTGGCGACCACGTCAAAGCCCATCTGGTTGAAGAAGTCGGACACAACCTTGGACTTGTAGGTGGTGTAGTAGAGCGAGCCCTGGAAATTGTCGCCGGCCG
>CBIHQV010000053.1:0-22516 GCA_966212275.1 uncultured Devosia sp.
AGCTGCTCGAGGCCGAGAGCAAGTCCTACCATTCGGCCGGCACCTGCACCTTCTACGGCACCGCCAATTCCAACCAGATGCTGATGGAAATCATGGGCCTGCATCTGCCGGGCGCCAGCTTCGTCAATCCGGGTACGCCCCTGCGCGATGCGCTGACCAAGGAAGCCACGGTGCGCGCGCTGTCGCTGACCGCCCTGGGCAATAACTACACCCCGGTCGGCCACATCATCGATGAAAAGGCCATCGTCAACGGGCTGGTGGGCCTCCACGCTACGGGCGGCTCCACCAACCACACCATGCACCTGATCGCCATCGCCGCCGCAGCGGGTCTCCACGTCACCTGGGATGATATGAGCGATCTCAGCGACGCAACGCCTTTGCTGGCCCGCGTCTATCCCAATGGCGTGGCCGACGTGAACCACTTCCACGCCGCCGGCGGCATGGGCTTCCTCATCCAGGAACTGCTCGAAAGCGGCCACCTGCATGAGGACGTCAAGACCGTCTGGGGCGATGGCCTGTCCGGCTACAAGGTCGAGGCCAAGCTGATCGAAGACAAGCTGACCTTCGAAGCCGCGCCCAAGGAATCGGCTCTGCCCAAGGTGCTGACCAAGGTGGCGACGGCCTTCCAGGCATCGGGTGGGCTCAAGCTCCTCACCGGCAATCTGGGCCGTTCGGTCATCAAGGTCTCGGCGGTCAAGCCCGAGCACCGCGTCATCGAGGCACCTGCCAAGGTGTTCCACGGTCAGGAAGGCCTGCAGGCTGCCTTCAAGGCCGGCGAACTCAATGGCGACATGATCGCCGTGGTCCGCTTCTCCGGCCCCAAGGCCCTGGGCATGCCCGAACTGCACAAGCTCACCCCATCGCTCGGCATCCTGCAGGATCGCGGCTTCAAGGTGGCGCTGCTGACCGACGGCCGCATGTCCGGCGCTTCGGGCAAGGTGCCCGCCGCCATCCACATGACGCCCGAAGCCGTCGATGGCGGCCCGATCAGCAAGATCCGCGATGGCGACATGATCCGCCTCGACGCCAACGAGGGCACGCTGACCTTCCTCGGCGACGAAAAGGAATTCCGCTCCCGCACCCCGGCGACCGAAGACCTGCGCAGCCAGCATTACGGCATGGGCCGCGAACTCTTCGCCGGCTTCCGCAGCCTCGTCGGCGTGGCCGACCGCGGCGCCAGCGTGTTCCAGTAACGCGAGCGACATCAGATCAGAGGCCCCTACCATCGCAGGCAGGGGCCTTTGAGACGCAGATCGGGCGCCGCTCCTGTCGCCGCCACCCAATGCGGAAGGTCGCGCTCATAGGCGGCCCGCTGCTGCGGTGACAGCCGCTCGACGGCATGCGCCGCCAGGATATCGACGTCGCTGCATCCCGCCGCAATCGCCACCTGAAAATGCAGCGCCGACCTGACGAGATTGTTCTCGCCCTCCGTCGCATCCTGCAACATCACCGCCAGCAACGCCGATGCTTCCCGCTGCCCCAGGAATGCCGCCCTTTCCAGGACGACAAGGCTGTATTCGTTCGCACCAGAGGGCGCGAAACCTCCGGCATCGGTCCCCGGCAGCCCGTGCCAGTCCTGGGCAGTGGCCGAGCCGATGAACAGCGACAAGGAACCGAGCAATAGCATGCTGACGCGCATGGCTTCTCCTGTTGGTCGAGTGTGTGATGGCGCGCCGCTTCGATCCGCGTGCCAGGCAGGCACGCGGTCATGGACGCGGGCGTAAGTTCAGGATGTCGATTGGCTCAGGTCGACCGGGGCGCGCGGCCTAACCGGCCAGGCATTGCCCCGGTATCGGCTGCGGGTCGCGCGGGTCGGTTTCGGGTTTCCACAGCGCCAGGTGGTGTTCGAGCGCCTCGACCTCGTCGGGCGATAGTCGCGCCAGGGCCCGCGCCGCCTCTTTCTTGACGTCACTGCAGCCCGCCGCCACCGCCACCTGATAGTGGAAGGCGGATTTGACCCGGTGCTCGGGATCCTCCGGAAAGTCCTCGAGCAGTACGCCAAGCATGGCACTAGCCTGACGCTGGCCGAGCTGGGCCGCCCTCAGCAGATAGTGCATCGCGGTGTCTACGCTTTCGGCCGTCGCCTCGTTGTTCATGAGGGTTCCGGCGAGCAAGAAAAGCGCATCGGGGTTGTCCAGCTCTGCCGCCCGTTGAATGAACCGCCAGCCCTCGGCGGCATCAGTTTCAACGCCATGGCCATTCAGGGTCATCACGCCGATACTATACGTCGCCGCTGCATGATTTTGCTCGGCCGCGAGCCGGAACCAGCGCAACGCCTCCTCATGGTCCGGTGCCACGCCGATGCCCTCGAAGTAGTGGTGACCCATGGCGTCCTGCGACCCTGGATCGCCCAGCTCGGCGCCCTTTCGCAGCCAGGCCAGCGCTTGCACGTGATCCACCGGCACGCCGTACCCATAGGTGTAGCTGGCATAGAGCATTTCGAGGGCGAATAGATTGCCGTCCTCCGCAAACGGCGTCGCGAGCTCCAGCGCCTCTTCGTAGCGACCGGCATCAAACAGCATGAGCGTTTTCAACCAGTCGTCTGCCGCGGCCGGTAGACACGAAAACAGCAAGCAGACTAGTCCGAGTACCCTTCTATACATGCCCGTTCCCCCTTTGTTCGAAGGAACATTGCATGAACAAATATCATGAGTCGAGAGTGATTCGTTAACTTTTGCGAATCACCCGATCCCGCCGCTAGCGACTCCGCCCGAACAGCCGCTCGATGTCTTTTTGCTTGAGCTCGACATAGGTCGGGCGACCGTGAATGCACTGGCCGGAATGGGGCGTTGCTTCCATGTCGCGGAGGAGGGCGTTCATTTCGTCGACGCGCAGGCGCCGGCCCGAGCGGACCGAGCCATGGCAGGCCATGCGGGCGATGATGGCTTCCATGCGGTCCGAGACGGCGGCTATGGAATCCCATTCGGCGAGGCCATCGGCAACGTCGCGCACCAGCCCGTCGATGTCGGAATTGCCCAGCAAAGCCGGGGTTTCGCGCACCGCGATGGCGCGCGGGCCGAAGCGTTCGAGATAGAGCCCGAAGCGCTCCAGCTCCGGCGCCGCGTCTTCGAGCCGGGCACAGTCTTCCTCGGGCAGTTCGATCACCAGCGGGATGAGCTGCGCCTGGCTGGGCACCGGTCCGGACGCCAGTTGCGCCTTGAACCGCTCATAGACCAGCCGCTCATGCGCCGCATGCTGGTCGACCAGCAGCAGTCCCTCGCCATTCTGCGCGATGATGAAATTGTCGAACATCTGCGCCCGCGCCGTGCCGAGCGGAAACTCGACAAAGGCCGGGGAGAGCTCCGCCTCGACGCGCGCGCTGGGCTCGGTGAAGCCATCGAGCCGCGGCGCTGCCCAACTGGCAGTGGGCGCGGTTTGGGTGCTTGAAGTGCCCCAGGCCGTCGCCTGTTCCGGCGCGCGGAACGCCGATGGCTCGGCGGCCTCATAGTGCGGCGCCGTGAACGCCCCCAGCACATCCTCGGCCACTGTGGCCGAAGCCTTGAACCCGGCTGCCGTCAGCGCCTCGCCGATGGCGCGGATCACCGCGCCGCGCACCGCGCCGGCATCGCGAAATCGCAGTTCGGCCTTGGCCGGATGCACGTTGACGTCGACCTCGCCGGGATCGATGGCGATATAGAGCGCCACGACCGGAAAGCGGTCGCGGAAGGTGTAATCGGCATAGGCCGCGCGCACCGCGCCGACCAGCACCTTGTCGCGCACCGAGCGGCCGTTGACGAAGTAGAACTGGCTGAGCGAATTGGCCCGCGTGTAGGTCGGCAGGCCCGCCAGCCCCGCCACCACCACGCCGTGCCGGGCGGTCGCCAGCGTCACCGCGTTGCGGGCAAAATCGTCGCCGATCACCTGGCCCAGCCGCGCCTCCAGCGCGCCCGCGCCGGTCACGTCAGGCCAGTTGCTCGGCGAGCGGTCGCTGCCATTGAGCACGAAATGCACCGCTGGATTGGCCATGGCGAGGCGCTTGACCACATCGGTGATGGCGCCCGCCTCGGCTCGGTCGGTCTTCAGAAATTTGAGCCGCGCCGGCACCTTGGCGAAGAGGTTCTTCACCTCGACAATGGTGCCCCGGTTCATCGCCTGCGGCACTGGCCCCGAACGCGCGCCGTTGCTCACATCGAGCCTGAGCCCGCTTTCGGCCTGCGCCGTGCGCGAGGCGATGGAGAGCTCGGCCACCGAGCCGATCGAGGCCAGGGCTTCGCCGCGGAAGCCCAGCGTGCGAATATCGTCGAGTTCGTCCTCGCTGAGCTTGGACGTCGCGTGGCGCTCCACTGACAGCACCAGGTCGGCCCGGTCCATGCCGTGACCGTTGTCCTCGATGCGGATCAGCCCCTTGCCGCCTGCCGCCGTGGTCACGACGATCCGGCTCGCGCCGGCATCGATGGCATTTTCCACCAGCTCCTTGACCACGCTGGCAGGCCGCTCCACCACCTCGCCGGCGGCGATGCGGTTGATGAGATCCTCGGGCAGTTGGCGGATGGGCAAGGGCGATTCTCCTGAGCGGAGAATATAGGGCTTCGATCCGTCCCGTAGGGCAAATCGCTCCGGTGGAGCGATTTGAGGTGAGAAGGCCATGAGGGCTATGCCCGAATGGCGGCGGTGTTTCCGACCCGCTTTGCGCACGGGTTCACAGGCTGGACTCCGCATTCATAACGTATTATATAATGTGTTATGGAAAATGAACGCGATATCGAAGATGTGGTGCGGGCGCTGGGCTATCTGTGCCTTGGCAGCCGCTTCAAGCGGATCGGCGAGCAGTTACAGGCCGGCACACAGGTCATTCTTTCTCGGCTCGGCAGTCCTGTAGCGCCGGGGCAGTATCCGATGCTGGCGGCCATCGAGCGGATGGGGCCGCTCACTGTGGGCGAGATGGCCCGGGCGATGGGCCTCAGCCAGCCCGGCGTTACCCGCAGCTTGGTCCAGCTCGCCGATCTCGGCGTCATCGACGTGAGCCCGTCGCCGGACGACGGCAGGATTCGTGTTGCCTCGCTGACAAAGGCTGGGCGTGACCTCGTGATGCGTGCCCAGGCAGGTGCCTGGGCGTCGGTCGAGGCAGCGGTCGCCGAGGTCTGTGCGGATCTGCGGGGGGGGCTGCTCGACCAGTTGACCGCGATCGAAGACCGGCTTGCCGAAACGCCGTTGCAGAACAGGGCAGGCCATAATTCATCCGCTTGATCGCCCGATCTGGTCGGCACTGACTAGTCGCCACGCCCATCTGGCGCGCGGCACTTCCGGGGCCCTGCGCTATGACGCCGACATCAGCCCTTTCGCCGCCTGCGCCGACCAGAGCCCGGAAAGCCTGGCGGCGCTTCGGCGCCTCGTCGAGCCCGCCGAGACCATCATTCTCGTCCAGGCCGATCCGATCGTGTTGCCGTCGGGCCTCGTGGCTGTCACCACCGCTCGGGCCGTGCAGATGGTGTCGATCGGGATCGTGCCAGCGCCCCAGGATAGCCGGCTGCACCAGCTCGGCACTGCCGACGAGGTCGAGATGTATGACCTGGCGACGCTCACCAGGCCCGGCCCATTCGCCCGACGTTCCATGCATCTGGGTGAATTCTGGGGCATCAGGCACGAGGGCCGGCTGATCGCCATGGCCGGCGAACGCCTGCGCCAGGGCGACTGGGCCGAGATGAGCGCCGTCTGCGTCCACCCCGATAATCGCGGACAGGGGCTCGGCCGGCTGCTGTCGAGCCACATGACCAGCCGCATCCGCGCCAAGGGTGAGCGGCCATATCTGCACGCCTTCGAAACCAACGCGACCGCGATAGAACTCTACCACTCGCTCGGCTTCGAGCTGCGCGCGATGATGAACGTCACCGTCGCCCGGCTCGGCTAGACCCGTTTGCGCAAGCGCGCGTGAGGCGCTAGGGATGGGCTCATGCCCAGCGCCAATCCTTCCCCCATGGACCTCGCCCTCAGCCTTGCCGAAGCCGCCGCCGCCCATGGCGAGGCTCCGGTCGGTGCCGTGGTCATGGAGGGTGAGGTGGTCCTCGCCGCCGAGCGCAACCGCATGAAGGCGCTCAACGACCCCACCGCCCATGCCGAAATGCTGGCTATTCGCACGGCCCTGGCCAAACGCGCCACCGGGCGGCTCGATGGCTGCGACCTCTATGTGACGCTCGAGCCCTGCGCCATGTGCGCCGGGGCCATCGCCCATACGAGGCTACGCCGCGTCTATTTTGCCGCCGAGGACACCAAGGCCGGCGCCGTCGAAAACGGCATCCGCCTCTTCGAACAACCCACCTGCCACCACAGCCCCGAAGTCATCGGTGGCCTCGGCGCGTCCCGCTCAGAGACGCTGTTGCGCGACTTCTTCCGCGCACTGCGGCCCTGACGGCTACTGACAGCTTCCGCCAGCAGCCCGGCTAGTTTGCCGCCCGCAGGAATTGCGCGAGGCAGATGTGGATACCAGACTACTCAACGAAATCGTCGTCGCGGCCAAGGCTGCCACCTATGTCGGCGGCGGGACCAAGGCGAGCGCCAGCCGGGCCGGGTCGCATGACCTTGCCTGGTCGGAAGGCCCGTGGCGCTATCTCGACAGCTATTTCGGCGGCACCGATTTCATCGGGCAGGAGGCGGTCTGGTTCGAGGACGAGCCGGTCTGGGCGATGAACTATTACGGCTATATCCTGCTGCCTGAATTGATCGACGGCCAGCGCGCCGGCGAAACCATCAAGGCGGCGCTTTCGGCCATGTATGCGGAGGGACGGTTTCTCGGCGGTTTCGAATGGGCCGGTCCACACGGCACCTATCTCGACCAGAGCACCGGTGATGTCAGCCATTTCCATGGCCGCGAGGTGACCCTGGTCGAGGGGCGACAGGCCTATGCGCTGGATTATTTCGGTGGGCTGATCAGGCCTTAGTCGTTGGGGTTGCTGTCGATGACAGGCACCTTGCCGGCAATATAGGCCTCGACCTTGTCGGCCAGGATGCGCTTGAAGCGCTCCTTTTCGATCTCGGCATGGGCAACGATCTCGCGCACCCGCCAGAATTCCAGCGCCCCGAACGAGGTGACATGCGGGCGAATGTAGATATCGGGCGGATAGGCCGCCATCATATGCGCGGTCAGCGAGTGCATCATGATCTGGGCTGAACCGAACCAGATATCGAGCGCCTTGTGATCGGTCTTGGCGATGCCTTCGGACGGGTCGCCATTGACGTCGATGCCGATGAGGAAATCGGTGTCGATATCGGCCTGGTCGAGCGGCAGCGGGTTGACCACGCCGCCATCGACCAGGATGTGGTTGGAATAGACCACCGGCTTGAAGAGGCTCGGAATGGCGATCGAGCCGGCAATGGCCGGGCGCAGCAGACCGGAATTGAACACCACCTGATGCCAGGACTGGAAATCTGTTGCCACCACATAGAGCGGCACCTTGAGCTGCTTGAATTCGAGCGGGAAATTGGGCGGGATGAATGCATCCACGATGCTGGTCGCATCGAGCTGCATCGAGATGCCGTTCTTGAGAATGCCGCCAATGCCGCGGATCTGGGTGGCCCAGAGCTTGGTGGCGATGGTGCGCATGGTGCCGAGCACCTGGTAGGAATGCTCGCGCAGCTCCTTGCCGGTCATGCCGGCGGCCCAGCCGGCGCCGATCAGCGCGCCGATCGAGGTGCCCGAAATGACCGAGGGCTTCAGCCCGAGCTCGTCCATGGCCTCGATATAGGGGATATGCGTGAGGCCGCGCGCTGAGCCACCGCCAAGCGCTATGCCGATCCGAGGTCCAGAGATCGTATCCATGCTGCCCCGCTTCTCGCCCTGGCTGCGCAGCCGTTCAGCGAGGGCCAGGCCGCGCTTCTGCAGCGGCGTTGGCGGGCGTTGTGGCGGCGTCTCGTCAAAGACGGTCTTGAGGTACGGTACGCCGCCGAAGTTTAGGAAGGGTTCAAGGCGTGGTGCGGGCGATCTCGCGCCAGCCGATGTCTCGGCGGCAAAAGCCTTCTGGCCAAATAATCTGGTCCACGCCTGCGTAAGCACGGCTTTGCGCCTCCTGCACGTCCTTGCCCAGCGCGGTGACGTTGAGAACGCGACCACCAGCGGCAACTAAACGTTCACCATCGCGGCGCGTTCCGGCGTGAAAGACGACAAGTGTATCGCTGTCGAGAGCGTCGGCGCCGCGAATTTCCGAACCTTTGCCATAGGAGCCCGGATAGCCCTCCGTCGCCATGACGACCGTCAATGCATACTGGTCTTTCCACGTCACATCGTGGCCGGCCAGCGTGCCGGTCGCCGTGGCATGCAGCAGCGGCAGCAGGTCGCTCTCCATGCGCATCATCAACACCTGCGTTTCGGGGTCGCCGAAGCGGGCATTGTATTCGACGAGCTTGGGGCCGTCCGGCGTGAGCATCAGCCCGGCAAAGAACACGCCCTGATAGGGCGTACCGCGCGCGGCGAGGCCCCTGACCGTCGGCCAGATCATGCGCTCGATGACTTCGTCGTAGATTTCGCGGGTCATGACGGGGGCGGGGGAATAGGCGCCCATGCCGCCGGTATTAGGCCCGGCATCGCCATCGAAGGCGCGCTTGTGGTCCTGCGCGGTGGTCAGCGGCAGGATGTCCTTGCCGTCGCAGAGCACGAAAAGGCTGACTTCTTCGCCTTCCATGAATTCCTCGATGACCACCGACGCACCCGAGGCGCCGAAGGCACCTGCGAAACAATCGATGATGGCCTCTTCGGCCTCCTCGACGCTCATGGCCACGGTCACGCCCTTGCCAGCCGCCAGGCCATCGGCCTTGATCACGATCGGCGCGCCCTGCGTATAGAGATAGGCCAGGGCCGCCGCTTCGTTGTCGAAGCGGCCATAGGCGGCGGTGGGAATGTCCATCTCGTCGCACAGTGCCTTGGTGAAGCTCTTGGAGCCTTCGAGCTGCCCCGCCGCCTTGCTGGGGCAGAAGCAGGTGATCCCGGCCGCGCGGACATCGTCGCCCAGCCCCGCCACCACCTGCGCGTCGGGGCCGACGACGACGAAATCGATCTGGTGGTCACGGCAGGCGGCGATGACCGCCGCATGGTCGGTAATGTCGACGGCGAGGTTCTCGGCGACCGAACCGGTCCCGCCATTGCCGGGGGCGACGAACAGCTTGGTGAGCAGCGGCGACTGGGCAATTTTCCACGCCAGCGCATGCTCGCGCCCACCCGACCCGATCACCAAAACCCGCATGCTGTGCCTCCGTGCCTTTGCGGGCGTGATGCACGAAGGGGCGCAGAGAGGCAAGGGCTTCCTATTCCTCTCCCCATTGGGGAGAGGGTGGATCGCCCGCAGGCCGAGATGGGTGAGGGGAAGGCCCGTGCGGCCACTGACGCCGGGGTGACGCCCGCGCACCCCCTCATCCGGCGCTGCGCGCCACCTTCTCCCCCATGGGGAGAAGGTTTACATCTCGGCTTCTTTGAAAATCCGGGTCAGATCGCCGTTCCATTCGCCGCGGAACTTGTCGAGCCAGCGTTCGGCCGGCGATTTGGCGAGGCGGATGGTTTCTTCGAGCGGGGCGAGGTGGATGCTTTCGTCCTTGCCCTGGGCGTTGCGGCGGTTGCGTCGCACGAGGCCCGCTTCGGCAATGCCGACGGCCTGGGCGGCGACATCATAGAGGTTGGAGCGGTCATGCGGGGTCATCAGGCCCAGCCGCGGCACCTCGCGGCGGATGCGCTCGCGCTCCTCGCGGCTCCAGGGCTCGATCAGTTCATAGGCGGCTTCGAGCGATACCTCGTCATAGAGCAGGCCCGTCCAGAAGGCGGACAGCGCCGTGACCGACTTTTCGTCGCCCATGTCGGCGCCGCGCATCTCCAGATACTGCTTGAGCCGGACCTCGGGAAAGATGGTGCCAAGGTGGTAGTTCCAATCGCGTCGGGTCGGCTTCTCGCCGGGCAGTTGCGGCAGCTTGCCCTCGAGGAAGGCGCGGAAGCTCTCGCCGGCGACGTTGATGTAGCTGCCGTCGCGAATGACGAAATACATCGGCACATCAAGCGCATAGTCGGCATATTGCTCGAAGCCGAAGCCCTCGTCGAAGACGAAGGGCAGCATGCCGGTGCGCGCGTCGTCGGTATTGAGCCAGATATGGCTGCGGAAGCTGACATAGCCGCTGTCGCGGCCTTCCGAGAACGGCGAATTGGCAAAGAGCGCGGTGGCGACCGGCTGCAGCGCCAGCCCGACGCGCAGCTTCTTGACCATGTCGGCTTCGCTGGAAAAATCGAGATTGGTCTGCACGGTCGCCGAGCGGAACATCATCGATGTGCCCAGCGTGCCCACCTTGTCCATGTAGGGCGCCATGATGCCGTAGCGGGACTTGGGCATGGTCTCGATTTCGGCGACGCTCCAGATCGGGGTCACGCCGAGGCCGAGGAAATGGATATCGAGCGGCGCCGCGACTTCCTTGGCCAGGCGCATATGTTCGGCGGTCTCGGCGGCGGCGGCGTGCAGATCCGGCTGCGGCGCGCCCGAAAGCTCGAACTGGCCACCTGGCTCTAGCGAGATGCCGCCATGGGCAACCGTGTCCCAGAGGCCAATCGGGTTGCCCTCGTCGAAAAAGGGCTCCCAGCCGGTGCGCGCGGCCATGCCGTCGAGCAGCGCCCTTATGCCATTGGGGCCTTCGTAGGCCACCGGGCGAAGCGGATTGGTGTGGAACACATGCTTTTCATGCTCGGTGCCGATGCGCCATTCGCTTTCGGGCTTACACCCGCGCGACATGGCCTCGATCAGGTCCGCCCGCGATTCGATCGGGGGCGAGATGGATTCGGCACCAGCCATAAGTTGTCCTCTGACGGTGAAGGTTCAATGCTGGCCGGGAACATAGCGTTGCACGGGCCGAAAGCAATCGCCTTTTATCGCCAATCACCGATGGTCGCTTGAATCACCGCCAAAGCCGCTACGGCGGCGGTGTCGGCGCGCAGGATGCGGGGGCCGAGGCTGATCGGCACGACATAGGGCAGGGCGCGCAGCTTGGCGCGTTCCTCGTCGGAAAACCCGCCCTCGGGCCCGATCAGCACGCCCACCTTCTTGCCCCGCAGCTCCGTCAGGGCCTCGACCGGCGATGACGACGCTTCGCCTTCATCGGCAAGGACGAGGGCGCGGTCCGCCGGCCACGCATCGAGCAGCCGCTCCAGCGTCACCTCGGCCTCGACGGTAGGCACGCTCAGCACTTCGCATTGCTCGGCCGCCTCGATCGCATTGGCGACCAGCCGTTCATGCTTGAGCCGGGCCACCTGGGTAAAGCGGGTCAGCACCGGCTGGATGGTGCCGGCGCCCATCTCCACCGCCTTCTGGATCACATAATCCAGCCGCTCGGTCTTGAGCGGGGCAAAGCCATACCAGAGGTCCGACTGTGGGGTCTGCGGCGCAATGGGTTCGACCAGTTCGAGCGTCACCGATTTCTTGGAATCACTGACCAGCCGAGTGAGCCAGGCCCCGTCGCGCCCATTGAACAGCACCACCTCGTCGCCCACGCTCTTGCGCAGCACCGCCGCAAGGTAGAGCGACTGCTCCTTGCCGAGGGTCAATTGAGCGCCCGCGGCGAGATCGGCAGTAACGAACAGGCGGGGCAGGGCGGCGTGGGTGCGGGGCATAGGGCTTCGCGGCAAATGACTGCCACGACCTCATGGTTCGACAGGCTCACCATGAGGTCTACTCTAAACGCAGCGAACACAGTAGACCTCATCCTGAGCTTGTCGAAGGACGAGGTCGTGGCACCCAACGGGCGCCCTGAGAATCTAAACCACGAGGTCGTGGCACCATGTCCGATACCAACCAACCCACCCCCGTCGCCGATGCCCAATCGGGCAATTGGGTCGATCGCTATGCGCCCGACTGGCTCAAGCCCTATGCGCGCCTGGCGCGCTGGGATCGGCCGATCGGGTTCTGGCTGCTGTTCTGGCCCTGCACTTGGGGCCTGGCGCTGGCGGCGGTCTACGAGCCGGCCTTGGGTTTTGACTGGTGGGGCGCCGTGCTCATGCTGGTCGGCGCCATCCTGATGCGCGGCGCCGGCTGCACCTTCAACGACATTGTCGACCGCGACATCGACATGCAGGTCGCCCGCACCCGCTCGCGGCCGATTCCCTCGGGGCAGGTCACCGCGCGCGATGCACTCGCCTTCCTCGTCGCCCAGGCTCTTCTGGGTTCGGTCGTGCTGTTCCAGTTCAACCGCTTCACCGTCTGGGCCGGCGTCGCTTCCCTGGTGCTGGTCGACATCTATCCCTTCATGAAGCGGGTTACCTGGTGGCCGCAGGCTTTTCTCGGCCTCGCCTTCTCCTATGGCGCGCTGGTCGGCTGGAGCTCGCAGACCGGTGGCCTCGGCTGGGCGCCGGCGCTGCTCTATGCCGGAACGATCCTCTGGGTCATCGGCTATGACACGATCTACGCCCTGCAGGATGTCGAAGACGATGCCCTGGTCGGCGTCAAATCCACGGCGCGCCTCTTCGGCGAGCATGTGAAGCCGGCCGTCGCTACGCTCTATGTCGGCGCCTTCCTGCTGTGGAATGCAGCCGTGCTGCTGGCCGGCGGCGGCATCGTTTTTGCAGCGCTGTCCCTCGTAGCCGCCGCTTTGCTCGCCTGGCAGGTCTGGACGGTCGATGCCACCCAGCCGGACAATCCCCGCTTCCGCTTCTACAGCAACCACTATGTGGGGATCATCCTGGCCCTGGCGCTGCTGGCCGAGTGGGTGTGGTAGGCACTGCTCACGTCGAACGCCAAAACGTCAAAAGGGCCAACCGCACCACCGGTCGACCCCTTTGACGTGCTTTGGAGGGCAGAAACTTATGCGTCGGGCTGCATGCCCGGCTTGCGGCGGTTGAGGAAGCGCGGGCGGCGACCAGCTTCGGCGGCCAGCTTGCGGCGGCTCTGGTTGTTGCCGACCATTACGCCGTCGACCTGCTGGCTATAGGGCATGTAGGCGCCATCGCCGGCCTTGATGAATAGCGGCAGGCGGAGCTTCTTGCCCCAGTTCTGCCATTCCGCGACGACGCTGTGATTGCCCTCTTCCTCGAACACCCGATAGTTGAGTTCGCTGTCGGAATGGACGAGCTCGATCGAGCTGGTCAGTACGCCTTCTTCGGAGATGCGGGTCGCTACAGCGACGCCGATGAATTCGGTAACCGGCACCTTGACCTTGATGGCCACGCCGCTCTGTTCGAGCATCCGGCGCACGGTGACGGTCTTGACGGGATCCCTGGGGCCATTGTCGTTCGCCGCGACGAACCGGCGCTCTGCCAGCGTCGGGCGGCCGAATGCGAGAACGACCGAGGTCCCTTCCAACGCAACACCATGAACCATTTGAATTCGCCTTCCTGTCAACTTCGAGAGCTGGTTTTTGGTGCTCTCTTTTGTAGGTCCACCATACCCCGGCCCCTTACCTGCCCCCTTAATCGGTTCGGTTAAGTTTATCTTGTTTTCCGAGAGGGTTAGCAGGGTCTTGCACCGAGTAGGGAGCGGTTAACCGAGCCGCGTGGCGGGCTATTAACCCTGCCATATTTCGCCCTGCGATCACGCCCGGCGGCGCGGCTCTTGCCCAAGGCCCGCGCCCGGCCTAAAAGGCCCGCAATGCCTGCTCCTGCGACCACCTATAGCGACGATCTGGAACTGCTCCGCTCTTCAGCGGTCGCAGCCGGCATCATTGCCAGCGGCTTCTTCCGTCGCCCGGTGAAAAGCTGGGACAAGGAGAATTCCTCCCCCGTCAGCGAGGCCGATATACTGGTCGATCGCTATCTGGCCGCCTCGCTGCTGCAGGCGCGACCGGACTATGGCTGGCTCAGCGAAGAAACGGTCGACAATCCCAGCCGCCTCGATTGCGAACGCGTCTTTGTGGTCGACCCGATCGACGGCACGCGCGGCTTCCTGCGCGGCGAGGATAGCTGGACCGTGTCGCTGGCGGTGGTCGAGAACGGCGTGCCCGTCGCCGGCGTGGTCTACGCGCCCGTGCGCGACGAAATGTATGATGCCGTGCGGGGCGAAGGCGCGCGCCTCAATGGCAAGCCCATCCGCCGCAGCCGCCGCGCCGGCGCCGCCCCGGTCATCCCGGCGGCGGGCGCCGTGCATCAGGAGATGCAGGCTTCCGGCCTCAACTATACGCGCGGTCCTTATTATCCCTCGCTCGCCTACCGGCTGGTCCAAGTGGCTACCGGCAAGCTCGACGCCGTCGCGACTCGTCGCGGCAGCCAGGATTGGGATATCGCGGCGGCAACGCTGATCCTCGACGAATGCGGCGCCCATATCGCCGACGTCTGCGCCGGCTACCCCAAATTCAACAGACGAGATGTGCGCCATGGGGCGCTTGCGGCGCTCGGCGACATGAGCCTAAAACCGCACGTCCACGCGGCGCTGATCAAGGTCTATGGCTGCCCGGCCGAGACGAGCGCGGTGGAACCGTCCATTCCTTCACACACGGACCTGACCGATGGCTAACCAAGAAACCACCAAGCAGCTTTTGCATCTCGTGATCGGCGGCGAGCTGTCGAGCCTGGAAGGCGTCACTTTCGCCGATCTCGACAAGGTCGATATCGTCGGGCTCTACCCCAACTACGCCGCTGCCTATGCTGTGTGGAAGCAGAAGGCCCAGATGACGGTCGACAGCGCCCAGACGCGCTACTTCATCGTCCACCTGCACCGCCTGCTCGAGCCGGAAACGCATAAGGGGTAAGGGCTACACCCCTCACCTCGTCCCTTCGGGGGAGAGGTGAGAAAGAGCTACCCCACCAACGCGTCGATAATCGCCTGCATAGCCCCCGGGCCGCCGATGCGTTGGCGACCCACATTGGCGAGGCGTCGTCGCTCCTCACCATCCTCAAGCAGCTTGCGCAAAGCCGCGCCGATGGCCGGCGCTTCGGGCATGACCACGGTGCGGGCTTCGCCGAACAGCATCTGCTCGTCGGTGAAGCGGGAGCGCCGGTCGCGCGGATTGACGAAGGTGATGGCGGGCTTGCCCAGCCCGAGCGCCTGGACCGTCGCCGTGCCTGCCTGCGACAGCACGAGGTCCGAGGCTGCGAGCAGGTTGCCCATCGCGCCGCCCCGCGCCATGTGGATGGTGAGATCGCCATCCGACAGCTCACCGAGATCGGACGGTTCGACGCTGAGCATCGGCGTACGCTTGAGGCCGGTCTTGCGCGCCAGTTCATCGACGCTGACGCTGCCAGCCACCGCGAGGAACACGTCAGGACGCAGTTCGGCGGGCAGGCTGCGCAGGGCATCGACCTGCAGCGCAAAGCTCTCTGACGTCAGGGCCCGGCTGCCCGGCAGCAGGGTCACGGCCAGCGGACGGTTGCGCCGGGCGCGGGCGTCGTAATCGCCATAGGGAATGGCATCCATCATCACATTGCCGGCCGAACGGGCATCGACGCCGCTCTGCTCCAGCACTCGCGCCAAGCTGTCGGCGCGGCAGAACACGGTCTTGCAGGCCTGCTTGATGGCCCACCGCTCGGGACCCGAATAGAGGCGGGCCGCGCCGGTCTTGTAGACATCGAGGTAATAGAGCCCGCGATGGCCAGAGAAATAGCAGGCCAGCACCCCCACCATGTCGCCGACCACGACCACGCGGTCATACTTGCCATTGACCTTGCGCAGGAAATTGAGGGCAGGCGGCACCGTGGCCAGACCGCCCGTCGCGATATCGCGCCGCAGCGAGCCCTTGACGTTGCGCCAGCCCTCGGAGGCCAGGGTGGCGCGGGGCCCTACGATGGGGCAGACGCCGGCATAGGCATTGCCGGCCCCGATCATCGGATAGGCCTCGACCGAAATCGTATCAGGCAGGCGCGCCACGATCGCTGCTGCGATCGCGTCTTCGCCATGGCCATTGGAAATGAACAGAAACCGGTTTCGGCCCGACGCTTCGGCCTCCACCTTCAGGCTCCGCGGCCGAAGCGCTCGAAGGCGGTATGGGCCGCCACGGCATCGGCATAGGGCTCCTGCCGATCCACGCTCCAATAGAACAGCTCATCGAGCGGGATGGGCTTTTGCGTGACCGCGCAGCGCACGAAGCTGCCGGGCTTGAGCACGACATAGTCGCCGTCGATATAGCGGATTACCGCCTCTGTGGGCGTGAAGCCCTTATCGAAGATGTTCATGCTGGCATTCCTTCAACCTTAGACCCGATATAGCGAGCTACGGGCGCGATCAAAAGAGGCTTTCCTGACGGTCAGGGTCAGATTGAGGGCGTGATTTCTTCTTTATGACCGGACTGCCCGCAATCGTCGCGCCAACCGCGCCGTCGGCAAATTCAATGGCCACCGCTTCGCCGGGCTTCAGCCCCTCGCGCTGATGCACGAGATTGCCCTCTTCATCCTTGATGACGGCATAGCCGCGCGCCAGCACGCTCTTGTAGCTGAGCGAGGTCAGGAGCTTCCCCGCCTGCACCAGGCTCGCGCCGCGCAGGCTCAGTCCCTGCAGCATACTGGCATAGAGCCGGGTGCCGAGCGGGCCGAGCTGAGCCTGCCCATGTCGTAGTTCGGCCCGCAGGGCATTGGGCGACAGCTTAGGCCCGACGGCCTCGAGCTGGGCACGCTTGCGCTCCACGAGGCGCACCACCGCAGCACCCAGCCGCTCAGCGCGCGGATCATGGGTGAGCCGCGAGCGCTCGACCGTCTTGCGCAGCCCGGCTTCGGCCCGCAGTCCGAGATTTTGCAGGCGCTCGCCAAATTCGGACTGGCGCCGCTCCAGCAGTTGCGGCCCGAGCCGCGGCTCGATGCGCGAGAAGCGGACGCGATGGTCCTGCACCGAATGGCGCAAGCCGGTAAAAAGGTTGCTGGCCGCGTGGTCGAGGCGCTGGCGCTGCGTCGCGGTCAGGTCCGATGGCCGCGGCAGCCCGGCGCTGGCGGCGCGGAGACGGTCGCGCGCGCTGACGGCAATACGCCGCGCGCCCTGCCGCTGGCGGGCGCCCAGGTCATCGACATAGCCGATGAGCTCCGCCCGCACCGGCACCGCCGCTTCCGCGGCAGCAGTCGGCGTCGGCGCGCGCATGTCGGCGGCATAGTCCACCAGCGTCGTATCGGTCTCGTGGCCCACGGCGGAAATGACCGGGATGCCGCTGGCCGCCACCGCGCGCACCACGGCTTCTTCGTTGAAGCCCCACAGATCCTCGATCGAGCCGCCGCCGCGGGCGACGATCAGCAGGTCCGGGCGCGGTATAGGGCCGTCGGGCAGCAGCGTGTTGAAGCCCTCGATGGCGTTGACCACCTCGGGCGCGCAGGTTTCGCCCTGCACCCGCACCGGCCACACCAGCACATGGCTGGGGAAACGATCGGCCAGGCGATGGAGGATATCGCGGATGACGGCGCCGGTGGGCGAGGTGATGACGCCGATGACGCGCGGCAGATAGGGCAGGGACCGCTTGCGCTCGCGAGCGAAAAGGCCCTCGGCATGGAGCTTGCGCCGCCGCTCTTCGAGGAGCGCCATCAGCGCTCCGGCGCCGGCCGGCTCGATATTGTCGATGACGATCTGGTACTTGCTCGAGCGCGGGAAGGTGGTCAGCCGCCCGGTGGCGATGACTTCGAGCCCCTCCTGCGGCTTGAAGGTCAGGCGGGCATAGCTGGTTTTCCACACCACCGCGTCGATCGCGGCATTCTCGTCCTTGAGCGTGAAATAGGCATGGCCCGAGGCGTGCTGCCCGCGAAAGCCCGAGATTTCGCCGCGCACGCGCACATGGCCGAACTCGTCCTCGACGGTGCGCTTGACCGCCTGCGCGATCTCGCTGACGGAAAACTCGGCGGCATTGGTCAGGGTGTCGGCCATGTCATCTGGTGCGACATCAGGTGAGTCAGGTCAAGCCCGGCGCTACTCCGCCGCCTCGGCCTGGCGTGGTACCGGCAGGTTGCTCATCGACTGCAGGATATGGTTGGCCAGCGCATCATAGATGCCGCCATAAGCGTGGCTGGCGCGCTTGAGGGCGATCTGGGCGTCGTCGAGGCGAGGCAGGCCAACTTCGTCATTGACCACCCGCATACCCGGCTGCAGGGCGCTTTCCGGCAAGAAACCGACCGCGAGGTCGGAGAGCACGGCGCTCGAAATGGCAGTGGCGTTGGAGGACGTATAGGCGATGCGATAATCCTTGCCGCTCCGCTCCAGCGCCGCCATCGCATCCTTGCGCCAGATGCAATATTGCGGCCCGCTGGCAATGGCGATCGGATCGCTGGCCAGGGCGCGCCCGCCATGGCTGGCCACCCAGAACATCTTCTCGGTGCGGAACAACTCGCCGTAATTCTGCTCGGTGCCCTGGGTGAAGACGATAATGTCGTAGCGGCCGGCGCGCATACCTTCGAGCAGGTGCTCGGAGGCCATGCAGGCCACGTCCACCGCGATCTTGGGATGGGTGCGCTGAAAGCTGGAGAGGATCACCGGCAAGAGGCGCACTGCATAATCGTCCGGCACGCCGAAGCGGATCGAACCGGCGAGATCGCCATCGGAGAAATGGTCGAGGATTTCCGCGTTGACGCGCAGCATCCGGCGCGCCCTCGAATAGAGAGCCTCGCCATGCAGCGTCAGCGTCACGCTGCGGCCGTCACGGGTCAGCAGCGATTGCCCCAGCCGCTCCTCGAGCCGCTTGATCTGCATCGAGACCGCTGACTGGGTCTTGTTCACCCGGCGCGCCGCCTCGGTAAAACTGCCGCAATCGGCAATGGCGCAAAAGCTCTGCAACTGGTCGAGATCAAGGGGGGCTGTCATCGCAATGTTCCATCACCCAAATTGATAGAGTGAATGAAATCTATTTGTTGGACGAATGGATGTCCAGAGCGGTATCTCTACATCATCGCCGCAACAGACCCCGCGACGAACACGCCGGCCCCCTCGGCACAACCACATGTTTGGAGACTATCATGGCTCTCTCGCTTCCCGGCGAGCGGTCACTTGCGGCCGCCACGCCTGCCAATCCGTTTGCCGCGTTCGCGCGCTGGATCGCCAAGGCCAAGGCCACTCGTACCCGTCGGGTAGCGCTGTTGGCCCTGCTGGAACTCGATCATAACAGGCTCAATGATCTGGGCATCTCGCGTCACGACATTACCGCGGCCTTGGCCGCCAAGACCCAGGCCGCCCCGATCCTCAACGCTGCCCGCGCTCGCCGCGCCCGCGCCTGACCGATCACCTATTCCGAGCTTGCGCCGGCATTGACCTCCTGCCGGCGCTTGTCTGTTGGTCCGAACATTCACCCTGAGTGCTCGTTCCATCTCCCGGGCCGGTTTTGCCTCCGGTCCGTTTCCTGATGACTTGCCGGACCGGCGCCTGAGGGCGCTTGTCCGGCTTTTTTGTTTGGGTGTCGGCACAGACCGCTCAGGCGAATTGCACGCCGATCTCGAACTCGGTCTTCCAGGCGACCGTGCAGGCAAACTTGCGCCCGTCGTCCATCACGAGCTGAAATGCGTCCGGAATGCCGACAACGCCGGCCACCTTGAGTCGCGCGCCGCTCTCGGAGAGGTTGCGCACGGTGCACTGGAACGTCGAAAAGCCGTCATTGATGACGATGCGACCGCCCTTGAGCACGCGCTGGCGGGGCGCGACGCGATGATCTTCAGTCACGCTGAACTCTCCGTACTAAGGGAGCTGGGCAAACCCGTCCTTGAAGCCATTGAGCGACACCGGAATGCCGATGCCTTCCTCAGGCGTCTTGAAGACGACGAAGATTGCGTCCGTGCCTGAAGACAGCGTCTCGATCAGGCTGTCATCGAGCACGACTTCGGCCACGCAGCCGTTGGGCAGGCAGCGCACGAAGGCGACACGGCCCATATCCTTGCCATCGACATTGAGGCCCAGGCCATTGGGCAGCAGCACGCCGAGTGGCGCCAGCACGCGCAGCAGGCGTGCCTCGCGATCGGCCGTGCGCAGCACGATCACCGACAGGCCCACATTGGGCTGATCCTCGGCCATCACGTTCTGGATGATAGCGCATTGCTCGAAGCTCGCGCCGGGCGGCGTGTCGCAGCTCATCTGCCAATCGCCGTACTGCGCGCGCACCACGCCCTGGCCAAAGCCGGCACCCGTCGCGATCACGGTGGCGGCCAGAGCAAGGCCCAGGCCGGCCAGACGACGCTTCACAATCCGCTTCACTCTGTCAATTCTCCCGACGAATCGCGCTTGGGCGCGAGGCTTTGTCTGTTTCCGACAGGCAGGGGGCCAAGTCAACCAAGCCCCGGAAATGCTGGGGATATGCGGTCAAACTGCGGCAAGGGTGAGGCGTTGTCCCGCCCGCCAGACGCACAATATGACGCAGTTGCGCCGCCGCTTGCCGCAATGGACTTGGCGTTTCCGATGTGATTTAGGTCAGGGAAGAGTTTTTCGCTCCGAGGTTGAGTCGGGGCGGCGTTTGCTATGCCGCTGTTTTCGCCCCTCAATCCCGGTGTGGACACACCAATTGAAGTCGACAGGGGGTTTAGGTGACCGGGCAGTTCTTGAGAAAGATGGGGGCTCTTTCGGCAGCCGCGATGGCGCTGATCCCCGCTCTCGCCACGGCGCAGGAAGAGGCGGGCTACACGGCCGGCCATCCGCTCCCGGGGCAGTTCCATCTGCAGCGTTCCGTGACCCCGATCATGGACTCCATCACCACCTTCCATGATGGCATCCTGATGTGGACCATCAGCCTGATAGTGGTGTTCGTGCTGGCGCTGCTGATCTGGATCATGATCCGCTACAATGCCAAGCGGAACCCGGTGCCGGCAGGCTTCACCCACAATACGCTGGTCGAGATCGTCTGGACGGTCCTGCCCGTCGTCGTTCTCATTATCATCGCCATTCCCTCCTTCGGCGTTCTGAGCGACCAGCTCACGACCCCCGATGGCGAGCGCAAATATCTGGGCGCCAACATCTTCTCGTTCGGCGAAGTCGAAGTTCCGGCGCCCGAACTCACCATCAAGGCCACCGGCCAGCAGTGGTACTGGGATTATGAATATGTCGACCAGGGCGTCGCCCTCTCCTCAGCCATGCTGCAGGAAGAAGACTCCGCGACCGGTCCTGGCCGCCTGACGGCCAAGCCGGGCCAGCCGCGCCTGCTGGCAGTCGATAACGAGCTGGTCGTGCCGGTCGATACCACCGTGCGCATGCAGGTGACTGCCGATCCGCTTGGCGTGATCCACGCCTTCGCCGTGCCGTCCTTTGGCATCAAGATCGACGCCGTGCCGGGCCGCCTCAACGAAACGTGGTTCAACGCTCGCGAGACCGGCATCTATTACGGTCAGTGTTCGGAACTGTGCGGGCGCGACCACGCCTTCATGCCGATCGCCGTGCGCGTCGTCACCAAGGAAGAATTTGCGGCCTATATCGCGGCGTTCGAGGGCGGCGACTATGCCGCTGCTACCGCCACGCTCGCGGCCGTGCAGTAAGAAAACGGGTCAGGGGATACTATAAATGGCTGACACAACCGCCCACCTCGAAGCCCACGCGACCGGCCACGACGCCGCCTCGCACCACGAGCCCACCGGCTGGCGCCGCTGGGTCTATTCGACCAACCACAAAGACATCGGCATCATGTACCTGGTCTTCGCGATCGTCGCGGGGATCATCGGTGGCCTGTTGTCCGGCGTGATGCGCATGGAGCTGCAGGAGCCGGGCATCCAGATTTTCCACGGCCTCGCAGCCATGGTCTATGGCCTGTCTGGTGGCGAAGCGCTCGACGCCGGCAAGAACATGTACAACGTGTTCACCACCGCCCACGCGCTCATCATGGTGTTCTTCGTGGTCATGCCCGCCACCATGGGCGGCTTTGCCAACTATTTCGCGCCGCTGATGATTGGCGCGCCCGATACCGCTTTCCCGCGTATCAACAACATCGCCTTCTGGCTCTTGCCGCCGGCCTTCATCCTGCTGCTGCTCAGCCTCTTCTTTGAAGGCGCTGGTGGCCCTGGTGGCCTGGGCTTTGGCGGTGGTTGGACCATCTACCCGCCGCTCTCGACCATCGGTCACCCCGGTCCGGCCATGGATTTCGCCATCCTGTCGCTGCATGTGGCCGGTGTGAGCTCGATCCTGGGCGCGATCAACCTGATCACCACCATCTTCAACATGCGTGCCCCCGGCATGACGCTGCACAAGATGCCGCTGTTTGCCTGGTCGGTTCTGGTGACGGCATTCCTGCTGCTGCTGGCCCTGCCCGTGCTGGCCGGCGCCATCACCATGCTGCTGACCGATCGTAACTTCGAAACCTCGTTCTTCGCCCCGGCCAAGGGCGGCGATCCGGTCCTGTTCCAGCACCTGTTCTGGTTCTTCGGCCACCCCGAAGTGTACATCATGATCCTGCCGGGCTTCGGCATCATCAGCCACATCGTCTCGACCTTCAGCCGCAAGCCGGTCTTCGGCTACATGGCCATGGCCTACGCCATGGTCGCCATCGGCTTCGTCGGTTTCGTCGTGTGGGCCCACCACATGTACACCACTGGCCTCAGCCTCGACGTGCAGCGCTACTTCGTGGCCGCCACCATGGTCATCGCGGTGCCCACGGGCGTGAAGATCTTCTCGTGGATCGCCACCATGTGGGGCGGTTCGATCACCTTCAAGTCGCCCATGCTCTGGGCCATCGGCTTCATCTTCCTGTTCACCGTCGGCGGTGTGACGGG
>CBIHQV010000054.1:0-20173 GCA_966212275.1 uncultured Devosia sp.
TTTCTGGGGGTCTGCGGGGGGGGGGGGTGGTGACTGTCCCCCTCAACCCCTCGCCGTTGGGGTTTGGGGGGGGGGGGGGGGGGGGGGGGCGGGCCCCTTGCCAGGCTCGGTGCAGGGGGAGGGCTCCCTCACCCGACCGAAGACGGTCGACCTCTCCCCCAAAAGGGAGAGGTAAGGAAAGAAACGATGACCTTCGACCTAGCCAAAGTCCGCGCCGATTTCCCGATCCTCTCCGAGGTCATCCACGGGAACCGGCTGGTCTATCTCGATAGCGGTGCGTCGGCGCAGAAGCCGGTGCAGGTGCTCGACCGCATGGACTATGCCTTCCGGCACGAATACGCCAACGTCCACCGGGGCCTGCATACGCTCGCCAACCGGGCGACCGAGGCCTATGAGGGCGGCCGCCATGCGGCACAAAAATTCCTCAATGCCGCGCGGCCCGAAGAGATCATCTTCACCCGCTCGGCCACGGAAGCCATCAACCTGGTCGCGCAGTCTTTCGCCGGTCCGCGCATCGGCGAGGGCGACGAGATCGTCACCACGATCATGGAGCACCACTCCAATATCGTGCCGTGGCATTTCCACCGCGAGCGCAAAGGCGCCGTGATCAAGTGGGTCGATGTGCGCGACGATGGCAGCCTCGACATGGATGCCTTCGAAGCCGCGCTGACCGACCGCACACGTATCGTCGCGGTTACGCATATGAGCAACGTGCTGGGCACGGTGAACCCGATCAAAGCCATCATCGAGATCGCCCATGCAAGGGGCATACCGGTGCTGATCGACGGCAGCCAGGGTGCCGTTCACACCACGGTCGACGTGCAGGACGTCGATGCCGATTTCTATGTGATGACAGGCCACAAGCTCTACGGCCCCACCGGCATCGGCGTGCTTTACGGCAAGTATGACCTGCTGGCCGAAATGCAGCCCTATCAGGGTGGCGGCGAGATGATCGACGTCGTGACCATGGACACCATCACCTATAACGAGCCGCCGCACCGTTTCGAGGCCGGCACGCCGCCCATCGTTCAGGCGATCGGCCTGGGCGCGGCTCTGACTTACATGAATGAACTCGGCCGCGACGCCATTGCTGAGCATGAGCACGACGTCGCGCAATATGCCCATGAGCGCCTGAGCCGCATCAATTCGCTGCGCCTCATCGGCACGGCGCCGGGCAAGGGCGGCATCTTCGCCTTCGAGATGGCGGGTGCCCACGCCCACGACGTGGCGACCATTCTCGACCGCTACGGCATCGCCGTCCGCGCCGGCACGCATTGCGCCATGCCGCTGCTCAAACGTTTCGGTGTCACCTCTACCTGCCGCGCCTCCTTCGCCCTATATAACGGCAAGGACGACGTGGACGCGCTGGTGGACGGTATCGAACGCGCCCAGAAATTTTTCGCGTAAGCGAGGACCGTAATGACCGACGATATCGAAATCGACGAATCGAAGATCGCGCCAGCGCCCACTATCCCGGAACCGCGCATCACGCCCAACGTGTCGGGCGGGCTGCCCGAGGCCGAGGTGGAGCGCATCACGTCCGACCTGATCGGCGCGCTCAAGACCGTCTATGACCCGGAAATTCCGGTCGATATCTATGAGCTAGGCCTGATCTACAAGGTCGATCTCGATGACGATCGCAAGCTCACCATTGACATGACGCTGACCGCGCCCGGCTGCCCGGTGGCCGGCGAAATGCCCGGCTGGGTGGAGAATGCTGCCCGCGGCGTAGAAGGCGTGCAGGACGTCACGGTCAACATGGTGTTCGATCCGCCCTGGGATGCTTCACGCATGAGCGAGGAAGCCCAGGTCGCGCTGAACTGGTGGTAATCTGACGCGTTTCGTCCTATATATCGTGAAACGCCGATAGAAAGTTGCCGATGGCCTTCAAGATCATGTCGCTGACCGATGCCGCTGCCGAGCGCATCAACGAGATCATCGAAGATTCCGACAAGCCGGTCATCGGCCTGCGCGTCGGCATCAAGAATGCCGGCTGTGCTGGTGTCGCCTATACGATGGATTATGTGGCCGAGCCGGTGAAGGGCGACGACCATGTGACCGACAAGGGCGTCAATGTCTGGATCGATCCGAAGGCGACGATGTACCTGTTGGGTACGGTGATGGATTTCGAGACCGCCAAGATGAGCTCGGGCTTCACCTTCAAGAATCCCAACCAGACCGGCGAATGCGGCTGCGGCGAAAGCGTCACGCTCAAGCCGGCCGATCTCAAGGCTATCGCCGAGGCCCGGGCGACGGCCTGACGGCCGGTTGCGCAAGTAGGCCATTTAGCCTAACAGGCAGAGGCATTTCGGCTCCAGCCTTTGAGTACGCCTCATGACCGCCCTGCCTGCGGCCCTCACTATCGTTCCCCCCAATCGTCCGCTCATCGGCCGCGTTTCGCCGCCGGGCTCCAAGTCGATCACCAATCGCGCTCTGCTGCTGGCCGCCATGGCCAACGGCACCAGCAGGCTGACTGGTGCGCTCAAGAGCAAGGACACGGTGCTGATGGCCGCGGCCCTGCGGCAGATGGGCGTGATCGTGGAGGAGCCGGACGCGACCAGCTTCGTTGTCACCAGCACCGGCCGCCTGCAGCAGCCGGACGGCCCGCTGTTCCTCGGCAATGCCGGCACGGCCACGCGCTTCCTCGCGGCCGCCGTGGCGACCGTCGATGGCGAAGTCGTCGTCGATGGTGACGAGGAGATGCGCCTGCGGCCCATCGGCCCGCTGGTGACCGCGCTGCAATCGCTGGGCATCGACGCCTCTAGCCCCACTGGCTGCCCGCCGGTTACCGTTCGCGGTCGCGGCAATTTCGGCTCCGGCCGCGTCGAGATCGATGCCGGCCTTTCGAGCCAATACGTTTCTGCCCTGCTGATGGCCGCGCCCTTGGGCGAGGGCCCCATCACCGTAGCCCTATCAGGCAAGGATATCGGTGCTCGCGGCTATGTCGATCTGACGCTCGCGGCCATGCGCAGCTTTGGCGCCTCGGTGGAGCAACTCGATGCTGGCACCTGGCTGGTGCAGCCCACGGGCTACACAGCCACCGACCTGCTGGTGGAGCCGGACGCCTCGGCCGCCACCTACCTCTGGGGCATTGAAGTGCTGACTGGCGGACGCATCGACCTCGGGGTCGCCGCCGATGCCTTTACCCAGCCCGACGCCGCCGCGCAGGCCGTCATCGCCCAGTTCCCCAATATGCCGGCCGTGATCGACGGCTCGCAGATGCAGGACGCGGTGCCCACCATTGCCGTGCTGGCCGCGTTCAACAATCAGCCGGTCCGCTTCGTCGGCATCGCCAACCTGCGCGTCAAGGAAACCGACCGCATCCGGGCGTTGTCCAACGAGCTCAACCGCATTCTGCCGGGGCTGGCCACCGAAGAGGGCGACGACCTGCTGGTCGCGTCGGACCCGGGCCTCGCCTCCAAGCTGGCGGGCCGCAACAGCCGCATCAAGATCGAGACCTATCACGATCATCGCATTGCCATGAGCTTTGCGCTGGCGGGCCTGCGCCTTCCAGGCATCGTCATTCTCGATCCGGGATGCACCGGCAAGACCTATCCGGCCTATTGGGACATGCTGGCGGGTTTGGGTGTGGAGCTGCAGCCAGCCTAAGCGGCGGAGACGCCCTGGGCCTCGGCGGCGGCCTGCATGGCCAGCAGCTCGCTCTCGCTGATCACGCGATTGCGGCCGGCATGCTTGGCGGCGTAGAGGCAGCGGTCGGCCCGTTCGATCAGCATGGCGGGCGTATCGCCCTGCCGATAGGCGGCGACGCCGAACGAGGCCGTGATACGGCCCAGCTTTTCGTTGGTCGAGCGCTTGAGCAATTCCTTGGCCTGAATCGCCCGGCGGATATTCTCCGCTACGATCACTGCGCCTTCCATATCGGTGGAAGGCAGGATGGCGACGAATTCCTCGCCACCATAGCGGGCCGCCAGGTCCTTGCCCTTGATGTTGGACTTCAGCGTCATCGCCACTAAACGCAGCACCTGGTCGCCGGTCTGGTGGCCATAGGTGTCGTTGAAGTTCTTGAAGTGGTCGATGTCGATGATCATCAGGCACAGCGGCCCGTTGCCTTGGCTGGCCTCGGCGATCGCCGTGTCCATGCCTTCGTCGAAGCTCTTGCGATTGGCGATCTTGGTGAGTGGATCGAGCAGCGACTCGCGCCGGACGTCGTCGAGGTCGCGCTGCAGCGAGGCGATGTCGTCACGCGAGGCCTCGAGCTTCTGCTCGAGCGCGCGATTGGTTTCCTGCATGCGCCGGGTTTCCGACAGCAGCCGGTCGGCCAGTTCCTTCATCGCCGAAACAGAGATTTCGCGCTCGAGGTCGCCGCTGGCTGACTGCAGCGAGCCAGAATAGGCATTCGCCGTGGTCATCGCCGTGTCGATCGCCTCATACACCGCCTCGATGCGCGCATGCATGCGCTCGGAGACGTTGGACATGCGGTCGTTGACGTCGGACTTGAGGAACTCGTTGTAGAGCGTCTCGGCCAGGCTCGTGGACGGCGACTCGCCGTTGCGGAAAATGGCGTTGATTCGATTGTTCAGCGTCGGGTTGACGCCGGTCGAATAGGTGTAGAGCAGCTCATAGAATTGGGGATAGGGCGGAATTCCGCTGCGCTTGAGCAGGTCAAATGCAGAGTTCGCGTAACCGAGCGCGCGTTTGAATTCCTGTTCGGACACTGCTTCCCTCGCGCGTCGTTGCGCCGACCCAGCCCTATTCGTGGCCCCACGACCGAGTCAGCACTGATAAATACCGCCCCGGCGCTAATGAACACAACTACACGCGCGCAATAAAAATGCGGCATGCACAGTCAAATAGCGTTCACTCAGCTAACGGCACGCGTCGGGCGCAGCAAAAATGCCGGAATGGGACCGTCATTGCCAAAAGGCGAGCTGCTATCGCCCTGGTCCGATTCGGCCGCTTCGGCCTCCGGACGCTGCCGGCCACGACCGCGCGACGGACGCCGATTGCCGCGTTCGGCCGCCGGCGATTGAGCCGCCGCGGCTTCCGCCTCGGCCCGGGTCCGGCCCGTTCTGGCCGGTGCCGGCTTCTCGGCGACCGGCTTGGGTGCCTCGGCTTCAGCAGCAGGTGCCGGTGCGGCCTCGACGACCGCTTCGGCTTCTGCGCGGGTGCGCGGGCCGCCACGACGCGAACGGGCGGGGCGGGCAGGGCGCTCTTCGCCAGCTTCGGCGGCAGGGGCGGCCTGAGCCGGCCTGCTGCTCGTCTCCAGATAGTCGATCGGCTTCTGGATCAACTTGAGAATGGCGTCCAGATGCTTGCCATCTGCTGGCGCCACCAGCGTATAGGCAACGCCCAGGCGCCCGGCGCGGCCGGTGCGGCCAATGCGGTGGACATAATCTTCGGCATGCACGGGCACGTCGAAATTGAACACGTGGCTCACCGCCGGGATATCGAGCCCGCGCGCCGCCACGTCGCTGGCCACCAGCAGGGTCAGACGGTTGTTCTTGAAGGCATCGAGGGTCTCGGTGCGGCTCTTCTGGTCCATGTCGCCATGGAGGCCCCCGGCGGAGAAGCCGTGGCGCTCCAGCGAGCGGGCGAGGGTCGCCACGTCGCGCTTGCGGTTGCAGAAGATGATCGCATTGGTCAGCCCATCGGCGGCGCGCACGAGGTCGCGCAGCGAGGCGCGCTTGTCCTCGGGCTTGGAGCCGACCTTAACCAGCTTCTGGTCGATCGTGTCAGCCGTCGAAGCTGCGCGCGACACCTGCACATGCACCGGGTCCTTGAGGAACTTCTTGGTGAGGCGTTCGATCTGCGCGTCCATCGTTGCCGAGAACAGCATGGTCTGCCGGCGCGGCGGCAGGCGCGAACAGATCTTCTCGATATCGTCGATAAAGCCCATGTCGAGCATACGGTCGGCCTCGTCGATGTCGAGGATCTCGACGCCGTTCCGCATGATCTTGCCGCGGTCGAGCTGGTCGAGCAGGCGGCCCTGAGTGGCGATCAGCACGTCCACACCGGGGTCGAGCTTATTGTTCTGGTATTCAAACGAGACGCCGCCGATGATCAGCGCCATCGTCAGCCGGTGGTTCTTGCCGTATTTCTCGAAGTTCTCGGAAACCTGCGCCGCGAGTTCGCGCGTCGGTTCCAGAATGAGCGTGCGGGGCATGCGGGCGCGGGCGCGGCCGTTTTCCAGCAGCGTCAGCATCGGCAGCACGAACGATGCCGTCTTGCCGGTGCCGGTCTGGGCAATGCCGATCAGGTCCTTCTTCTGCAGAAGGTGGGGGATAGCCTGCGCCTGAATTTCGGTTGGCTTGCTGTAGCCTGCGGCAGTAACCGCATCGGTTACTTTGGGTGATAGGCCAAGCCCGGAAAAATCATCAGTCAAGTTCGGTCATTCCACTCGAAAATTGTGGCCCGGGGCTTTTGTCCAGTTCGAGCCATTCGAACGGTGCGCCGGGGTCTTCAGCAGTGGACTGGAAAAAGCCAAGTTACGCGAACGCGTCCACAACTGGATTGGCCACCGAACGGAATGCCGCGAATGCAGCAGCGGAGTGGCCCTGAGGCACCTTGGCAAGGGCGGGTGATGTCGTGATGACAAGCCGTCTAGCCAGAAATGCTCCAGCGGCGCGGACCATAGCGCAAACCCCTTGCCTGTCAACGGATTTGCGGCGGTTAGGGTTATTCGAGGCCTCACCGCTCCCTTTGAAGGGAGAGGTGGGAGCTCAGATATCCAGATCCGTCACGAAGGCCGCATTCTCCTGGATGAAGTCGAAGCGTGCCTCGGGCTTGGTGCCCATCAGTCGGTCGACGCTGATGCGGGTGGCGTCGAGATCGTCGCGCACCTTGACCTGCAGCAGGGTGCGGGACTTGGGCGACATCGTCGTTTCGCGCAGATGCGCGAACGGCATTTCGCCCAGGCCCTTGAAGCGGGTCATGTCGACCTTGCCTTTGCCGGTGAACTCGGTCGCCAGCAACTCGTTCTTGTGCGCGTCGTCGCGGGCATAGAGCGTCTTGCCGCCCTGGGTGATGCGATAGAGCGGCGGCATGGCCAAGTAGAGATGGCCGCCATCGATCAGCTTGGGCATCTCCTGGAAGAAGAAGGTGATCAGCAGCGACGCGATATGAGCGCCGTCGACATCGGCGTCGGTCATGATGATGATCTTGTCGTAGCGCAGATCGTCTTCGCGATAGCGGTCACGCGTGCCGCAGCCCAGCGCCTGGATCAGGTCGGAGATGAGCTGGCTGGCCTGCATCTTCTCGCGGCTAGCACCGGCCACGTTGAGGATCTTGCCGCGCAGCGGCAGCACGGCCTGGCTGGAGCGATTGCGCGCCTGCTTGGCACTGCCACCGGCCGAGTCGCCCTCGACGATGAAGAGCTCGGCGCCCTGCGCCGCGGTCTGCGTGCAGTCGGCCAGCTTGCCGGGCAGGCGCAGCTTGCGCGTGGCGCTGGCCCGGTCGATTTCCTTTTCCTTGCGGCGGCGCAGCCGTTCCTCGGCGCGTTCGATCGCCCAGTCGAGGAGCTTCCCGGCCTGGTTCGGCGATGCCGCCAGCCAGTGGTCGAAGGCGTCGCGCAGGGCGGTATCGACGATGCGCGTGGCTTCGCCTGAGGCGAGCTTGTCCTTGGTCTGGCCAACGAATTCCGGCTCACGCACGAAAACGCTAAGCATGGCGTTGCAATGGGCGAAGATGTCCTCGGCGGTGAGGATGGCGGCGCCCTTGTTCTTGGTCAGCTCGGCATAGTTTTTGAGGCCGCGAAGCAGCGCTGTGCGCAGGCCCGCCTCATGCGTGCCGCCATCGGGCGTTGGCACGGTGTTGCAATAGGACGAGACGCCGCCGTCGCCCAGCGTCCAGGCGATGGCCCATTCGACGGCGCCATGCGTGCCTGGCTTGCCGTGGTTGCCCGAGAACATTTCATCGACGATGCGCGTCTCGCCTTCGATGCGCGCCGTCATGAAGTCCTTGAGGCCATTGGGATAGTGGAACACCGCCTTGGCCGGCGCGTCCTCGGTGACGAGGCTTTCGTCGCAGCTCCAGCGCAGTTCGACGCCGGCAAAGAGGTAGGCCTTGGCGCGGGTCATCCGGTAGAGCCGGGCGGCCGAGAAATGCGCGTGATCGCCGAAAATCTGCGGATCGGGGTGGAAGCGCGTGGTGGTGCCACGGCGGTTCTGCACGCGGCCGAGGGCTTCGATCTCGCCCAGCGGCTTGCCGCGCGAAAAGGCCAGCCGATGCAGTTGCTGCTCGCGCGCGACTTCCACGATCAGGCTGTCGCTGAGCGCATTGACCACCGAAACGCCCACGCCATGCAGGCCGCCGGAGGTTTCATAGGCCTTGGAATCGAACTTGCCGCCGGCATGGAGGACCGTGTGGACGATTTCGAGCGTCGAGCGATTGGGGAATTTCGGATGCTTCTCGACCGGGATGCCTCGGCCATTGTCGGAGACGGTGATGAAGCCGTCTTCGCCCAGATGCACCTCGATGCGATTGGCGTGGCCGGCAATGGCCTCGTCCATCGAGTTGTCGATGACTTCGGCGAACAGGTGATGCAGCGCATTGGAATCGGTGCCGCCGATATACATGCCAGGCCGCCGGCGAACCGGCTCAAGCCCTTCCAGCACCTCAATATCGGCAGCCGAATACGAGCCGCTGCCCGTGCTGGGGTTGGCCTTGGGCGCTGGACGTGCCGGTTCCGGCAGCGCGCGCTCGGGTTCATCTCCACCGAAAAGGTCTTCTGCTTGCGACATGCGCATCCCGTCTTTGCGTCCGAATCGGACGATTCCGCCTTTTAGCATATCCCAGCCGCGCACCGATCCGTGCTGGAACCACCTGCCGTCTGGGGCTTTGTCCACAAAGCTGAACGACAGATGAACGCGCGGTTGCGCTCCGGTTCAACCCCGCGCCGCTATGATGGTCGATCGCATCAGGATCAGGAGGCCCGTCTTGACCAAATCCATCGTCATCGCTCTTACGGCGCTGCTGCTCGGCACCGCCACTGTGGCACCGGTTCAGGCGCAGTCGGTCAATTTCGGTATCTTCTTCGGCGACGAGAAGTCCGACTTTGTCCCCGAGCGCATCACCTGCATGGGCGACTACCAGATCCGGCAGGCCGTGGCCGATCGGGGCTATACCAACATCTATCTCAACGTCATGAACGACAAGCATGTCGAAGTTCGGGCAACCCGCGGCGGCTGGGTTTACTTGCTCGATTTCAACTATTGCACCGGCCGCATCGAGGACCGCACCCAGTTGCGTCCGGCGGGATGACACCGCAGGGGCACACTAGTTCGATACAAACCCGTCCCAAGATCGTGCGTCCCATTTACGTTCCGTTTGCTTCTTGAAAGCACTTTCTTAAACGCACGCTGCTAAACCTTAGTCATACGGTTTTTGTTTGGAGTTGCCGTATGCGAGCCGACCGGGATCATAGTTCTGCGTACCAGGTCACTGCCGGCTCGGATGTCTTCGGTGTTTGGCCGCAAGCCGGGTTTTCAGGTATTGCGTACCGGCTGGCCAAGCTCACCGCCCCGCGTTCCGGGGTTCTGGCGATCGTCGCCGCCATGTTCTACCTCCTCTGATTGCCGCGATTGATTTCCGCTATGGGCGCGGCTATTGATCGGTCACGCCGCATTACCAACCAAGGGAGGGCGCAGATGACTTTGCTGTTCGTGCACCGCTCCCGTGGCCCTGTTCACGCCCTGTGGCTCAAGCTGCAGGGCTGACCGGTACTGGTACGGACGCTCTTTCCTGTCTCTTCCATTCTGGTTTGCCCTTCGTGGCGGTCACCTGGCCGCCTTCTGACGGCATTTGGCGCTTAGCGCCGCACCAGTGAGACAAAAATGGGCTCCATCAGCCTCCGCAACGCCGGCCTCGTGGCCACCGACACGCTCTTTTCCAACCTCAACTTCGTCATCGGCGACGGCGACCGCGTCGGCCTCGTCGCCGGCAATGGCCGCGGCAAGACCACGCTGCTGCGCGCGATGGCCGGGCAGGGGGAGCTAACCTCAGGCGATATCGTGCGCTCCCGTGGCCTCACGGTCGGCTATGTCGAACAGGACATGCCGCCGGCCAGCATGGGACTTACCCTCTATGATGCCGTGCTCGAAGCGCTGCCGACGGCCGAGCGCGACACCGATAGCTGGCGCGTCGATGTGGTGCTCGACGAGTTCGAGACGCCCGACGCCATGCGTAACCGCAAGCTGACCGAATTGAGCGGCGGCTGGCAGCGTATTGCCCTGATTGCCCGCTGCTGGGTGCTGCAGCCCGATGCGCTGCTGCTGGACGAGCCCACCAACCATCTCGACCTGGGCAAGCTGTTCCAGCTCGAAAACTGGATCAACCAGGCCGCGCGGAACATCCCGGTCGTCATCGCCAGCCACGACAGGCAGTTCCTCGACGCCACCACCAACCGCACCCTGTTCCTGCGGCCCGATGCCAGCCACTACTTCGCCCTGCCATACAGCAAGGCGCGCGTGGCGCTGGCCGAGGCCGACGAAGCGGCCGAGGCGAAGCGTGAGAAGGACCTCAAGGAGGTGAGCCGGCTGCGCAAGCAGGCCGCCAAGCTCACCAATATCGGCATCAACTCGGGCAGCGACCTGCTGGTGGTGAAGTCCAAATATCTGCGCGAGCGCGCCGCCAAGATCGAAAGCGCGGTGCTCTCTCTGCACAAGGAGCGCAGCGGCGAGATCAAGCTGGGCAACAGCGGCGCCAATGCCAGGGTCATGCTGGCCATCGAGAATGTCGATGTCACCAGCCCCGTCGGCGACAAGCTCTTCCGCATCGACAAGCTGCATATCTTCCAGGGCGACCGCCTGGTCATCCTCGGCCGCAACGGCAGCGGCAAGTCGCAGTTCATTGGCCTCGCGCATCGCGCCATGACTGGTATCGACGCGCCGGGCATTCGGGTCAGCCCGCAGGTTGTGCCCGGCTATGTCGACCAGGCCATGAGCTTCCTGCCATCGAGGGAATCTCCGCTGGGCTACATCACGGGCCGCTTCGACCAGGGCGACCAGCGCAGCAAGGCTTTGCTGGCGGCTGCCGGCTTTGTTGTCGAGAAGCAGGAGCGGCCGATTGCCGAGCTGTCCTTCGGCCAGCGTGCGCGGCTGGGCTTGCTGGCCATCCGCCTGCTAGAACCCAATTTCTACCTGCTCGACGAGCCAACCAACCATGTCGATATTCCCGGTCAGGAGCGCCTCGAGGACGAGATCCTCACCCATGGCGCCACGTGCATCCTGGTGTCGCATGATCGCAGCTTCGTCCGCGGCCTCGGCAACCGCTTTCTGGTCATCGAAAATCGGCGGCTCAAGGAGGTCGATAGCCCCGAGCCGCATTTCGCCGCCATGGCCAGCGAGGCGGTATGAGGGCGTTGAGGCCGAGGCAGCAATAACGCCCCAATAACCATGCCCGAAACACGGGCGCGCGCAGGCATTGCCGCCCCTCCCCAATAGGATAAGTCCTTAAGGACTGGGCCATACGCTCGGTTGGTCGAAACAAATGGGAGGGGGGCCCATGTTTCAGAACGTTGATGGCGACAGTGCGCCCTCACGCTCGCATTTTGACTGGCACGACGTCCGTTTCATCGGTGCGGCGGCCGGCCGTTATGCTCTGCCGGATCGCCGTCCGGACGACACCGGCAAGGTCGCCGTCTATGCCTGCCGCCTGTGCTCCATCTCGACGCGGATAGCCGTTATCGTCGGGCCGGTGATCGGCAAGGAAGGCGAGACCATCTCCGCCCATTTCGACGACTTCGGCATCCTGCGCGGCAAGATCTGCCGCAAGCTGCCCGCGGGCTTCGCCATGCGCCTGACGCTCAGCGATGCCGAGCGCAACAAGCTTGGCGGCAAGATCATCTGGCAGAAGAAGAAGGTTCACGATCAGGTTCCGGATAAGCGCGAGCACAAGCGCATCCTGCCGCGCGATCCGCGCACCATCCTGACGCTGGCCGATGGCACGCAGATGCCGTGCTTCGTCATCGACGTGTCGCAATCCGGCATTGCCGTGTCGGCCGAAGTCACCCCCGGACTTGGCACGCCGATGGCCGTCGGCAAACTGGTCGGCCGCGTCGTCCGCTATCTCGATGTCGGTTTTGCCCTGCAGTTCATCCAGCCTCAGGAGCTGAGCCAGCTCGAAATCCTGATGGCCCCGCCCGGCGCAACATCTGAAGAAAATCCTGCGCCGTAAGGTGAAGTTTTGCTTACATAAATAGAGAGAATCTGCTGCCCCTTTGTGGCCATGGTCTTCAGGGCCCGTATGTACATTGCCCTGGTCCTTGCTCTGTATTGGGTGACGTCATGCCAGCAGCCGCTGTAGACCACAGTATCGACAATATCAGCACCGTTACCGGACGCTATGTTTTGGGCGGCGAAGCGCGGCGCCCCGGCGTCAACATCCTGGCCTGCCGGTTGCAGGCCATCTCGCCCACCGAATTCGTTGCTTCGGCGCCGGCCATCGGCCCCATCGGCGAGGCCGTCTCGGCCAGTTTCGGACCATTCGGCGCGCTGCACGGGCGTATTTCGCGCCACGTACCAGACGGATTTGCGGTGAAGCTCGACGGCGCCCGTGCGGCGCAGGCCGCACTTGCCGAGCGGATCGAAGCGTTCCGCCGCCGCTCCTGGCAGTCCGGCATGGCCGACCGCCGCGCGGCGAAGCGCTACATGCCGACCGAACCGCGCTCCATGCTGATCGTCGAGCCAGGCATCGCCATGTCCTGCCTGATCGTCGATTACTCGGCCACCGGTGCCGTGATCTCCGCCAACACCCATCCGCCGGTTGGCGCATCGGTGACCGTCGGCCATATCCTCGCCCATGTGGTGCGCGAATTCGATGTCGGCTTTGCCGTGCGCTTCGATAACCCGCATCCCGACGACGACATCGAGACCATGCTGGAAACCCCGCGGGCGTGGCGAAATGCCATGGCTGTGCTGCCGCCTCTGGCCCTCGATATCGACGACCCCGATGAGCCAGAAACCGACGGCTACGGCTACGACTGATTTCTTTCGGTCCGCGCGAACCGTTTTGCCTGGTTCGCGCCTCTCTTCCTGTGCAGCCACATCGTTTCACCCGGTCTGTGCAAGGAAGAGCTATGTTTTATCGCAAGAATCTCTATCGCTGGGAGCAGTGGCTCCGTGTCGCCGTGGGCGCCGCCACGGTGATCTTTGGCATGACCATGGGCGGAGCAGTCGGCTATGGTCTTGCGGCGGCTGGTGCCATGCTTGCCGTCACCGGCGTCGTCGGCTGGTGCCCGGCCTGCGCGACGGTCGGGCGGCGGCTCAAGGAGTAAGGCGCGATGGGGGTGCAGGGGGCCGTTTCCGCTGAGCTGATTGGCCTTGCGCAAGCGGGTGATCACGGGGCGATCACGGCGCTCCTGCGCGCCAGCCAGCCCGACATCCGCCGCTATGCGCGACGCGCCTGCCGCCTCGAGGACGTCGACGACGCCGTGCAAGAGGCGATGGCGACCATAGCGCGGCACATTGCCGGGCTGCGCTCGCCGGCAGCCTATGTCGGCTGGCTCTTCGTGATGGTCAAACGCCAATGCTATCGGCTGGCCCGATCCGTTCGGTTCGCTGGCCAGCCACTCGACGGGCTCGCCGACAGCCTCGAACTATCGCAGCGGCCGGAGGCCGAATTGCGCTTCGACCTCGCCTCCGCCATCCAGTCGCTGCCGGCTCATTACCGCACGGTCCTGCTGCTGCGCGACATCGAGGAATTCAGCATCGGCGAAATCGCCGCGCATGTCGGGCTGACCCGGGAGGCAACCAAGGCTCGCCTGCGCCGGGCCCGGCTGATGATTCGGGAATATCTGGCGGATTAGGGCGGCGGCGCCTGATCCATCGCCTCGAGCGTCGGCATTGCCTCGGGATGGGCCGTCGTCGCAGCCGCGCGCAACCAGTCACGCGCGTCCGGCTCCAGCAGTGGCCAGAAGCCCTGCAGGTCGGCGATATCCTTGTCGCGCGGCGCTTTGCATTTGTAGAGGAGCTGTATCTCGGGTGCGATCACGCGCCGGCCGTCGGGGATATCGCGGAAGGCCCGGTCGAGCGGCAGCGCGATCCGCTCGCCGCGGCGATAGAGCCAGGAGTCGCTGCCATGCGCCTCGGCCACGATCTCGAAGTCCCAGAGCGTTTCCCCGTGGCGTCGCAGCCAGAGGCTGAAGGGTGGTTGCGGCGGGGCATCGGGACGCCAGGGCGATAGCTGCTTGTTCTGCGCCACGGCGATCTCGAAGCCGGGCAGGGCGGCGGTCAGTGCCGGCAGGTCGGCGCGCAGGCAGCTGATCTCGATATCGGAATGCGGTCGGCTGCTGATGCCGGCCCACAGATCGAGCCCCCAACCGCCGGCAAAGGCCCAGGGGACCGGCACTGACGCCAGCCAGCCGGCGAGTTCGGTGGGCGACGTTTCGCGCCAGCGTCCGGCCATGCTCCGCTCAAATGAGAAAGGGCCCCGCAGGGCCCTTTCGTATAGCGCAAAACTCAGGCTTAGGCCGAGTAGTACATCTCGTATTCGACCGGATGCGGGGTGTGCTCGAACTTGATCACTTCCGTCATCTTCAGCTCGATATAGCTGTCGATCTGGTCGTCCTCGAACACGCCGCCGGCCTTGAGGAAGTCGCGGTCCTTGTCCAGGGCTTCCAGCGCCTCACGCAGCGATCCGCACACGGTCGGGATTTGCAGCAGTTCCTGGCGCGGCAGTTCGTACAGATCCTTGTCCATCGGGTCGCCGGGGTGGATCTTGTTCTTGATGCCGTCGAGTCCGGCCATCAGCATGGCCGAGAAACCGAGATACGGGTTCGCCAGCGGATCGGGGAAGCGGACTTCCACGCGCTTGGCCTTCGGCGACTGGCCGAAGGGGATACGGCAGGAAGCCGAGCGGTTGCGGGCCGAATAGGCCAGCAGCACGGGAGCTTCGAAGCCGGGCACCAGACGCTTGTAGCTGTTGGTGGTCGGGTTGGTGAAGGCGTTGATCGCCTTGGCGTGCTTGATGATACCGCCGATGTAATACAGCGCGTCCATCGACAGGCCGGCATACTGGTCACCGGCGAACAGCGGCTTGCCGTCCTTCCAGATCGACTGGTGGCAGTGCATGCCCGAGCCGTTATCGCCATAGATGGGCTTGGGCATGAAGGTCACGGTCTTGCCGTAGGCATTGGCAACCTGGTGGATGACATACTTGTAGATCTGCACGTCATCGGCAGCCTTGATCATCGGCGCAAACTTGATGCCGAGTTCGTGCTGGGCCGAGGCAACTTCGTGGTGGTGCTTTTCGACCACGACGCCCATTTCGGCCATGGCAGCCAGCATTTCGCCGCGGATGTCCTGCGCGCTGTCCAGCGGCGGAACCGGGAAATAGCCCTTCTTGAGACCGATATGGTGGCCGGTATTGCCGGCTTCATAGGCGGTGTCGTTGTTGGACGGCAGTTCCGGGTGATCGACTTCAAAACCCACCTTGAACGGGGTGTTGGAGTACTTCACGTCGTCGAACAGGAAGAATTCCGGCTCGGCGCCGAACACGACGGCGTCGCCGATACCGGTGGACTTGAGGTAGGCCTCGGCCTTCTTGGCCGTGGTGCGCGGATCGCGGCTATAAGGCTGGTAGGTCAGCGGCTCGAGAATATCGCAGTTCACCACCAGGGTGGACGCGCCGAAGAAGGGGTCCATGTAGTGCGAATTGGGATCGGGCATCAGCACCATGTCGGACTCGTTGATGGCCTTCCAGCCACCGATCGAGGAACCGTCGAACATGGTGCCTTCTTCGAACAGGTCTTCATCGACGATCGAGACGTCAAGCGTGACGTGCTGCAGCTTGCCGCGCGGGTCGGTGAAGCGCAGGTCGACGTACTTGATGTTCTCGTCTTTGATGCGCTTGAGGAGGTCAGCTCCGGTGGTCATTAGGTCTTCCCCTGTCTAAATCGGAATGCTTGTTATTACGTCACGGCGGGTCGCGCCAAGGGCCTCGCGGTCCCTAGAGCGCGTCGTCGCCGAATTCTCCGGTACGGATTCGAATGGCCTGCTCGATCGAGTAGACGAAGATCTTGCCGTCGCCAATGCGACCTGTTTGCGCCGCGTTGCGGATCGCTTCGATCGCCTTCTCGGCCAGCTCGTCGGGGCACACGACTTCCACCTTCACCTTGGGCAGGAAGTCGACGACATATTCGGCGCCGCGATAGAGTTCGGTATGGCCCTTCTGGCGCCCAAAGCCCTTGGCCTCGGTCACGGTGATGCCTTGCAGCCCGACCTCCTGAAGCGCCTCTTTGACCTCGTCCAGCTTGAACGGCTTTACGATAGCCTCGATCTTTTTCATTTGAGCCTCCACGTGCCGCATGCGGCGGATACCGCAACCCCGTATGCACGGCCTGTGCCACGGCGCTATCGGCCAAAAAACCCTTGTTCGACGAAAGACTTACTGCAATATCCTCATGCGGCTGACACCGCTCGGTAGGCAGCTATTGTTCAAAACATGATCAGCTTGCACAAAGTTTGTGCAGTCGTCCAGTCGAAGCGGACGGTAGGAGGCCAACAATGGCGCTTATGACGCCAGTGCAATGCGTCGAACAGCAGTTTGACGCCTATAACCAGCGCGACCTGCCGCGTTTCCTCGCCGTCTTTGCCGATAATATCCGCAGTTTCCGGCTGCCGGACATGACGCTGATGCTCGACGGCAAGGCGGCCTATGGCGAATTCTACGCCAGCCAGCGCTTCGTGCATGCCGGCCTGCGCGCGGAACTGCTCAATCGCATGGTCATCGGCAACAAGGTCATCGACCACGAACTGATCCACGGCCTGGGGCCCGAGCCGTTCGAAACGGCGGTGATGTTCGTGGTGGAGCAGGGGCTGATTAGTGCGGTGTTCTCAATCCCGGCCAAAACGCCACTCTAGGCTTTGACGGGCTTTCCATCTTCATATAGATGCAACGCCAACCCGGCCAGCGGGTACCCTTGCGGGTGTGGCGGAATTGGTAGACGCACTGGATTTAGGTTCCAGCGCCGCAAGGCGTGGAGGTTCGAGTCCTCTCACCCGCACCACATTAGTTCCCTTGGCCCTCATGAAAACGATACGGGACAAAACCGAATGCAGGTTACCGAAACCCTCAATGAAGGCCTGAAGCGCAAGCTGAGCGTCACCATTCCGGCCGCCGACCTCAACACGCGTCTTGGCGACAAGCTCGAAGAGCTCCGTGGCCAGGCCAACATCAAGGGCTTCCGTCCCGGCAAGGTGCCGCTGGCCCACATCAAGAAGATGTTCGGCCGCTCGGCAATGTCCGAAGTCATGACCGACGCGATCAATTCGACCGTGTCCGAGACCCTGGATGGCCGCAAGGAACGCGCCGCCGCCCAGCCCAAGGTCGATCTGCCCGACGATCAGGCCGTCATCAATGACGTGCTCGACGGCAAGGCCGATCTGGCATTCGAAGTCGAATATGAAGTGCTGCCGCCCGTCGCGCTGATGAAGCTCGAAGGCATCAAGCTCAACAAGCCCGTCATTGACATCACTGACGAGGAAGTCACCGCTGAAGTAAACCGCGTGTTCGCCCAGAACCGTGGCTACACCGACAAGGGTGACGAAGGCGTCGTCGAGACCGGCGATCGCCTCGGCCTGTCGTTCGTCGGCAAGATCAAGGGCAAGCCCTTCGAAGGCGGCACCTCCGACCATGCGCACCTGACCGTTGGTTCGGGCGAGTTCATCCCGGGCTTCGAAGAGCAGCTCGTCGGCATGAAGAAGGGCGAGACCCGCGAGATCGAGGTCACCTTCCCTAAGGACTACCAGAGCGACGAACTGGCCGGCAAGAAGGCCCAGTTTGAAGTAACCGTGCTCCATGTCGATGGCCCGAACCAGGGTGACCTGGACGACGACTTCGCCAAGCGCCTCGGCGTCGAAAACGTCGACGCCATGCGCGCCGCCGTCAAGACGCAGATGGAAGCCGCACTCGCCTCGATGAGCCGCCAGCACCTGAAGCGCCAGATCCTGGACGCCCTGGACGATGGCCACAAGTTCGACGTCCCGGCCCAGTTGGTCGACGCCGAGTTCAACACCATCTGGCAGCGCGTCGAGCATGAAGTGCAGAGCCACGGCCGCTCCTTCGAAGACGAAGGCACGACCGAGGAAGCCGCCCGCGAGCAGTACCGCAAGATTGCCGAGCGCCGCGTGCGCCTGGGCCTTGTGGTCGCCGAGATCGGCAACCAGAACGATGTGAACGTCACCGAGGAAGAGCACCAGCAGGCGCTGATCGCCGAAGTGCGCCGCTTCCCCGGCCAGGAACAGCAGGTCTACGACTACTACCGCAAGAACCCGCAGGCCCTCGCCGGCCTCCGCGCTCCTGTGTTCGAGAACAAGGTCGTCGATTTCGTCGCCGACAAGGGCGACATCACCGACAAGAAGATGACCCGCGCCGAACTGGCCAAGCTGATCCAGGCCGACGAGGACGAGGTTCCGGAAGAGCACCACCACTAAGGTGTTCTGACGAGCAGTTTGAAAGCCGCCCAGAAATGGGCGGCTTTTTGTTTGTGTGTGGCACCTGACACACCCCACCCACAGGTGTCACCCCGGCCTTGAGCCGGGGCCCATCCCGAGATATCGCCGCAGCCGCAAGGTGGCCGAACAGACATCCCAGGATGGATCCCGGCTCAAGGCCGGGATGACATCGCGGTTGTGGGCAAACCGCGTTACAAGCAGTCTACGCTTCTGGCCATCGAGACCACCCCATGACCACCGCTCCCGCCGATATCCTGCTGACGCCGCGCCAGATGGGCGAGGCAGATCGCCTGGCCGTGCAGTCCGGCGTCAAGTCGCTGAAGCTCATGGAGGCCGCCGGCAAGGCCGTCGCCGAAGCCATCATGGAACGCTATTACCAGCGCTCGGTGCTGGTGCTGTGCGGCCCCGGCAATAATGGCGGTGATGGCTTCGTCGTCGCCCGGCTGCTCAAGCAGAAGGGCTGGCCGGTGCAGCTTCGCCTCATCGGCGAGCGCGAGGCGCTCAAGGGCGACGCGGCGGCCGTGGCCCAGCAATGGACCGGCCGGGTGGAGGCGCCCCGCGCCTCCGATATCGACGGCGCCGACCTCATCGTCGATGCGCTGCTGGGGGCAGGGCTCGATCGCGACGTCGAGGGCGATTTCGCCGCGATCATCGAGGCCGTCAATGCCAGCACCCGTCCCGTGGTCAGCATCGACATGCCCAGTGGCATCGATGGCGCGACTGGCGTGGTGCGCGGCGCGGCCATGATCGCCGACATGACGGTTACCTTCTTCCGCCTCAAGCCCGGACACCTGCTGCAACCGGGTCGCGACCGCTGCGGCGAGGTGGTGCTGGCCGAAATCGGCATTCCGGAATCGGTGCTGGAGCCCATCGCCGCCAGCGCCTGGCAGAACACGCCCAACCTCTGGTCGATTCCCCAGGCTGATAATGCCGGCAACAAGTTCCATCGCGGCCATGTCGTCGTCGTTTCCGGCGGGCCGCTGCAGACGGGCGCGGCGCGTCTCTCGGCTATGGGCGCCTTCCGCGTCGGGGCCGGGGTGGTCTCGCTGGCCGGGTCGGAAGCGGCATTGCTGGTCCACGCCGCCCACGTCACCGCCGTCATGCTCAAGCCGGTCGAGGGCACGTCTGCGCTGGCTGAGCTGCTGTCCGACAAGCGTATGAACGCGGTCGTCATCGGTCCGGCTGCTGGTGTCGGCGAGCAGACCCGCGCCAGCGTCCTGGCGGTGCTGGCTTCCGGCGCGGCAACTGTCCTCGACGCCGACGCGCTCACCAGCTTTGCCGGCAGCGGCGATGCGCTCTTCTCTGCCATCAAGGCTAGCGACCGGCCCGTGGTGATGACCCCGCATGAAGGCGAGTTCCAGCGCCTCTTCGGCGACGTGCCCGGCGGCAAGCTGGAGCAGGCCCGCGCCGCGGCGGCTCATTCAGGCGCGATTCTCATCCTCAAGGGCAGCGACACCGTCATTGCCAGCCCGGACGGCCGGGCTGCCATCAACGCCAACGCTCCCGCCTGGCTCGGCACGGCCGGTTCCGGCGACGTGCTGGCCGGCATGGTGGCCGGGCTGATGGGGCAGGGTATGGAGGGCTGGGAAGCCGCCTGCGCGGCCGTTTGGCTTCACGCCGAGGCGGCCAACAGGTTCGGTGGGCCTGGGCTGATCAGCGAGGATCTGCCGCTGCTGGTGCCCGGGGTGTTGGCGAGTTTGTAGTCAGGCGGGAGCGCCGCGGCCCCCACAAACTCGATCGTCACCCTCGGGCTTGACCCGAGG
>CBIHQV010000055.1:0-19925 GCA_966212275.1 uncultured Devosia sp.
CCGGCCGCATCGGCGCCAAGCTGATGCAGACCTCGCTCGCCGTGCGCGAAGTGGTCATGAAGCTGCTCGACATGCTGGTCTATGTGGTCGTCTATTTCACCGGCGCGGTGATCCTGGCGGCGGCTGCTGACTGGCGTTTGGCCATTCCGTTCCTGGTGTGGCTGGCCGCTTACGTCTCGATGATGGTCTATTTCATCCCGCGCATGGGCAAGATTTCCCAGGCGCAGGCCGATGCCCGCTCGATGATGACCGGTCGCATCGTCGACAGCTACACCAACATCGCCACGGTCAAGCTCTTCAGCCATTCCAATCGCGAGGAGACCTACGCCAAGGAGGCGATGGACGAGTTCCTCCACACCGTCTACCGGCAGATGCGCCTGTTCACCGTGCTCAACATGCTGGTGCTGTGGTCCAATGCGCTGCTGCTCTTCGCGGTGGGCGCCACCGGCATCTGGCTGTGGATGCAGGGGCTGATGAGCCCCGGCGCGCTTGCGGTCTCGCTGGGCCTCGTCATGCGCTTCCAGGGCATGAGCCAGTGGGTCATGTGGGAAATGTCGTCGCTGTTCGAGAATATCGGCACGGTCAAGGACGGCATCTCGTCCATCTCGCTGCCGCGCGTGGTGTCCGACGAGAAGGGCGCCGAGCCGATCGGCACGGTCAAGGGCGACATCAAGTTCGAGAATGTCTCGTTCCACTACGGCAAGAAGTCCGGCGTGATCGACGACCTCAACCTGCATATCCGCCCGGGCGAGAAGATCGGCCTGGTCGGCCGCTCCGGCGCCGGCAAGTCGACCATCGTCAACCTGCTGCTGCGCTTCTACGACCGCGCCGATGGCCGCATCCTGATCGACGGGCACGACATCGCCAAGGTCACTCAGGATAGCTTGCGCGCCAATATCGGCGTGGTGACACAGGACACGTCCCTGCTGCATCGCTCGGTGCGCGAGAACATCCTCTATGGCCGCCCCGACGCGACCGAGGCGATGATGCTGGAGGCCGCCGAATTGGCCGAGGCCACTGCCTTCATCGGCAGCCTGGCCGACCCCAAGGGCCGCAAGGGCTTTGACGCCCATGTGGGCGAGCGCGGCGTCAAGCTCAGCGGCGGCCAGCGTCAGCGCGTCGCCATTGCCCGCGTGCTGCTCAAGAACGCCCCGATCCTGGTGCTCGACGAAGCCACGTCGGCGCTGGATTCCGAGGTCGAGGCAGCCATCCAGAGCCAGTTGCAACTGCTGATGCGGGGCAAGACCGTGATCGCCATCGCCCATCGCCTCTCCACCATCGCCATGATGGACCGGCTGGTGGTGCTCGATCAGGGCCGCGTCGTCGAAACGGGCACCCATGCCCAGCTCGTCGATACCGGCGGCATCTACAGCCAGCTTTGGCACCGCCAGTCCGGCGGCTTCCTCGACGCCGACCAGCCGGAAGAAGCGGCGCAGTAATCTTACCTCTCCCCTGGGGAGAGGTGAAGAAGCAGAGCTAACCAACCAAGGAGAACCCAGATGGGTGACAATATCGGAACGGTCATTACCGCGAGCGCGGGCCCCGCAACCAATCCCGGGGCACTGAGCCAACGTCGCAAACCCATGGACCGATACCGAACCTGACCTGAGCCAGAAACTCCGTCAGGCGCGGCTCAAAATAACGAGCTCACAATGTTCAACCGCGTCATCGACTTTTTCGATCATCTCTATTCGCCCACTGCGCTCGCCAAAGTCCGGCAGCCACCCATGGGGCTCCGTCCTTTCGTCAGCTATTTCATCGGCCAGTTCCGTGCGGCCTTCATCATCCGCATCGTGCTCGTGTCCATCGGCTCCATTGCCGATGCGCTGATGCCGGTCTTTGTCGGCATTGTGGTCGGCATGCTGGCCACTACCAATCCCGGCGAAATCTTCGACCTCCACGGCCAGACATTTCTCTGGATGATTGTCGTCGTCGTGCTGGTGCGTCCGCTGACCTTCCTGCTCGACACGCTCATCCGCAACCACGGCATCGTCCCCAACCTGGTCGATCTCGTGCGCTGGCAGAGCCACTGGCATGTCATTCGCCAGAGCTGGACCTTCTTCCAGAACGACTTTGCCGGCCGCGTCGCCAACAAGATCATCCAGGCTGGCGAAGCCATCGAAATCGGGGTGAACCTCACCATCGACGCTGCCTGGTATGCGCTGGTCTTCGTCGTCGTGGCCATCATCGTGCTGGCCCAGCTCGATCCGGTGCTGCTGGTGCCGATCGGGGTATGGCTGCTGCTCTATGCCATCCTCTTCACCATCACCATGCCGCTCATCGCCCGCCATTCCGAGGAGCTCTCGGAATCCAAATCGGTGATGACCGGCCGGATCGTGGACAGCTACACCAACATCCAGACGATCAAGACCTTCTCGACCGGCGAGCACGAAGACCTCTACGTAGCGGACTCGATCAACGACCACGCCGCCAGCTTCCGCAAGCTGATGCGGGTGTTCACCTACATGTGGTCGATCCTGTTCATGCTCAATGCCGGCCTGGTGGTCTCGGTCACCTGGATCGCGCTGACCGGATGGAACCAGGGCGCGTTGTCGGCAGCCGCCGTGGCCACGGCCATTCCGTTCGCCTTGCAGATCATGAACATGAGCGGCTGGATCCTCGAAATCGGCTCCAACATCTTCCGCCAGGTCGGCAATATCAGGGACTCGATGGACACCATCGCCCAGCCGCTGACCATGCTCGACAAGCCGGAGGCCAAGCCCCTCGACGTCAGCAAGGGTGAGCTGAGCTACGACAATGTCAGCTTCAACTACTGGCGCGGCAAGGAGGGGAGCGTCATCGACGCCTTCAACCTCAGGGTCGCCCCAGGAGAGAAGATCGGCCTTGTCGGACGATCCGGCTCGGGCAAGTCGACGCTGGTGAACCTGGCCCTGCGCATGTTCGACGTGCAGGACGGCTCCATCCGCATCGATGGTCAGGATGTCCGCGATGTCACGCAGGAAAGCGTGCGCGCCGCCATTGGCCTGGTCAGCCAGGATACGTCCCTGTTGCACCGCTCGGTCCGCGAGAACCTCAAATATGGCCGCCAGTCGGCGACCGACGAGGAGATGATGCAGGCCGCCGCACAGGCCAAGGTGCATGACGTGATCATGGGTCTGGTCGATCCCAAGGGCAACAGGGGCTACGACGCCCATGTCGGCGAGCGGGGCGTCAAGCTCTCGGGTGGGCAGCGTCAGCGCGTCGCCATTGCCCGCGTGCTGCTCAAGAACGCCCCGCTGCTGGTGCTCGATGAGGCCACCTCGGCCCTCGATTCCGAGGTCGAGGCGGCCATTCAGGAGCAGTTGACCAGCCTGATGCAGGGCAAGACGGTGATCGCCATCGCTCACCGCCTCTCCACCATCGCGGCCATGGACCGCCTGGTGGTGCTCGAGCAGGGCAGGATCGTCGAGGAGGGCTCCCACGCCCAACTGCTGGCTTCCGGTGGGCACTACGCCCATCTCTGGGAACGCCAGTCCGGCGGCTTCCTCGATCTGGACGCGGCTGCAGCCGAATGACGAAGGCGCCCGGCCATTGGCCGGGCGCTGCATTCTACATGTCGAGCAATTCGCAGACTTCGACACTGCCACCGGCGGCCAGGATCGGGCTGCCCTTGGCGATGGCATTGGCCGCATCGTGGCTGTCGGCATTGACCACCGTATAGCCGCTGAGCGGATTGGCGCCGCCACCAGTGGTCACGCTGCCATTGCTGTTGACCGTCATCGACTTGCCGAGAGCAGCGCCGCCATCGGCCAGCTTGTCGCCGATCTTGGCATACCAGTCGTTCCACGCCGCCATGACCTTCGCGCCCTCTTCGGGGCCATCAGGCATGCCGCCGCCGTGGTAGGCGAGAATGTATTTGGCCATTTTTCAGTCTCCCTGTTCGTGGTTGCTACATCTGGCTCGGAACGGCCAGTGGCTTGCCGGTTTCCAGCAAGGTCTTGAGGCCGGCGAGGACAATCGGCCAGCCTTCCTCGACACCGGCCTTTGATTTGGCCGCATCGAAGTGGGTGAGGGTGAGCTTGCAGGTCTCCCCCATGGATTCGATTTCGTACATCACGCGCGTCGGCTCGCCGTCCGGCGCCCACATCGCCTTGAAGGTGGTGACCAGCTTCCGGGGCGGCTCGATCTCGATGACCTCGCCATCGAGGTTGAGATTGCCGTCCGGCGCGAAATAGGCAAACCGCCCGCCCACCGACAGTTCGGGCTGCACCCGCGAGCCGTAATAGTACTGGCGCGTCATCTCCGGGTTGACGATCGCGTCCCACAGCGCGTCGGGCGTGGTGCGGATATAGGTCACGAGAACGAAGGCGGGTCTGTCGGCCATTGGTGACTCCAGTTGGCGTTTCAGGTCGAGCGCGAACCGCGCCAGCGGTTTGGCGTAAGGCGCGATCCAGCGGTCCGCCACCTCCTGGATCGGGGCGGCGTTGATGTAGTGATATTTGAAGCGCCCGGCTTTCCGGGTCACCACGAGGTTCGCATTCTCCAGCACGCCGAGGTGTTTCATCACCCCGAAGCGCGTCATGCCCAAACCGGACTCAAGCTCTGTCAGTGTCTGTCCGTCCCGCTCCCGCAGCGCATCGAGCAATGCGCGCCGGGTCGGATCGCCGAGGGCCTTGAAGATCGCGTCCACATACGGACAATAGGTGACCATTTGGTCACATGTCAAGCCATGGCAGAGCAGGCGGTGTTTTGGCCTCCGCTTACGAAGCGGGGAGGGGCTTGCTCATGATGACGCTGCGATAGTTGGTGTGAGACCACTGCGCATATTCGATATGCCGGTAGCCAAGCCGTTTGTACCACGCCACCAGATGCGTGGCCGGCTCAGCCGTATCGAGCGCAATCTCGCGCGCGCCGCTCGCCAAGGCCAACTCCTCGGCCATTGCCATAAGCCGCCGGCCCAGCCCCTTGCCTTGCAGGCCCGGCTCCACCCCGAACTGGCCGATTGAGGCCACGTCCGGCCGGTCGTACCAAGGGCAGCCTCGCGTCTGGCTGGCATCCTTGACGACGATCGTACCGAGGAGCGCGCCGTCGGCCACTGCCACCAGACATTGCCCCTGTTCGACGCGCTTTTCGCGTCACCTCGACGCCCTGATGGGTCGCCATGTAGCGCAGCCCCATCGCGGCCAGCTGGGCATAGGCGCGGTGCAGAAGGGCGGTCAGGTCGTCGAGCGTGTCCGCGGCAAGCAGCGGCCGGATGATGATGTCATCGTCGGCGGGCGAAATGGACTGGAGGGGCATGCAGGACCTGCGTGAGTAGCGAGCGATCCGTTCTACACTAGCTGGCGGCGCCGAATAGCTGGCTGCGATGCTGGCGCCAATCCTTGCTCTCGGTGGCGATATGCTCGAGCGCGTTGTCCTCGCGCATCGGCCGGCCAAACAGGTAGCCCTGCATCACCGTTCCGCCCAGCCCAAGCAGCGCATCGAGCTGCTGCTCGGTTTCGATGCCTTCGAACACGCAGGAAATGCCGAGGTTACGGCACAGGTCCACCGTGGTCTTGATGATGGCCCGGCTCGTGGGGTCGTTGGTGACTTCCGCGACGAAACTGCGATCCACCTTGATGCGGTCGAGCGGCAGCTTTTGCACATGGGTAAGGCTCGAATGGCCGGTGCCGAAGTCATCCAGGGCAATGCGCGATCCCAGGGCCAGCAGCGTCAGCAGGCCCTCATTGGCCTGAGCGATATCACCCATCACCGCCGTTTCGGTGATCTCGAAGTCGACGCGGCAGGGCTTGCCCGCCTGTTCCACCAGCTTGGCGATGCCTTCCATGGCGGTGGTCGAGCCCAGGTCATGGGCCGACAGGTTCACCGACAGCCGCACCGCTTCCGGCAGCTTGGCAGAGACGCTCAGCGCCTTGCGCAGCACCGTCTGGGTGATCTTGGAGATGACCCCCGTCCGCTCCGCCAGCGGAATGAACTCGACCGGCGAAACGTCGCCCAGCACGGGGCTGCTCCAGCGCGCCAGCACTTCATAGCCAGTCGTCCGGTTCTGGGCGATGTCGAACTGCGGCTGCAGCAGGATGTGGATTTCCTTGTCAAGGTCGGCGGTATGCAGCGCATGCTCCATCCGCCGCACCCGGCTCAGGTCCTCGGCATGACGACCAGTGAACACCAGCGCGCGACCCCGCGCCTCGCGCTTGGCAACCCAGGTCACATAGTCGGCGCGATCGAACAGCGTATCGGCCGTATCGCCGGGCTTCGATGTTGCTAGCCCCGCCGAAGCGGTGAGATGCACCGTGCCCAGCTTCATTTCGAAAGACGGCCGCATCGCCGCGGTCAGCACATCGCCGAACACCTGCAGCGATCTCTCGTCGGTGGCGCCGGACAGGATCAGGGCGAAGTTGTTGCCACCCAGCCGGGCCAGGAATGTCGATGGCCGCTGCAGCATGCTGATGCGGCGGCCGACTTCCTCGAGAACGCCGTCGCCGGTAATCTGGCCGAAGATGTCATTGACCGATTTGAAGCTGTCGAGGTCAAGCCGCGCCACCGCGATCTGGCTCTGTTCGGCGCCGGCCTTCTCGATCGCCATCTGCAACTGGCGCTCGAACGAGCGACGGTTCGGCAGGCCGGTGAGGCTGTCCACGTTGGCCAGGCGATAATTCTCATCCGACAGGCGCTGCGTTTCGGCCTGCTTGCGCGCCATCTCCGCTCGCGATGCCACCAGATCGCTGAAGTCGCGATAGTTGTTGAACAAGATGGTCATCAGCGCGCCGACGACCAGCACGAGATTGAAGGCGAGGGCGCCAAAAATCGGGTTGCCGCTCATGGCAAAGAAGCCGGTGAACGGGATGAGCACGCTGAGCGCGATCATGGTGGCCGCGCCGCGCAGATGCATCAGGCAAAACACGCAGCCAATGCTGGTAATGCCCATGTAAAAGGCGATGTGTGACTGCGCATAAGCGCCGCCATAGGGGTAAAGGCTCAGCGCCCAGCTCGAAAAGCCGATGCCCAGGATCGCCGCGGCCCACACCGTGCTGCCCAACAGGCGCTTGGCCTTTGCATAAGTGATGCCGCCATGGCGCGAGCGCCACCACATGACAAGGCGTGCGATGCAGATCGCCGACAACAGGCCCGGTATGTAGAGACGCAGCAGGTCCGGCGCTGTCGGATGGGTCACCGCCAGAACCAGCGAATTGACCAGCAGCATGCCGTACATCAGCGGAACCTGGCGACTGAAGGCCTCCGCTTGCGCTTGCACCAGGTCCGGATCATCCGGAACGGCAAAGAACTGCACCAACCGCTTTATTGCCGACATGGCGGAAAGAGCCTCCAGCTCACCCTCCGAGGTTATGCGAGCAAGTCCTAATACAAGTGTAACCGGTCCATTCGAATCGCCATTCGGCCAGATTTGACTTTAGCAACGATGCAATTCCGCTGAAATTCCATTTCGACCCCCATTGGAAGGCGTCGCGAGGCAAGCTAGAACCCCATACGAAATCGATTGCAGCCCAATCCCCGGGATCGACATCAACCTAGACCGGCGCCGTCGCAGGCCTGCCGCGAGGAGACTTCCATGGCCATATCAGCCACCTATTCCGCCCTGGACCTCACGGGCAGCTTTGCCCTGTCCTCACCCACGACAGACATCAAGCTGCCGATCACCCTGCCTGGCGACGTGCATACCGCGCTGCTCGCCGCCGACCGCATTCCCGATCCCTATTTCGGCGAAAACGAAAAGACGGTGATGTGGGTCAACGAGACCGCCTGGTCGGTCGAGCGCAGCTTCTCGGCCACCGCCGCCGATATCGCAGGCTACCTGACGCTGACCCTGGCCGAAGTGGATTGCATCGCCACCATCCTGCTGAATGGCGAAGTGATCGCCAAAACACAGAACAGCTTCATCCGCAACGACTTCGATGTGACCGGCAAGGTGCGCCAGGGCGACAACACGCTGCGCATCGAATTTGACATCGCGCCCGACGTCGCCAAGGCGCGCTCTGACGCCCATCCGTTCCCGATCCCGTTCACCAAGAACTACCAGACCAACGGGCTCAAGGGCATCCACATGAACTTCATCCGCAAGGCCGCGTGCCATGCGGGTTGGGACTGGGGCATCTGCCTGATGCCCATCGGCGTCTATGGCACCATGAGCCTGCGCAAGTCGCGCCTGGCCCGCCAGGAGAGCGTTCAGGTCGACCAGGCCCATGGCAACAACTCAGTCGAACTGTCGATAAAGACTCGTGTTTTCGCCTTCGCCCACGGTGAAGTGGAACTTGAACACACCATCGATGGCCAGGTCATCTCCGACAAGGTCTCGGTTCAGAAGGGCGAAAACGTCTTCACCCACAACGTCACCATCCAGGCGCCGAAGCTGTGGTGGCCAGCGGGGCAGGGCGAGCAGCCGCTCTATGCGCTGACCACCAATGTCGAAGGCGAGAAGACCGTCCGTCAGATCGGCCTGCGCAAGCTCGAATGGATCGTCGAGCCCGACGAGATCGACCACACCTTCAAGTGCCGCATCAACGGCCGCGACATCACCATGATGGGCGCCAACTGGATTCCGGCCGACGCCATCCCGTCGCGCATCACGCCCGCAGTCATTCGCGACCTGCTCGACAGCGCCAAGGCCGCCAACATGAACATGCTCCGCATCTGGGGCGGCGGTCAGTATGAGCCCGACTATTTCTACGAGCTCTGCGACGAGCTGGGCATCCTCATCTGGCACGATTTCATGTTCGCCTGCATGAGCTACCCGTCCGACCGGCCGTTCCTCGATAACGTCCGTACAGAAATCACCCAGCAGGTGCGCCGCCTCAGCCATCACGCCTCGATCGCCCTGTGGTGCGGCGACAACGAAGTCATCGGTTCGCTGCATTGGTACCCCGAGACCAAGGCCGCGCCCGAGCGCTATGTCGCCAATTACGACCGCCTCAATTCCATGCTCGGCAATATCGTCGAGGACGAAGATCCGGCCCGCCGCTTCTGGCCGTCCTCGCCATCGATGGGCTACCTCGATTTCTCCGACGGCTGGCACGCTGATACGCGCGGCGACACCCACTATTGGGACGTTTGGCACTCGGCCAAGCCGTTTGAGGCCTACCGCACGGTCAACCCGCGCTTTGCGTCCGAATTCGGCTTCCAGTCCTTCACGTCGATGAACGTCATCGAGGCTTTCGCCGAGGAAAAGGATCGCAATCCGTCCTCGCCGGTGATGGAAAACCACCAGCGCAATGCCGGTGGCAACGCCCGCATCCTCGAAACCATGACGCGCTACTTCCGCTTCCCGCGCGATTTCGACCAGATGGTGTTCCTGTCCCAGATCCAGCAGGGCCTCGCCATCAAGACCGCCATCGAATACTGGCGCTCCACCAAGCCGCGCTGCATGGGCACCCTGTTCTGGCAGATCAACGACATCTGGCCGGTCGCGTCCTGGTCGAGCCTCGACTACGGCGGGCAGTGGAAGCTGCTGCAATACATGGCCAAGCGCTTCTTCCTGCCGGTCAATGTCGTCGCCGTGCCGGTTATCGAAGAAATCAGCACGAATTCTCGCGGCACACCGGTGGAAAACCAGCCGCCGACCAGCATCATCCTCCGCGGCATCAACGACACCGCTCGCCCGGTGAGCATCGCGCTCGAAGTCCGCGCCGTGAAGATTGCTGGTGGCGATCGCGTTGTCTTCTCCGGCAATACCGCCATCAGCCCGGATGGCGCGATCACCGTCACGTCCATCCCCTTCGACAGCCTGGCTGCCGATGAGTTCCTGTTCTTCTCCTGGCGCGACGCCAAGGGTAACCTGTTGGGCGAAAACGATTATTTCCCCAAGCCCTACAAGGCCTACGAACTGGTCCAGCCCAAGGTCCGCGCCGCCTGGTCCGACATCGACGGTCAGCTCGTGCTGAGCCTCACCAGCGACCAGCCGGCGCTGTTCGTCACCGCCACGGTCGATGTTCCCGGTTACTTCTCGGACAATGCCGTAACGCTACTGCCAGGCCGCAACACCGAACTGACCTTCACGCCTCGACATGGTGCCAAGCCAACGGCATCCGAGCTGATCAAGTCGCTGCGGGTCCGGAACCTCAGCGAGACGTTCTAGCGGATACCCCCACCTAACCTCCCCCTGATAGGGGGAGGAATCCGTCTGGTGGGTGGACTGCATCTTGCCCCAAACCCGATCAGTTCCTCCCCTATATTGGGAGGCCAGGAGGGGGTACTCCGATGTCGGGTTCGCACTTCCATACAAGATTTGTCCTTCTGCCACATTGACATGCGCCCCCACATCTACCAACGCTAGGGGACCATGCCGCGCCCTCCCGCGCGCCCTTTCGGACCAGCCATGTCGACCACACCAGCGCCCATCGAGGAGCGCCGCCTTCTTGGCATCGGGCTCGCGCTCGCGGCCTATTTCCTGTTTGTCTGCCTCGACAGTTCGGCAAAGTGGCTGGGGCTGATCGGCCTGCCGGCGCTCCAGGTCATGTTCGTGCGCTATGCGGTGCATCTGGGTCTCGCTGCCGCGATCAACCTGCCACGCAAGGGCCTGGGCCTGCTCTACACCAACAATTTCTGGCTGGAAATGGCGCGCGCCGCCGCCCTGGTCGGCTCGACGCTCTGCAACTTCACCGCCGTCCGCTACCTGCCTCTGACAGTCACCGGCGCCATCGGCTTCACCGTGCCGCTCATCGTCACCGCACTCTCGGTGCTCTTCCTCCACGAACGGGTCGGCTGGCGGCGGTGGACGGCCATCGCGGTGGGCTTTGTCGGCGTCTTGGTCATCGTCCGCCCCGGCAGCGAGGTCTTCCACCCGGCAACGCTGCTGTCGCTGGGCGGCGCGGTCTCCTATGCGAGCTACGCCATGCTGACGCGCCGCCTGGCCGGCGTCGATTCTGCCGGCACCCAGCAATTCTACGGCGCGGCCCTGCCAACCCTGGCCCTCGCGCCCTTCGCCATCGCCACCTGGGTGTGGCCGGGCAATGCCGTCGACTGGACCGTGCTGGCGCTGATCGGCGTCATCGGTTTTTCCGGCCACCAGTTCCTGACCGTCGCGTCCCGCTTCGCGCCCGCCTCGGCCCTGGCGCCCTTCGGCTATGTGCAGATCCTGTTCTTCACGGCCGCTAGCTGGCTCATCTTCAACCAGCCGCCCGATGTCTGGCTCTATGTTGGCGCCCCCATCGTCATGGCGAGCGGCCTCTATATATGGCTGCGCGAACGCGCCCTGGCACGCCCCGCCAGCCCCATCACTGAGGAACGCTGATGGCCGTCCCCGTCGAGCAGAATGCCAATAAGGCCATCCTGATCCTGCTGCTAGCGCAGTCGATCCTGATCTTCCTCGACGTGTCGGCAAAATGGCTCTCCACCGCCGGCATGCCGACCACCGAGATCATGTTCGCCCGCTACGGCATCCATGTCGCCTTGCTGCTTGTGCTGGTGCTGCCGGTCCGCGGCTGGAACCTGTTCAAAACGGGCAACTGGAAGCTCGAACTGGCCCGCGGCCTCTGCCTGCTGGGCTCCACCGCCGGCAATTTCCTCTCCATGCGCTACCTTCCGCTGACGGTGACCGGCGCGCTGCTCTTCACCATGCCGCTGATGGTCTGCGCGCTCTCGGGCCCCATGCTCGGCGAGAGCGTGGGCTGGCGCCGCTGGCTTGCCATCGCTATCGGCTTCGTCGGCATCCTGGTCATCATCCGCCCGGGCACCGAGGCCTTCCATCCGGCGGCATTGCTGAGCCTCTTCGCGGCATTGTCGGGCGCAGTCTTCGGCATCCTCACCCGCAAGCTGGCGGGCGTCGATGGCGCCATGACGCAGCAAATTTATGCAGGCGGCATTGCGCTGGTGGCCATCACGCCGTTTGCCTTCACCGGCTGGGTCTGGCCGTCCGAACCCATCTCCTGGGCCGCTTTCTTCATGCTCGGCACGGCGGGCGTCCTGGGGCATCTGCTGATCTCGGTCGCTCACCGCTTCGCCACCCCGGCGACGTTGGCGCCGTTCAACTACCTGCAATTGCTCTATCTGGCGCTGGCGAGCTGGGTCATCTTCAACCAGCCGCCGGACAACTGGTTCTTCCTGGGCGCCACCATCATCATTGGCAGCGGCCTCTACATCTGGCTGCGCGAACGCAGCCTGCACAAGACCACGACATCCGTGGACGAGGCGGCGGAGCGCTAGGGCGCCTCCGTCACTTCCTTGATAGGCGTCTTCGTCTCGGCCTCGCCCTGGGTGATCAGGCGCGCGCTGCGCTGGCCGCTGAGATATATCCACAACCAGCTCAGGGCGACGGCGAGCCGGTTCTTGGTGTCGATCAGGAAGTAGATGTGCGCCAATCCCCAGGCCCACCAGGCGACCCATCCGCGGAGCTGGATGCGGCCGAAATCGATCACCGCGGCCCGCTTGCCGATAGTGGCGAGGTCGCCGGCATGCTTGTAGCGGAACGGCATCGGCTTGCCGAAGCGGCCCAGCCTGGCGCGGATCACCCGCGCTGCATGCTTGCCGCCCTGCTTGGCGCCATCGCCGACACCGGGCACTGGCTTGCCGTCGGGCATGGTGATCGTCGCCGTGTCGCCGACCACGAAAATCTCCGGATGCCCCGGCACGCTCATATTCGCCTCGACCTTGACTCGACCGGCCCGATCTGGCTCTACGCCGAGCCATTTGGCGGCCGGCGATGCCTGCACACCGGCAGCCCAGATGATGCATTCGGCGTCGAGCCGCTTGGCGCCATAGGTGAGGCCATCGGCATCGATGCTGGTCACCGGCTCGCCCAGGATCACCTCGACGCCCAGTTGCCCAAGGGCCTTGAGCGTATAGTCCGATAGCTCCGGCTTGAAATTGGCCAGCACGCGCTTGCCGGCCTCGATCAGCACCACCCGGGCGGTGGCAGGGTCGGCGGTGCGGAACTCGCCCTTCAGCGTCTCGCGCGCCAATTCCGAGATGGCTCCGGCAAGTTCGACGCCGGTCGGCCCCGCGCCGATAATGGCGAAGGTCAACAGCGCCCGGCGCTTCTCGGGATCGCTTTCTCGCTCCGCCGCCTCGAAAGCCAGCAGCAGCTTGCGACGGATCGTCGTCGCATCTTCCAGCGTCTTGAGGCCAGGCGCGTATTTCTCCCATTCGTCATGCCCGAAATAGGCGTGCCGCGCACCGGTGGCGAGGATCAGGCTGTCATAGGCAACGCGGCTGCCATCCTCCAGCACCACGGCCTTGCCGGCGGTGTCGACGCCGGTGACGGTGGCCAACAGCGTCGTCACCTCGCTGCGCTTGCGCAGGATGTGGCGGATCGGCCAGGCGATTTCGGATGTGCTGAGTGAGGCGGTCGCCACCTGATAGAGCAGGGGTTGGAACAGGTGATGGTTGCGCCGGTCGATCAGCGTGACCGCTATATCGGCGCCCTCGAGCGCTTGTGCCGCGGCAAGCCCGCCAAAACCGCTGCCGACGATAACCACGTGATGTCGAGCCATGGGACCCTCCTGCCGCCTTTATATGGGCATTTGGCCCCGCGTCGACATGAGCTGTTGGTGCAAGGCTGCTAGGCGATGGCCTCGCGCCATCGCGCCGCGTAGGCGTCGAACCCAGCCACTTCCAGCGGGTCCGCAGCACTTCCGGCCGTGGCATGCCCCTGGCCGGCGCCAAACAGCATGCTTGCCCCCAGGCTCGTCCCCGTCGCGTCGCCCGAAGCGCGTACACTCACACCGGTGAGCCGTGCCAGCGCTTGGCCGAACAGCGCATTCCGCGCCAGCGGCCCCTCGATGATGATCTCGCGGCCGAGGCCGCAGAGATCGAGGCAGGCGCGGGTTACCAATGCCAGATAGAGCGAGGCCGCAGCCGTGCGCTCGCCCGGTGTCATCGTCTCCGGCGCGATGGTCCAGCGGCCCTTGGCTTCGGGAAACGGTCCCACGCCCGGGGTAAAGCTCGGCTGTATCCTGATGTCGTCGCCGACGACCCGCGCCACATCCGCCGCGCTCGGCTCGACAACCTGGCCCACCAACTGATCGAACTCTCGTCCGCCCATGAACCGCGCCGTCGGCACGGCCCGGCCGAAGGCGTCGACATTGGCAAGGCTGTCCCGTTGCGGGTCGAGCCCACTGGTGTCGCCACCCACGGTCATCGCGATGGCCCATGTTCCGGTCGACAGGATCGTGAACGGCGTTTCGTGCGCCCCCAGATGCGGCAGCAGGGACGCGTTGGAATCGTGGATGCCGCAGGTCACCGGCGTCTGTGCCGCGAGGCCGGTCGCCGTCGCCACCTCGGCAAGGATATTGCCCAGCACCGAAGCCGCGGGTTGCACCGGTGGAAACCTCTCCGCCCAGCCCTGCGCCCGGACCATGCTCGAAAAATCGCCGCGCCCGGGCGCCCAGAGATCGGTGTGGCATCCGAGCGAGGTGACCTCGCTCGCCATCACGCCAGTCAGCCGCCATGCCCAATACTGCGGATAGGTCAGGATCGCCGTGACCCGCGCGAAAGCCTCCGCATTCGCCTCAGCCTGCCAGAAAATCTGGGCGCCCAGGTTAAGCCCGTTGGGCAGACGCGGCGAAAGCGACTCGGCAAAGTCCGGTCGCACGGCCCCATAGGCTGCGGCAGTGTCCTCGGGCCCGCTGTGCTCATAGTCCAGCACTGGCAAGGCAGGCTGATCGCCCGCCATCAGTGCAGCGGTGGCGCCATGGGTGGTGATGGAAATCCCGTCGACGCCATGCTCCACCTGCAGGCTCCGGAGGCTCTCGATGATGAAGGCCCACAGCATCTCGACATCCGCATGCGGGTAGAGCCCATCGCGCCGGACCACATTGGGTGTGCTGCGGCCCGCAACCTGCTGCCGCGTCGTGGAGTCGATCAACACAACCTTGGCGTTGGTTTTGCCGATGTCGATGACGGCGACGAGGCGGGGCAGGGACATGGCACGTACTCAATGGCGCGATGCAGCGCCAATACTGGAAAACGTTCCACAGCGCCAGAACTGACATGTTAGATTGCGCCCAGCCAGGCAAATTGCCCCACCGGCACACCCGGTGTTTCCACCCGAAAGCTGATGATCCCGTCGGCGCCAATTCGGTTATCCCTGGAATCGAGGCTCGTCACGAACACCGTCCGCATGTCCGCGCCGCCGAAGCACGGCATGGTGGGGTGCAGCAACGGCAGGTCGACCCGGCCCAGCAAAGCCCCTTCGGCGGAAAACCGGTTGACGCGTCCGGCCGATGGTCCGGCCGACCAGTAGTTGCCGTCCAGGTCGCAGGCGCCGCCGTCCAGCCGCCCATTGGCCTCGTCATGCTCGCGCAGCCGTCGCCGATTGCCCACGGCGCCCGTCCCGGGGTCGAAGTCCCAGCAGTCCAGCCAGACGCCGCCGCGCGAATCCGAGTGATACATGAGCGTACCCTCGGCATTCCAGGCCAGCCCGTTGGAAATGGTGATCCCCTCGGCAATCACCCGCACCGACCCATCCGGTCCGATGCGATAGAGCCGCGCGGACGCGCCGTCTGCATCCATGCTCCCGATCCAGAAGGCACCGTCCGGTCCGACCTTTCCGTCATTGAGCCGCATGCCCGGATTGGCGTGCTCCACGCGGGCGACGACCTCGCGTGCCCCGCTTGTGGGGTCGAACAGCATGATGTCGTTGCGCAGCGCCACGACCAGTCGTCCCCGCGCCGCCAGCCCGAAGCTGGGCACTGGCTCGTCGAATGTCCATCGCTGGCGCCGGCCCGTGACCAGTTCCAGCGCGTAGATCGCGCCATGAGGAATATCGCACCACAGCAGGCGCTGGCCTGCCGCGTCCCACACCGGACTTTCCCCCACCCCGAAGCGCTCGGCCACCACCACCGTGATTTGAGGCTCGTTCATTGCATTCCTCTTGTCTTGCCGCTCGATGGCAGGGTCGGCACCGTCGACGACAAGTGATCCGGCTGCAAGCCAGGATTGCGTCGCCCGTCTGGCAAAAATCCGGGCTTTGTTGTATCTCGGCCCCCATGAACACCATCGACCGCGCCCGGCGCTTCAGCGTCGCACCAATGATCGACTGGACGGATCGGCACTGCCGCTATCTGCACCGGCTGCTCACGCGCGAAGCTTTGCTGTTTACCGAGATGATCACCACCGGCGCGGTGGTCCATGGCGATGCGCAGCGCCATCTACGCCTTAATGCCGAAGAGGGCCTCGTTGCCCTGCAGCTTGGCGGTTCCGATCCGGCCGAGCTGGCCAAGGCCGTCCGCCTCGCCGAAGACTACGCCTATGCCGAAATCAACCTCAATGTCGGCTGCCCGTCCGATCGCGTGCAGTCAGGCCGCTTCGGCGCCTGCCTCATGGCCGAGCCAGCGCTCGTCGCCGATTGCGTCCGCGCCATGCGCGATGCCACCGACCGGCCGGTCACCGTCAAATGCCGCATCGGCATCGATGATCAGGATACCGAAGAGAGCCTCGACCGCTTCGCCGATGCCATGGTCAACGCCGGCGTCGACGCCCTCTATGTCCATGCCCGCAAGGCCTGGCTCAAGGGCCTGAGCCCCAAGGAAAACCGTACCATCCCGCCGCTCGACTACGACCGGGTGCATCGTCTCCGCGCTCGTCTGTCGCCGCTGCCGGTCATGATCAATGGCGGACTCGAGACCCTCGAAGTCGCCGAAGCCGAAATGGCGCATATGGACGGCGTTATGCTCGGCCGCGCCGCCTACCACACGCCCATGCTGCTGGCTGAAGTCGACTATCGTTTCTTCGGTGCCACGACGTCCGCGCCCGGTCTCCAGGCCGTCATGCACGCCATGGCCGACTATGCCGACCGCGAGGCCGCCACCGACGGCACGCGCATCAACAATATCGCCCGCCATATGCTGGGCCTCGCCAATGGCCTGCCCGGTGCACGCCAGTTCCGTCAGATCCTGAGCGTCGACGCCTGCAAGCCGGGCGCGGACTCGTCGGTCATGTTCCGTGCTCTTGAAGCGGTAACGCGGCCACGCCTCGCCGAGGCGAGCTAGTCCGCCAGTTCCAGCGAGTTCTGCGTCACGCTGTAGCGGCTGAGGGTTTCGAGGAACGTCATTCCCAGTAGGCTCATGTCGAGAGCCCCGCCTTCGGTGACGAAGGCCACCACTCGCTCGCGCACGATGCCGCCGACCTCGATCCGATCGAGCCGCACGCGCGCCGCCCGGCCGGTGCCGTTGGCCGTCGAGACAGGAATGGTGAAGCTCAGCCCCTTGGTATCAATGCCGGCCGCTTCAGCATCGGCAATGGTCAGCACCACTGCGCTGGCGCCGGTATCGAAGATCATCGGCGTCGTGTGCCCGTTGACCGTGGCGTTGATCTCGAAATGCCCGCCAATGCCGCGGCGGAAGGTGGCAATGCCGGCCTCGCTGTCGACCACCGCCACGCCCGGCTGCAATTCTCCGGCGACCCGCGCCGCCACACTGGTCAGTTCGTCACGATAGGCATAGGTCAGCCCGGCAACGCTGAAGATACCGACCCAGAGCAGCACGCTGCCTATCAGTTCGGAGGCCTTGCGCCGGCGCGTGAACAGGCCGCCGGCGAAAACGATGAGGATGAGAAGCAGCGGGATCAGTTGCGCGGTCTGCGCCTGCGTCAGCCCCACCATGCTGCCCGCATCGGCGCTGATGAGCAGGGCGATGCCCACCGCGATGACCAGCGCAATGCCGATGAAGATCATGCCTGCGCCTTTATGCGGTTCGGGTTTCCATCATTTCGATAAAGACATTGCTGGCGGCAATTTCAAGGCTTCGACCCGTTCCGCAAGGCAAATCGCTCCGTCACGCAAAGGGCAGCAATGCCGTCAGCACGGCAATCTCGGTCAGCGCGCCCAAAGCCCCGATGAGATCGCCCGTCTGCCCGCCCACCAGCCGACGACACAGCGCCGTCCAGCCGGTGACAACAGCCAGCGCCAGCAGCAGGGCCGCGCCCAGGCCCACGAGACTCGTCGCCGGTCCACCGAGCAGGAACAACAGCATGGTGGCAAACACCGCGCCGACGGCAAAGCTCTGCGCCGGCAGGCGTCCCGCCGTCGCCGAGGCGCCGTCAGCCCGCGCTGGCGGCAGTGCCACCGCCAGCCACAAGGCGCCAGACCGCCCCACGATGCTGGCCGCCAGCCAGATCGCCCCCGCGGCCAGTGGATTGATGGCTGCCACGGCACCCAGCGCCGTGACGCGCAGCAGGATGAACAGCGCCAGCGCCGCCACCCCATAGGTGCCGTGCCGGCTGTCCTTCATGATTTCAAGCCGCCGCTCGATCGTGTGGCCGCCGAACAGCCCGTCCGCCGCATCGGCCAGCGCATCATCGGCCATGGCGCCGCTGGCGATCACCGCCGCGGCCACGGCCAGGGCCGCCGCGAAATAGCTCGGCAGGCCGATCATCGCTCCGCCGATCAGCAGCAGCGCCGGGCCGATGCCAATGGCCACGCTGGCCAGGGGCAGGGCCATGGCAATGCGTCCGAGGTCGGGTGTCTGGTGCGGCGAGTCGCCGGTTGGCAGCCGCGAGAAAAACCGCAGTGCCATGATAAAATCGTCGCGGAGGCCGATGCCCCCCACGGGCGCGCGCGGGCCGCTGGGCTCATCGGGTTGGACAGAAGGCTCAACGGCGTTCAATTGCTTTTCGTCCTGCAATCGGCAACAAGTCCCGTCCTTCCTAACCCGAACCAGACCGACTCGCCATGCCCCAGCTCAGCCCCGCCTATGCCGACGTCATCGAGCTCCTGACCATCGTTCCCGATGGCGATGAGGCGGCCGTCGCCGCCGTCCGCGCCCGCGATGCGCAGTTGACCAAGCCGGCCGGTTCGCTCGGTGCGCTCGAAGGCCTGGTGGAGTTTCTCGCCCGCTGGCAGGGTCGTGCCCAGCCGCGGCTCGACAATCCGATGGTCACCATCTTCGCCGGCAATCACGGCGTCACCGATCAGGGCGTTTCGGCCTTCCCGCGTGAGGTGACGGCCCAGATGGTCGCCAACTTCACCAATGGTGGCGCTGCCATCTCGCAGATCTGCGCCCTGCATGAAATCAACCTGCGCGTGTTCGAACTGGCGCTCGAACTCCCCACCGGCGACATCACGCAGACGGCCGCGCTCGACGACAAGATGTGCGCCGCCACCATCGCCTACGGTATGGAAGCCATCGCCGGCAAACCGGACCTGATCTGCATCGGCGAAATGGGCATCGGCAATACGACGGTCTCCGCCGCTATCTATGCCGCGCTCTATGGCGGCACGGGTGCCGACTGGGTTGGCCGTGGCACCGGCGTCGATGACGCCGGCCTCAGCCGCAAGGCCGATGCCGTCGATCGCGCGCTGGCGCGTCACGCTGGTGAGCTGGACCACCCGCTCGCCATCCTCGCCCGCCTGGGCGGCCGCGAGATCGCCGCCATGCTCGGCGCCCTGCTGGCAGCCCGCCATCAGAAGGTGCCCGTCATCGTCGATGGCTTCGTCGCCACCTCGGCGGCGGCCATCGCCCACGCCGTCAATCCGGCAGCCATCGATCACTGCATCTTCGCTCATGTTTCCGCCGAATCCGCCCATGCTCGCGTTCTCGCCGCCATGGGTCAGAAGGGCCTGCTCGACCTGGGCATGCGCCTGGGCGAAGGCAGCGGCGCCGCACTGGCGGCGGTATTGGCCAAGACGGCCCTGCACCTCCACAACAACATGGCAACCTTCGAAAGCGCAGCAGTCAGCGGCAAGGAAGGCTGAGGCGCAACTGAGCTCGTATGGGGCATTAGGACCGTCGATATTCGGTCGAGGCTGAGACGAAGATGCCGGTGTTCGAGAACCGGAGCGGAGCGTACTTCGAGTACGTGAGCACCGGAAACGCAGGACATCGGCATTTGCAGGCCAGCATCGACCGAATTGCGACCGTCCTAACCAGCCTGCGAGTAAATCTCGAGCTTGTTCTTCTTCTCGACCACCGGTGCCAGCGCATCCATTACGCGGGCGCGGGGGAATGTCGCGATCACCTCGGTGCCGAAGCGCAGCTTGCTGAACAGGTCGAACCGGCCCTGGTGCAGCTCCATGATCTTCTGCACGATCGGCAGGC
>CBIHQV010000056.1:0-19904 GCA_966212275.1 uncultured Devosia sp.
TCGGCGACGACGATCAGTCGATCTACGGCTGGCGCGGCGCCGAGGTCGACAACATCCTGCGCTTCGAAAAGGACTTTCCTGGCGCCAAGGTCATCAAGCTCGAGCGCAACTACCGCTCAACCGGCAACATTCTCAAGGCCGCCTCCGCCGTCATCGCCTTCAATGAGGATCGCTTGGGCAAGACGCTGCACAACGATTCGGTCGAACCCGGCGAGCTGCTCTCGGTCACTTCGCTCTGGGACAGCGAGGAAGAAGCCCGCACCGTCGGCGAGGAGATCGAGGATTACCAGCGAGCGGGCGAAGCGCTCAATTCGATGGCCATTCTCGTGCGCGCCTCGCACCAGATGCGCTCCTTTGAAGAACGCTTCATCACGCTGGGGCTGAACTATCGCGTCATTGGCGGCCCGCGCTTCTACGAGCGCAAGGAAATCCGCGACGCCATCGCCTATCTGCGCGTCGTCTCCAACCCGTCCGACGCCCTGAGCTTTGAGCGCATCGTCAACACACCCAAGCGCGGGCTAGGCGACAGCACCATCCAGATTCTGCACAACACGTCGCGGTCGGCCGGCGTCTCGCTGTTGGCCGCCACCCGCATGCTGCTCGAAACCGAAGACCTCAAGCCCAAGCAGCGCACTACTCTGCGCGAATTGGTCGGACAGTTCGACAACTGGTCGGCGAGCCTGCAGTCGCTGCCGCATTACGAACTCGCCCAGCAAATCCTCGACGAGAGCGGCTACACCGCCATGTGGCAGGCCGACAAATCCCCGGACTCGCCCGGTCGCCTTGAAAACCTCAAGGAACTTGTGCGCTCGATGGAGGAGTTCGAGACCTTAGGCGGCTTTCTCGAGCACATCTCGCTCGTGATGGATCGCGACACGGCCGAAGCCGAGGACGCAGTTTCCATCATGACTTTGCACTCCGCCAAGGGGCTGGAATTTGACACCGTCTTCCTGCCCGGCTGGGAGGAGGGCCTGTTCCCCAGTCAGCGCACCATGGACGAGTCGGGTCGCGCTGGCCTCGAGGAAGAACGACGCCTCGCCTATGTCGGCATCACCCGCGCTCGCAAGCGCGCCCGCCTCTCGGTAGCGCAGAACCGCCGCATCAACGGCCTCTGGCAGTCCGCCATTCCCAGCCGCTTCCTCGACGAGCTCCCGGCCGATGCCGTCGACGTCAAGGATACCGGCTCCTCCTATGGCGGCTACGGCTATGGCGGCGGCGCCACCTCCCGCTTCAACAAGGCCGACCCGTTCGAAAGCGTCTATGAAACCCCGGGCTGGCAGCGCGCCCGGGCCCAGCAATCGAGCCGCAAGAGCGCCGGCCCCCTCACCATCGAGGGCGACCTCGTCGCGCGTTCCGTCGATCTCGGCAACGACCGCTCCGCCTTCGGCCTCGGCGAACGCGTCTTCCACCTGAAATTCGGCTACGGCGCCATCGCCGATATCGAGGGCAACAAGCTGACCATCGATTTCGAAAAAGCCGGCCGAAAGAAGGTGCTGGAAAGCTTCATCAAGAAGGGGTGAGTGACGTTGAAGGCACTGTTTTGGATTGGCGGTATCGCCATCGTCGTTCTGGTTCTCGTTTTTGGTGGGATGCGGCTGTTTTCCGACCTGACGGCGCGCGGCGACAGCGCGGCCGCCTTCGCTAACACCGTGGCCACGGCAACCACGACGACCTGGGAGCCCGCTTCTCTGGAGCCATTCGCCGACGAGACCTTTTACAAGTCGCTCGCGGCCGACCCTGGCCAGTGGGGCAACTATGCCTTGCTGGGTCCTGCGGTTGACGCGCCAAAATGCCAGGTAACAAATCTCAAAATCGTCAACGGCCTCGCCAATGCGCTGGCCTCGTGCCCGACCAAGTTCCAGAAGGGATCGGGCACGTTGCTGGTCTCAGTGTCAGACTATTCCGGCGAATGGCGCGTAACGGGCTTCAAGCTGCAGCTTTAGTCCCCGCGCTCCGCGAATACCTCCTTGGCCGCAGTAAGCCCGTTCAGCGCGGCCGGAAAGCCGGCATAGACCGCCATCTGCATGATCGTCTCGACGATCTCGTCCTGGCTCAGGCCCACATTCAGCCCGGCGTGGATATGGACCTTGAGTTGCGGACGCGCGGTGCCCATCGCTGTGAGGGCGGCGATGGTGGCGACCTCACGCGACCGCAAGTCGAGACCGGGCCGCGAATAGATGTCGCCAAACGGAAATTCGAGCACGTAGCGCGCAAAGTCCGGCGCGATATCGGCCAGGGAGTCGATCACCTTCTGGCCGGCCTCGCCGTCGATTAGCGCCAGGGCCTTGGCGCCGCGTTCGTAGCGGCTCTCGGTGGATTGGGTCATTGCTGTGCCTTTGTGTTCAGCTCACCGCCATAGCCGGCGATCTTGGCATCGAGCACATCAAGGCACGTCATGAGTTCATCGACATAGGCCTGCACGGCCTGGCGATGCGCCACCAGCAGGGCCTGCCGCTCCGCCTCGCTGGCCGCTCCGACTTCGCGCAGCCTGGCGTAGCGCAGCATTTCGCTGATCGGCATGCCGGTGGTTTTCAACCGGCCAAGGAACTCGATCCACGCCAGTGTCTGGGGAGCATAAGAGCGGTGCCCCGAGCCATTGCGAGACGCCGCGGGCATGAGCCCGATGCGTTCGTAGTAGCGAATGGTATGGGCCGACAGACCGGAAATGGCAGCAAGTTCGCCGATTCTCATGAGGTACCTTCGTTCTCGACCCAGACTGGCTACAACTTTGAGCGCACTCTAAGTCAAGAGCTAGATGACCCCGCGATAAGCTAGGGAAACCGCTGCCCCAGTTCTCCGATATAGGCCTTTGCCAGCCGTTCGAACGTCGCCGCGTCCAGTGCGATCGTCTGTCCGGGCGCAATCCCCGCCACGGCCTTTTCGGGCTTGTACTTGATCGTCTTGTTCTCCTTGAGCACCCCATCATGCTCCATGATTGAATCGCTCAGCATCCGCACTTCGTTGAGCGGATTGCCGTCCTTGCCCTCGGCGCCGCGCATGCGGTGCATGAAGTGGTGGTCCAGCGCCAGCAGCATGGCGTTGAAATGGCCCGGTGCGAAGGCGGCCAGGGCCGCTTCGGCCTTGGCATTGCCCTTCACTGATGCGGCCAGTGCGGCATAGGCCACAAGCTGCTCCTCGAGCTTGGCGGCGGTGAGTTGCACATAGACTTCGGGGTAACTGGTAACGGCAAGCATGGTGGCTGATCCTCATCCTGCAGCCGGATAATCCGGCACTCGATCGCATGTCGCCCCGTCCGTTGGGGTTTCGACAATTCCACCGAGAATTTTCTTGGGGCCCGTCAGGCCGGCTTGGCCGCCCGCACCATGCCCGTCACCTTGGGCATGATAATCGTGCCGCCGCCTGCCTCCATCGCCTCCTCGACCAGCTCCACCAGCCGCGCGACTGCAGCGTCGTGGGCATCGTCGCCGGGCGGGAACGAAGTCAGCGCCAGCACGATGTCTTCGGTGCTGGTCACAGCCAGTTCGCCAGGCACCTCGAAGACCTCGACATGCTCGAACTGTTCGCCCACCAATTGTTCGGCCTTGCGCAGCCCGAACACATCGGCCGCCGGATCGCTGGCCTTGCCGCCAAATGCCGCCGCGCCCAGCGCGTAGAACGGCCCCATATTGCCTTCGAGATTGGTGGTCACGGCCAGAACGCCGCCGGGCCGCAGCACCCGCTTGAACTCGCCCAGCGCCACGCGCGCATCAGGCACGTGGTAGAGCATGTGGCAGGCCAGCACGGCATCAAAGCTCGCGTCGGGAAACGGCAGCTTGCTGGCATCGGCGACGACGCCCTCGACCTTCCCATAGCGCCCCGCGGCTTCCGCCGCCTTGACCGCATCGGCGACCATGCCGGGCGAAAAGTCCGCCAGGGTCAGCGCCAGGCCGGAGGGAAACACATCCTTGCCCTGCTCCCACAGCCAGCCCGGGCCGCAGCCAATATCGAGCACTGCGGCACCCACCGGCAGGCCGGCATGCCGGGCGATCCACTCGAACCAGTTCCCGCCGCCGCCCCGGCCATAACGGCTATGCAGGTTCGCCCGCGCCTCGAGTTTCTTGCTGTCACGATACTGGCGCGACAGCAGATAGCCACTATCTAGATCCGGTCCGACGGAGGAATTGCTCATGATCGCTCCCGCGCGCTCTGGCGTCCGGCCCGAACGTGCCGCAATCTTCGGTCCACCTCAAGCATCTCAAAGGATAGTCCCGATGATCATCTCGACCACCCCTACCCTCGAAGGCCGTCCTGTCCGGGAATATCTGGGCATCGTCACCGGCGAGGTGATCGTCGGCGCCAATATCTTCAAGGATCTGTTCGCCGGCATCCGCGACATCGTCGGCGGCCGCGCCGGCGCCTATGAAGGCGCCCTGCGCGATGCCCGCCGCCAGGCCTATGAGGAGCTGCGCTACGAAGCCGAACGCATGGGTGCCGACGCGGTCGTGGGCGTCGACCTCGACTATGAAGTCGTCGGCCAGGGCGGCTCGATGCTCATGGTGTCGATCTCCGGCACAGCGGTGAAGCTCTAGCTACATCCAGGTCGAGCCATCGCCGGTGGCGCAGCCATAGGGCGGCAGGGCGCCGGCAAAGGTGGCCTGCAGCTTGTCGCAGCCCCATTTGCGGATTGGGTCGGGCATGCGGCTGTTGAGCTCGATGCCGATCTCGTCATAGGGGCTCTCGATATTGCTGACATAGCGATACCAGGAGCCACCCAAAACCACGATCAGGGCCACGACAACGAGAATAACCAGGCGCAGCAACCGACCCATTTGACGCTCCAGATTTCGGGACCTTGCTCCGTCAATAGAGCGTCGCTCAGGGCGGCGAAAGCCCAATTCCGCCAAGCGGTTCGGTTTCAAAGAACTCCGCGAAGCCGGCGATCAGAGGCCTTGCCTTGGCAATGGTCGCCTGCACATGCGGCAGTTGCAGCGAAGCGCCATGGCTCGCCCTGTCGTCCCACACTTCGGTGATCCACAGCCCATCCTCGCTCTTGGGATCGCGGGCGATGACATAGCTGATGCAACCGGGCATCGCGGCATTGCCCTCCAGCATGATGGCCAGCAGTTCCTCGCGGTTGCCCGATACCGCCAGCATCCTGCCGATCAATCCGTACATCACGAGCCCTCCGTCGAATCTGCACCAGTCCACCAAGCCGGGGATAAGTCAGATTGACCTTGGCTCGCACATGGCGCAACTAGGCGCCGAACAAAGGATTTCTGCCATGGCCGTCGACCAGCTTTCTGCCCCGCTCACCAAGGAACAGGCCTATGCCCTGGTCGATGCCGTGATGGAACGGGACGATCTGGCGCTGACCGCCTCGGCCCATGAAAACGAGGAAACCGGCGAGTGGTTCTTCGAGGCCACCTGCGACAGCCCGCCCGATGTTGCATCGTTTGTTGAACTGGCGCGGCAAACCCTTGGCGGCGCTGTCGAATTTTCGGTTGCGCCGATCGACCCGGAAATCAATTGGGTGGCCAAGTCGCTCGAAGGCCTCGCCCCTGTCATCGCCGGCGGCTTCTATGTCTATGGCAGCCACGAAACCGGCCCCGTCCCGGGCGGCCTCACGCCGATGAGGATCGACGCGGCACAAGCCTTTGGCACCGGTCACCACGAAACGACGACCGGGTGCCTCGAGGCCATCGACAAGGTGCTCAAGCGCAAGAAGCCGCGCTATATGATCGATGTCGGCACCGGCACGGGCGTCCTCGCCATTGCCCTCGCCAAGCGCACCCGCACCACCGTCATCGCCAGCGACATCGACCCGATTTCGGTGATCACCACCATCGAGAATGCGGCGCAGAACGGGGTGGGCAAGCACATCATCGCGCTTGAGGCGACGGGCGTAAACCACCCCACCATCACGCAAAACTCGCCCTATGATCTGATCGTCGCCAATATCCTGGCCGGCCCGCTCATGGCGCTGGCCCCCTCGATCGGCCGTATCGCCCGCAAGGGCGCAACGGTGATCCTGTCAGGCATTCTCGAACACCAGGCGCGCGGCGTCATCAACGCCTATGCGCGCCAGGGCATGGTGCTGAGCCAGAAATTGCAGCGCAAGGACTGGACCACCCTCATCCTCGAAATGCCGTGAGCACCCTGAGGGCAGAAATCTGCAAACATTCTTGCAGCAGATTGCGGGCGGCCAAAAAGCAAAATCCCCGAAGCTAGCTCCGGGGATCACTCAGATCGTCAGCAGTAAACTGCAGCGGCCTTACGGGCGCTTGGTGAACGCGCCGATCAGTTGGTGCTGCATGCGATAGCTGACCTGGCGGCTCGATTCACGACCACGGGCGTCGATGACGGAACCCAGGGCCTTGCGGAAATCGTTCTTGCTCTCAGTCATTGTCGTCTCCATGCACTTGTGACGAAGGTCTGTTGCCACCGTCGAGAAGCTATGTAGTCGCAAGCGCGAGGTTTGGTTAGGCCTCTGTCGTCAAACCAGCCCTGCAGAACTCGCAAGCCCCGTTACCGCTTCGTTAATTTGCCGTTCATGTTGCCGTACTCGCGCTCGTAGCGCTCGACACAAATCCGCGCCTGACGTTCGCGGCCGGCAATCAGCGCATCGAAAGCGCGCACGAGGAAATTCTTCTGTTCCATCTTCGCTCTCCTTGTTTCTGCAACTAAGTTAGGCCGCAGCCGGCGATTTGCTACGGGCCGATCCGTCACGCCAGCCATGACCGGGATGCAATCCGGCACCGAGGACCACCAGCCATGACCGCCCAGAGCTTCCCGCCCGCCGTATTCCAGAGCTTTGAGGAAAAGACCGACAGCAAGACGGTAAAGCCCGGCCTGGCCGCCTTGCGCACCGCCATGGCCAAGGCCGGCATCGACGCCTTCCTCATCCCCCGCGCCGACGCCCATCGCGGCGAATCGGTGCCGGCAAGCGAGGCACGGCTGGCCTACATGACCGGCTTCACCGGCTCGGCAGGCCTCGCCGTGGTCGGTGCCCGCAAGGCCGGCTTGTTCGTGGATAGCCGCTATACCTTGCAGGCACCCGCCCAGACTGACACGCGGCAGGTCAAGGTGCACGAATGGCTTCTCAGCGGGATCTCGCCGCAAGTCGCCGACTATGTGCCCAAGGGCGGCACTATCGGTTACGACCCGTGGCTGCATACCCCGGGCGAGATCCGCGACCTGGCGGGCAAGCTGGAAGGCCGCGCCAAACTGGTTCCCGGCCCCAACCTGATCGACGCCATCTGGTCGGATCGCCCCGCCCCGCCGGTATCGGCCATCGAATTCCTCGGCCACAACCGCGCCGGCCAGACCTCGGCCGACAAGATCGCCGAAATCCAGAAGACCATCGCCGCCGACCACGCCGATGCCGTGGTTTTGACGCTGCCGGAATCCATCTGCTGGCTGCTCAATATGCGCGGCCGCGATGTGCCCAATACACCCTTTGTCCTCGGCTTCGCCATCGTCCCGAAAAGCGGCCAGCCGACGCTCTATCTCGACGCGGGCAAGATCACCGATGAGCTGAAGACGTCCTTGGCCGGCGTCGCCAAGGTCGCGAACGGCAAGACGCTCACCACTGCCCTGGCCCGGCTCGGCAAGGCCGGCAAGGCCGTGCTGGTCGATCCCGCCAGCGCGCCCGAAGCCATCGTCTCCGCGCTCAAGCAGGCCGGCGCCAAGCTGGTCGAAAAGCGCGACCCCGTGCTGCTGCCCAAGTCGCGCAAGAATGCCGCCGAGCTCTCCGGCATGCGCGAGGCGCATGTGCTCGATGGCGTGGCGCTGGCCAAGTTCCTCGCATGGTTCGACGATGCTGCGCCCAAGGGCGGGCTGACCGAAATCGGCATCGTCACAGCGCTCGAGGCCTTCCGCCGCGAGGAGGAAACCTGCGTCGACGCCAGCTTCGACACCATTTCCGGCGCCGGGCCCAACGGCGCCATCGTGCATTACCGCGTCACCGGCAAGACCGATCGCGTGCTGAGCCCCGGCGAGATCATGCTGGTCGATAGCGGCGCGCAATATCTCTCGGGCACCACCGACATCACCCGCACCCTGTCCACCGCCAAGCCCAGCGACGAGGAACGCGATCGCTATACCCGCGTGCTCAAGGGCATGATCGCCATCTCGATGGCGCGCTTCCCCAAGGGTACGACCGGCGCACAGATCGACATCCTGGCGCGGCAGTTCCTCTGGATGGCCGGCATTACATACAATCACGGCACCGGCCATGGCGTAGGCGCCTATCTCGGCGTGCATGAGGGGCCGGTGGGCATTTCGTCGCGCTACACGACGCCGTTCGAGGTGGGCAATGTCATCTCCAACGAGCCGGGCTACTACAAGACCGGCGCCTATGGCATCCGCATCGAAAACCTGATCACCGTGATCGAAAGCCCTGAATTTCCAGGCTATTTCGAGTTCGAGACCTTGACCCTGGCGCCCATCGACAAGCGCCTGATCCGCAAGTCCCTGCTATCTGAAGCCGAACGCACCTGGCTCGATGCCTACCACCACCGCGTGTGGAAAGAGATCGGCCCGCTGGTCAAGGGCAAGGTCAAGGACTGGCTGAAGGACGCGACGGCTGAGCTTTAAGCCAGACACTCACTCCGTCATCAACCGCCAGGAAATTCGTCCCGAAAGGTCGACCCCGACCTGGCCGGAATTGTGCGACGCCGAGCCGACATCATCGACGTCGGCGGCGCCGCTCCAGCCGCCGTCCTGCGCCGATGGCTGGTTGAGCAGTTCGAGCGCGCCCTGCCCTTCAGCGAACGGCACGCTGTTCTCATGCGTGAAAGCCGTTGGTCCCATGGTCACCGGCACCCCGATGCGACCCAGAGGCAGGCGGAGGCTCACCTTGCCGGTCTGCGTATCCAGCGATACTTCCGCGGCGCAGATGGCATCGATGATGGCGAAGTCCTCCTGCGGCAGGGACAAGGCGCCTGTCCGAGTGAATCGATAGGCCACCGCCGGATTGGGCGGCGGGATCACGACGCCGCTTAGGATATCGTCGACCACCACGCTCCCGTCGGCGCAGGCACCGCTCGCCCGGTCCGCGGCGAAGTTGCGGTAGCGGCCCGCCTCCATGCCCGTCATCGCGGCGAACGGGTTTTGCCCGCCCTGCCCGCTCCGGGCGAATTCCATCATCGTCGCGGCGAGGCACGCCTGGTTCTCGCCGCACTCGGCCAGCTTGTTTTCGAGGTCGACCATCTCCTGCGGCACGGCGCCGTCAGGCACGCCGCCGACAATGGGCACGACATCATTGCCGACATCCACCAGCGCATAGGTCACATCAAGCGTGCGCTGCGCCGAGATGGCGAACCACTCGACCCCATTGGGCAGATTGACCCGACCGCTGCCGGCCAGTTGCAGCCGAACATGCAATGTCGCGCGATCATTGCCGGCAAAGTGATCCTGACCGAGGACCGAACCCGCAAAAAGCGGCAAGACGCACAACAAGACAAGACCGACACGCACTGAACCCTCCGACGCTGGACGAGCGCCAAGCTATCGGGCGGCATGCGCCAGGTCTGGCCGAAAGAATTGTGCGGCATGGCCGCGCGTTATGCGGCGCGCGCCGGCTAGAAGCCTAAGGGATCATAAGTCAGCGCCCAGCTCAGCAGCCAATGGTCTTCATTGCCCATGGAGGCAACGTCATCGACGCGCCAGCCGCCGTCCTCGCGGATCATGGCGATGCTGAGCAGCCGGGGCTGGTCGAAATTGTGGTAGCTGACATTGACGACAGCGCGGTCGTCGAGAATGGCCGCCTCGCCTATGGCGACGTCGAACAACAGCGCGTTGACGTCGGGCAGGAAGGGGTTGAATACCGCGTTGAGCGTGAACTCCGACCCGCTCATGGCCGCGTCGCTGGCGAAGACGTCGTTCTCGATGGCCTGGTCGAAAACCGCCTTGAGGCGGGTCGAGTAGTAGACGGACGGATCAGCCACCGTGCGACCCAGATTGTAGTCGTCATAGATGGCCGTAACCAGTTCCTTGGGGTTGCTGAAGACCTCAGCCGCATTCGCCGCTGGCGCCAGCATAAGCCCCATCGCCATCACCACAATCATTCGCATCGTTTGCCCTCACATCGTGCTGACGATTGGCTAGCCGCAGGGCACGGCGCCACTGTGATCGGTCGATGGCGGATTTGCGGCGGCGCATGAAAGTTTGGAAAGGAAGGTCCCGTTGGCATACCCCCTCCTCGCCTCCCCCTGATGGGGGAGTAACCCGTGCGGCGCCTTTGACGCGACCGTGCCCAAGCTCGATCTGTGCCTCCCCCTATCAGGGGGAGGTTGGGAGGGGTACTTCCCCTACTGATACAGCGCCGCCGCTTCGGCAAAAATCTCGCTCAGACGATAGGGATTGTCCGGATTGGTCGAGACCACGTCATCGATCTTCCAGCCGCCATCCTCCAAGACCAGCTCGTAGGTCAACGAGCGCGGCTCGCCGAAATTGCTGAAGGTGACATCGACCGAGGCATAGTCGCCGGCAATGCCGGCAGCGCCGATCTCGAAATCGGTGATGTCGTAATCCTGGCCATCGATATAGGGATCAAAGCTTATGGCGCCCATTTCGCCCTCAGGCGTGATCTCCGCGTCATTGTCGTACAGCGCCTGCAGCGCCGCCGAGCGGAACTGGCTCTCGTTTTCCGGGAAGCTGCCGTTGAAATAGGGCTCATAGAAAGCCTCGATCAGCGCGTCCGGCGTGTCATAGGATTGGGCGACGGCGAAGCTCGTCAGGGCAAGCACGAGGCCTGCAGCGAGGGTAACAAGGCGCATGGCAGTCTCCGGATCAGAAAGAGGCCAGCGGGTCGGCGAAGTACTCGCTGAGCCGCCAGGTGGTGTTGGTGTCGTAATCGGGCATGATGATGTCATCAACCTTCCAGCCGGCCTGCCCGGCTTCATCGATCAGTTCAAAGCCGATGCTATGGAGCTGCTCGCCCTCCAGCAGGATGACCACCTGCGCCGTGGCGCGGCTGCCCTTGATCTTGGGCGTACCGATATCGTAGGTCAGCCCGCCCGAATCCTGGCCATAGATGAAGGGCGAGAAATCGAGCGCACCCATGCCGTCGCCGTTCGGGTTGACGATCTCATCGGCCTTGCGATGCAGCGCGGTGAGCCGGGCGGAGAAGGCCTCGTCTTCGTTGAAATGCGCGTCCGGATCGTACGTGTCCCAGTCTTCCGTGGCGAGAAAACCGTCATAGACGGCTTCGAGCAGCGCCTCGGGACTATCGAAGCGCGGAATGGGCGCCGCCCAGGCGGGCAGCGCCAGCGCAACGAGTGCGATCACCAGGATAACAAGGCGCATCAGTTGAACCAGAAGGCGTAGTTGAGCCAGTCCGTGCCGAATACCCGGTTAGCCTCGGCAAAGCTCTCGGCATCGGCGATGGGACCGGCCTTGATATAGGGCAAGGCGTCCTGCCCGGCGAGCAGCATGACGAGATCGGTTTCGGTGGCCGTTTCGAAATAGGCCTTGAGGTCGAAGCCCTGCTTGAAGCGCCAATGCGGCACCAGCAGTTCGCCGGCCAGTATCTGGTCGACCGTGTCGAGCGTCGCCATCCAGGCGTCGACCGTTTCCTGTGTCACCTGCATGTCGGTCGCCAGCGAGGTCTGCTGCGGACCGGGTACCAGTTCGCGATCGTCGTCGGTCTCCGCCAGGATCAGCTCCCAGTTCGTGCGCGACAGGGCAGTGATCGCCTTGAGCCGCTCCAGCACACCAGCGAGGCGCTCCTTATCAGTCACCGGGAAATCCAGCGTGTGGATGGCGGCGATGATGTCGGCAATGCCGGTGTCGCTATCGGGATCCATGAACAGCGTGCCACCGCGGGAAAAATCCTGCATCGGCAGGCCGGATTTGGGGAAAACCCGGTGGAGGTAGGCATCGAAGAATTCGGAGAAATCATGCGCCAGCAGCAGGTCGACCGGCGCCGCCGTCACCTGCATGTATCCGGCAAACCAGATCGCGTCGGCAGCGTCGAAGCCGATGGTCGTGTCCATCGTCTCGGGTACCTTGGTCTTGCTCTTGCCGCCAGGCGGCGGGCCATCAGGGGCCGGAATATCGGTGAATTCGCTGACGTCTCCCAGCAGCGCGCCCAGCGTCTCGTTGTCGCCCGCTTTGCCATCGCCGTCGAAATCGATCCGCACCTTGAGGGGGTCGATCTTGATCACATAGTCCGTGGTCAGGTCGGCGGCCTCAAAGCGGATGCGGGCCTGGTCGACATCGGCCAGGAAATCCATGAAGACCGTGCGGAGCGCGGTATAGGTCAGCTTCTCGGGCGTGGGATTGGCCGGCGCGGATTCAAGGCTGGCGCCTACGCCCAGCAGCATGGCGGCCGCCGGCGTTCCCGGCGTCGTTGCGCCATAGCGGTAGAGGTCCTGCGCCAGGCCTTCATAGGCCAGCACCATCTGCAGCATCCCGTCGGCGAAACACGCCTCGGAATCCAGCATGTAGCAAGCCTCATGGGCAGCGGCGATGCCGTCGGCGGCCGTGCCGGCATAGAGGTGGCCAGTCAGTGCGTCGCCCGCCTCGCCGGCCATTGCGGCACCCGGCAGCATCAGGGTGGCCATAGCCACCGCAGTCAAACCCCTCATCGCGTTCTCCCTCGTGACGCTCGCGATAGTCTTTGCCGGCACCCTAGCCGCCTATTTTCCGACGCGCTCGAACCATTCGTCTTCGGTAATTACCTCGACGCCCAGCTCCTGCGCCGACTTGAGCTTGGACCCCGCCCCGGGTCCGGCGATCAGGATATCGGTCTTGGCCGATACCGAGCCCGCCACCTTGGCGCCCAGCCGTTCGGCCATGGCCTTGGCTTCCGATCGTGACATTTTTTCCAGCGAACCGGTGAACACGACCGTCTTGCCGGCAACGACGCTGTCGGCCGAGACATTGACGATATATGGCTTGGGATGAACCTGAGATAACAGGGCGTTCACCGCCTCGTCATTCCGCTCATTGCCGAAGAAATCGATCAGCGCGTCGATCACGGTGCCGCCAATCCCGTCGACCGAGGGGAAGACGCTGTGCGGATCGGCGGCGGCCGCAGTTTCCTTGCCGACGCGCATCAGCTCTTCCATCGTGCCGAAGGTTCGCGCCAGCACCGCCGCAGTGGTTTCCCCGATATGGCGAATGCCCAGCGCGAAGATGAAACGATCGAGCTCGGGCTCGCGCCGCGCGTCGATGGCAGCGAACAGCTTGTCGAGCCCCTCATAATTGCGGTCCTCGACACTGCGCACATTCTTGCGCGTCTTGCCCGAGGCGGCTTCGCGCACCCTGGCCTGCTCCTCGCGCCGCTCGGCCAGCGCCTGCTGCACCTCGGGGCGACGATCCCTGAGGGTGAAGATATCGGCTGCGGTCTTGACCAGACCCTTGGTGAAGAGCAGTTCGACATTTTCTGCGCCAAAGCCTTCGATATCGAGCGCGCCGCGCGACACGAAATGCCTGAGGCTTTCCACCGCCTGGGCCGGGCAGATCAGTTCGCCCGTGCAGCGGCGGCGGGAATCTTCCTTGCCGGTCTTCTCGTTGATCTCCCGCGTCGCCGGGGAACCGCAGACCGGGCAGGTATCGCGCATGACATAAGGCTGCGCATCGGCCGGGCGCTTTTCGAGGATCACATCGACGATCTGGGGAATGACATCCCCCGCCCGCTGAATGGTGACGGTATCGCCGATGCGAATGTCCTTGCCGTCGCGGATCGGCAGGCCATTGCTGTCCTTGCCAGCAATGTAATCCTCGTTGTGCAGCGTGACGTTGACGACCGTGACTCCACCCACGCTGACCGGATCGAGCCGGGCAACGGGGGCCAGCGTGCCGGTGCGGCCGACCTGGATGTCGATGCCGCGCACCACGGTCGTCGCCTGCTCGGCCGGGAACTTGTGGGCGACGGCCCAGCGCGGCTCGCCGGTGACGAAGCCCCAGCGGCGCTGCAATTCGAGTTGGTCGACCTTGTAGACGACGCCGTCAATGTCATAACCCAATGAGGAGCGCTGCTCCTCGATCAGCCGATACTGCGCGATCAGGTCATCGACCGACTTGGCGCGCACCATCAGCGGACTGACCGCAAAGCCCCAATCCCTGAACTTCTGCACCGCTTCAAATTGTGTCGGCGCCGGATCTTCCGACGTCGCGCCCCAGGCATAGGCGAAGAACTTGAGGTTGCGGCTGGCCGTGACCGACGGGTCCTTCTGGCGCAGCGAGCCGGCGGCGGTATTGCGCGGATTGACGTAGTCCTGTCCGCCCGCAGCCGCCGAGCGCGCCTTGAGCGCCTGGAACTCCGCATAGGTCATATAGACCTCGCCGCGGATTTCGATGCTGGCCGGCCAGCCGCTGCCTTTCAGCTTTTCGGGGATGTCCTTGATCGTGCGCAGGTTCGCCGTGATGTCCTCGCCCACCGCGCCATCGCCACGCGTCGCGCCGCGCACGAAGACGCCATTCTCGTAGAGCAGCGAGGCCGACAGGCCATCGATTTTCGGCTCGGCGGTGAAGGCGAGTTCCAGCCCCTCATCCTTCTGGAAGAAGCGCCGACCACGCTCGAGAAAATCGACGACGTCCTCATCGGTGTAAGCCTTGGCCAGGCTCAGCATCGGCACGGCGTGGCGGATCTTGGCAAAGCCCTCGGCCGGAGGCGCGCCCACCGACAGGCCAGGACTATCCGTCCGCACGAGGTCGGGGAAAGCCAGCTCGATCGCGTCGTTGCGGCGGCGCAGCGCGTCGAAGTCTGCGTCGGTGATCTCCGGCGCATCCTTCTGGTGATAGGCGACATTGGCGGCTGCGATCGCCTCCGCCAGCCGGGCCAGCTCGGCCTCGGCTTCGTCGGCGGTCAGGTCTTCGACGGGCTTTTGGGACAGGTCGGTCATCACTTCACTCACGGAGCCGGCCCTCGAAGACCTCATGGTGAGCTTGTCGAACCAAGAGGTCGGGCGAGTGGAGGCATGGTAACATGACCTCGTGGTTCGACAGGCTCACCATAAGGTCTACTGAAAATACTGCGTCACCCTAGGGGATTCCCGCCTGCGCGGAAATGACGTTAGGCGGTACCCTACCCCACCTCGCTCAACAGCTTGCTCGCCGCCGCACGGGCTTCGTCGGTGACCTTGGCGCCTGCCAGCATGCGCGCGACCTCTTCCTGCCGCGCCGGCACGTCCAGTGGCTTAACATGCGTGCGCATGAAAGCACCTTCCTTGACCGACTGCTTTTCGATCAGCAGATGCCGCTTTGCTCGCGCCGCAACCTGTGGCGCATGGGTCACCGCCAGCACCTGTACCTTGCCCGCCAGTCGCGACAGGCGCCGGCCGATCGCATCGGCGACTGCACCGCCCACGCCCGTGTCGATTTCGTCAAAGATCAGCACTGGGGCCGAACCACGGTCGGCCAGCACCACCTTGAGCGCCAGGAGGAACCGGCTGAGCTCGCCACCGGATGCGACCTTGAGCAGTGGTCCAGCCGCAGTGCCCGGATTGGTCTGCACGTGAAAGGCAATCTGGTCGTAGCCCGATGACGCCACCCGGGACTTGTCGACCTGATGATCGACGATGAACTTGGCGGCGCCCAGCTTGAGGTCGGGCAATTCCGCCCCCACCGCCTTACCCAACAAGGTAGCAGCCTTGGCGCGGCCCGCGCTCAGGGCTTCGGCGGCCTTGCCGTAAGCTTCCATCGCCCTGGCCTCGGCGATCTTGAGCTCACCCAGGCGCGCCTCCCCGCTCTGCAGGGTATCGAGATCGCCGCTATACTTGGTCAGTACCTCGGCCAGGCCGTCGCAGGTCGTCTGGTGCTTGCGGGCCGCGGCGCGCAGGGCGAACAGACGCTCTTCGACGCCTTCCAGCTCCGCCGGGTCATAAGCCATTTCGCGCTTGAGCTCTTCGAGCGAGTCGCCGCTGCGATCGAGCGCCACAAGCGAGGCATCGAGCGTGTCCACCAGCGGCTGGAAAAGCGTCTGCCCGCCATCGATCTTGCGCATGAGGCGCCGCATCAGGCTCGCCAGCGCCGGCGCGGGCGCCGAGGGGCCATTGAGCATATCGTCGATCTCGATGACGTCGGACGCCGCCCGCTCGACCTGCTGCAGATGCTGGCGCCGCTCGGCCAGTTCCTCTTCCTCACCCGCCACGGGCTTGAGCTTGGAGAGTTCGTCCACTGTGTGCCGGGCATAATCCTCGGCCGCGAGCGCCTGGACCACGAGAGCCTTCTGCGCCACCACGGCATCCTGGGCGTCGCTCAGCGTCAGCCACGCCTCGTGGACGCGCGCTGCGGCAGGCTCGAGTTCGCCAAAGGCATCCAGCGCCGCCCGATGCGTCGCGACATCGACCAGCGCACGGTCATCGTGCTGGCCATGGATTTCGACGATCTGGCTGCCCACCCGCTGCAGCAGGGCCGCCGAAACCGGTTGATCATTGATGAAGGCGCGCGTGCGGCCATCGGCAAACTGCACGCGCCGCAGGATGACGTCCTCGTCATCAGGGATAGCGTTGTCGCGCAAAACGGCGCGCGCCGGATGGTCGCCAGCAAGCTGCAGCACGGCGACCACCTGGCCGCTCTCCTGGCCGCTGCGCACCAGCGAGGCATCGCCCCGCCCGCCCAAAGCCAGCGTCAACGCGTCGAGGAGGATGGATTTGCCGGCGCCGGTCTCGCCGGTCAATACCGTCATGCCGCCATCAAGCGCCAGATCGAGCTGGTCGATGAGGACGATGTTGCGAACCGAAAGCGCGTTCAGCATGCGCGAACTATCCCAAGCTTGGTGTCGCTGAGCGACCGATTCTACAGCGCCAACCTACCATCATGCCGCCCTTGCGCGAATGACAGCGCTGGCTTCTCAACAGTCCTCATGGCGCGCCTGTCGAACCACGAGATCGCTGGCCACCTCTTGTTTTCCGCGCTCCGGCAAACAAAAAGAAACCGGGGCGCATATTAGCGCCCCGGAACAAACTAGCAACAAATTACTTCGGAACTGTTAGTTCCTGAGGCCAGCCATCCAGCTGCCGTCATTGACGACAGGCGCCAGGCCCTGCTTGCCGAGCAGATCAAAGGCCTGCTTGTACCAGGTGCTCGACGGGTAGTTGTGGCCCAGCACTGCCGCTGCGGTCGACGCCTCGTTGGTAAGGCCGAGCGACAGGTATGCCTCGGTTAGGCGGAACAGGGCTTCTTCCACATGGGTGGATGTCTGCCAGGTTTCGACCACAACGCGGAAGCGATTGATCGCCGCCGCATGCTGTCCCTGACCGAGATAGTAGCGACCCACCGACATTTCCTTGCCGGCGAGCTGGTCATAGGCCACCAGCAGCTTTTCCTTGGCGTCGTCAGCATATTCGGACTGCGGGAAGTTCGCGATGACGAGGTTATAGGTCTCGATCGCATCGGCCGAGAGCTGCTGATCGCGGGTGATGTCCTTGATCTGGGCGAAGTAGGAATTCGCCTTGAGATAGAGAACATAGGCAGCGTCGGGCTTGCCGGCGTAGAGCGCCATGTAGCGGTCCGCAGCCAAGATGGCCTCGTCGAGCTTGCCGCCGCGATAGTTGGCATAGACCTGCATCAGCTTGGATTTTTCCACCATCGGATCGCGCGGATGCTGGCGGTCGAGCTGTTCCAGCGACTTGACGGCCGTGGCGTAATACTGGCGATCCATATCATCCAGCGCCTTCTGATACAGCGAGGCGGCCGGGATGATCGGCTCTTCCTTGAGCTTGGGCGGCCCGAACATGCTGCAGCCAGCAAGCACTGCGGCAAGCAAGGCAACCGTGAGGAACCGGGCGGCCCGGCTGGTGAGACCACCAATAGCGTCAACTGTCACGAAGTGCCCCGTCCTTATAACGAAAACCGCTTTGGCTGCGGCGTAGTCAGAAAATGGATCAAAACTGTGGCGCCGCGCGCCGTCTCTTGGATCAGCGCACGGACCGCAGATAGTGATTGACCGCCAAACCCGCGGGCTGATCGTCGAAAGCCTCGAATTCGAGCGGCAAATCTTCGGCGCCGACTATTTCATAGTTGGCTTCGCTGGAGAAGAGCCCGGTCAGGACATGCGCATTGAGCGCGTGCCCGCCTTTGTAGGAGCGGAACCGGCCCCAGATAGGTAGACCACCCAGCGACAGGTCGCCGATCGCGTCCAGCAGCTTGTGGCGCACGAATTCGTCCTCGTAGCGCAGGCCGCCCGGATTGAGGATGCGGTCTTCGTGCACGGTGATGGAATTGTCGAGGCTGGAGCCCAGCGCGTAGCCGGCCTGGCGCAGGATCTTGGCATCACGCACGAAGCCGAAGGTGCGAGCGCGCGACACGTCTTCGTAGTAGCGGCGCGGCGTCCAGTCGAAGATCATGCGCTGGCGGCCGATGACCTTGCTGTCGAAATCGATCTCGAGATCGAGCGCGCGGCCGTTATAGGGCTCGAGCGCGGCAAAGGCGTCATTGTTGCGCACGGTGACGGCACGCATGACCTTGAGGAACTTGCGCTGCGCCGGCTGGATTTCGAGGCCGACTTCGAGAATCGCATCGGCAAACGGCCGGGCGCTGCCATCGAGAATCGGGCACTCCCCGCCATCGAGCGTGATGACGGCGTTGTCGACGCCCATGCCCGACAGGGCAGACATCACATGCTCGACGGTAGCGACGCTGATGCTGTCGCCGAGGTCGAGCGTGGTGCAGAGGGTCGTGCGGGTGACGCGCGAAAAATGCACAGAAACCGGGGTAGTCGTGGTCCCATCGCCCTTCAGGCGGCAGATGGTGATGCCTGAGTCGACTGGACCGGGGGAGAGGGTCAGGGTGACCGGCTGGGCACTGTGTACGCCGTAACCGGCGAAGCTGATCGCGGCCGCGATGGTACGCTGGCGCGTGGACAGTTTTTGCATACTCGAAATAACTCCGACCCCAGGCCCCGGACGTCCGAGACTGTGTTAGCCAAAAAAAACTCGGCGCGAAAGCCGCGCCGAGCAATCTTCTCTCGAATTTACCCGCAGGTTATTAACCGTGCTTGCGCAGGAAGGCCGGGATTTCGAGGCTATCCTTTTGCGGCGCTGGCGCCGGCTGGCGGCCATGCTGATCGAGGTTGCCACGGGCACCCTCTACGCTGGGCGCAACCCGCGAAGTCCTTGCGCCACCGGCTTCAATGGCGCTGCGCGCCGCAGCATCGTCGGCTGCTGAATAGCTGGTTTCGTCCTTGGCGGCCGGCTGTGGCTGGCCCAGATTGAGCCCGACATTGGAGGCCAATTTCTTGAACAGCGCGCGTGCGTTGCGCGGCTCTGCGTCGTGACGTTCCTGCGGCTCGTGTGACCGCCTGGCAACAATCGGCAGCTCCTCGGTGCGCGGCATACGGCGCTGGCCCTCCGGGCGAGCGGCATGCGACGGCACATAGACGCTGGGCACAGGCTCTTCGGCCATTGCGGGCTCGTCGGCTTCATGCAGGCTCTCGGCGGCCGGGATATAGGGCTCGACGAAAACGCCGTCATCTTCGAGATCATGGTGGGCCGAAGTGGGCGCAGCCATGCTGAAAGCTTCGGCGACGGCGGCTTCGAACTGGTGCTCGATGGCCTGCTGCTGGGGCGCGACGGGAGCCGTGGCGACAGCGGCGCGTTCGATCTGCGCACGGGTCGGCTCGACCGGTACATGGCGGCGCACTTCAAGCGGGGTGCGCGAAGCATGCGGCTTGGCCGGCTCCAGCGCCTGTACCATGGTCGCATCGGTGCCGGTGGCAACGACGGAGACGCGGATCGTGCCCGTAAGGCTCGGATCGTAGGTGGCACCCAGGATGATGTTGCAATCCGGATCGACTTCCTCGCGGATGCGGGAAGCCGCTTCATCGACCTCGTAAAGGGTCAGGTCAGGACCGCCGGTGATGGAGATCAAGAGGCCCCGTGCGCCATGCATCGACACATCGTCGAGCAGCGGATTGGCAATGGCGGCTTCGGCGGCGTGGCGGGCACGATCTTCGCCCGATGCCTCGCCGGTGCCCATCATCGCCTTGCCCATGCCGCGCATCACGGCGCGCACGT
>CBIHQV010000057.1:0-17068 GCA_966212275.1 uncultured Devosia sp.
GCGACCTCCGGCGTGACAGGCCGGCGCTCTAACCAACTGAGCTACTCCCGCAGCGAGGGAACGCAAGGCGTTCCTGCAACGTGGGGTCCGTTTACCGAGCGCCCATGGTCAAGTCAAGCGACCAAATCCGGAATGATGCGACATTTTCAAGAACGTCGGCTTTCACTGTGGAAAAGTCACGTCCGAACAGCCGTTAGCGCGGGATTGTTGATGTGGCACGGGAGAATGGCGCTGCCCCCGATGCGCAGCGGCGCTCCGGGGGGATTGACCGCCATTGTGTCGGCCGGGCTATCAGGGGATGAATGGTGGGCGATGACGGGCTCGAACCGCCGACATCTTCGGTGTAAACGAAGCGCTCTACCAACTGAGCTAATCGCCCGCAGGACCTGATGGTCCGAAGCAAGGTGGCCCTGATTAGGGCTCCTGCCCGTCAGCGTCAACCGGCAAAAATGAAATGGCCCCGGCGCTAGGCGCTCGGGGCCGATCAGCATGCCGATCGCAGGGCCGGTTCACCGGCCCCTTGGAATCGGTTTTAGTTGATCGCGTCCTTCAGGCCCTTGCCGGGCTTGAACTTGGCCTGATTGGAGGCCGGGATCTTGATCTCGGCGCCGGTGGCCGGGTTACGGCCAGTCGAAGCCTTGCGCTGCGACACGGCGAAGGTGCCGAAACCAACGAGACGGACTTCTTCACCGGACTTCAGCGAGCCGGTGATTGCCTCGAACACTGCGTCAACCGCTTCAGCGGCCTGTGCCTTGGTGATCGTCGCCTTGTCGGCGACGACGCCAACCAGATCGTTCTTGTTCATAGCGTTTCCTCACAGTGAATTGCCCGCCCCGCTGGCGAACCCTGAAATGCGGCAACCCTTGGTCGATTCTGCTCGAAAGGCAAGGATTTCCGGGGTTTTTGCGAGGCCGGACGGTGCAACGCTGTTAATGGACCGGAAAAATTGCTCCGACAAGACCGGATTGTGAGTTTTTCCCGGTTTTCCGGGCTTTCCTGCGGATCGCGAGCCTATTCTCCGGCTGCAGGCACAGGCCCGACGCTGCGCCGAATGCCCAGCATAAGGGGTAGTGCCAATAGGTAGATTCCGGCGCCAATGATCCAGATCAGGCCCGGCCAGGTGCCCCTGATGGCGAAATAGGTGAAGCTGAAGAAGAGCGGGCCGAAGATCGAGGCGAGGCTCACAAGGCTCGCCAGCACGCCCTGCAATTGCCCCTGCTTGTCGGCATCCACCTGCTGCGTCGTGAGCGATTGCAGCGCCGGCATGCCGATGCCGCCTAGGGCAAACAAAGGCGCCAAAGCGAACAGAATCCAGCCCTGCGTCGCAAAGCCGACAATGACCAAGGCGGTCAGTTCGCAGGCCATGCCCACGATCAACGCCCAGCGCTCGCCCAGCCTCGCCACAGCAGGCCCAGTGAGCAGTGCCTGCGCGCCGGCATGAAACACGCCGAAGGCGCCCAGCGAGAGGCCGATCATCAGCCCGTTCCACTGGAAAGCGTCCTCGCCGAACAGGGCCCACATGGTGCCATACATGGTACCGACGAAGTTCATGATGACGAAGATCGCCATCATCGGAATCAGCGGCGCGAAAGTGAGCGCCCATTTGAGCGGCTTGAACGGGTTGAGCGCATCGAGATCGAACTTGGCGCCGGGCTGGCCGGGACGCGATTCGGGCAGCACGAACAGCGCCAGGGCAAAGTTGATGCCATTGAGCAAAGCCGCGGCAATGAAGGGCGCACGCACCCAGTAATCGCCCAGCACGCCGCCCAGCACCGGGCCGATGATGAAGCCGATGCCGAACATGGCGTGGAACAGGCCGAAGCGCTTGGCGCGCTCCTCTTCGCTCGAGATATCGGTGATGTAGGCGGTCGCCACGGCCATGTTGGCGCTGGTGATGCCCGATATGGCGCGGCCCAGCACCAGCATCCAGAGCTCCGGCGCGAAGGCCATGATCAAGTAGTCGATGGCCGCGCCGGCGAGCGACACCAGCAGCACCGGGCGGCGGCCGAAGCGGTCGCTCAACACGCCCAGAATGGGAGAGAACAGGAACTGACAGGCCGAATAGAGCGCCAGCATGATGCCCAGCAGCGTCGCCACTTCGGAGATATGCCCGACATCGCGCAGCAGAGCGGGCAGAATCGGAAAGATGAGGCCGATGCCAACCGCATCCAGGGTGACGGCGGCGAGAATGACGACGAGTGCCTTGTTCACGGGATGCTCCTCTTAACTCCGCCAGCCGGCAAAGGGACGTAGGGTGTTCACGGGCGCGTTACAAGCCCGCACCCGTTATGACGGCTGGTGCTGACAGAATTCGACAGCAGCCTGCCCAGACCCGCGATTTTCCGCCGCTAGGACGCCTCCCGTCGCGCCAGTGAGGGGGCCAGACGCATCAGACGCTGAAAGCTTGGGCACTCCATATGCGACGGTGCGGGGCATTCGGCGACATGGCGCAGCGCTTTGCTCAGCGTGGTCAGGCTCTTGATCTGCCGGTCGATCTGGTCGGCGCGCTGTTGCAGATCGAGCCGGGGCAAGGCCGGTGCGCCACCGGCGGAGAACATGGCGCTAATCTCGTCGAGTGAAAAGCCGGCCAGCTTGCCCATAGTGATGAGCGTGAGCTGGGTCAGCGTCTCCGGCCCATATTGGCGGCGCAGGCCCTTCCGTCCATCGGGACGGATCAGGCCGACTTCCTCGTAGTAGCGCAGAGCGGATGGCGGCATGCCGCTGCGACGGGACAGCTCGCCGATATCGATCAGATTCACGCTTGACCTCAAGTTGGCTTGAAGTGGCACGGTAGACTTCGATGTCCACGAGCTCAAGAGAAATCACCATGACTGTCGTCTCCTCCCGGCCCACCGCGGCGCTGGCAGCGCTTGCCGGCGCCACGCTGCTGGCCGCCATGGGCAGCAGTATCGCCACCGTTGCCCTGCCCAGCCTGGCGGCCGCATTTCCGGCCACTATCGCGGAGCTGCAATGGGTCATTCTGGCGTATCTGCTGACCATGACGGTGACCATCGTTGCCGCCGGCCGGCTGGGCGACCTGCATGGCCATCGCCGCCTGCTCCTCATCGGGCTCGCACTGTTTACAGCGGCATCGCTGGCGGGCGCGGCGAGCCCGAACCTGGGCCTGCTCTTCGCGGCGCGGGCAGTTCAGGGCGTTGGCGCGGCGGTGCTCATGGCCATGCCCATGTCCATCGCGCGAAACACCGTTGCCGCCGACCGAACCGGTGCGGTGATGGGGCTGCTGGGCACCATGTCGGCAATCGGCACTGCGCTTGGGCCCTCGCTGGGCGGCCTGTTGATGGCCCAGTTCGGCTGGCAGGCGGCCTTCGTGCTGCTGGCGGTAGGAGGCATCGCGGTGACTGCCCTCGTCGTGGGTGCGCTCCCGGCGACGCCGCAGATGAGCACGACACGCCAGCGGATGGACTGGCCTGGTAGCGCCCTGCTGACTGTCGGCCTCAGCCTCTATGCAGTCGCGGCCGCCGGTGCCCTGGGCGCGTCAGCCTGGAGTCTCGGCCTGCTGCTGCTTGGCGTGATGATGTTGGGCCTCTTCGTCGTCAGCCAGCAGCGCGCCGTGTCGCCGCTGGTCCCGCTGGCCCTGCTGCGCGACAGGGTCATCAGCATGGGCCTCGCCACCAACCTGCTGATGGGCGCCGTGATGATGGCGACGCTCGTGGTCGGCGCGCTGTTCCTGTCCTTCGGCCTGGGGCTCGGCGAATCGCAAACCGGGCTGGTCATGGCCGTCGGTCCGGTGACAGCCGCCCTGGCCGGCATCCCCGCCGGTCGGCTGAGCGATCGTCTTGGTTATCGCCGGGCCATGCTGCTCGGCCTCGCGGAAATCGCCGTGGGCGCAACGTGCCTCGCGACGCTGCCGATCTGGTGGGGCACGGCGGGCTATGTGGGCGCGCTGATCGTCCTCACGCCGGGTTTCCAGCTCTTCCTTGCGGCCAATAACGCCGCCGTCATGCAGGCCGCCCCCGACGGGCAGCGCGGCATGGTCTCGGGCCTATTGGGACTGGCCCGCAATCTGGGCCTGCTCACTGGTGCCTCTGCCATGGCCACGCTGTTCGGCGCCCTGGTCGGCACAGAACGCATCGCGACCGCCTCCGAGGCCAGCATCGGCAGCGCCTTCACCACGGTCTTCCTGCTGGCAGCGGGATTGGCCGTAGCCGGGATGGTGCTCGCGCTCTATGGGCGGCCAAAGGTGGCGTAGCGCACCAAAGCAAAACGGCGGCCCTTGCGGATCGCCGTTTTTCATTCAATGCCGTCCGCTTAGTGCGGCAGGCCAGCCGTGGCGTCGTCCGCCGGGCCCGTGTCGACCGTGGTCGAAACCGCCGGGGTGGTGGCTTCGTCGAAGTTCCACTCGATGGCCTCGGGCTTGCGCACCAGCGCACGCTCGATGACCTGGTCCATGCGGCTGACCGGCACGATTTCCATGCCTTCCTTGACGATGTCTGGGATCTCGGCGAGATCGCGGACATTCTCTTCAGGGATCAGCACCGTCTTGATGCCGCCGCGGAGAGCTGCGAGCAGCTTCTCCTTGAGGCCGCCGATGGGCAGAACCCTGCCCCGCAGCGTGATCTCGCCGGTCATGGCGACATCGTTGCGGACAGCGATGCCGGTCATGACCGAGACGATGGCAGTGGCGAGGCCGATACCAGCCGACGGACCATCCTTGGGGGTGGCGCCTTCGGGCAGGTGGACGTGGATGTCGCGCGTGTCGAACATCGGCGGCTTGATGCCGAAGTCGATCGAGCGCGAACGGACATAGGCCGTTGCAGCGGTCAGCGATTCCTTCATCACTTCCTTGATGTTGCCGGTGACCGTCATGCGGCCCTTGCCCGGCGTCATCACGCCTTCGATGGTCAGCAGCTCGCCGCCAACCGAGGTCCAGGCAAGGCCCGTCACCAGGCCCACCTGAGCTTCGGCTTCAATCTCGCCGTGCTTGTAGATATCGGCGCCGAGGAACTTGGTCAGCTTCTCTTCGTCGATAACGACAGTCTTGACCTTGGTCTTGACGATCTCGGTCACGGCCTTGCGCATCAGCTTGCCGATTTCACGCTTGAGGTTACGCACGCCCGCTTCACGGGTGTAGCGCTGGATCAAGGCGGTCAGCATCGCGTCGGAAAGCTCGAACTCGCCATGGGCGAGGCCGTTTTCCTTCAGCGTCTCCGGGATCAGGTGCTGCTTGGCGATCGCGTGCTTCTCCTGCTCGGTGTAACCGGACAGGCGAATGATCTCCATGCGGTCCATCAGCGGGCCGGGGATGTTGAGCGTGTTCGAAGTCGTCACGAACATCACGTCCGAAAGGTCATAATCGACCTCCAGATAGTGGTCGGCAAAGGTGTGGTTCTGCTCCGGATCGAGCACTTCGAGAAGTGCCGAGCTCGGATCGCCACGGAAGTCCTGGCCCATCTTGTCGATTTCATCGAGCAGGAAGAGCGGGTTGGACTTGCCGACCTTCTTGAGCGACTGGATGACCTTGCCGGGCATGGAGCCGATATAGGTGCGGCGGTGACCGCGGATTTCGGCCTCGTCACGGACGCCGCCAAGCGCCATGCGCACGAATTCGCGGCCGGTCGCCTTGGCGATCGACTTGCCCAGCGAGGTCTTGCCGACGCCCGGAGGACCGACGAGGCAGAGGATCGGCCCCTTGAGGGTGCCGGTACGGCCCTGCACGGCCAGATATTCGAGGATGCGTTCCTTGACCTTCTCGAGGCCATAGTGATCCTCGTCCAGCACTTTTTCGGCGAGGACCAGGTCACGCTTGACCTTGCTCTTCTTGCCCCAGGGCAGGCCGAGTAGCGTATCGAGATAGTTGCGGACGACCGTGGCTTCAGCCGACATCGGGCTCATGGACTTGAGCTTCTTGAGCTCGGCCTCGGCCTTGGTGCGGGCTTCCTTGGACAGCTTGGTCTTGGCGATGCGCTCTTCGAGTTCAGCGATCTCGTTGGAGCCCTCTTCGCCGTCGCCCAGTTCCTTCTGGATCGCCTTCATCTGCTCGTTGAGGTAGTACTCGCGCTGCGTCTTTTCCATCTGCCGCTTGACGCGGCTGCGGATGCGCTTTTCCACCTGCAGGACACCGATTTCGCCTTCCATCAGGCCCAGGATCTTCTGGAAGCGCTCGGCGACCGAAACGGTCGAGAGCAGGTCTTCCTTCTCGTTGATCTTGATGACCAGGTGGCTGGCAATGGTGTCGGCGAGCTTGCTGTGGTTCTCGATCTGCCCGACGGCAGCGACAACCTCGGCCGAGATCTTCTTGTTGAGCTTCACATAGCTCTCGAACTCGGTGGTGGCCGAGCGCGACAAAGCCTCGATCTCGGTGGCGTCTTCCACCGGCTCGGGCAGCACGGAGGCTTCGGCCTCGAAATAGTCCTCGGTCTGCAGGTAGCGGTCGATGACCGCACGGCTGAGGCCTTCCACCAGCACCTTGACGGTACCATCTGGGAGCTTGAGCAACTGCAGCACGGTGGCAATGGTGCCCGTGGCGTAAATCTGGTCCGGCGCCGGATCGTCGTCCTGCGCGTTCTTCTGGGTCACGACGAGAATGTGCTTGTCATCGCGCATGACTTCTTCAAGCGCCTTGACCGATTTCTCGCGGCCGACGAACAGCGGCACGATCATGCCGGGGAACACGACGATATCGCGCAGCGGGAGAACTGGGTAAACGCGATCCCGGCTTACTTCGCCGCCCGTGGGATTGACGTCCGTCATCTCGTATCCTTTCCGGGGCGCGCGGGAGGAAGGAGAATTGGTGCGCGCCCGTAGTAGACAGCTCCAAGCATCGAGGTTGGGCTGATTCCGGTTAATAAATAGGTTCGCCTATAGCGCCCGCAAGTCAACCTTCGCGGTTTTGTGACGGTTAACCCACGAACGCACAGGAGATATGCGGAGAGGCCCGGGAACACTGGTGTGCCTAAGGTTTGCGGTGGATATGGGGCCCTCGCCTCTCCACCGAAATCAGACGGGGATTACCTAGCCCGCGCTGCGGCGCGCCTTGAGCAGGATGCTGGTATCGGTCGAGGCGATGCCGTCGATCTGGCGGATCTGCCGCAGCAGGTCGTCGAAGGCCTCAACGTCCTGCGCTTCGAGCTCGGCCACCATGTCCCAGCGACCATTGGTATTGTGGAGCTGGCGCACCTCGGGCATGCCGAGAAGGCGCTTCATCACCGCGGCCTCGTGCTTCCCATCGACCTCGACCATAGTGATGGCGCGAATGCCGTGGCTGGGCGCCGAAGCCATGACCACCGTGAAGCCGGCAATGGCGCCGCCCTGCACCAGCCGGTCGATGCGCGCCTTGGCAGTGGCGCGGGACACCTTGAGGTCGAGCGCCAGCTTGGCCACCGGCGTGCGGGCATTGGTGCGCAGCAGCGAGATCAGGCGATAGTCGAGATCATCGATGATCATAATGCGCACCTGTCCTTGTCAAAATGATCAATCGGCTGTGCAAATATAGCACTATTCCGGCTATTCGTACACATCGGTTGGTCGCATGCTGATGGCTCAGTTCGAGGAGCCGTTCAATGAGCCAGCCTGCTGCCCACCATATCGATCTCTTCGGCATCCCCAGCGATGCCGGTGCGTCCTGTCGCGGCAGCGGCATGGGGCCCGAGGCGATGCGGGTGGCCGGGCTGCTGGAGACGCTGGCGACCCTGGGCCACACGGTGACCGATCGCGGCAACATCACCTGGGATGATCGCGCCACCGGCGGCACGCCCTGGCGCCTGTCCAACGAGCGCAAGGCGGAAGTGCTGGCCATTGCCCGCCAGAGCAGCACGCTGGCGCTGGCATCGCTTGGTTCGGGCCGCCTGCCGGCCTTTGTCGGCGGCGACCATTCGCTCAGCATGGGCACCATTTCGGGCGTGGCACGCCACTGCAAGGCCATTGGAAAGCCGCTCTTCGTGCTGTGGGTCGATGCCCATGGCGATTTCAACACCCCGGCAACCTCCGAGACCGGCAATATCCACGGCATGCCGCTGGCCTTGCTGTGCGGCGAGCCGGATTTCGGCCCGGAATATGATGGCGAATGGCGTGGCCTCGTCGATCCGCGCAACGTCACCGTTTTCGGCGCCCGCTCCATCGACCGGCCCGAGCGCCAGTTGCTGGAGCTGCGCGGCGTCGAAGTGGTCGACATGCGCCGCATCGACGAGATGGGCGTGGTGGCGCTGATGCGCGACGTGCTGGCCAAAGTGGAAGCCGTGGGCGGGCATCTGCATGTGAGCCTCGATGTCGATGCCATCGATCCCTCCATTGCGCCTGGCGCCGGTACGCCGGTGGCCGGTGGCTTCACCTTTCGCGAGGCGCATCTGGTGATGGAGATGATCCATGACAGCGGCACCATGGGCTCGCTCGATATCGTCGAACTCAATCCATATCTCGACCAGGCGGGCATGAGCGCCCGGCTGCTGGTCGACCTGGCGGCAAGCCTCTTCGGCCGCCAAATCATGCCGCGGCAGCCCGCGCGCATGGACATTTCAGAAGCGGTCAACAGCATCTAGGGAGCGCCAGAAATGACGCAATTCATCGGGGTCCAAGACATGAGGAGGCTAGTCCGGTCCACCGGCACAAAGGCTTTCCTCACCCAATTGGCCGACTATATCAGGCAAGACTTTGCACGCTGGAGCGAATTCGAAAAATCCGCTCGCGTCGCCAGCCACTCACGCGATGGCGTGATCGAGCTGATGCCCACTTCGGATGGGCAGCTCTACACCTTCAAATATGTCAACGGACACCCCAACAACCCCAAGACCGGTAAGCTGACCGTTACGGCTTTCGGCGTGCTGGCAGATGTCGCCACGGGCTATCCGCTGCTGATCAGCGAGATGACGCTGCTGACCGCCCTGCGCACCGCCGCGACCTCGGCCTTTGCCGCATCGGTGCTGGCGCGGCCCGATAGCCGGGTCATGGCGCTTGTCGGCGCGGGGGCGCAATCGGAGTTCCAGGCGCTGGCCTTCCAGGCCATAACAGGCATCGAGGAAATCCGGGTCTACGACCCCGATCCCCATGCGGTCGACAAATTCATGGCCAATGCCGCCGGCTTCGGGATGAAGCTGGTGCGGTCGGCCTCGGTGGAGGACGCCGTGCGTGGCGCCGATATCGTCACGGTCTGCACGGCGGTCAAAGGCCGCCAGGCAGTGATCAATGCCGGCATGCTGAGCCCAGGCACCCATATCAACGCCATCGGCGGCGACTGCCCGGGCAAGACCGAACTGGATCGCGACATTCTCGCTGTCGGCAAGTACGTCGTCGAATTCACGCCGCAGACTCGCGTCGAGGGCGAAATCCAACAGGCCGGGCCGGACTATCCGGTTGCCGAACTCTGGGAAGTGCTCAACGGCGTCAAGGACGGCCGGACCAGCGACGCTGACATCACCGTGTTCGACTCAGTCGGCTTTGCCATCGAGGATTTCTCGGCGCTGCGACTGGTGCACGACCTGACGGCCGAGCGGCGGAAGCTCGTGGACCTGGTGCCGGAGCTGGTTGATCCGAAAAATCTGTACGGGGAGCTGATTGGCCGCACAGTTGCTGCCAAGGTTCCCGAGCTCGCCTGACGCCAACAAACTCGATCGTCACCCTCGGGCTTGACCCGAGGGGCCTTCGCTTGATGGGCGCGACGCAAGTGTAACGCCCTTTGGTCAAGCCCGAGGGTAGCGCGGTGGTTGCGTAACGCTCGGCGTGACAGCGGAACGCTCCTCACCCGGCCAGGGTGTGAACCACGTGTCACTCCCTCAAACGCCCACATACCTTGCCCGCGGCCGGATCATCTCGCCGCTGCTGATCTGCTCCATCATGTGCGCCAGCCATCCCACCGCGCGGGCCAAGGCAAACAGGGTGAAGCCTGCGTCGGCCGGCAGGTCGAATCGCGCTGTCAGGGCAGCCAAAGCGAAGTCGACATTGGGCAGGTCGCCGGTAAGGCTCTCGGCCGCCTCGCGATAGATCAGGAAAGCCGGTGGTGGCTCAAAGCTGGCCAGCAGCGCCACACAGCGTGGATCGCCATTGGGATAGAGCGGATGGCCCATGCCGGGCACATGGCGCCCTTCGCCCAGCCAATCCCGCAGTTCCTCCTCGGCGGCAGCGGCGGAGCGGATGTCTTCCACCAGCGCGCCGATGCCGCGTGACGCCTGACCGTGCCGGGGACCACTCAGCGCCGCAAGCCCGACCAGCGTACCAGCCCAGAGTGAAGCGCCGGTCGAGATGGTGACGCGAGCAGCAAAGGTCGAAGCGTTGAGCTCGTGATCGGCCAGCAGCACCAAGGCGCGGCGGATGGCGTCAGCAGCCCCGGGTCGGCCCCAGGCCCGCGCCAATCGCTCATGCAGCGGCTCATGCGGGCGTGCCCGGCCGGCAAGCGCCTGCGCCAGCACGCCAAGCACACGGCCAGCCTCCCGAGCGAGCATGGCGGGATGGCGCCCGATCGCGGCGGGCCGCGCCGCCACGGCAGCCAGGGCAACGAAGGCCGCCGCGATCCCCTGCCCGTCTGTCGCTGGCTCGAGCCCCGACAGGTCCGCCGGCGCCTGCCACAGCAGGGCCGTGATCTCTTCCAGCGTCGCCGTTTCGGCCAGCACACAGGCGTCCTGTCCGCGATAGAGCAACCGGCCGCCCGCCACGGTCGAAATGCTTGTGCGCAGGACCGGCTCGCCCCAGTGCATGGCCCCGGTGGCGACAGCCTCCTGCTTGCGGCGGCCGGCCGCGCGCTGCGCCAGCCGGCGCACATCGTCGCCGCGATAGAGGCTGCGCCGGCTATCCGCCGGATCTGGCCGCGCCTTGATCCGGCCGCGGCTGACATTGGCGTAGAGCGTCTGCGGCTGGGTGCCCAGCAGGGTCAGCACTTCCGCTGCTGTCAGCCAGTCCATGACATTGATCCAATTGGTCAAGATTGACGTCAATATTAACACGCCTACCCTTGGCGGCAACAACCACAGGAGCACATCATGAAGAGTGGCCTCGAAGACGTCGTTGCGGCCGAAACCGTGCTGTCGGATGTCGATGGCAACAATGGGCGGCTGATCGTGCGCGGCGTGTCGCTGGACGAGCTGGTCGCGACCAGCCGCTATGAGGATGTCGTGGAACTGCTGTTCGACGGCTTCATGCCATCGTCACCGGATTTGCAGGCAGCGCTTGGCGCGGCGCGGGCGAGCGTATTCCGGCATCTGGCCGGGGCAGTCGGGCTTGCATCACTGGCGCCGGTCGAGGGCATGCGGGCGCTTCTAGCCCGGCTGACGGACGGCAATGACCTCCCCACTGCCCTCGAACTACTGGCGGCTCCCTCTGTGTTCACCGTCGGGCTGCTTCGGCTTCGAGCAGGCCTGGCTCCCGTCGCGCCCGACTCTGCCCTGTCGCACGCCGCCGACACGCTCCGCATGCTCAGCGGCACCATGCCATCGACCGAACAGGTTGCGGCGCTCGACCGCTATCTCGTCACCGTCGCCGATCACGGCCTCAACGCCTCGACCTTCGCCGCGCGGGTCGTGGCCTCGACCCAGGCCGGGCTGACCTCGTCGGTACTGGCTGCCCTCAGCGCCCTCAAGGGCCCGCTGCATGGCGGCGCGCCAGGGCCCGTGCTCGACATGCTCGACGCGGTTGGCACGCCCGAAAATGCAGATGGCTGGGTCGCCGCGGCTTTGGCCAAGGGCGAGCGGCTCATGGGCTTCGGCCATCGCGTCTATCGCGTGCGCGATCCGCGCGCCGATGCGCTCAAAGGCGCGGTGCGGATGCTGGCGGCGTCCGGCGCCATCGATCCGGCCCGGCTGGCGCTGGCGGAGGCGGTGGAGGCGGCGGCGCTGAAGCAGCTCCGGCTGAAGAAGCCCGATCGGCCGCTCGACACCAATGTGGAGTTCTATACCGCGCTGCTGCTGGAATCGCTCGGCTTTCCGCGCGAAGCCTTCACCTGCGTCTTCGCGATGGGCCGGGTCAGCGGCTGGATCGCCCATGCGCGGGAACAGGCGCTGGACGGGCGGTTGATCCGGCCCAAGTCGGTCTATGTCGGGCCGATGCCGCAGGCGGCGGCTTAACGCGGCGGAGGCCCCAGCGTCATCGTGACCGGCAGCGCGGCGAAATCCGCCGCGCCCAGTTGCGATCGAACCTTGTCCTTGAGCGGCAGCAGATAAGTGCCGTCCCGCGGGAATAGCGAGGTGCGAAACACCACGTCGCCGATCCTGGCCTCGACCGGGATGGCGCCCCAGCCATAGGACACCTCGCGAGAGCGCGCGGCGATCTTCTCGCCGACCTCGGCCGGAATGACGGCAAAGTAGAACGGCGCCGGTCCGCGCCACTGGATGACTTCGGCCTGGAAGGCAAATTCGGACATTTCTTGCTCCCAAACAAAAACGCCGGGCTCATCACCCGGCGTTTTTCAATGCTTGTCGTTCAGACGTTACGCCGTTGCGGGCGCTTCGTCCTTCTTGCGCTCGGAGTAGATGTAGAGCGGACGGACGTCCTTGCCCTTCACCACTTCCTCGCTGATCACCACTTCTTCCACGCCCTCGAGAGACGGCAGGTCGTACATGGTGTCGAGCAGGATCGCTTCCATGATCGAGCGGAGGCCGCGGGCGCCGGTCTTGCGCTCGATCGCACGCTCGGCGATCGCCTTGAGAGCGTCCTCGTGGAAGGTCAGTTCGACTTCTTCCATCTGGAACAGGCGCTGGTACTGGCGCACCAGGGCGTTCTTGGGGGCGGTCAGGATTTCGATCAGGGCCGAGATGTCGAGATCTTCGAGCGTCGCCAGAACCGGCAGGCGGCCGATGAATTCGGGGATCAGGCCGAAACGCACCAGGTCTTCGGGAGCGACGTCTGCCAGGATCTGGCCGACACGACGGTCGTTCGGATCCTTGACGGTGGCCGAGAAGCCGATGCCCGAGCCTTCGCCGCGCGCCGAGATGATCTTTTCGAGGCCGGCAAAGGCGCCGCCGCAGATGAACAGGATGTTGGTCGTGTCCACCTGCAGGAATTCCTGCTGCGGATGCTTGCGGCCGCCCTGGGGCGGAACGGAAGCCACGGTGCCTTCCATGATCTTGAGCAGGGCCTGCTGCACGCCTTCGCCCGATACGTCGCGGGTGATGGACGGGTTGTCGGACTTGCGGGAAATTTTGTCGACTTCGTCGATGTAGACGATACCGCGCTGGGCTTTTTCGACGTTGTAGTCCGCAGCCTGGAGCAGCTTCAGGATGATGTTTTCCACGTCCTCGCCGACATAGCCGGCTTCGGTGAGCGTGGTGGCATCAGCCATGGTAAAGGGCACATCAAGGATGCGGGCCAGCGTCTGGGCCAGCAGGGTCTTGCCCGAACCGGTGGGACCGATCAGCAGGATGTTGGACTTGGAAAGCTCAACGTCCTGGTTCTTGGTCGCGTGGTGCAGGCGCTTGTAGTGGTTGTGGACGGCCACGGACAGCACGCGCTTGGCGCGGAACTGACCGATGACGTAGTCGTCGAGCACCTTGCAGATATCGGCAGGGGTCGGCACGCCATCGGAGGACTTGACCATCGAGGTCTTGTTCTCTTCGCGGATGATGTCCATGCACAGCTCGACGCATTCATCACAGATGAACACGGTCGGACCGGCGATCAGCTTGCGAACCTCATGCTGGGATTTCCCGCAGAACGAGCAATAAAGCGTGTTCTTGGAGGTTTCGCCGTTCGTTGTCTCTTTGGACATCCTGTCACTCCCGGGAGCAGAGCGCCCCCAAAACCAGCGTCACGGAAACCGTAACGCTGAAGGCATAAACAAAGTCTAAGCCGAAACGATCCTAAAGACCGTTCCGGCTCGGTGCAATTGCGTGCGGATCACAGTCCACGGCGCATCGGCAATGTGATTAACGCAGGTCAATCAGCTCGCTGCGTCCGGCACGATGCGCTTTTCATGGATGGCGTCGATGAGGCCAAAGGTCTTGGCTTCTTCCGGCGACAGGAAATTGTCGCGCTCGAGGGCGCGCTCGACTTCCTCGTAGGTACGGCCGGTGTGCTTCTCATAAATCTGATTAAGACGACGCTTCAAGCCCTCGACTTCCTTGGCATGAATCAGGATGTCGGTAACCTGACCCTGATAGCCGCCGGAAGGCTGGTGGACCATGATGCGCGAGTTCGGCAGCGAGTGGCGCATGCCCTTTTCGCCGGCGGCGAGCAGGAGCGAACCCATCGATGCGGCCTGGCCCATCACCATGGTGGCGACGGCCGGGCGGATGAACTGCATGGTGTCGTAGATCGACAGACCCGAGGTCACAACGCCGCCGGGCGAGTTGATGTAGAGCGCGATTTCCTTTTTCGGGTTTTCCGATTCGAGGAACAGCAACTGCGCGACGATGAGCGAGGCCATGTTGTCCTCGACCACGCCGGTCACGAAAATGATGCGTTCGCGCAAGAGGCGCGAATAGATGTCGAAGGCACGCTCACCGCGGTTGGATTGCTCCACCACCATCGGAACGAGCGTGTTCATGTAGATATCGTGCGGATCCCGCATGTGATGCCCCTTTTGCCGTGCCGGGTCGCGGACCGGGCTGGCAGGTTTGGTAGGTTGGACACGATCCCTTCCCGAACATGGGACTAGCGGGGCTGGGGATCATGCCGAATATCGAATCGGCGCGACGGCCGATTGCAGACTACGCCGCCTTAAGAGCGGGTAAAGGCACAGATAGGCGGCATTGGGGCGGGCTTCAATAGGCCATGAGGCCGATGTGTCGGAAGGGTGAATGCCGGCTTAGGCCGAGAAGCTGACTGCCACGCCCTTCTTCTTGAAATAGGACTGCATGATCTTGCGGCCCTGGCGGTTGGACTGGGCCAGCTTGGCCGGCTCGAACACCGCTTCCTTGGCGCCTTCACGGGCCATGGCGGCCTTGAGCGCCGCGATATGGGCGTCCAGGTCCTCGTTGTTGTTCTTGATCGACGCGTAGATGGCGTCGATGGCTTGGCTCACGGTGATGTCGCTCACGGCAGAATTCCTCAGTCGCGTTTGACGCCTTCAAGACATCATTGGGACGCGGTTGCCAAGCTTTTTCCATGCCGCCACCATGCTGCGAGTCTACCGAGGGCGATTGATGACGATCACTATCCGCGCTGCAACGCCGGCCGATCGAGACGGCGTGACCAAGCTGCATACCGGGCTGAGCCAGGCCGCCTATGCCCACATCCTGCCGGAGCAATACCTCCGGTCGGTCATGCCCGGGGAAAAGCAGACCCTCTGGGCCATGCGGCTCTCGGGCCGGCCGACAGACCAGAGATTGTCGATTCTCGTCGCCGAAGACGGACCAGACCTGGCGGGTTTCACTTGCTTTGTGTTCGACGGCGCGGACCCTTGGGGTGCTTATCTCCACAACCTCTATGTCTCCAACGCCTATCAGCGGCAGGGCATCGCCCGTCGCCTGATCCTGGCCGGGCTGGAGAGCTTTCCGGCGGACTTCGCCACCGCGCCGATTTCCTTGCGGGCTTTCGCCGCCAATCGACCGGCTTGCCTGCTCTATGAGAGGCTGGGCGGCACAATCGTCGAGAACCTGACGTCAGACTATCCGGACCATCCCCCCGTCGCGGTGACGCGCTATGCGTGGCCAAATCGGGAGGCGCTTCGTCATGCCGTGGAAGCCTGAGCCGGTGGCATCTTGCGGGCGCGTCGCAAACGTCTAGTGTCCTGATGTTCCTAGCAAAGACCGATTTTCCATGGCCGCCATTCTCCAGCTCAAGCCGATCACCGACGTCCCCGACCATCTCCGCGCCAGCGCCGATCCGCGCGACCCCACCTTCTTCCAGAACCCCTACGCCTTCTACGACCGGCTCCATGCCGGCAACCAGACCTTCTTCTGGGAGCAATACGGGCATTGGTGCTTTGCCGGTTTCAAGGAGGTCAGCGCCTTGCTGCGCGACAAGCGGTTCGGTCGCGAAATCCTCCACGTCGCAACGCGGGCAGAGCTGGGCATGCCCGAGCCCAAGCCGCATACGGCGGCGTTCGACCTGACCGAGCAATATTCGCTGCTCAACCTCGAGCCGCCCGGCCATACGCGACTGCGGACGCTGGTGAACCGGGCCTTCGTGTCCCGCCATGTCGAGCAATTGCGACCCCGCATCGTCAAGCTGGCCAACGAGATGATCGACCGCTTCGAGGGCGAGGACAGCGTCGACCTCATCAAGGCCTTTGCGGCGCCGATTCCGGCCATCATCATTGCCGAGATGATCGGGCTGTCGGCCGAGAGCGCGCCCAAGCTGCTGGCATGGTCCAACCGCATGGTGGCCATGTACATGTTCGGGGTGAGCTACGACACCGAGCTCGACGCCAACCAGGCCTCGCAGGACTTCATGGACTATCTGCGCGAGGCCATTGCCGAACGGCGCAAGCAGCCGCGCGAAGACCTGCTCAGCCACATGCTGACCTCGGACCGCGACGGCGACGTCTTGAGCGATGACGAGGTGATGTCGACGGCCATCCTGCTGCTCAATGCCGGGCATGAGGCGACGGTGCACACGACCGGCAACGGGGTCAAATCCATCCTCGAAAGCGGTATAGATCCGGTTACGCTTTTCTCGAGCGACGAGCAGACGGCGGCCACGGCCGAGGAGTGCCTGCGCTTCGATGCGCCGCTGCACCTGTTCACCCGCTATGCGCTCAGCGACCTCGACTATGAGGGCCTGCATCTGCGCAAGGGCGACGTGGTCGGGCTGATGCTGGGTGCCGCCAATCGCGACCCCAAGCGTTTCGCCAATGCCAACAGCTTTGATCCGTTCCGGACGGACGGCGCCAATGTGAGCTTCGGCGCCGGCATCCATTTCTGCATCGGCGCACCGCTGGCGCGCATCGAGCTGCAGGTGGCCTTCAGCGAATTGTTCCGCCGGCTGCCGAAGCTGAGGCTGGCGGAGACGCCGCGGTACAATGATGTGTACCACTTCCATGGGCTGGAGAAGCTGATGGTGAGCTGGCGCTAGCCTCTTTTCCTTCTCCCCTTGAGGGAGAAGGTGCCCGAAGGGCGGATGGGGGGTCCTTGCCCACCCACCGCGCGTCACCCACGGGCGCGACCCGAGGGTGTTTGACTTGGGGAACACACGGCAAGTGTTGAGCCCGCGGGTCAAGCCCGAGGGTGACGATAGAGTTTGTGGGGGC
>CBIHQV010000058.1:0-16877 GCA_966212275.1 uncultured Devosia sp.
ACCTTGGACTTGTAGGTGGTGTAGTAGAGCGAGCCCTGGAAATTGTCGCCGGCCGAGAGCAGCAGCGAATTGCCGCCTTCATACTTGGCGCGGGTGTCGTCGATGATGGTCTTGAGGCGGGCAATGCCGCCGAAGCATTCGCCGGCCGCGTCAGTTTCCGCATCGCAGTTGGAATCGGTGCCGGTGATGGGGTCGAAGCGGGAGTGGAAGTCGTTGATGTGCAGGATGTTGAGCGTGAAATCCGCATAGGCCGCGATTGAAAATCCGGCGCAGAGGGTCAGCGCCGTGGCGCCGAGAAGTAGGTGTCTCATCCCTGTATCCTTTGTTTGCTTACGGCAGTCCAACCTCCGCGGGTATCGGGTACGCCAAATCGACGTCCCAACGTTTCGGCCACGGCGATAGCCGAGTTAACCAGTCTTTTGTGACAGTGAAAAGTGGACCTTTTGGTCAATTTCTACGCCGGTCATGCTGCGTTCATGGGTCCCATGCAGGTATGGGGCTTCAACAACCGTCAACCATGACGCAAAACACTGACGCGCGGCGGCATGGATAAACCGACGGGAAAGGCGTGGGGGCGATAGTCTCGTCCACTCGCCAGACGACAAGGACCAAGCCTGATATGAGCGCAGCCCTGCAGAGCCTGATGCGTGACGTGCCCCCTTCGCGGGCGAGAGCACCGCTGTTCAGCGGGCTTGTCGCGTTCATCGCCATCGGCGCCGCCGGCGCGGCCGCCTTCGTGGTGCTGTCGACGGCCTTGATCTGGCTCGATACCGGCATTGCCGACTGGGTGGTCAATGCAGCGTCCTATGCCGCGTTGATCGTCCCGGTCTATGCGCTGCACCGGCGCTATTCGTTCGATTCCGACGCCCCCCATAGCCAGGCGCTACCGCGCTACATGGCCGTGCAGGGCATGGCGCTGCTGCTGGCGGCGCTGTTTTCCTTCGTGGTGCATGGCGTACTCGCCGTGCCGACCCTGTTCGCCTCGATCCTGGTGATTGCGCTGACTTCTGGCGTCAATTTCATGGTGCTGCGTAGCTGGGCCTTTGCCCGGGCGCAGTGGGGCACGACCGTTCCGGCATGATGCCGGGGTTTCATTAGCAGCCCAGTCAGGTAATCTCCGCGCCGTTTGATTTGCGGAGTTGTGGCGGCATGAAGAGCGCATTGATCGTTTATGGCGGGTGGTCCGGGCATGATCCGGAGGAATGTGCCGCCATCTATCGCCGATGGCTGCACGAGGACGGATTTTCGGTGCGTACCGCCACCGAAACCAGCGCTTTCGCCGATCCCTCTATCCATGACCTGAGCCTGATCGTGCCCATCTTCACGATGAGCAAGATCGAAAAAGCAGAGGTCGAGAACCTGACCAAGGCCGTCGAAGGCGGCGTGGGGCTGGCCGGCCACCACGGCGGCATGAGCGACGCGTTCCGCGAGGCGGTGGACTATCAGTTCATGGTGGGCGGCCAGTGGGTGGCCCATCCCGGCAATATCATCGACTACACGGTCGATGTCGCCGATCCGCTTGACCCCGTCATGGCCGGGATCAAGTCGTTCCCCTACACGTCCGAGCAATATTACATGCATGTCGACCCGGCCAACCATGTGCTGGCGACGACGACGTTCACGGGTGATCACGCGCCGTGGATCGCGGGCGTGAAGATGCCCGTGGTGTGGAAGCGTCAGCATGGCAAGGGCCGGGTGTTCCACTCGACGCTGGGGCACCAGGCCAAGGAATTTGACGTGCTGGAAATGGCCACGATCATGCGGCGCGGGATGAACTGGGCGGCAAGAGAAGAATAGGCGGCGAAGGCGAGATTTTGTCGGATACCCCCACCTAGCCTCCCCCTGATAGGGGGAGGAACGGATCGCGTTCGGGGTACGATCTGGCCAAAGGCACTGGACGGATTCCTCCCCCTATCAGGGGGAGGTTAGGTGGGGGTATCCTCTTACCACCTCAGCAAAAAGTGCCCCAGCACCGCGCCAATAGCGCCGACGATCAAAATCCCCAGCGTGTACCACAGCGCCAGGAACATCATGCCTGTCTCGTTGCAGGCGAAGCTATAGACCCAGGCGCCGGCGCCGCCGGCCATGATGCCGGCGGCGAAGCCGGCGAGGGTGGGATTGCGCGGCGCTAGCCGGCGCAAAGCGAGGATGGCGCCGAAAAGGACCGGCAGGCTCAGGACGACGATGCGCGGGACGCATTGCAGCGAGCTCCGGCCGACGATCAGCGGCATCATGTCGTCGGACCGGAAGAGCTGGTTGAACGCGCCGATGACCAAAAGGCCGAGCAGGGCCAGGGCGACATACCAGGGCCAGCGCGTGCGGCCATCGGGGCGGGCGAGGGCCAGGGCGGCGACGCCGCCGAGCAAGGCCACCGACAGCGTGTAGGTGAACTTGGTCCAGAAGTTCATGGTGGCCATGGCCGTGTCCATGTCGGGCCGCATGCCCAGCCACATATTCATGGCGATGACGGCGATGATGGTGCTGACCACCGTGGCGCCCACCAGCAGGCGGGCCATGGCGCGCGGGCGCACGGGCTTGAGATCGGCGGAGAGGCGGGCGATCAGGTCGTCGGTCATTTCGGCCCTCCCGCAAAGCGCGCGGCGAGCGACTTGAGGCCGCGATGGATCGAGACCTTGGCCGCTGTCTCGGAAATGCCATGCGCCGCGGCCGCCTCGGCGACCGAAGCGCCATCGACCTTGGTGCGGCGGATCAGATCGCTGGTGCGGGCGGGGACGGCTTCGAGCACGACATCGAGATCGCGCCGCGCCAGCGCATCGGCGCTGTCGTCATGGGCGAAGATGGGCGCATCGTCTTCGAGCGGCACGGTGAGGCGGATCGACTGGCGTCGGACATGGTCGACGAATTTGTGGTGTGCCACCGCATGCAGCCAGGCCGTAAAGGGCCGGCTACGGTCATAGGTCATGCGCCTTGTGTGGATGGCCAGCAGGGTCTCCTGCACGAGATCCTCCGCGTGCGATGCAAAGGCAGGGGTCAGCCGCCGGGTGAAATACGGGCGCAGATGGCGGCCAAGTTCGGCCAGCAGCATGCGATAAGCTGCCGCGTCGCCGTCGAGCGAAGCGAGCATCAATGCGCGCAGTCTCGTCTCGGTCGGATCAGTCTGCATTGCCCCTCATTCGCGCCGTGTCGCTCCATGGTTACATCGGGCGGGGACGAACCGGAATGCGAATTCGCCCGATCACGAGCGCGTTATCGGGTAACCGGCGCGAGGGGAGCGGCGAATGGCCCGGCATGAACCCGCCAGAGGGCGTGGTCACACCGGGAGACATAGAATGAACCTGCTGCGCACTTTCTCTTTTGCCGCCGTTGCCGCGCTTGCTTTTGCCGCCAGCCCCAGCTTTGCCCAGGACGCGATGGCGACCGACGCGATGGCTGATAATGCCATGGCTTCGACGGTGACGCCGCTCACCGACGAAGAGTTCAAGCTCTGCCTGGAGCAGACCGAGGGGATCACCTTTCCGGCCGCGCAGTACGCCGCTGCCTCGGCCTGCCATGGGCTGCATGCCGGCATGGATGTGATGGGGGCGATCGAGCGGGTGATGGCCCCCGACGCAGGCGCCATGGCTCCGGCTGATGCGATGGCACCCGCTGACGCGATGGCTCCGGCCGATGCAATGGCTCCGGCCGATGCGATGGCTCCTGCTGACGCGATGGCGCCAGCCACCAAATAATTTTCCGTGTTATGCATCATTTGTCTCGCGCGGCTCCGTTACTGCCGGCGCGGGGCAAATGGCCTCGATTGCCCTGGGGGGAGAAGATGAGCGAAGCCAACCCATTGCCGGCCCAAAAAGGTCCGCTGATCTATCGCCAGTCGATCTGGACGCGGGTGACCCACTGGGTGTGGGTGATCTGCCTGTTCTTCCTGCTGCTGACGGGGCTGCAAATCTTCAATGCGCATCCGGCGCTCTATATCGGGCAGGAATCGGGGTTCGAATATGAGAATGCCGTGCTCGAGATCGGGGCGATCAATACCGATGCCGGTCCGCGCGGGCAGACCACGGTGTTCGGCAAAAGCTTCGATACGACGGGCGTGCTGGGCATGAGCGGCGAGGCCGAGCGGCCGACTTTCACGGCCTTTCCGGGCGCCGTCACCATTCCGGGCTACCGCGATCTCGGCACTGGCCGGGTGGTGCATTTCTTCTTCGGCTGGATATTCGTCGCCACGATCATGATCTGGTTCCTCGCCAGCTTCATCAACGGGCACATCCGCCGCGATATCGTGCCCAAGCCAGCCGACATTGCCGGCCTGCCCAAGGATGTGGTCGACCACGCGACATTGCGGTTTCACCATGGGCGCAGCTACGGGCCGCTGCAGAAGCTCGCCTATTTCGGGGTGTTCTTCATTCTCTTCCCGCTGATCGTGCTGACGGGTTTGACCATGAGCCCGGGCATGGACGCGGCCTGGCCCTGGCTGCTCGACCTGTTCGGCGGGCGGCAGACGGCGCGGACCATCCACTTCGTGGTCATGCTGCTGCTGGTGACGTTCTTTGTCGTCCATATCGTGATGGTTCTGGCGGCCGGCCCGCTGAATGAATTGCGCTCGATGATCACGGGCTGGTACCGCGCCAGCCCCGGTACGCCCAGCGTCGAAGGAGACAAACCATGAGCCGGCTGATCACCCGCCGCAATTTCCTGCGCAGCTCGGCGGTTGCCGGCTCCGGGCTGATCCTCGCCGGTTGCGACCAGTTCAATTTCCTCGGCGACAAGACCAACTCGGTTCGCCACGTCATGGAACAGGCCAATGTGCTGACCTACAATGTGCAGCGCACGCTGATCGGCGACCAGGTGCTGGCGCGCGAATATTCGGCCAGCGAAATCCGGCAGGGGCAGCGGCCCAACGGCTCCACCGATCCGTCGACGCCGGAATATACGTTCCTCAAGATGCAGAATTTCGAGCCCTACCGGTTGACGGTGAAGGGCATGGTCGAGCGCGAGGTGAGCTTTTCGCTGGCCGAGCTGCGCAACATGCCCGTGCGCAGCCAGATCACGCGGCATGACTGCGTCGAGGGCTGGAGCTGCATCGCCAAATGGACCGGCACGCCGCTGGGGCCGGTGCTCGACATGGCCGGCGTCAAGCCGCAGGCGCGGTTCTGCGTCTATCACTGCTACGACAATATCCAGCGCACGCTATCGGGCGACATTCTCTATTACGAGAGCAGCGACCTGGTGGACGCCTACCATCCGCAGACGATCCTCTCCTATGGCCTCAATGACGCCGTGCTGCCGGTGAGCAATGGCGCGCCGGTCCGCCTCAGGATCGAGCGGGCGCTGGGGTACAAGCAGCCGAAATACTTGCACACGATCGAGCTGGTGGATGACCTGACGCCGTTCGGCAAGGGCAAGGGCGGCTATTGGCCGGACCAGGGGTATGACTGGTACGGGGGGATTTGAGGGACTTCTTTGCGCCACCCCCACCCAACCTACCCCGTCAATGGGGATGTGGCCCGCGAAATGGGTTTGAGTCAGGGGGGGATCAAGCCAACCGGAACCCCGCCATGCGCCGGCGAATACCGAAATTCCTTGCTATTTCAGCCTCTATCGCCCATATGAGCGCCATCGTCACCGGCGCATGGACCTTTAGTGGATCCGCTGGCGCCAGAACTTTGGTGACGGACTTCTCTTCTTATCCCCTGCGGTGAGCGGCGAAGTCAGCCCGGAAACTACCTTGCTTGCAAGATGTCCGGGTTCGAGCCAGCACCCGCGCGATATCTCCCTTTATCGCCCGATTGCACCTGTTGACCCGCCACCCGCGCGTGCGGCTGGCGACATGCGCGCTGCATTGTTCTGCGCGCCTGCAAGCGCCATATCGGCGCAGAAAGACGTGTCTTTTGAACGACTTCATTTCCCTGGGCCTGCCAACGATCCTGACCGACAGCCTGACTGCCGGCGGTTTCACCGAGCCCACCAAGATCCAGCTCCAGGCCATTCCCAAGCTCCTCGAGGGCAAGGACATGATGGGCATTGCCCAGACTGGGTCCGGCAAGACCGCTGCCTTCGGCCTGCCCATCCTGGCCGGCATCCTTGGTCTCACCGGCCGTCCGCGGCCGCTGACCACCCGCGCCCTCATCCTCGCGCCGACCCGTGAACTGGCCGTCCAGATCGACGAAGCCATCCGCAAGTTTGCCGGCTCCAAGATGAAGCTCGATACCGTGCTGCTGCTGGGCGGCGTGTCGCGCTACCATCAGGTCAAGCGCCTCGAGCGTGGCGTCGATATCGTCGTTGCCACGCCGGGCCGCCTCAAGGACCTGATGGACGACGGCAAGATCCGCCTCAACGAAACCCGCTGGCTGGTCCTCGACGAAGCCGACCGGATGCTCGACATGGGCTTCATTGCCCCGGTGCGCCACATCGTCAAGGCGATCGGCATCAAGCGCCACACCATGATGTTCTCGGCCACCATGGCTCCTGAAGTCGCCGACCTCGCCAAGAGCCTGTTGCAGGATCCGGTGCGTGTCGATGCTTCGGTTGCCGGTTCGACCGTGGTCAAGATCGACCAGCGCGTGATCCTGTCTGGCGCCAAGGCCAAGCGCGGCGTGCTCAATGAGCTGCTGCTGAGCGAAACCGAGAATATGGAACGCGTGATCATCTTCTCGCGCACCAAGCATGGCGCCGATCGCGTCGCCAAGAATCTCGAGATCGATGGCCACAAGGCCGCTGCCATCCATGGCAACAAGAGCCAGAACGCCCGCCAGGCGGCCCTCAAGGGCTTTGCTACCGGCGACGTGCGCATCCTGGTTGCCACCGATATCGCGGCGCGCGGCATCGACGTGCCCGGCATCACCCATGTGGTGAATTACGAGCTGCCCGACGATCCGGAAAACTATGTGCACCGCATCGGCCGTACCGGCCGTAACGGCGCTTCGGGCATCGCCATCACGCTGTGTGACGGCACCGAGCGTGGCAAGCTGCGCGACGTGGAACGCCTGATCCGCCGCACGCTGCCCTATACGGGTGACCTGCATTCGGGCAACGAAACCGGCGTCGTCGAAGCGCCGCGCTCGGCCTACAAGAAGCCCTCGGGCGGTCGTCCGGGCCCGCGCTCGGCCAAGAACCCGCGCAAGGACCAGACCGATCGCCGTTCGCCGGCCGAACGCCGCCCGTTTGCGGAATTCGCCAAGGAAGTGGGTGGCAAGAGCCAGCCGCAGCCGCATCACCAGCCGTCCGACACGCCGCGCAGCCGTCCGGCTGCCGAAGGCGGTCGTGGCCGTCCCGATAGCGCACCGCGCACTCGTCCGGTCGAGGGCGCTGCCCCGGCCCGCGGCGTGCGCCGCGATATGGAAACCGGCAAGCCGATGGCTGCCAAGCCCGCAGGCGACAAGACCAAGCAGCGTTGGGGCAAGACGCAGAAGGATGCGGTTCGCTCCGGTGGCCGTTCCAATGCCGATCGTCAGCGCGGTCGCGCATAACTGTCGTACGGAATCGGATAAGAAGAGGGCGGCCCCAGTGGCCGCCCTTTTTTTTGGAGCGCGCCATGACCTCAATTGCCATTATCGGCCCCGGTGCAATCGGCGGCACGGTCGCTGCCTGGCTGGCGCAAAATCCGGACTTGGCCATCACCGTCTGCGCCCGCACGCCGCTCAACGACCTGCGGGTGGAGGTGCCGGGTGGGGTGATCACCGCAAAACCGACGGTATTGACCGATCCGGCCGCGGCGAGCCCGGTCGACTGGGTGCTGGTGGCGACCAAGGCCTATGATGTGGAAGCCACCAAGCTTTGGCTCGATCGGCTGGTCGTGCAGGGGACGCGGGTCGCCATCATCCAGAACGGCGTCGAGCAGGTGCAATTGTTTCAGCATCTGGTGCCGGCCGAGCGGCTGGTGCCCGTCATCATCAACCTGCCGGCGGTGCGCAACGCGCCCGGGCGGATCGTGCAGAGCCGGCAGGGTTTCATCTGGGTGCCGGCGGGCGACAATGGCGACGCGCTGGCGGCGCTGTTCGCGCATACCGAAATCGAGGCCGTGGCCGACGCCGATTTCATCTCGCGCGCCTGGATCAAGCTTTGCGGCAATTGCGGCGCCATCGTCCCGTCGCTGACGCTGCGGGCCACTGGCCCGGTCTGGAGCGAGGAGCTCGAAGCCATCTTGCGCGGGCTGGCCGAGGAATGCGCCGCGGTGGGGCGCGCCGAAGGCGCCACCATCCCGCAAGCGGTGATCGACGGCGTGGTCGACAATGCGCGCAATTTGGCCGAGGGCTCGGTGGCAGGGTCGCTCCATGCCGACCGGCTTGCCGGGCATCAGATGGAGGTCGACGCCCGCAATGGCGTGATCGTGCGGTTGGGTGCCAAGCACGGGATTCCGACGCCGATGAACAGAGTACTGGTGACGCTGCTCGGGGCGTCGGGGAGCCCTTGGGTGGGTCGTTGAGCTCTTAACTCTCCCTTTGGGGGAGAGGTAAGACACTACAGCCCCTTGACCGGCGGGGTCATCGTCGTGCGATCGGCGGAGCCGCTTGGGCCGCCCGTCGGGCCGCCTTCGAGTGGCGTACCACCTTCCGGCGGTTCGGGACGGTCGCCGCCGTCGCCGCCGGGTGTGCCCATCGAGAAGCCCACCGCCGACTGTGCCGCGGGATCGACGCCCACGATCATGGCGATGAGATATTCTTCCTCCAACTCCTTGATGAAGGCGAAGGCGGCGCGGGTCGATTGGGCCGCGATGCTGTCATTGGAATTGAGCGTGTCGCGCGTGCCGGCGCGGTCATTATAGGGCGCAACGTTGAGATAGATGTATTCCGAGAGCGCGTCGGGGAAGAAGATCTGGCCGGTGAGGATGTTGGTCTCGTCGAGGAAGATCTTGAAATGGATGTGTGTAGTTCGCCCGCGGTACCAGCTCGGATAGACGGTTTCGAATTCGGTGATGCCGTTGTCGTCGGCAAACTGGGTGCCGCGCATGAAGGTTTCGCCCGTCGTGTCGGTATTGCCATCATCGCCTTGGCCGGCATAGCCGGAATAGACGCCGGTGGCGTCGCAGTGCCAGATGTCGACGCGAGCGCCTGGCATGGCCACGCAACTGGCGTCGACCACCTGCAGGCGAATGCGGGTGGGAATGCCGGGGCGGCCTTCGGTGATATCGACGCGCTCCATCGCCGGGTCGAAGTAATAGGGACCCTCGGTGACTTCGGGGATGATGGCGCAGACATCGGCGCCCTGCAGCAGGGCCGCGGTCTGGCTGGCGCTGGCGCCGGCCTCCTGCGCAAAGGCCTGCTGGCTCATCAGCAATCCGCCCGAGGCGGTGACGGCGACGGCCTTGAAGGCATCGCGGCGGTTCATCTTGGTCATGGTCATCCCCTTTTGATTGCCGGATCGGATGTGTCCGCTCAACTCCGGCTGCTGCTGGAGTGATAACGCGGGAGGCGGCAAAAGGGGCGTTACAAGGGGGAGAGGTGGATGACGGTTTGGTAAGCCTCTTCCTTCTCCCCTTGAGGGAGAAAATGCCCCAAAGGGGCGGATGAGGGGTGCTGCGCTATCCACCAGCACTGAAGCATAGGATGGCGCAGCACCCCTCACCCTGATCCTCCGCTGAACGCGTCGGATCGTCCCACTCCCTGAAGAGGAGAGGGGATTGTGCCTAAGCCACCGAGGCCAGATACAAAATGTCCCGCATGCCCGTTCCCGCCATTGAAGCCGGGGCCAGGCGCTCGAGGAAGTCTTTCGACCAGTCCTCGACATTGTGCTTGCGGGCGGCGGCCATCAGCGAGGTCCAGCGGGCGATGCGTTCGTCGAGTGGCATGTCGAGCGCCATGCGCAGGGCTTCGGCGGTTTCGTCAGTATCGAAGGGGTTGACCAGGATGGCGTCTTCGAAAATCTCGGCGGCACCGGCAAAGCGCGAGAGGATGAGTACGCCGGGGTCTTCGGGGTTCTGTGCGCCAACATATTCGTGGGCGACCAGATTCATGCCGTCGCGCAGGGGCGTGACGAGGCCGACCCGGGCGAGGCGGTAGAGACCGGCGAGGCTGGGCTGGCCATAGGCGCGCTTCACATAGGTCAGCGGCTGCCAATCGGGCTCGGCGAAGCGCCCCATGACCCGGCCACAGATGGCGTCGAGCGCGTCGCTCGTCGCCTGGTATTCCTTGATGGTGTCGCGCGAGGGCGGCGCCACCTGCAGCATATGCACTTGGCGGCGGAAACGGCTGTCATTGGCCAACAGCTTCTCATAGGCCTCGACGCGCTGCGGCAGACCCTTGGAGTAATCGAGCCGGTCGACGCCCAGGATGAGCTGCTGGCCATAGAGGGCGCGCTCCATGCGCTTGACCATCTTGTTGGCCGCAGGGCTCGTGGCGAGCCGAGCGAAGGCATCGGGATCGGAGCCAATCGGAAAGGATGCGACCTCAGTGCGGCCGAAATCGACCGATTTCAGCGGCGAGCCCGACAGCGTCGAGGGCGCCTGGTGTTCGGCGAATTCGGTGAAGGCGGCGACGTCGCGGTTCGCCTGCATGCCGACCAGATCATAGCGCGACAGGTCGCGCATCAGTTCCTGGTGGTGCGGAATGGCGTAGAGCGCGTCCGAGGTGGGGAAGGGGATGTGGAGGTAGAAGCCGATGCGGTTGCGGGCACCGAGGTTGCGCAGTTCGCTGGCCAGCGGGATCAGGTGATAATCATGCACCCAGATGACGTCGTCGGGCTTGAGCAGCGGCAGCAGCGCACGGGCGAATTGCACGTTGACGCGGCGATAGCCTTCGTACCAGTGGGCCTCGATGGTGGCGAGATCGAGCCGCAGGTGGAAGCTGGGCCAGAGGATGGAGTTGGAAAAGCCGGCGTAATAGGCGTGGTGGTCCTCACGCGTCAGGTCGATCTGCGCCACGGCGAGGCCGTCGATGTCCTGGAATCGGGCATCGGGCGAGGGTTCATCCACCAGCTTGCCGGACCAGCCGAACCAGAAGCCTTCCCGCTCGGCCAGCGTCTTGCGCAAGGCGACGGCAAGGCCACCCGCCGCCGGGCCGCGGCCCGGCGTGCGGTTGGAAACGACGATGATCCGACTCATAGTGTGCCCCTGCTCAGACTATTCAATGCATCAGGGCCGCTTCGCGATCGCGGGCGGCGATGTCGCCCAGTCCCTGAATCAAGGCATGCACCGAAGCGACATTGGCGATGCGCATGCGCGCGGCCGTGTCGCCCTCACCCAGCTTGATCCCGACCCCGCCCAGGTCCTGGGCAGCGATGAAGGCATCCTCGTCGGTGGTGTCGTCGCCGATGAAAATTGGCGTGCGGCCCAGGAAGGGCTCCTCGCGCATGAAGGCGCGCAGGGCTTCACCCTTGCTGACGGCGCGGGGCCGGGCCTCGAGCACCATCTTCCCGGGGACTAGGGTGAAATCGGTCACGCTGTGCACGGCCTCTTCCATGGCGATGCGCACCGCGGTTTCGAGCTCCGGCGCCTGGCGGAAATGGAGGGCGACGGCGCCTTCCTTGATTTCCAGCAGTAGGGACGGATTGGCCACGATCAGCGGCGATACGGCGTGGGCGATTTCCTCGGCTGCAAGGATCACGGCCGGGTCCACCGTCTCGACGACGCCATCGGCGCGCCGGCGCTGCGTGCCATGGGCACCGGCAATAGGCAGGTGGAGCGGAGCCAGGTATCGATCGATATCGGCGATCTCGCGCCCGGTCAGCACGGCAAAGGCGCTGTCGAGTTCGCGCACCGCATGCGCGAGCTGGTTTGCCAGAGTGTCGGGAACCTCGACCGCGTCCGGCGTTTCGGCGATCTCGACAAGCGTACCGTCGAAATCGGTGAAAATGGCCAATTGGGGAATGGCATTGGGGGCAACGGCATCGATTGGCATCACAGAGCCTTCCGCGAGAATGATCCTCACAGCAACGCGCGGTATCCGGTTTGGTTCGCCCGGCATGGCTGTCATGCGGCAATCGGCATTCTGAACGGCAGATTAATGAGGCATTGGTCCAGCGTTCAATTCCGCTCGACTAGAGGAGAGCCACGCTGACGAGAGCCGATGACGGCACGCCAGCCAAAGCGTCAACGCCATGCCCGGAATGAACAAGATGACCCAGCTCTTCCTCACCGCGCTGTTTGCTCTCGCAATCAGCTTCCTGACCTTTGCCGCCTCGTTTGCTGACGTGCCGCGCAGCGAAGTGCTGGTGGTCCAGACCCACGAATAGATCGGCCTCAGGCCAGCGGAATGCCTTTGTCGCCCTTGCCGCTCTGGTAGGTGGCGGAGAGGTCGGCATAGAGGCCGTTGAGGTTGTCGAAGCGCTCGAGCAGCACTTCCTTGTGGCTGCGGTCCAGGCTCGCGATCAGTTGGGCAATATTGTAGCTGGTCCAATACTGATTGGTGCGGTTGTAGAGCGGCCGATCCTCAGGCGCCGAGGCCCGGTCCGGATCGGGCACCGCATAGACACCCTTCAGGATCTGGATGTCATAGGGGATGGCGAAGCTGTCCCGGCTGTCCTGGTGGCTGAACAGATAATAGAAATTGTCGAAGCCGGACCAGGTTATGCCCGAAAGGCACAGCGAGCAGGGCTCGTGGGTGGCGAGGAACAGGCAATCCTTTGGATCGGGCCGCTGATCGGCCGGCAGTTCGAAGAAGCGCTTAATGGCGTGCATTTCGCCATGCCACAGCGGATTTTCGATCTCGTTATTGGTCTCGGCCACCACCACCGACAGGTCGGATTTGCGCAGGATCGCCGCCCCGAAGAGCTTGTTGCCGCGCGCCACGCCGGCGGCCGTCACAGGGGCGATGTCGTGTTCAATGACGTCGAGCAGGCGCGAGATCAGGTCGGCTTTGTCCATGGTGGCTCCGCTGGCAGGCGGCAAAGCCTAGCCATGTCAGGCTGCGTTGGAAAGCTCAGGGTGCGCGGATCAGGCCGGCGAGCGGAATGCCGGCGGCATCGACCAGCTTCAGCGTATCGCCGACGAGATCGTAGCCGGCGGTCGCTTCGAGCGCGGCGAAGAAGCGTGCTTCCTGCGCCATGACCGCGGGATCGCAAGCCATGCGGGTGCCGGCGATCGGCCCGAAGGTCAAAGGCGGGGTCTCGAAGCTGGCTTCGGTGAAGTAGTTGTTGCAGCCGCCATTGCCGCCGGCGCGATGGTCTGCGGCGATGGAGAAGCTGACCTCGGTCTGGTGCAAGACGGGGTCGCCGCCGATGCTGGTGACCGTCCACAGCACATCGAGCAGTGGGTTGGGCGTCTCGATCGGTGGCAGGATCTGCTCAGGCGGCTCATGTGGCGGGGGCGGGGAGAACTCGACCTCGATGATGTTGCCTTCGGGTTCGGCTGCGTCGACGAGAACTGGCTGGCTGTTGCGGAAGATGACATAGCCGCCGCTCAGAATTTCGGCGACGAGGCCATACTGGCCGCCGGCGGCGATGACATCGCTGCGAACATTGAGGTTGAACTGGATGGGAGAGCCGGCCTTGCCGCCGAGGCTGGCATGGGCGCCGGTGATGCGGCTCTCGCCGGGCAGGCTCACAAGGGTAATCGTCAGCGCCGCGTCTTCGGGCAACGCCATGCGCTCGCGATAGGTCACAAGGCCGGCGAAGGTGACGTCCTCGGCCATGGCCGGAACGGCCAGCGCGAAAGCGAGCAGGGCGACGAAAATGCGGACCAGGCTCATTGCGACCTCCATTGCCCGCAGCTTAGCGCAGCGGCGTGACGGTTGCGAGGAGTCGCGGCGGACAGGGTTTACGGGGAGGTTTGAGGCCAAGCGCCGAATTGCAGGCGCGAGCCTACCGCGTCACCGTCCACGGCACCTCGAAGTGGTGCTCTTCGAGGTTGTTACCCTCGCCGCCGCGGTCGACGACGAGGTAGTCGCTGGCGACATCGAGCGGGGTGAGGACGCCGTGCCAGGTGTTCATGGCGATGTTGACGCCCTGGCCCGGCGCCGGCTGGAAAGCACGCAGGCGGACCGGCTGGCCGCCCTGATCTTCGGCGACGATAACCAGCCAGGGATTGGCCGAGAGTGGGTAGAAGGCCTGGCTGCCCAGCGGGTGGCGTTCCACCAGCTTGAGGGCAAGCGGCAGGGTGTAGGGTTGGCCGTGGAAGATGGAAATCAGCGGCCGGGGATGCACGCCGCCCAGCTCGACCCGGGCCAGATCGTGGTAGCGCTCGGTCATGCCGGCATTGATGGGATAATGATGCGCCCCGGCCGTATCGATTACCTGCCCGAACGGGGCGAAGGCCGCGGCGGTGAGGGGTTCGACGATGACCACGGCCATGGTCAGAGGCCCAGCTTCATGTGGCGATTGACGTCCTTGTAGAGCAGGTAGCGGAAGCGGCCGGGGCCGGCATAGCAGGCCTGTGGGCAGAAGGCGCGGAGCCACATGAAATCGCCCGCCTCGACCTCGACCCAGTCGCGGTTGAGGCGATAGACCGCCTTGCCCTCGAGGACGTAGAGGCCATGCTCCATGACATGGGTTTCCTCAAACGGAATGACCGCACCGGGCTCGAGGGTGACGATGTTGACATGCATATCGTGGCGCAGGTCGGTCGGGTCGACGAAGCGCGTGGTGCCCCAGGTGTTCTTGGTACCGGGCATCCAGATGATGGGCTCGTCCTGCTCGTTGGCGACGAAGGCGGTCGGCGCGTCGATGCCGGTGACAGCCTCATAGCGCTTGCGCACCCAGTGGAAGCGAACCGGTACCGTGCCCTTATTGGCCAAGGACCACGCGCAGCGGGGGGGCAGGAAGGCATAGCCGCCGGGCTTAAGCAGGTGGCTTTTGCCCTCGACGACGATGCTGGCCTGGCCCTCGACCACGAACAGCACACCTTCGGCCAGCGGATTGGGCTCGGGCTGGGTGCTGCCGCCGCCGGGCATCACTTCCATGATGTATTGCGAGAAGGTCTCGGAAAAGCCCGACAGCGGGCGGGCGATGACCCAGGCGCGCGTATCGGTCCAATGGGGCAGGTAGCTGGTAACGATGTCGCGCATCACCCCATGGGGGATGACGGCATAGGCTTCGGTGAAGACGGCGCGGCCGGTATGGAGCGCTGCCTGCGGGGGCAGGCCGGCAGATGGCGAGGCGTAGGTGGTGTCGGCCATTATGTCCCCAAAGCTCAGGCGGTCTGGCGATAATCGGCGACGATGCGGCCGGCGGCAAGGGCTTCGCGTTCATAGGCGCCCTTGCGCCAGGTTTCCTTGAGGGCGGCGGCATACCAATCCTGCATCGCGGGCAGCGCGAGCAGGCGCCTGGCATAGTCGGCGGCAAGGGTGCTGAGCTTGAGGTCGTAGATCTGGACGCGGAAGGCCACGGCGGTGAAGAAGGCGTCGACGGCGGTGAACCTGTCGCCGGCGAGGAAGGGGCCACCGAAGCGGGTGAGGCCCTCGGTCCACAGCGCATCGAGGCGGGCAATGTCGGTGGCGAGGCCATCGGGGATCGAAGCCAACTCTACGCGGATTCCGACATTCATGCCGCAGATATTGCGCAGGCTCTGAAAGCCGGAATGCATCTCGGCTGATGCCGAGCGGGCAAAAGCGCGGGCGATCTTGTCCGATGGCCAGACCTGGGGATGGCTTTCGGCCAGGTATTCAGCGATGGCGAGGGAATCTCAGACCACGGTGTCGCCATCGACCAGGCACGGGAAGCGACCGCTGGGCGAGACATCGCCAAAGGCGAGGGTGGGGCCATCGTTGAAGGGCCGCACCCGTTCGTCGAACGGAATGGCCAATTCGCGCATCAGCACCCAGGGGCGCAGGGACCAGGACGAGTAGTTCTTGTTCGCGACGTAGAGTGTGTACATGGAGCCCTCCGATGCCAAGGCGCATAGCGCCTCGGCGGAGTCGCCGCAAGTCAGGCGGGGCTTTCCACCTGGCTCTTGAGCTTGCTCAGCATCGTCGTCGCATAGGCGGCGTAGGGACCGATCCAGCGCTCGTGGATGGCGTGGATCGGCAGGGCGTCGAGGTGATTCCAGCGCTCGCGACCGCGCCGCTCGGCGACGACCAGGCCTGCCTCTTCGAGCACGTTCAGATGCTGCATGACGGTGCAGCGGTCGAGCTCCGGCATCAGGTCGCAGAGCATGCCTGTGGTGCGCGGCTCAGTCTTCAACAGATCGACGATTTTCCGCCGGGAGCGGTGCCCCAGAGCCTTGAAAATTAGGTCGTTTTCGTCTTCGGTTGACATGTTATATTTTTATAACATATGCTGTGAGCAGTCAAGTGAGGAGTATGAGGAAATGCGAGCCGTACAGAGCAAGGGCGCCCATGCGGCGCCCGAATTCAAAGTGTCGGGCCGGATCAGCAAGCCGGTGCATGAGGTGTTCGAGGCGGTGGTCGATCCCGGGCAGTTGAGCGGATATTTCACCACCGGCGGCGCCAAGGGGCGGCTGGAAACAGGCGCTACCGTGACCTGGGATTTCCATGACTTTCCGGGCGCGTTTCCGGTGCATGTGATCGAGGTGGTCAAGGACGAGAAGATCGTGCTGCGCTGGGGCGCCGCCGATGGCACGCCCGACCAGGGCGGGGCCTATGAAACGACGGTCACCATGACCTTTGCCGGCCTCGAAGATGGCCGCACGCTGGTGAGCATCGCCGAAAGCGGCTGGCGCGAGACGGTCGCGGCGCAGAAGGCGGCCTTCGGCAATTGCGAGGGCTGGACGGGCATGCTGTGCGCACTCAAGGTCTATATCGAGCAAGGCATCAACCTGCGCGACGGCTTCTACAAGTGATGGCTTCCTAAGGCCCTGTTAGGGTTACCAAATCTTCAAACTTTGGCGCGATGCTATGGGGATGAACCAGTCCAACGTCCATAGCGGGATCGTGCCGCATGCCTGGCTACAGCATCATCTGCCGTGGCTGGCGTTGTTTGCACTGGTGCTGGGCCTGTTCAGCGACGAGCCCGAGATTGGCTTCGAGCCCGATGAGCTGAACGGGTAGGGCTACTTCACCTCTCCCTTTGGGGGAGAGGTCGGCCGCAGGCCG
>CBIHQV010000059.1:0-15544 GCA_966212275.1 uncultured Devosia sp.
GCTGATGCAGTTCAACATGTACCACCACTATACGGTGGACGAGCACCTGATCCGCTCGGTCGGCGTCATGGCCGACATCGCCAATGGCGGGCTGCGCGACCAGTTGCCGCTGACCCACGAGCTGCTGCCGCAACTCAACGATACGCGACTGCTCTATGTGGCGCTGTTCCTGCACGACATCGCCAAGGGCCGCCCGGAAGACCATTCCATCGCCGGCGCCCGCATCGCCAAAAAACTCTGCCCGCGCTTCGGCCTTTCTGCTGCCGAAACCGACACCGTCTCCTGGCTGATCGAATATCACCTCTTGATGAGCGAGATCGCCCAGGCGCGCGATATCCAGGACCCGGAAACGGCCAAGGCCTTTGCCGACGTGGTGCAATCGCCGCAGCGCCTGGCGCTGCTGATGATCCTCACCGCATGCGATATCCGCGCAGTGGGTCCAGGTGTGTGGACCGGCTGGAAGGGCTCGCTGCTGCGGGCGCTCTACTACGCTACCGAGCCGCTGCTATCGGGCGGCCACAGCCAGGTGACCCAGTCGGACCGCATCAACCAGGCGCGCCGCCAGTTGACGCAATCGCTCGAGGCCTGGCCGCCGGCCGATGTCGAGACCTATGTGGCGCGCCACTACGACCATTACTGGCTGCGCGCCGAGCCCGAATTGCAGCTCGAACATGCCCGCATGATCCGCCAGGCCGACATGGCCGGCGAGCCCTTTGCCGGCTCGATCCGCATCAAGGCCTTCGAAGGCATTACCGAAGTCAGCTTCTATACGCCCGACCATCCGCGGCTGCTGTCGCTGATTGCCGGCGCCTGCACCATGCAGGACGCCTCCATCATCGGGGCGCAGATTTTCTCGACCCGCGATGGCCATGCCATCGATACGTTCCGGCTGCGTCGCTCGTTCACCTCGGACGAGGACGAAAAGGTCCGCGCCACCCGCATCATCGATACGGTCAAGCAATTGCTGCAGGGCAAGCGCACGATCCTGATCGACCTGGGCAAGGAAAGCCGCCACAACAAGCGCCTCAAGCCCTTCGCCCTGCCGGCACAGGTCAGCGTCTCCAATGCGCTGTCGGAGAAATTTACCGTCATCGAGGTCAGTGGCCTCGACCGCATGGGCCTGCTGCATTCGCTGACGCACCAGATTTCCGACCTCAACCTCACCATCGGCTCGGCCCATATCGGCACCTATGGCGAAAAGGCCGTCGACGTTTTCTACGTCACCGACCTCACCGGCCAGAAAATCATGGCCAAGCCGCGCCAGCGCAAGATCCACGACGCGCTGATGGGCGTGTTCCATCCGCGCGGCGAGGCGAAGGTGGCCAATGGGTAGCGAGCCCACCCTGCCGTGAGCCTCTACCGCAACTTTCTCTCGGTCGGTGGCCTTACCCTCGTCTCCCGCATTGCCGGCTTTGTGCGCGATGCGCTGATGGCGGCGGTGCTGGGCACAGGGCCGGCGGCGGACGCGTTCTTTGCGGCTTTCCGCTTTCCCAACCTGTTCCGGCGCCTGTTTGCGGAGGGCGCGTTCAACACCGCCTTCGTGCCGATGTTTGCCGGTGCGCTGGAACGGACGGGCCCCGATGCGGCGCTGGACCTGGCCTCGCGTATCATCGCCTGGCTGCTGGCCGCGCTGGTGGTGATCACGATCCTCGCCGAAATCTTCATGCCGCAGCTCATGCTGGCCTTCGTCCCGGGCTTTATCGACGACAAGGAAAAGTTCGATCTCACGGTGCTGCTGACACGGATCATGTTTCCGTATCTGGCCTGCATGTCGCTGATGGCGGCCTATGGCGCGATCCTCAATTCGCTGGGTCGCTTCTTTGCCGCCGCCTTCGCGCCTGTGATCCTCAACATCGTCAACATCGCCGCGATGATCCCGCTCATCACCTTCTGGGTGCAGGATCCGGCGGGCTCGGCCGTCTGGGTGGCAGTGGCCACCATGGCCGGGGGGCTGGCCCAGCTCTGGCTGGTGTGGTCGGCCATCAGCCGCGCCGATTTCGTCCCCGAATTCCGCCTGCCCCGGCTCGATCCGGAAGTGCGGCGGTTCTGGGTGCTGGCCATTCCGGCCATCCTCACCGGCGGCATTACCCAGATCAACATCTTCGTCGGCACCATCATCGCCTCGGGCGCCGACAATGCCATTTCCATCCTCAACTATGCCGACAGGCTCTACCAATTGCCGCTGGGCATTATCGGCATTGCCATCGGCACGGTTCTGCTGCCCGAGCTCAGCCGCCACCTCAAGGGCGGTCGCGACGCCGAGGCCCGCGCCACGCAGGACCAGTCCCTCTTGGCCTCCATGCTGCTGACCATGCCGGCGGCCTTCGCGCTGATCGCGCTGGCCGAGCCGATCGTGCGGGTGCTGTTCGAGCGCGGCGCCTTTGATGCGCTGGCCACCGTCCAGACGGCGCAGGCGCTGATCGCCTTCTCCACGGGCCTGCCGGCCTATGTGCTGATCCGCGTGTTGCAGCCGGGCTATTTCGCCCGCGAGGACACCATCACCCCCACCATTTTCGCCGGCATTTCGGTGGTCGCCAATATCGGGCTGTCGCTGTTGCTGTTTCCGAGCTTCGTCCATGTCGGCATTGCCGTCGCTACCGCCGCCTCGGCCTGGATCAATGTGCTGCTGCTGGCCGGCACGCTGGTGTACCGGCGCCAACTGGCCTTCACCCTGTCGCAGGTTTGGGCGCATGCGGGCATTCTGGTGATCAGCGCCGTCATGGGCGGCGGGCTGTACGTGCTGGCCCAGCGCGGCGCGCCCTATTTCGCCAGCGGCGCGCCGCTCTGGCAATCGGCGGGCCTGTTGGCCGTGCTGGTCGGCTTCGGCATGGTGGTTTACTTCACGCTGGTCCACGTTACCCGCGTGCAGCCGCTGGGCCTGCTGCTGCGCAGGTTGCGACGCTCGAAATAGACCACGATGTCATTCCGGCGCAGGCCGGAATCCATCCCGAGATGGCTGAGACCGCGCTGATGTTGGAAGACCTCAGGATGGATCCCGGCCTTCGCCGGGATGACACGGCGAATGAACAGCGATAAGTGTTCCGCTAAATATCCGACTGGTATCCCCCATGACCTTCACCCCCCGCGTCTTTTCCGGCATCAAGCCCTCGGGCGATCTGCATCTGGGCAACTATCTCGGCGCCATAAGGCGCTTCGTGCCGCTGCAGGACACGCATGAGACGATCTATTGCGTCGTCGACATGCATGCGATCACCGTGTGGCAGGAGCCCGAAGACCTCAAGCGCTGGACCTATGAGATCGCCGCGGCCTATATCGCCGCTGGCGTCGACCCCAAGCGCTCGATCATATTCAACCAGTCGCAGGTGATGGAACATGCCGAGCTGAGCTGGATCTTCAACTGCGTGGCGCGCATGGGCTGGATGGCCCGCATGACCCAGTTCAAGGACAAGGCCGGCGAGAACAGCGAGAACGTCTCGCTGGGCCTCTTCGCCTATCCGAGCCTGATGGCGGCCGATATCCTGCTCTACAAGACCACCGGCGTGCCTGTGGGCGAGGACCAGAAGCAGCATCTGGAACTGACGCGCGACATCGCCAAGAAGTTCAACCACGATTTCCGCAAGCAAATCAAGGCGCTGGGCTTCAAGGACGACTTCTTCCCCATCACCGAGACCCTGGCGACCGGCCCGGCGATGCGGGTCAAGTCGCTCAAGGATGGCTCCAAGAAAATGAGCAAGTCCGACGCCTCGGACCTTTCGACCATCTACATGATGGACGATGCCGATACGATCGCCAAAAAGATCAAGCGCGGCACCACCGATGCCGATGCGCTGCCCAGCGAGGCGGCGGGCCTGGCCGGGCGCCTCGAGGCAGAAAACCTCGTGGGCATCTATGCCGCGCTGGCCAACCGCTCGGTCGATGACGTGCTGGCTGAGTTCGGCGGCCAGGGCTGGGGCAAGTTCAAGCCGGCCCTGGGTGACCTAGCTGTTTCGGTATTGTCGCCGATCGCCGAGGAGATGAAGCGGCTGGTGGCCGATCGCGGCGAGATGGACCGTATCCTGCGCGGCGGCGCCGACCGGGCAAGGGCGATCGCCCAGCCCATCATGGCCGATATTCGCAACATTGTCGGCTTCATCCGCTGAAACAAAGCGGCGCGTTTTCCGTTGGGAGATGCGGCAAAGAGAACGGGGCGGGCATGGTTTCGCAGACTGAATACAAGCGCAAATTCCTCGTCGTCATCGACGAGACGCCCGAATGCGAGCGGGCCCTGACCTTTGCGGCGTATCGAGTGAAACGCACCGGCGGCACCGTGGTGTTGATGAGCGTGATCCAAAAGCCCGAATTCATCGGCCTGGGCGTCGAGGACGTGCTGCGCGCCGAGGCAGTCGAGGATGCGGAGCGCAATCTCGATGCCCGTCTCGCGCGTATCCGCGATATCGGCGAGGTGCGTTCGGAATCGGTGATCCGCGAGGGCGAGGCCGCCGAGGAGATCGAGCGGGTGATCGACGAGGACCGCGACATCGCCATCCTGGTGCTGGCCGCTTCGACCTCGGGCGAAGGCCCGGGGCCTTTGGTCATGCACTTTGCCGGCCGGGCCAATGCGCTGCCGATCCCGCTGACCATCGTGCCGGGCCGGATGAGCGACGAAGAGATTATTGCGATCTGCTGAGCGTGCCGTCCCGCGAGGGGGAGGGTGTCGACTGCAAAGCTGGTTCGCGATTATCGACCTTGCATCCTGAGTGTAAAAGTCTATTTTAGAAGCGTTCTAATCGCACTGCAGGCCATCAGATGTTCATCCAGACCGAAGCCACGCCAAATCCCGCGACCCTCAAGTTCCTGCCGGGGCGCGACGTGCTGGTGGGTGAGCCGCGCGATTTCCGCAGCGTCGAGGCTTCGGCCAATTCTCCGCTGGCGCAGGGCCTGTTCTCGATTTCGGGCGTGACCGGCGTGTTCCTCGGCTCCGATTTCATTTCGGTGACCAAGGACGACACCAACTGGGCCCATATCAAGCCGGCCATTCTCGGCGTGATCATGGACCACTTCCTGTCCGGCAAGCCTGTGATCGTCGAGGGCAGCGTCGATATCGCCAATTTCGACGAGGTCGATGAATTCTTCGAGGAAGAAGACAGCGAGACCGTCGAAGTCATCAAGGAATTGCTGGCGACCCGCGTGCGTCCGGCCGTGGCCATGGATGGCGGCGACATCACCTTCAAGGGCTTCAAGGAAGGCACCGTGTTCCTGCACATGCAGGGCGCCTGCTCGGGATGCCCGTCCTCGACCGCCACGCTCAAGAGCGGCATCGAAAACCTGCTCCGCCACTTCGTGCCGGGCGTCGAGCAGGTCCAGCAGGTCTGATTTCAGTTAGCAGCAAGCCAAAAGGCCCGGTGAGCGATCACCGGGCCTTTTGTTTTTTGGGCACGCTACGCCCGCGACCACGATGTCATTCCGGCGAAGGCCGGAATCTATCCTGAGATCGCGCCATCGCCGCAAGGTCGTCGTTCGATCCGGTACCTCAGGATGGACCCCGGCCTTCGCCGGGGTGACATCGAGTGTGGGGAACGCCCCCGCCCAACCCTACTCCGCGGCCGCCTTCTCTTCGGGCGAACGTTGGTCGGTGATGGCCAGTGGCTCGCCCTGCTCTTCGCGCTGACGGCGGATGCGCAGGCGCTTGATGCGGCGGCTGTCGGCAGCCAGGATTTCGAATTCGAAACCGTCGAGCTTGCTGACCCGCTCGCCGCGCTTGGGGACGTGGCCGGCAAGGTCGAAGACCAACCCGCCGATGGTATCGACATCCTCGGCATAGTCGCCGGGATCGAAATCTGGGCCGATCAGGCTGCGGACGTCGCTGAGTTCGGCGCGGGCATCGGCGATATAGGTATCGACGCCAACCTTGCGGATTAGCGAGGCCGCCATCTCGTCATGCTCGTCCTCGATCTCGCCGACGACGGCTTCGAGCAGGTCCTCGATGGTCACGAGGCCATCGGTGCCGCCATACTCGTCGATGACGATGGCCATGTGCACGCGGGAGGCGCGCATGGACTGGAGGAGGTCGCCGACCGGCATGAAGGTGGGTACGAACATCGCGTCGCGCATGAGGTCGAGCCGGATGATCTTCTGCTTGAGCACCGGCGAGACGAGCTTGACCGGCACATCCTTGGCCGGATCGGTTACCGGCTCGGTGATCTTGCTGAGGGCATCCTTGACGTGGATGAAGCCCAGGATGTTGTCGAGGTTGTCGTCGTAGACCGGGAGGCGCGAATGGCGCGCCTGGCGGAAGCGGGCGATCAGCGTGCCCAGGTTCACATCGGCTTCGATGGCCTGGATGTCTGAGCGCTCCACCATCACGTCGGCGACGGACACGTCGGAAAGCTTGAGCACGTTCTGCAGGATCGTGCGCTCGCTCTCGGAGAAGTCGGCGGTTTCCGCGCTCCCCTGCTCGTCGAGCGCGACCTGCAGGTCGTCGCGTAGCGAAACCGTGCCCCGGGCGAGCATGGCCTTGACGCGGTTCCAGATCGATGGCCCCCGTGCAGGCACGGAGGCGGGACTAGAAGGAGGCTCGGGATTGGTGGGCGCCTGTGGGCCCAGACTGTCGCTGTCGTTCATGGTCTCTCGCCGCCAAAGGCGCGGCTTATCTATCCTCAAAACGGGAATGACGCCCGGATCATATTCGTTCCGGCCCTAATCGGCATAGGGGTCTTCTACCCCAAGGCTCGCCAATATCTGGGTTTCGAGGCCCTCCATTTGAAGAGCCTCCGCGTCCGTCAGGTGATCATAGCCTAAAATGTGCAGAAATCCATGCACCACGAGATGGGTGAAATGATCGGGGAAGCTGGTGCCCTGTTCCTCGGCCTCGCGGATCAGCGTTTCGCGGGCGAGAGTAATATCGCCGAGGATGCCGACCACCGGCCCGAAGGGCTCGATCTGCGGGAAGCTCAGCACATTGGTGGAGCTATCCTTGCCGCGCCACTGCTTGTTGAGCTCGTGCTGCTCCTCGTCATTGGTGAGCAGGATCGAGAGCTCGGCCGCACCCTTGACCTTGGGCTTGGCGAATTTGAGCGCCGCCAGCACGGCCTCTTCGACGCGCGCCTCGAGATTGTCGGGCCAGGCCTCATCGTTGACGATGACGGCGATGTCGAGGGGGGGTGTTGGCTTGGGCATCGATCTTCTAATTTCCACGGTGTCATCCCGGCGCAGGCCGGGATCCATCCTGAGGTCTTCCCACGTCCACGGCGGGTCCGGTCATCTCAGGATGGATTCCGGCCTACGCCGGAATGACATTGCCTTTGTGGTTGTATCCGGTCTCAGGGCCGCTGCGCAGCACCCAGTGTCCGTGCCAGCCCTTCGGTGTCGCGATCCTTTTCGGCGAGGCGCTTGGCCGTATCGGCTTCATAGGCCCGCACGATACGGCCGACCAGAGCGTGGCGCACCACGTCCTTGTCGTTGAACCGCGAGATATGCACGCCCTCGACGCCGTCGAGCAGGTTCACCGCCTCCACCAGGCCCGATTTCTCGCCGCGCGGCAGATCGACCTGGGTCGGATCGCCGGTGACGATCATCTTGGAGTTCTCGCCCAGGCGGGTCAGGAACATCTTCATCTGCATCGAGGTGGTGTTCTGAGCCTCGTCGAGGATGACCACGGCATTGGCGAGGGTCCGGCCGCGCATGAAGGCGAGCGGCGCCACTTCGATAATGCCCGATGTGATGCAGCGCTCGACATTTTCGGGCTTCATCATGTCGTAGAGCGCGTCATAGAGCGGGCGCAGATAGGGATCGACCTTTTCCTTCATGTCGCCGGGCAGGAACCCCAGGCGCTCGCCGGCTTCGACGGCCGGACGGCTGAGGATGATGCGGTTTATGTCGCCGCGTTCGAGCAGCGAGGCGGCATGCGCCACGGCCAGATAGGTTTTGCCGGTACCGGCCGGGCCGATGCCGAAGACCAGTTCGCTCCGCTCCATGGCGCGCATATAGGCGTCCTGGGCGGGGGTGCGGGCGACGATGGTGGATTTGCGCGTGGCGATCTGGGCCATGCGCACCTTACCCTTGCGCTCCAGCGTCGGCAGGGTGAGCTGGCTGTCCTCGGTCTCGATCATGCGGATTACGCCGTCGACATCGGAAATGTCGATGGTGCGACCTTCCTCGAGGCTGCCATAGAGCGATTCGAGCACACGCCGAGACTGGTCGACCGAGCTGGCCGCGCCTTTGAGCAGGACGTGATTGCCGCGAGGGGTGGCCGAAACCTTCAGCCGCTGTTCGATCAGGGCAAGGTTCTGGTCGAAATCGCCATAGAGCTGGGCAGCGAGGCGATTATCTTCAAAAGCGAGTTCGAGTTGCGATGCGAGTGCGTTGTCTGCGGTCGGTGACAAGTGCCTGCTCAAACTGGTGTGTCTCCACGCTTTCGCGCGGCGCGGGCTGCGCCGCGATTACATGAACGAGGCTAGGCCGATTTGGCTGCCTTGTCTGTAGCAATATTGTGACGGTGCATGGTGGTGACACGCCGTCAGCTTAGGCCCATGCAGCAAGTGGTATGGTCACCATAAAGGCGATTCTCGCCGGACGAGGTTTGGCGCTTCATGGATCCTATTGCCGTTACACCCTTTGTGGACTGGCTGGTCGAGGCTTTCAGCAACTCGGCGAATGTGTCGTGGTTGCAGGCGCTTATTGCGGGCACTATAGGCGCTTGGGCAGGCAGTTGGGCAACGCAGCGAACTATCAACCGACACGAGGACTTGAAGCAAGCGCAGACCGAACTGAGGGGAATCAACCACGCGACAAATTTGTGTTTCACCATCGCCAATCACTATCTCGGCTACAAAAAGCAGATGACCCTGCCAATGCAGCAACGATACCGACAGGTTGACGAGGCGGTAAAAAAGCAGTTGGCCGTCGGCGCTGGCGAAGTACTTCTTGAAGCGGATTTTCTCATCCTCCCCACAGCCGAATTGCCGGTGCCCCACCTGGAGCGAATTTTACTGGAGCAGATTTCGATGGGCGGTCGCGGCTTAGTGGCTGCGATGCATCTTCGCGGCGTGAGCCAGAGTCTTCACGACTCGCTACTGGAACGTCGCCAATTGATCGGAGCCATTCAGGGAGCCACAATCTCGTCAAAGAAGCTGTGCGAGTTTTACCTTGCACTTCCAGATGCCCAAGGGAACGTGGATAGTCGCTTTCGTGACAATGTGGGAGCCATTGTCATGCAGACCGATGACTGCATCTTTTTTTCAACGCTAATCGCAAAGGATCTGCACGCCCACGGACGACGCCTTTTGCGGAAGCATGGGTGGCGGCTGGGGTCTGAACGCAAAAGCCTCACAACTTGGAATTGGAACGAAGACACCGAAGGCCTAATGCCTAAGGACGACGAGTACCAGGCATGGTTGAAGGGGTTTGCGGATCCCAAGCCGTGGTGGAAGTTCTGGGGGAATTCTCGTCAACTTCGTTAGGCGTCCTTCCTAAGCCGCCACCGCCACCTTGAGCCGACCCACCAGCGAATTGACGCTGGTGCCCACGATCTCCACCTGGTGGATCGAGCCGATCAGGTCGGTGCTGCCTTCGAGGTGCACGGCCTGGAGATAGGGCGAGCGACCGCCCACCTGCCCGGCCTGGCGGCCCGGGCGTTCGATCAGTACGGGCAGCGTCCTGCCAACGCAGGACGCGTGGAAGGCCGTGGTCTGGGCATTGACCAAATCCTGCAGGCGCCACAGGCGCTCGTTTTTAACCTCTTCGGCGATCTGGTCGCCCAGGTTGGCGCCTGGCGTGCCGGGGCGGGTCGAATATTTGAACGAGTAAGCCGAGGCATAGCCGACATCGGCAATGATCTTGAGCGTGTCCTCGAAATCCTGGTCGGTCTCGCCCGGGAAACCGACGATGAAATCGCCCGACAGGGCCATGTCCGGCCGGGCCGTCTTGATGCGCTCGATGACGGCCATGTACTCGGCCGCAGTGTGGCGGCGGTTCATCGCCTTGAGGATGCTGTCGCTGCCCGACTGCACCGGCAGGTGCAGGTAGGGCATCAGAATATCGAGGTCGCGATGGGCCGCCATCAGGGCGTCGTCCATGTCGCGCGGATGGCTGGTGGTGTAGCGCAGGCGTTCGAGGCCGGGGATTTCGGCCAACAGATACGCCAGTTCGCCCAGCCCAACCGTCCGGCCCGCGGCGTCGAGACCGTGATAGGCGTTGACGTTCTGTCCGAGCAGGGTGATTTCCTTGACCCCGGCTTCCACGAGGCCACGTGCCTCGGCGATCACCTGCCCCACCGGGCGGCTGACTTCGGCGCCGCGCGTATAGGGCACGACGCAGAACGAACAGAACTTGTCGCAGCCCTCCTGCACGGTGAGGAAGGCGGTGAGGCCCCGCTTGATGGTGACTTCCTTGCGCGCTGCCGGCAGGTGCTCGAACTTGTCTTCTTCGGGGAAGTCGGTGTCGATCACCGCCTTCTTGAGGCTCGGATGCATGTGGCGCTGGCTTTCGGCCTGCGCCAGCATGTCGGGCAGCCTGTGATAGGCCTGCGGCCCGAAGACCATATCGACCACCGGGGCGCGGCGGGCGATCTCTTCACCCTCGGCCTGCGCCACGCAGCCGGCGACGCCGATCATCATGTCGCCGCCCAGGGCGCGACGCTCGTTCTGCAATTCCTTGAGCCGACCGAGCTCGGAAAACACCTTTTCCGAGGCCTTTTCGCGGATATGGCAGGTATTGAGCAGCACCAGGTCTGCCTGCGTCATATCCAGCGTCGTCTCATAGCCGTGCGGCGCCAGCGCATCCATCATGCGGTCGCTGTCATAGACGTTCATCTGGCACCCATAGGTCTTGATGAACAGCTTCTTGGTATTGGCGCGCGTCTCGGTCATGCCCGGGTCTTTACCAGAGGACGCGGCAAGACTCAAAAGCAGACTCGAGGCGCCTGCAACCTTGCGAGGCGGCGGGGGTTTCCCTGCCAGAAGGGAGTCTCAAATGACCCAGACCAGCAAGACCGACAAAGCCGCCGCCATGAAGGACGGCAAGAAGCCCGGCCCGAAGGATGCTCCGGTGCAGGTGCGTCCGGCGGGCAAGGAATCCCATGCCGACAAGCCCAGCGACTGGGACAAGCAGGACGAGGCAGTGGATGAAAGCTTCCCCGCAAGCGACGCCAGCGCCAAATATTGAAGCGGCGGGCGGGCATAGGGGAACCGTTTTTTCGGCCCTGACGGTGCGAGCCAGGCCAACAAGCGTGGCATTTGTGCCAGCCCCGAAATGATCTGAAGTCGTAGGTAATTCAGCCGCTATTGCCATCCCGCGTGCTGCCGCTAAGGTCGGCGCGCGGCTGGTGGTATTGCGTGGGATTCGACGCCGCAGAAAGTGCGGCATGGGCGCGAGCGCAGACACCCGAATTGACGTGGCGGCGGGGGCACCCGGGCGCGAGCGCCGCTCCTGGGCGCGTTCGCAGTCGGTTGCCGCCTACCTGTTTGCGCTTGTCCTTGTCATCCTGATCCCTGCCCTCGTCGTCTCGCTGGTCCTGCTCAACCGCAACAACCGGGCGCAGGAAGACGTGGTGCGGGCGCTGACCAATGCCACGGTGCAGGCCATCGGGCAGTCGGTCGAGCGCGAAATTGCCGGCATGATCACCACTTTGCGGGTTCTCTCGACCAGCCAGTCGCTGGTGGGGACCGATCTTGCGCAGTTCCACCAGCGGGCATCGGTGGCGCTGGCGGGAACGGGCGCCTATCTCCTCGCCCTCGACCATGACTTCAACCAGTTGCTCAACACCCGCGTCGCCTTTGGCGAGAAGCTGGGACCTACTTCTGACCCGGCCTCCGCCGCCGAAGCCGTGGAAAGCGGCGTCACCGTAGTCTCGGGCCTGTTTTTCGGCCAGACCGCCCAGCGCTGGGTGTTCAATGTTGTGCTGCCCGTGCCTGATAATCTGACGACGGCCGTGCTGGTGCTGACGCGTGACGCGACCAATCTGGCGCCCGCTCTGCAGTCGCGGCAATTGCCCGATGGCTGGAATGCGGCGCTGGTGGATGGGTCCAATCTGGTGATCGCCGCGACCGCCGCGGCCGGGCTCGAGCCCGGCACGGTGCTGCCGATGCGCCAGACCCTGCAGCAATCGCCCGATGAATGGCGCCGCGAGCGTTTCGGCGGCGACATGGTGGTGACATCGGAATGGCGATCGAGCCTTTCGGGCTGGCGCGTCATTGCCTGGGCTGACGTCGATACGGTCGAACGGCCGCTGGGCGATTCCCTGATCTGGCTGGCTGCCTGGGGCGTCATCATCGCCGGCGTGGCGGGTGGGCTGGCGGTCGTATTGGCCCAGCGCGTCGGCAAGTCGGTGCGCGGCCTGCGTCGCGATGCCCAGCGGCTGGGCCGGGGCGAGCCCGTGATGGCCAAGGCCTATCCCGTGGCCGAGATTGCCGAGGTGTCCCGTGCGCTGGCGGATGCCTCGTCGCAGCGTCAGGCAGCCGAGCGGGAGGTGCATTTCCTGATGCGGGAGCTGGCGCACCGCTCCAAAAACCAGATGACGGTCATTTCGGCCATGGCCAAGCAGACGGCTCGCGGCGCCACGGATGTGCAGGGCTATGTCGAGGCCTTCGAGCGGCGCATACATGGCCTTTCCCGCTCCACCGACCTGCTGCTGGCCCATGGTCGCGCCGGCGTGCTGCTCAACGAATTGATCGACAGCCACATCGCGCCCTTTGGTCCGCCCGATGCGGCGCGCGTCAAGCTCCAGGGGCCGACCGTGCGGCTCAATGCCCAGGCCGCGCAGATCCTGGGCATGGCGGCGCATGAGCTGTCGACCAATGCCGTCAAGTACGGTGCGTTTGCCGGGGATAGCGGCAGCCTTTCGGTGCGCTGGAGCATTGTGGATGACCGGCTGGACCTGGTCTGGCGCGAGACGGTGCCCGGCGGCGTAGCCGGCTCGGAGCGGGTCGGGTTTGGCACGACGGTGCTGCAGACCATGGTGGCCCGATCGCTGGGCGCGCAGGTGGAGCGGCGCTGCCATGGCGATGGCATCGAGTGGCACTTCGTCATTCCGCTGGCGGCCATCGACCCGGCGCAGGCGCCCGCCCCGGCCGACGAGGCGCTGCCGGAATAAATTCTGGCATTGCGGCCCTCTTTGCACTATAGGGACGCCAGTCCTGAGCCTTGCGGCCCGGGCATTCATGGCCCCGCCTGGACGACATCCCGGCCGGGGCGACCCGATCCTCCTTTTGAAAGGATATCCCCGATGTCGATTACTGCTGAGCGCAAGACCGAACTGATCCAGGAATACGCAACCAAGCCGAACGATACCGGTTCGCCGGAAGTCCAGGTTGCGATCCTGTCGGAACGCATTGCCAACCTCACCGAACACTTCAAGGGCCATGGCAAGGACAACCATTCCCGCCGCGGTCTGCTGAAGCTTGTTTCGACCCGTCGTCGCCTGCTTGACTACGTCAAGACCGTCGATGACGCCCGTTACAAGACCCTGATCGAAAAGCTCGGCCTGCGCCGTTAAGCGCGCATCCGAATTGCGGATGCGGGGTGATCTCCGCATTCGCCTTCACTCACCGCGGTGAGTGATAAAGCGTAGACCGGCGAATGCCGGAGCATGGCAGGATTATTGGCCGCTCCCTCGCCGCACGCACCAGGATCTTCGTGATTTTGTTTCCGTGCGGCTTTCCCAGGTTTGGGAGCTGCTTGTTGTCTTGCCCATGTTTCGTCATCGCCAAAGACGTGAACCGCGCCTGATTTTGAGCCCGGGCCACACATGGGGTGTGGTGGCGGGTGCGGGTGCACCGGATGAGTTCGCGGGTTTCCTACGCCCCCGCGTTCCCGCTCAGCCGGCAGAATGGAAAGACGAAAAACATGACGATCAATTTTGATCACCACAAGGTCGAGCTCAACTGGGGCGGCCAGCCGCTGACCCTCGAGACCGGCAAGATGGCCCGCCAGGCCGATGGCGCCGTGCTCGCCACCCTTGGCGAAACCGTGCTGCTCGCCACGGTCGTGAGCGCCAAGTCGGCCAAGGCCGGCATCGACTTCTTCCCGCTGACCGTCAACTACCAGGAAAAATACTTCGCCGCCGGCAAGATCCCGGGCGGCTATTTCAAGCGTGAAGGCCGTCCGACCGAGAACGAGACGCTGACGTCTCGCCTGATCGACCGCCCGATCCGCCCGCTGTTCCCAGATGGGTACCGTAACGAGACCCAGGTGGTCGTCACGGTTCTGCAGCACGACATGGAAAACAACCCCGATATTCTGGCCATGGTCGCGACCTCCGCTGCCCTGACCATCTCGGGCGTTCCCTTCATGGGCCCGATCGGTGCGGCGCGCGTCGGCTATGTCGATGGCCAGTATGTGCTGAACCTGCCGGTTGACCGTCGTTCGGAGTCCAAGCTGGACCTCGTGATGGCCGGCACCGAAGACGCCGTGCTGATGGTCGAGTCCGAAGCCAAGGAACTGAGCGAAGAAGTCATGCTCGGCGCCGTGATGTTCGGCCACGCCGAAAGCCGCAAGGTGATCCAGGCGATCATCAAGCTGGCCGAGCTGGCCGCCAAGGAGCCGCGCGATTTCTCGGCTCCGGACTATTCGGCTCTCGAAGCCGATGTCCTCAAGGTCGCCGAAACCGACCTGCGCGCTGCCTACAAGATCACCGACAAGGCACAGCGCTACGCTGCCGTCGATGCGGCCAAGAAGTCCGTCAAGGAAGCTTTTGCGGCCAAGGTCGAGGCCGGTGAAGTCTCGGGCGAAGCCCTGAGCGAAGTCATCCATAACCTGCAGGCCAAGATCGTCCGCTGGAACGTGCTCGACACGGGCCTGCGCATCGATGGTCGTGACCTGTCCACCGTTCGCCCGATCGTTTCGGAAGTCGGCGTGCTGCCCCGTACCCATGGTTCGGCGCTGTTCACCCGCGGCGAAACCCAGGCGCTGGTCGTTGCCACGCTCGGCACCGGCGAAGACGAGCAGTATATCGACTCGCTCGAAGGCACCCAGAAGCAGAACTTCCTGCTGCATTACAACTTCCCTCCTTACTCGGTGGGTGAAGCTGGCCGCATGGGCTCCCCGGGTCGTCGCGAAATCGGTCACGGCAAGCTGGCATGGCGCGCCATCAACCCGATCCGTCCGTCGGTCGAAGAGTTCCCCTACACGATCCGTATCGTGTCCGAGATCACCGAGTCGAACGGCTCGTCCTCGATGGCAACCGTCTGCGGCACCTCGCTGGCGCTGATGGATGCCGGCGTGCCGCTGGCGCGCCCGGTGGCCGGTATCGCCATGGGCCTGATCCTCGAAGGCGAGAAGTTCGCCGTGCTGTCCGACATCCTGGGTGACGAAGATCACCTGGGCGACATGGACTTCAAGGTGGCCGGCACCGACCAGGGCATCACCTCGCTGCAGATGGACATCAAGATCGCCGGCATCACCGAGCAGATCATGAAGCAGGCTCTCGAGCAGGCCAAGGGCGGCCGTATCCACATCCTGGGCGAGATGGCCAAGGCCATCACCGCGTCCCGTTCGGAAGTGGGCGAGTTCGCTCCGCGCATCGAGACCATGAAGATCCCGACCGACAAGATCCGTGAAGTGATCGGCACCGGCGGCAAGGTGATCCGCGAGATCGTCGAAAAGACCGGCG
>CBIHQV010000060.1:0-15156 GCA_966212275.1 uncultured Devosia sp.
GCCTGCCCCTGATCGGCTCCTGACGTGAGCTGCCTATAGCCGGAAGGGCCATCCCCTTCCGGCTCGCCTGCCCCAACCGACTTCAGGAGGAAGCCATGACCATCCCATCCCGGCGCAGCAGCGCCATCGCCCTCGGCCTCGTCGTCGCCACCCTGGCGGCCAGCGCCGGCTTCGCCAATTCCGCCGCCGGCACAACCCAATGCGGCATTGCCACCAGCACCCAGAGCGGCATGCTGACGCTCGAAGGCACCATTCTGAGCCCCGTGGCGCTGAGCGGCGAATACCGCTTCGCCATCCAGAGCTCGGGCGGTGGTGGTTCGTCCAATATCAGCCAGGGCGGCTACTTCACCGCCAATGCCAACGAAGCCACTTCGCTGGGCAAGGTGCTGATCAATGCCGGTTCCAACTACAGCATCGACTTCGACGTCACCGCCGGTGGCAAGAAGATCGACTGCGACCAGGACATTGCGAGCCTGCGTTGAAACAACACCATCGAGGCGGCTGAAGGGCTCCGAGCAATCGGGGCCCTTCGTTTGTGTGCACCCATCGTCGGCCATGCGCCGGACGACCTTCAGTGGGGAGGGAATGAGGGTGGGATTGCCCGGGCTCCGCGCGTGCGGTTCACCCCGCCTGAATCGCTGAACCCATTCTGAACACCCCACTCCGGATCGGTTCAGTCCATGCCCTCTAGTGTCAGGTCATCCGCTGGAACACCCCAGCAAAGCCAACCACACCCTTAGGGAGAGATGCCATGACCACCAAGTTCACCAAGACCTTCGTCGCCGCTGTCGCAGCCGCTGTCATTGGCGTCGCTGCCCTCGCCGCCCCCGCCATGGCCGCCGGCCAGGTGTCCATCAGCTTCACCCCCACCGATCCGGACCAGCAGCAGGCGCTCGGCACGGGCCTCCAGCTCTTCTCGCTGATGAAGGGGCTCTCCTCGACCGGCGCCAATGCCAGCCAGAACGGCAATTTCAATGCCGCCGGCTTCAACCAGAACGGCTCGGGCAATCACGGCCTGATCGTGCAGGAAGGCAACGGCCACGAAGGCACCATCGAGCAGAACGGCAACAACAACAATTGCGGCCTGTTCCAGTTCGGCGAAAACACCAACGGCCAGTGCGTGCAGGACGGCAACGGCCAGTCGAGCATCACCACGGTGTTTGGGTTCTAAGCTCCCGACGATATCAGGATGCGACGGGCCCTTCGGGGCCCGTTTTCGTTTGACCGAAGCTCGGGTGCGTATGGCCCCACCCCACCCTCGGTCCCTCCCCATCGAGGGGAGGGAGGCGCAGGCTTTGAGGCCGGTGTTCATCGTCTCCCTCCCCCTTGTGGGGAGGGATCAAGGGTGGGGGTGGCCCCACGCACGGACGCTGGGCATTGTCACCTAATTCAAAAACACCGTCACCGTATCCGCCCTGCCCTCGGCATCCACCACCGACAGCGTCACATAGCCAGGACCATCGGGTTCCCACAGGCTCTGGCGCGCGAATTCGGGGCGACCGAAGGGGGCGCCGTTGGCGAAGAAGATGAAGGGCGGCACGCCGTTTCGGACCTTGACCATCAACGGCGACGGATCGACACCGGCGAGCCCCAGATCGACATCGACGCCATCGCCCGGAAAGGCGATCTCGGGCGCGGCCACGCGGGCGACCATATCTTCGTCGGGGTGACGGAAACGGCGCAAAGGCGTGGGCAATTCGCTGTTGGAGGCCAATACCGCCCCATGCGGCGCCCGCGGCAATGGCGCCTTGCGGTCGCCAAGGCGATCGAAGGCCTCGAACAGGATCGGCGCGGCGCCGACAATACCGGACAGGCCCGGCACCGGCGCGCCATCGGGCCGCCCCACCCAGACGCCGACAACTGTCTTGCCGTCAAAGCCGATGGCCCAGCCGTCGCGATAGCCGTAGGACGTGCCGGTCTTGTAGGCGATGCGCCCCGGGGAGCCGTTGAGCGGCGGCGGCACGTCGGCCAGAATATCAGACACATACCAGGCCGATACCGGATCGAGCACGGGCGCGGCGATCTCGGCCGGCGGCAGCGGCCTGATCCCGTCATGGAGTTGGATGGGCATGCCGCCATTGCCGATGGCGGCATAGACCGACACCAGGTCGCGCAGGCTGATGCCGACGCCACCGAGGCCAACCGCGAGGCTGGGAGCGGTATCGATGGGCAGGCGCGGATCGGCATGAGCGCGGCGCAGGCGCGAAACAAGGCGCGCCGGACCGACCGCGTCGAGCACCACCACGGCCGGGATATTGAGCGATTCAGTCAGCGCATCGTGGATGGTGACCGTGCCGCGATTGAAGCCATCGAAATTGACCGGGACATAGGCGCCAAAGGCCGTCGGGCGATCCTCGATCAGGCTTTCGGGATGGGCAAGGCCCAGCTCGAACGCCAATCCATAGATCAGTGGCTTCAGCGTCGAGCCGGGCGAGCGGATGGCGTTGGTCATGTCGACGAAGCCGGCGCTTTCGGTGTCGAACAAGCCGGCGGAACCCACCGAAGCCAAAACCTCGCCGCTCCCGATATCGGCGGCAACGATGGCCACCGAGACCCTGGGGTCGATCAGCCGCGCGCGACCAGCCGCCAGGTGCTCCAGCGCGTCCTGCAAACGCTTGTCGATGGTGAGCTCCACCGAGCGCGCGGCTGGCTGCGCCTTGACCGCCTGCTCGGCCATGTGCGCGGCCAGCATGGGAAAGTCGCGGCGCGCCGCGGGCACCGGCTCACGCTTGGCTGCGACGGCATCCTCGAGCGGCAGTGCGCCCATGGCCACCAGCCGGTCGAGCACCATGTCGCGGCTGCGTTGCGCCGCAACAGGATCGCGGTCCGGTCGGCGCGCCTCGGGCGATTGCGGCAGCGCCACCAGCAGGGCGGCCTCGGCCGTGGTGAGCCGCGTCGGCTCCTTGCCGAAATAGGCAAGGCTCGCCGCGCGGATACCCTCGATATTGCCGCCATAGGGCGCCAGCGTCAGGTAGAGATGGAGAATCTCATCCTTGCTGAGGTCGTGTTCCAACCTGACAGCATGCACCATCTGGCGCAGCTTGCCCCAGAGGTTGCGCGTCGGCTGCCCCTCGATCAGGCGCGCCACCTGCATGGTGAGCGTCGATCCGCCGGAGACGACACGCCCGCCGGCGCCGACGAACTGCCCGGCGGCGCGCAGCATCGAGTTCCAGGCGATGCCGTCGTGCTCGGCAAAGCCACGATCCTCGTAGGCGATCAGCATCTTGATGAAGCGCGGATCGATAGCCGCCTGTTCCACCGGCAGGCGCCAGCGCCCGTCCGCCGTGGTGAAAGGGCGGAGCAACAGGCCCTCGCGGTCGGTGACGGCAACGGAAACCGGCAGCGTCGCCACGTCCGGGGTGGGCGGCAGCGCGGCGCTGATGCCTGATATGGTGGAGTTGAGCTGGATGCCCCCGGCGCAAGCGAGGGTGAAGAGGGCGAACCCGGTGAGGGTCAGCCAGCGGGTCCAGGGACGGAGCTTGGGCTCATGATCAGGGGTCATCGGAGCGTGCCCCGACGGCCCAGTCGACACCCTACCCCTTGCGGGGATCCGGACGGTAAGCACAGCCAGTGGAGCTGGCGCCTCCCTCCCCTCGATGGGGAGGGATTGAGGGTGGGGTGATGGGAGCCACAGCGGACCGTCGCCGATACGCCTCGATCCGGAAGCCTCGCTCGCCACGACTCGTCCGGTGCGTGTGGCCCACCCCCACCCTTGATCCCTCCCCACAAGGGGGAGGGAGACGATGAACCTTGGCCTCTGCGTGGCATCATGGCCCGGTCGGCGTGACCTCGATGGAGCCGGCGGCGGTGTTCGCCCGGAATTCGGGGCGATACATGTCTTCCACGGTGGCGCCGGGCAGCACGAAGGTGCCGGGCGACACTGCACGCACCAGGTAGGCGGTGGTGAAGCTGCCGGATTCGTCGAAGTAGCGGAACGCCGCAACATATTGATCGGTACGGGATTCCACGTGATTGGCACTGTCGAGCGTGAGCCAGCTGAAGTCGTTGACACCGCCGCCAGCAGACAGATCCGGATTCTCGATCTCGAAGCCGCCAGGCAGCGGATCGGCAACCACATACTGGCCCGAACCGAGCGTCTGCGGCCGCACCTTCAGCACCACGACCAACCGCTCGTTCTGCGCGATCGGCGCAGCCTGCGGATCGATGGGCGTGCCATCGGGCAGGAAGTATTCGCGGGTGATGGTGAAGCCGTTGCTGCTGGCCGGCGGCGGCGTGAGCGGGAAGCCCGTAACGGTCACCTTGGCCTCGGTATCGGCAGCGCCGGTATTGGCAACCTCCACCGCCTCAAAGCCCGCCTGATCGTAGCGCCGATAGACCTGGCCCGTCAGGGCCTCGCCATCGAGCGTCACCGAGCCATCGGTGGCCGAAGCCCCGAGGGCCGCAGCCGCCAGGAGAGTCCAGCTATCCTCCTGCGTCGAGGTGTAGTTGGCCCGGTCGCGCAGCTTGGCGAGCTGGTTGGCCAGGTCCGTCAGGTCCACGCCATCGGGCTTGAACTCGGCGGCCAGGGCCAGCACACCGGCCAGATCGCGCATGCGGCTGCCATAGTCGCTGCGATAGCGACGGACATTGTCCGGCGCGCTGAGGCCGGCCACCGCCGCCGCGAAGGCGGAGTTGGCCCGGGTCGGATCGCCATAGAGAGCCAGCGCCGCACCAAGCTGCGCCTGGGCCAGCGGCGAACCGAAGGCATTGAGGCGGGCTTCGTGATAGTAGCGCAGGTCGCCCATCGCCACCCGGCCGGCGCGCGCCAGATCGTAGAGCGCGTAGGCAATATCCTCCCCGCCCTTCTCGAAATCGGCGGCATAGGACAGTTGGTTGGCGAGGTTGTCGAAGGCCATGGTCATGGCCTGCTCGGGCACCTCGTATCCGGCCGCCTTGGCGCGCAGCAGGAAGTCGGTGACGAAGCCGTCGAGCCACAGGTCGCCGCCATCGAATGGCCCCCAGAGACCGAAACCGCCGCTGGAGCTCTGCTTGGAGAGCAGGTTGGCGATGGCGTCGGTGACGGTCTGGTTGAGCTTGTCGTCCGTTGTGATGCCGACGAGCTTGGCCACATCGTTGAGATAGAGCAGCGGCAGAGCACGGCTCGAAAGCTGCTCGGCGCAACCATAGGGGTAGCGATCGAGCGCCAGCAGGAGGCCGGGCACATCGAGACGGGCGATCGGGCCGATAGCCAGGGTCATCGCCCCGGTATTGGCCATGTAGCTGTCGAAGTAGTCCGGCCCGATAGTGACGGTCTCGCCCGCCTTGATGGGCACGAGGCGGCTCGTCGTGATCGGCGCGCTGGTCGGCCGAACGCCAAGCAGCAGTTCCTTGGTCTGCGTACTGCCATCGGGCGCAGTGATGGTCAGCACCACCGGCCAATCGCCGATCTGCATGCCATTGAGGTCCAGCTCCAGCGCGGTGCGTAGGCCGCGTTCGAGCTCCACATCCTGGCTTTCAGCCGGCGTGGCAATGCCGTCACCGGTCGAGAGGGAAACGCCATAGGTGCCTGACTCGCCATCGATATTGTTGATTTCGACGAGCAGGCGTGACTCATCGCCAACGCGCAGGAAGCGCGGCGGGCTGAGGGTGACGACAACAGGATCGCGGACGATCACATCGGCCGAGGCGTGGCCCACGGCGCTATCGGTCCAGGCCATGGCCATGACCCGCACCGTGCCCGAGAAGTCGGGCATGTCGAAGGTGATGGTGGCCTTGCCCTCGGCATCGACCTCGACAATGCCCGAATGGAGGGCAACGAGGACCGAGGTGGCCGGCGGCGTACCGGTGCGGGACGAACCGCCATCGCCGCCCGAGCGCATGGCACCGGCCAGACCCTGGGTCGGATCGATCAGCGAGCCATAGAGATCGCGGACTTCCATGCCGAGCTGACGCTGGCCGAAATACCAGCCGTCCGGATCGGGCACCTTGAAGTTGGTGAGGTTGAGAATGCCCAGATCCACCGCCGCCACGGCGACATAGGCCTTCTGGCCGGCGGCCAGGTTGCCCAGATTGACCGTGGTAGTGAAGCTCTGGCGCGGCAGGGTGACTTCGGGCGTCTCCAGCGTCACGTCGAGCTTGCGGTCACCCGGCTCGACATCGGCGAAAGCGAGGCCCAAAGCGCGGGAGGGCATGCGCTTCTCGGTGACGTCGGACGGACGATAGAGGATCGCCGTGACATAGGCGCCGGGGCCCCATTCCTCGGTGACCTCGAGCGGCACGGTGGTGCCGCCTTCGGGCACGTCGACGGCCTGCATGGCGATGACGCGATTGTCGACAACCATAACCAGCGCCGTGCCGGCAAACTGCGGATCGAGTTTGAGTTGGGCCGTATCGCCCACCTTGTAGGCGGCCTTGTCGAGCGCGACCTGCAGCGTATCGGGCGTGTCGGAACCAGCTTCGGCATAGTAATAGCCGGCATAGAATTCGTAGCTGGACGAGGTCGGGTTATCGCCCGTGCTTTCCACCTCGACCTGGTAGAGGCCCCAATCGACATTGGCGCCGATGGTCACCGGGCCGCCCTCGGGCGTGTCGACCGTGCCGCTGGCGACTTCGCGCGAGGTGGTGATGGCTTCCCACTGCCAGGTGCTGCCGTTGCGATACCACTGATAGTTGGTGTCGATGCGCGAAATGGTCCAGTTGAGACCGGTCTTGGCGATTGCCTCGCCCTCGGGCGAAACGGCCACGATGTCGAAGCTGGCTTCGCTACCTTCGGCAAGGCCGGAGGCGTCGCTGAAGGTCGGCTTGATGCCGATGCGGTCGACGGTGGCCAGCACCGGGCGGCTGATGCTGCGCTCGATGGTGCGGCCGTTGCTGTCGACGAGACGCAGCAGCAGTTGCGCCTCGAGCGGACGCGTAGTGGCAGGCGGCTCGGGCAGCACGACTTCGGCAACGGCATTGCCCGCTTCATCGGTGGTTCCGACCACGCCCAAAGGCTCGCGGCTGGTCTCGACGGTGTCGTCTTCGCGGCCGAAGGTATAGCCGGGGAACGCATCCAGCGTCGTGCGGGCACTGATGATGGCATCGGCCTCGATGGCCAGATTGGGTGCGGTGGCGCCGTAGAGATACTTGGCGGCGACATCAACCGCGGTGACCTCGCCGATAGTCATCGGCCCATCGGGGGCGGTGACCTCGAAAGCCAGGCGTTCCGGCTCGAAATCCTCCACGAGGAAACTGGTGCTGGACAGCGCCTCGGCCTCGGGATCGGCATAGAGCCGCGCCGTCCACGAGCCGCGCATGGCTTCCTCGACCATGGGCAGGGCGACGAAGTAGCCGCCCGCGCCCTGATCGTTGAGCACCTGCGTGCTGGCGACGACGCCATCCGGGCGCTCGATTTCGAGCGTCAGCGGCAGGCCGGTGACGGCCACAGCGCGCTCGTCGCGCAGCAGGGCGGTGAGATAAACGGTTTCGCCGGGGCGATAGACGCCACGTTCGGTGGTGGCGAAGACATCGAGCGGGCCAGGCGACGGCCTGCCCTCGACTCCACGATCAGTCAGGTCGAATGCCGGGCGACTGAGATCGAGGAAGGCGTAGTCGCCATCCGCGGTCTCGGCGACCAGCAGTTGCGGCGCCCTGCCCCCTTCGCCGCGGGCCAGGCCCGGCGCGAAGATGGCGCGGCCATCGGCATCGGTAGTGGCTTCGCCGAGGATTTCGTTATTGACCGCGACGAGGCGAACCGTGGCGCCTGCGATCGGCTTGGCATCGTCGAGCCCACGCACGAAGGCATGGACGCCATCATCGCCAGAAATGGTGGTCAGCCCCAGATCGGTGACGATGAACCACTGCGTGGCCACGTTGTCCCAATATTCGGAATACTCGTCCTTGATCTTGGCGGTGATGACATAGGCACCCGCCTCCATCTGGCCGATCGTGTCGGCCACCGGAATGGCGGTGGTTGTCAGTTCATTGGCTTCGCCGCGAGCAAGGTCGACTTCGCCCTGCCAGACCTGCTCGCCCACCCGGGCGGCAATGTCCTCGGCATCGTATTCGGTGAGGCTGCCCTGGAAGATGCCGTCGCGCACGGCGGTGGCAATGGAGCGATCGCCGATGCGGTAGATCATGACCTGCGCGACATCGGCATTGACCGAGGTGATCGGCAGCCCGCCGCCAAGACCAGCCGGCATGACATAGGCGTCATTGGCAAAGCCGACGAAGGGCGAGCGATCGGGCACATAGACTTCGAGCACGACATCCTTGAGCAGTTCCTCGCCATCGGTCGATGGCAGGCCGGCGCGCAGACGGATGGCATAGCGTCCGCCATGCAGCAGGCCTTCGACGCAGATCTGCGTTTCCTCGGCCTCGACCGAGGCCTGCGGCATGTCCGCGACAACGACATAGGCGGAAAGATCGATGGTCGAGTACGGCAATGGGCTGGAAAAGATGGCGCAGATACGCGGCGACGCGGCTTCGGCATCGACCACGTGGTCGGTGATGCGGAAGCCATTCTGCGCGACGACGTCATCGAGATGAGCCTCGACCGCCTCGTTTGGCGACAGCTTGAGGCTCAGCCGATAGGTGGCGATCACCTCGCGCCACATCTCGCGATATTCGAGGGCATTGGCGAGCGCGGCCAGGGAATCGGCCCTATCCTGCACTTCGGTAGAGCGCAGGAAGGCGTTCATCGCGGTGGACGAGGCAAGGTAGGCCAGGCTGCTGCCGCCATCGCCTTCGGCCTGGCCCTTGACCACTTCGGCCTGGCTCAGCGCGGCCTGTGCCAGCGCCTGCCAGATGGCACGGTCATTGGCATTGATGGCCAGCGCCTGCTTGTAGGCGACGATCGCCGCGGCCTGATTGTCGACAGCTACGGCTTCCTGCGCGGATTCCACGAGACCCGCATAGGTCACCTTGGGCGGCGGGGTGTCGGTCTCGGGCAGCGTGAGGGCGAAGCTGCGGGCGGTGTCGATGATGCCCTGTGCCGGGAACGGCAGTTCGGCCTGGCGCACCGCCTCGGTTACGGCCGGCGAAGGCGCGCGGCTGACCCGGCCGGATGTGGCGCCGGAAAATTCGGTCGGCTCGCCCGCCGTGCCCTTGAGGAAGCACCAGTCGGACTGGGAATTGAAGGTAAAGGCGCGACAGATATTGTCTTCAGCGCAGGCGGCGCTGCAGGCGTCGAGATCCGTGTCGCGGATGATGGAATAGTCGAAGCCGGGAAGGTCGGTATTGTCCAGCAGCGTGATCTTTTGATCCGCAGCCATTGCAGGTGCGCCAAGGGCGAGAACCAGCGCCAGACCAAGCGCGCGCATTTTCGACACGACCTGCAACATCGTTGCCCTCCCAAGCTCGACGCCAACATATGGACGGGAAGCTGCGGCGGAAACAAGGCCCTAAGAATATCGCTTTGTCAGAATTTGCCGATTGCCGACCGGCCAAAAAAAAAGGCCCGCAACTACTGCGGGCCTTTGAAAAATCAAGCATCGGGACATTATTCGTCCCGGTATACCTTCTCGCGGCGCTCATGCATTTCCTGGGCTTCGAGGCTCAGTGTAGCGATAGGCCGGGCATCGAGGCGGGCGATGCCGATCGGATCGCCGGTCTCTTCGCAATAGCCATAAGTGCCATCGTCGATGCGCTTGAGCGCAGCTTCGATCTTGGAGATGAGCTTGCGCTGACGATCGCGCGTGCGCAATTCCAGGGAACGGTCACTCTCGGAGCTGGCGCGGTCCGCCATATCCGGGTGGTTCTGGCTCTCTTCCTGAAGATTTTCGAGGGTCTCGCGGCTCTCGCGGAGGATGTCGTCTTTCCAGGCGTTGAGCTTTGCCCGGAAATACTCGCGCTGGCGCGGATTCATGAACGGCTCGTCGTCACTGGGCCGGTATTCAATCACTTCTGCAACCGAAGACATCAGCAGACTCAACTCCAATGCACCCCTAAGGCGGCCTATATATGCGCGTAGCACTTACCGGGCAAGCGCCCAACGCGCGGGTGCTTAACATGCGAAAGCCCCCGTCCGTCAGGCGCATAGCGCGATACTGACAACATTTTGATGACCGGCGCTTAGCTCGCCGGGTAGCGCCCGACCTTGGCCAGTTCCACTCTCACCCGCAGCTCGATGTCGTCGAGCAGGGCGTCGAGGCCCGGAAGCGAGCGTTCACGCGCCTCCGACAGCATGGCCGTCATACGATCGAGCCGGCTGGCATCGATCCGCCCGATCAGCAGGTCGGTCCTGATTTCATCGAGGCTATCGAGAAGCGAGGCACCACGACGGATGGCCTTCTTCCGGCCGGTCAACGGCCCGTCCGCGGCCTGCAGCGCGAGGATAGCGTCGATCCCGGAAAGCCCCTGGGCCGGCGCATTGCCAGCGACCCGCGCCGGGGCATTGCCGCCGGCCGGCACGAAATCTGCGCCCGAGCCGGAGCGTCCCGCGGAATTACCGCGGCCAACGCCTGTCGTTCGGTTGCTGGTGTCGATGCGCAAGGCTGGGACTCAAATCAGTTCAACGCCGTCCCCGGCAAAATCTGCCGCCAGCCCTTAACAAGGCCTTAATGCGCCCGGCAAGAATTGCTTACCGGCGCGGGGCCAGGGCCAATTCCGGGCAGCCCCCATCAACAGAACGCTATGATTTCAGAGACTTAGCCGACGCCGCCCTGACTGGCACGGTTTTCGCAATGTGATCGGCGACGCTGCGCCATGGGGATGGTGCGGCCAGACTACGGGGATGCCGGATGACCAAATCACTGCTGCACAGGCTGATCGCAAGCGCACTGACCATTACAATGGTGCTGCTGCCCACCCTCGAGGCGCAGGCCGCGGCTGCCCGCATCAAGGATATTGTAGATTTCGAGGGCGTGCGTGAGAACCAGTTGGTGGGTTACGGCCTGGTGGTCGGCCTCAACGGCACCGGCGACAGCCTCAACAATTCCCCCTTCACCAAGCAGTCGTTGCAATCGATGCTGGAACGCCTGGGCGTGAACACCGCCGGCGAGAACGTCCGCACCGCCAACGTGGCCGCAGTGATGGTCACCGCCAACCTGCCTCCGTTCGCCACCCAAGGTTCGCGCATGGACGTGTCGGTCGCCGCGCTGGGCGATTCCGACAGCCTGCAAGGCGGCACGCTGCTGGTGACGCCGCTGCTCGGTGCCGATGGCGAAGTCTACGCCATCGCCCAGGGCCCGGTCGCCATCAATGGCTTCAAGGCCGAGGGCGACGCCGCCACCATCATTTCGGGCGTGCCCACCACGGGCCGCATCTCCTCGGGAGCCCTGGTGGAGCGCGAGATCGATTTCCACCTCGGTAGCCAGACCTCGCTGCGTCTTGCCCTGCGCAACCCAGACCTGACCACGGCGCGCCGCATCGCGTTGGCCGTCAACGACTTCATCGGCGCTCCCACCGCCACGCCGGAAGATCCGGCCACGGTGCGCCTCACCCTGCCCCAGGGCTTCAATGGCAACATCGTCGACCTGCTCACCGATATCGAGCAGTTGATGATCGAGACCGACCAGACGGCCAAGATCGTCATCGACGAGAATTCGGGCATCATCGTCATGGGCCGGGACGTGCGCGTGTCGAGCGTCGCGGTGGCGCAGTCCAACCTGACCGTCACCATCGCCGAAGATCCCACCGTCGTGCAGCCCAATCCGCTGAGCCTGGGGGTGACGACGACTGAGGCCAATACCAATCTCAATGCCAACCTCTCCGAAACGGCGCTGACCATCGTCAACGAGTCCGTGACGCTGCAGGAACTGGTCGATGGGCTCAATGCCCTCGGCATCTCGCCGCGCGACCTGATCGCCATTCTCCAGGCGATCAAGGCCACCGGCGCCCTGCAGGCCGAGATCGAGGTGCTGTGATGGAAACCATCAAGCAGCCCGGCTCCACCCTGACGGCCGCACAGGTCGCCAAGGTACGCCAGCAGGCCGAGGATTTCGAAGGCGTGTTCCTCAACACGCTGACCAAGGAACTCTTCTCCTCCATCAAGACCGACGAAAGCGTCATGGGCGGCGGCTTTGGCGAGGAGACCTGGCGCTCCATGCAGTCCGAACAGCTTGCCGCCAACATGGCGCAGAATGGCGGCCTCGGGATCGCCGAACAACTCCTGCCCGATCTGCTCGCCATGCAGGAAGCGGCCAACAACCAGAACAACATCTTGCCGGGAGCCTATAAATGACCGCAGCCGCTCGCCTCGCCGCCCTCGACAGCCTCCCGGCCGACGAACTCTGCCGCATGGCCGAAATCGCCCTGGCCGCACTGGTCGATGTGATGAACCAGGAAACCACCCTGCTCCGCGCCGGCCATATGCGGCAGGCCAGCACGCTGACGCCCGAGAAGGCGCGGCTGGCGCAGAGCTATGTCGGCTTCGCCCGCTCGGTGCAGCGCCAGGGCGAGCGTCTCAAGACGCAGGCACCCGCCGCCATCGACCGTCTTCGCCTCGGCCACGAGCGCCTCGCCACCCAGATGGCGGAGAATTTGCGCGTGCTGGCGACCGCTCGCATGGTGACCGAAGATCTGCTCACAGATGTGGCCAAGATCGTGGGACAGCAGAACAAGGCGAAGACTTACGGACGGGGCGGCGCGATCACAGCAGACCCCGCAGCATCCGCCCGCGGCATCGCAGTCAACCGGGCTCTTTGATTTAGACTCAATTTACATCAATTGCAGGCGACGGCGGTAATCGGGAGACAATTGCGGTAGATATAGGGTGCCTACTGGCATTCGTGGATGCAAGGACAGCGTCATGATCACCGCACTCACGGCCGATCCGCTCTCTACTAGCAGTGTCGGCCTTTCCAGTTTTCGAGCAAAGCCCATTTCCGGGGAGCGCAGCATGCTGCCCGACAGCACCCCGCCGGCGCCGAAGAATTCGAGTGCCAGCGACCAGGGCAGCTTCCCCCGCCAGGACCCTCCCGCCGAGCCGGTACCGGACTCCGAGCGCTACGGCGCCGCTTCGCTGTTTGCCGCTGCGGTGATCGCCGGCGCCATGCCGCCCGCGCCAACCACTATAGAAGAAGTGATCATGCGCATCGGCTCGATCCCCCTGCCCCCTGAATCCGAGGCCAGGCTCAAGGATCTGATGGCCTAGGTTAATGCGCCCTAACCGGCGCCAACAACGTCGACGATGCCAAGCCCCGGGAATCCGGGGCTTTTTGTTTCTGGCGCGGCTGATGATCGAGCGCAATTTGCCCAAATATTCATCAGCCGCTTAATCCTTCTTTAGAGCCTGCCGGTTGATGTTCGGGGTGCCTCAGGAAGAGGCGTTTTAGTTTGCGTAATCCTAGAAAAGGACTCTCAAATGGCCGATATCTCTCTTTCGAAAGCCGTCCGTTCCAACCTGCTCTCGCTGAAGGGCACCGCGGACATGATGGCTTCCACCCAGAACCGCCTGTCCACCGGCAACAAGGTGAACTCGGCTCTGGACAATCCCTCCAGCTGGTTCACCGCTCAGGGCCTTTCCAACCGCGCAAGCGATCTGGGCTCGCTCCTCGACTCCATGGCCAATGGCGTCAAGACGCTCGAAGCAGCTGACAATGGCCTCACGGCCATGACCAAGACCCTGGAATCGATGCAGTCGACCCTTCGCCAGGCTCGCCAGGACAAGTCCTTCCAGACCACTTCGATGTCGGTTGACTCGGCTACCGTCGGTACTTCGGCAGCTGAAAACCTGACCTTCAGCGGCGGTGCATTCACCGCAGCCGAGTCGGTGTCGATCCACAACGGCGCCAAGACCGGTAATAACGGCTTCGTCGGCGGCAATGGCCGTCTCGGCTTTGCCGGCACTGTCACTCTCCAGGCCACCAGCCTCAACGGCAACGCTGCCGTGTCGGTTTCCCTGGTCAAGGGTGACACTGCCGAAACTTCGGCTGAGAAGATCAACACCGCACTTAACGGTGTTTCTGGCGGCAATGGCGGCGTCAAGGCGTCGGTCGTTGGCGGCCAGCTCAAGATCGAAAGCTCCAAGGGTGAATCGCTCACCCTCGCCGGTACCGCTGCCCAGTTCGCAGGTCTGACCGCTGGTGCTGCAACTTCCGATACCGACGCGACCCTGACTGCTGCCGGTGGTACCAACTTCTCGGCTGCTGACCCGGATATGTCGGCACTGACGGGCAAGACCGTGACGTTCACCAGCGAAGGTGGCGACACCGCTTCCTACACCTTCACGGGATCGGCGACCGGCCAGAAGGCCGCCCTCGTTGCCGCAGCAGCTACCGCGGGCTTCACCGCAACCGGCGCCGCCGCTGGTTTCGACTTCTCGCGTACCGATGGCCGCAACTTCACCGTTGACACCAGCGATACGGCTCTCGGCACTGCTCTGGGTCGTGGCGCCACCACGACGACGACCTCGACCACCGGTGTTATCGCATCGGGTACGGTTACCACCATCAGCCAGGCGTTTGAAGTGAAGTCCGTTGACGCTCTCGTCAGCGAGATCAACGCAAACACCGACCTGACCGGCAAGATCCGTGCTTCGAACGACAACGGCAAGCTGCGTATCGAAAACCAGTCGACCAAGGCGCTGGAAATCGCCGGTGCTGCTGGTGGTGCCGTTACCGGTGCTGCCCTCGCACTGACCGAAGTTGCCGGCAACACGGTCCGCGCTGGCCTGGCCGATCAGTTCAACGAACTGCGCGACCAGCTCGACAAGCTCGCCGACGACGCCTCGTTCAACGGTATCAACCTGCTGCGCGGCGACAAGCTGGCCATCACCTTCAACGAAACTGGTACGTCGTCGATCGACATCCAGACCGATGACGGCGAGACCATCAACTCGGCCAACCTGGGTGTTTCGACCACCCTGGAAGCTTCGGACCTCGACAGCGACGACACGATCGACGCTGAACTGTCCAAGCTGAAGACCGCTCTGAACGACGTGCGTTCGCAGGCTTCGAGCTTCGGTTCGAATCTCTCGATCGTGCAGAATCGCCAGACCTTCACCAACTCGATGATCAACACGCTGGAAGACGGTGCTGGTAACCTGACCCTGGCCGACATGAACACCGAAGCGGCTAATCTGCTGGCTCTGCAGACCCGTCAGTCCCTGTCGCAGAACTCGCTGTCGCTGGCCAGCCAGGCCGACCAGTCGATCCTGCAGCTCATCCGTTAATCGGAAAAAGCCTTACAGGTCAAAGTGTTGGGGGGGGGGGGGGGACCCCCCCCGGAGAGTTTTGGCACGACCAAGGCCCGCACCGGTTTGTTTTTGTCCCCGCAAACCCCCAGGGTTAACCCCCC
>CBIHQV010000061.1:0-14613 GCA_966212275.1 uncultured Devosia sp.
CTTCCACCGAGGCGTTGAGCGCCAGGAGGTTGGTCTGGAAGGCGATGTCGTCGATGAGGCCGATAATGTTGGAAATCTTGCCCGAGGACTGGGTGATGCGTTCCATGGCCTCGGTAGCCTGGCTCATCACCACGCCGCCCTCTTCTGCGGAGCGGGAAACGGCGCCGGCCTGTCGGCTGGCCAGTTCCGCCTTGCCGGCATTGTCGACCACGGTGGCGGAGAGCTGTTCCATGGCCGCCGAGGTCTCTTCGATCGTGGCGGCCTGCTTGGTGGTGCGCTCGCTGAGATCGTTGGCGCCCGAGAGGATCTCCCCGGTCGCGGTCTTGAGGGCAGACGAGGTGATCTTGAGCTGACCGACAATATCGGCCAGCCGGTCGGCCACCGCATTGGTGTCGTCCTTGAGCCGGCCGAAGGCGCCCTGGTATTCGCCGCGCACGCGCTGATCGAGCTCGGCTCGGGCGATGGCGCCCAGCACGCCGCTGGTTTCGCTGAGGCCGGTATCGACCACGGCCACCAGATTGTTGACGGCGCCCGCCACTTCGCGCAATTCGCCATCGTCAAAGCCGGTTTCGACGCGGCGCGAGAAATCGCCATTGGCGGCGGCGCCGACCACTTCGGCCAGCACCCGGTTCAGTTCGGCCGACTGCGCCACGCGCCGCGCGGTCTTTTGCGCCACGACATCGGCATCGGCGGCGAGTTCGGCGCGGCTTTGCAGCGCGCTGCGGAACACGCCAAGCGTCGACGCCATGGCCGCCATTTCTTCGACCGGCTGGCGCTCGGGCACCGCCACGTCGAGCTTGCCATCGGCAAGGCCACGCATGCTCGAGGTCATCGCCGTGATGGGCGTGACGATGAAGCGGCGGCTGAGCAGCAGCATGGCACCGGCGAGGCCCAGGATCACGACCATGCCGCCGATATTGGCGACGCGCGACAGCGTGACCGCCGTCTGGGACGTCGCAACATTGCGCTCATTACCGGCCGAGATGGTGTCCGCGGCGCCTTCCATGGCGCCTTCGAGCGTGCTGAAGCTGGCCTCGAAGGCCGGCAGGTCGACCTTGGCCGCATCGGCGCCCTCGGAGGCGGCCTTGGCGACGATGGCCCTGGCCGAGGCCAGGTAGCTGGTCAGCGGCTCGGCCACGCCATCGAGCGCGGCCCTGATATCGGCGGGCAGGTCGAGCGCACGCTGCGCTTCGATCGCGGCGGCGAAGGCATCGCCATATTCGACAATTTCGGCGCCGGCTTCTGAGGCGATGGCGCTATCGCCAATGACGGCGGCGTAGAGGGCCTTGTAGGCCACGCCGCGCATGGAATCGTGCATCATGTCGGCGAACATCTGTTCGCGCATGGACTTCATCAGGACGCTCGACTCGTCCCGCGCCGCCTCGAAGGCGCGACCGACGAGAAAGCTCGAACCCATCAACAGGGTTCCTGTGACAAGGACCGCGCCGCAGACGCAGCCAACGATGGTTCCGAACTTCATCCTGGGCTCTCCCCGGTATTTGCCTGGGAAGAGCATGCGCTCAACTGCTTAAAGAAGCGGTAACCATGAACTGGTTCAGGCGGCGCGCCGGGATTTTGGCGCCACGGTGCCACCGTCATCGAGGGTGAAGACCTCGACGATGCGATCAAGCTCGCTGGCCTGGGCCTCGGTCTGCTCGATGGCCGCATTGGTTTCCTCGACCAGGGCCGCATTGTGCTGGGTCATCTCGTCGAGCTGGCGCACGGCGATATTGACCTCTTCAATGGCCGAAGCCTGCTGGCGGCTGGCCTGGGCAATGCCCTCGAGCAGGGCTGTGTTCTCACGAACCGCCTCGCGCACGCCGGACAGGCGCTCGGCGGCCTGATCGACAAGGCGCGAGCCCTGGGCGACTTCGCCGACGGAACGGTCGATGAGCTGCTTGATTTCGGCCGAAGCACCGGCCGCCGACTGGGCGAGGCGCCGCACTTCGACAGCCACCACGGCAAAGCCCTTGCCGGCATCGCCGGCTCGGGCGGCCTCGACGGAGGCGTTCAGCGCCAGAAGGTTGGTCTGGAAGGCGATGTCGTCGATGAGGCCAATGATGTTGGAAATCTTGCCCGAGGATTCGGTGATGCGGGCCATGGCTTCGGTGGCCTGCGCCATGACGGCGCCGCCATCCTCGGCGGAACGGGACACCGCCTCGGCTTTGGTGCTGGCTTCCGCCGCATGCACGGCATTCTGGCCCACCGTATCGGCAAGCTGCTCGACGGCGGCCGAGGTTTCCTCGATCGTTGCGGCCTGCTTGGTGGTGCGTTCGGAAAGGTCATTGGCGCCGGTGAGAATTTCGCCGGTCGCCACCTTGAGCGACCTCGAAGTCTGGCGGAGCTGGCCGACAATGCGCGTGAGCTGCTCGCCCACCTGATTGGTGCTGTCGCGCAGCGCGCCAAAGGCGCCGCGATAGTCGCCGGTCATGCGCACCGAGAGGTTGGTATCGGCCAGGGCCGCCAGCACGCGACCGGTTTCAGCCAGGCCGCTATCGACCGTGGCCACGAGATTGTTGACGCTGCTGGCGAGTTGGTTGAGCTCGTCATCGGGGAAATTGGCGTCGACCCGCTGGGTGAAATCGCCGGCCACCGCGGCATCGACCACCTGGCCGAAGGCGGCGCGCAGCGAGCCCATCATGGCGGTGCGCTCACGCTGCACGCGGGCGCGCTGCTCGGCCTCGTCGGCGCTCATGGCCCCGACCTTGACGCCATTGTCGCGGAACACCGCAATGGCGCGCGCCATCTCGCCCAGTTCATCCGACCGGCCCGTGCCGGCGATAGTCTCGACCCCGTTGGGGTCTTCGGCGATATGGCTGGCCGTCCGCACCAAGCCCAGCAGTGGGCCGGTGACCGAGACGCGGATGAAGACCGACAGCGCCACGATCAGCACCGCGATCACACCGACGCCGGCCATGGCGGCGGTGACGATGGTCTGGCTCTGGCGGGCGAGACTGCCGCTCATGTCCCAGGCGAAGGCGGCGGTGCCGACCACGGCCTTGTCGGGGCCGAAGCGGGCGGGCACCGCGACATAGGCGATAGCGCCATGCGAGCTGCTTTCGACCGCGCCGCTGGCCAGCGAACGCGCCGCCACCTCGGCAAGCGCCGTCGAATCGTCGCCGGCATCGGCTGTGCTGGCGATCAGATTGCCCTGGAGGTCGAAGCTAGCGCCGGCGGCGAACTGGTCGCCCAGCGAGGTTTTGAGCCCGTCATAGGCGGCGAGCACCGCATCGGCCTTGCCGAAGCGGATGCCGCCCGCCAACTGCTCGGTGCTGGCCGTCGAGACCGTGGTATTGGCGCGCTCAAGCTCGCTGCGCAGCAGGGACGCGTTCTGGCTGATGCCGACATAGCTGATGGCGGAAGCGCCAAAGATCAGCGCCAGCAGCACGAGGCCGATGATCTTGCGAGTAAGGGTGAGCTTGAGCATTGGTGGTCTCGTGGCCGTAAAGGATGCGGCCGCCGTGGCGGCCGCGGGTTCGTTCAGAGCATGGAGACGTCGACGCCGACGGTGATGGCGCCGATGACGGCGCCCGTGGCCGGATCGGTGATCGGCACGGAGACCTGGCTCTGGAAGATCTGCGTGCTCTCGTCCTGCTCGATCTCGCCGATATGGACCGCGTCCGCGCCGGCGCCGAAGCTGGCGGTGAACTTGTCCTCGTCGCCCTGCCAGTAGTCGGAGGTCAGCGTGCTCTGGGCCACGTTGAGGCCCTTGGCATCCATGGCGAAGATTTCGGTGTATTTGCCGGCCGAGGCAGCCTGCACGCCCGCCAGATATTGCGAGGCGCCATTGCCCAGCGTGGCATCGATCAGCGGCTTGCTGGCGGCGCCCACTTCGGCGCGCCACTGCGTATCGAGCGCATCGATCTTGGCCTGGTCATAGGCGGCGGTGACGGCGTTCTGCGCGATGATGGCATCGATCAGCGCCGGATCGCTGGCAAAGGCCGCAATCTCGCCCTTGGCCAATTCGGTCAGCGGGGCGGTGAATTCGTCCTGAGCCTGAGCGGCGACCGCCACAAAGGCGGACGCGCCGATCACCAGCGCAGCGAGACCTGAACGAAGCATGGGCATGAAAAGCATCTCCTTGGCCCGGATAAGCCGGGTTTGGGCCAAGGATGGGCGCTTACGGTAAAGACTCGGTGAATTAACGCGGGCGCGGCACGAATTGGCTTTATGCAGCCCGTTCGCGCTGCTGGAGTCGGACCTCGGGACGCGTGCTGTCGCCGATGACGAAGATGTCGACGATCTGGTCGAGCGTCTGCGCCTGCGACTCGGTCTGCTCAATGGCGGCATTGGTTTCTTCGACCAGCGCCGCATTGTGCTGGGTCATCTCGTCGAGCGTCCGCACGGCCATGGTCACTTCGTCGATGGCGACGGCCTGGTCGCCGCTGGCCTTGGCGATGGCTTCTACCAGCGCACTGTTCTGCCGGACGGCGTCGAGCATGTCGCTGAGCCGCTTGGCGGCATCGGACACCAGTTGTGAGCCGCCCTTGACCTCGTTGGCCGATTGCTCGACCAGCGCCTTGACGTCAGCCGAGGCGCTTGCCGCCGATTGGGCGAGGCGCCGCACTTCCACGGCCACCACGGCAAAGCCCTTGCCGGCATCGCCGGCGCGGGCTGCCTCGACCGAGGCGTTCAGCGCCAGAAGGTTGGTCTGGAAGGCGATGTCGTCGATCATACCGATGATATTGGATATCTTGGCCGAGGACTGAGTGATGCGCTCCATCGCCTGGTTGGCCTGGGTCATGACCCCGCCGCTCTCGGCGGCCGCGTGGGACACGGCGCCGGCCTTGCCGGCCGCGTCCTGCGCCATTTTGGCATTGGCGGCGACGGTGCCGGCCAAGGCTTCCATGGCGGCGCTGGTCTCTTCGATGGTGGCGGCCTGGCGGGTGGTCCGCTCGCTCAGATCATTGGCGCCCGACAGGATTTCCCCGGTCGCCGACTTGATCGAACGCGACGTGGCGCGGAGACGCCCGACCACTTCGGCAAAGCGGGTGACGGTGCCGTTGAGAGCGTGGCGCAAATCCTCGAACTGGGCCTCGAAGGGCGTATCCACCGTGCCGGTCAGATCGCCTTCGGCCAATTGCTGCAGGCCGGCGCCCACGGCGGCAACGGCATGCTTGCGGGCGGTGACATCGGTGGCGAACTGCACGACCTTGTAGGGCACGCCATCGAGCCCCAGGATGGGATTGAAGGTGCTCTGGATCCAGACTTCCGAACCATCCCGACCGCGCCGGCGATACTCGCCGCTCTTGAACTGGCCGGCGGCCAGGTCGAGCCAGAACTGGCGATAGCCATGCGAGGCCGGATCGGCATCGAAGAGGAAAATCGCATTGGGCTGCCCGAGCACCTCGGCGCGGCTATAGCCGAGCAGCTTGAGGAAATTGTCGTTGGCGCTGATCACATCGCCGGTAATGCTGAACTCGATCACCATCTGCGACATCGAGATGGCATTGAGCTGGCCGGTATGGTCGGCCGCGGCAACCAGGTGCCGGTTGGTCTCTTCGCCCAGTTCGGCGACGCGCTCGGCATTGGCGCGGAAGACTTCGACGGCGCGGGCCATGGCACCGATTTCGTTGCGGCGCTCGGTATAGGGCACCTGGATGGCAAGGTCGCCCTCGGCGACCGAGCTCATCACCTCGGACAGCCGCGGAATCGGCCGGGTCAGGAGGCGAGACAGCAGCAGCGCCATGATGCCGATCAGCAGCAGGGCGGCGCCGCCAACGGCGATGAGCATGGCAAGGTTCTGCCCCACCACTGCCTCGATGGGCGCCCGCGCCACGGCGACCAGCAGCGCGCCGATGACCGTGCCGTCGGCCATGGCGATGGGCTGGTAGAGCGTGAAATAGCCGGTGCCCTCGATGGTTTCTTCGGCGCGAACCGGCGTATTGGCCATCATGGCGTCGAACAGCGGCGTACCGGCAACGATGGGCGTATCGAGCAGGCGCTCGCCATCGGCCTTGAGGAGGCTCGACGTGCCGACCAGCATGTCGGGGCCGACTTCGGCATCGTAGACATAGATGGCGGCATGCTCACCGGCGACCCGGGCGATGGTGTCGATGACGTCATGCGTACGGAAGCGCGGCATGGAGCGCATGGTGAGCGTTGCGATATTGCCCGCTTCGTCGGAGGCGATTTCGAGGCTCGGCAGGTTGACCTGGAGGATTTCCGCCGTGATGCGAGTGGCACTGGCCACTTCATGCTCGGCATCGTTGCTGGCCGTGTTGGAGAGGCTGATGAACAGCCCCAGCAGGACCGCGCCAATGGCGATGGCGATCGAACAGACCGCCATGGCCGCAATGGCAAAGGTGAGACGGATATTGCCCAGCATCGAAACCATTCAAGTCTCCAGCGTCCGCGCGCCCTTCTGGACGCGGCAAGAACCTCTTCCCCGCTTGGAGACTGCTGGACTTTGATTAAGCGAGTGTTGATGTCGTGCAACTTTCGTAGACGAATCAACGGTTTGCCTAAACGTTGTGCAATCGATTGCGGAGATATGGTAGCAGGCTGGGTGCCCGCGAAGAACCACGGACATGGATTCCGGCCTGCGCCGGAATGACCCGGTGGGAAAACCGGCATCCCGGCGAAAACAAAAACGCCCGCGGACGCTGGTCCACGGGCGCTAAACTTGAGGAGCGGCGAGTCGTCCTTAGTGGATGTGACCGCCGTTGATCTGGCCGGCTTCGATGGCCAGGTTCAGCAGGGCACTGACGATTTCCTGCGTGTAGGACTTGTCTTCCGGCGTCGCGGCGGCGGCCAGTTCGGCCTCGGCGGCCTTGATCTGGGCGGCGAGGTCGGCATGGTCGAATTCGGAGAACGGCGCGGACTGCTCGGCGAGGATGGTGAGACCCTCGGGCGAAACGTCGGCGAAGCCGCCCTTAACGAAGAAGATCGCGTCCTGGCCGCTGAGGCCGTTGACGGTGATGAAGCCGGGACGCAGCGTCGTCATGAACGGCGCATGGTCGTCCATCACGGTGAAATAGCCTTCGGTGCCCGGCACGGTGACCGAGTGCACGACTTCGGACAGCACCAGCCGCTCGGGCGACACGATCTCGATCTTGAGGCCTTCAGCCATATTTTTGGTCCCTTGGCATTGGAGCCCGGCCTCGACCGAGCTCCATCACGACGAAAGGGTAAGGGCGCGGACGCCCGAACCGATATTAGGCAGCCTGGGCAGCCAGCTTCTGCGCCTTCTTGACGGCATCTTCGATGGTGCCGACCATGTAGAAGGCCGCTTCCGGCAGGTGATCATACTCGCCGTTCACCAGGCCCTTGAAGCCCTTGATGGTGTCTTCGAGCTGCACGAACACGCCCGGCGAGCCGGTGAACACTTCGGCCACGTCGAAAGGCTGGCTCATGAAGCGCTCGATCTTGCGGGCGCGGGCCACGGTGAGCTTGTCCTCTTCGGAAAGCTCGTCCATGCCCAGGATCGCGATGATGTCCTGCAGAGCCTTGTACTTCTGCAGCACTTCCTGGACCTTGCGGGCGGTGTCGTAGTGTTCCTGGCCAACGACGCTGGCATCGAGGATACGCGAGTTGGAAGCCAGCGGATCCACGGCCGGGTAGATGCCCTTTTCCGAGATGGCGCGGTTGAGCACGGTCGTCGCGTCAAGGTGAGCGAACGAGGTGGCCGGCGCCGGGTCGGTCAAGTCGTCGGCGGGCACGTAAACGGCCTGCACCGAGGTGATCGAGCCCTTGTTGGTGGTGGTGATGCGTTCCTGCATCTGGCCCATGTCGGTGGCCAGCGTCGGCTGGTAACCCACGGCCGAAGGGATACGACCCAAGAGAGCCGACATTTCGGCGCCGGCCTGGGTGAAGCGGAAGATGTTGTCCACGAAGAACAGCACGTCCTGGCCCTGGTCGCGGAAGTTCTCGGCGACGGTGAGGCCGGTCAGCGCCACGCGGGCACGGGCACCAGGGGGCTCGTTCATCTGGCCGAACACGAGGGCGCACTTGGAACCAGCGGCCGAGCCACCGTTCTCTGCGGGGTCCTTGTTCACGCCCGATTCGATCATTTCGTGGTAGAGGTCGTTGCCTTCGCGGGTGCGTTCACCCACGCCTGCGAACACCGAATAACCACCGTGTGCCTTGGCGACGTTGTTGATCAGTTCCTGGATCAGCACGGTCTTGCCCACGCCGGCGCCGCCGAACAGGCCAATCTTGCCGCCACGAGCATAGGGAGCGATCAGGTCAACCACCTTGATGCCGGTGACCAGCACCTGCGACTCGGGGGACTGATCCACGAATGCCGGAGCTTCCTGGTGGATTTCGCGCTTGGCGGTCTCGCCGATCGGGCCGGCTTCGTCGATCGGCTCGCCGATGACGTTCATGATGCGACCCAGGGTCTCGAGACCAACCGGAACCGAGATGGCGCCGCCGGTATCGGACACTTCGGCACCGCGAACGAGGCCTTCGGTGGTGTCCATGGCGATGGTGCGCACGGTGTTTTCACCCAGGTGCTGCGCCACTTCCAGAACCAGCCGCTGGCCGTTGTTGGTGGTTTCGAGTGCGTTCAGGATCGCGGGCAGGTGGCCGTCGAACGTGACGTCCACGACGGCGCCGATGACCTGCGATACGCGACCGGCCTTTTTCTCTGCCATTTGTTTCGTCCTTCGCTTCGATGCTTAGAGCGCTTCCGCGCCCGAAATGATTTCGATGAGTTCTTTGGTGATCTGGGCCTGGCGCTGGCGGTTGTAGCTCAGCTGCAGCTTGCCGATCATTTCGCCGGCGTTGCGGGTGGCATTGTCCATCGCGGACATCTGCGCACCGTAGAACGAGGCGGAATTTTCGAGCAGGGCCTTGAGGATCTGCACCGAGATGTTGCGCGGCAGCAGGTCTTCGACGATCGCTTCTTCGCTCGGCTCGTATTCGTAGGGCACGGCCGATGCTTCGGCTGCGCCTGTGCCTTCCGGCTTTTCGAGCTTTGCCGGGATCAACTGCTGGGCCGTCGGCACCTGGCTGATCACGCTGCCGAACTTGGCAAAGTAGAGCGTCGCCACGTCGAATTCGCCGGCATTGAACATGGCCAGTACCTTGTCCGCGACCTGCTGGGCCTGGACGAAGCCGACCTGCTTTATTTCGCGGAAGTTGAAGGTGTCGACGATGTTGTCGGGGTACTGACGCTTGAGGATGTCGTTGCCCTTGCGGCCAACGGTCAGGATCTTGACGGTCTTGCCCTGGCTGATGAGCTTGGCCGCATGTTCACGGGCCAGACGGGCGATCGACGAGTTGAAGCCGCCGGCCAGACCACGCTCACCGGTGGCGACCACCAGCAGATGCACCTGGTCCTTGCCCGTGCCGCCCAGCAGCACGGGAGCATTTTCCTGGCCATCATAGACAGCACCAAGCGCAGCCAGCACCTTGCCCATGCGCTCGGCATAGGGGCGGGCAGCCTCGGCAGCTTCCTGGGCGCGACGGAGCTTGGCCGCCGCAACCATCTGCATGGCCTTGGTGATCTTCTGCGTCGACTTGACCGAGTCGATGCGGTTCTTGAGGTCCTTTAGCGACGGCATGACGTCGTCTCCTTCAAGCCCTTAGGCCGCGTAGGTCTTCTTGATGTCGTCGAGAGCGGCCTTGAGCTTGGCCCGCGAGTCGTCGGAGAGGGCCTTCTCGGTCGCGATGGTCTTGAGCAGCTCGGCATGCTTGCCGCGCATGGCGCTCAGCACCGTCTTCTCGAAATCGGCAACCTTGTTGACCGGGATGGAGTCGAGGTAGCCGTTGGCGCCGGCAAAGATCACCGCAACCTGTTCTTCCGTCTTGAGCGGGGAGAACTGGGGCTGCTTGAGCAGCTCGGTGAGACGGGCACCACGGTTCAGCAGGCGCTGGGTCGAGGCGTCGAGGTCCGAACCGAACTGGGCGAAGGCGGCCATTTCGCGATACTGCGAAAGTTCGCCCTTGAGCGAGCCGGCAACCTGCTTCATCGCCTTGACCTGGGCCGAGGAGCCCACGCGGCTCACCGACAGACCCACGTTCACAGCCGGGCGGATGCCCTGGAAGAACAGGTTGGTCTCAAGGAAGATCTGGCCGTCGGTGATCGAAATCACGTTGGTCGGGATATAGGCCGACACGTCGTTGGCCTGGGTCTCGATCACGGGCAGCGCGGTCAGCGAACCAAGACCGTGGTCTTCGTTGAGCTTGGCGGCGCGCTCGAGCAGGCGGGAATGCAGGTAGAACACGTCGCCCGGATAGGCTTCGCGGCCCGGCGGACGACGCAGCAGCAGCGACATCTGGCGGTAGGCAACGGCCTGCTTGGTCAGATCGTCATAGGCGATCACGGCATGCATGCCGTTGTCGCGGAAGAATTCGCCGATGGCGCAACCGGTGAAGGGCGCGATGTACTGGAGCGGTGCCGGATCGGAGGCGGTAGCGGCGATCACGACCGAGTACTGCAGGGCGCCGGCTTCTTCGAGCTGACGCACGAACTGGGCAACAGTCGAGCGCTTCTGGCCGATGGCCACGTAGATGCAATAGAGCTTGTCGGTTTCCGACGCATTGGCGTCGTGGGCCGGCTTCTGGTTGAGGAAGGTGTCCAGAATGATGGCGGACTTGCCGGTCTGGCGGTCACCGATGATCAGCTCGCGCTGGCCACGGCCGATCGGGATCAGCGCGTCGATCGACTTGAGGCCAGTCGACATCGGCTCATGCACCGACTTGCGCGGCAGGATGCCCGGCGCCTTGACGTCGACGCGGCGGCGTTCGGTATGCTCGATCGGGCCCTTGCCGTCGATCGGGTTACCCAGGCCATCGACCACGCGGCCGAGCAGGCCCTTGCCGACGGGGGTGTCCACGATGGCGCCGGTCCGCTTGACGACGTCGCCTTCCTTGATCGAACGGTCATTGCCGAAGATCACGACGCCGACATTGTCGGCTTCGAGATTGAGGGCCATGCCCTTGATGCCGCCCGGGAACTCGACGAGCTCACCGGCCTGCACCTTGTCCAGGCCATAGACGCGAGCAATGCCGTCGCCGACGCTCAGCACCTGGCCAACTTCGGAAACCTGGGCTTCCTGGCCGAAATTCTTGATCTGGTCCTTGAGGATCGCAGAGATTTCCGCGGCTTTGATGTCCATTTATCCGACCTCTTTCATGGCGATCTTCATCGCGGTCAATTTCGTCTTGAGGGAAGAGTCGATCATCTGCGATCCGACCTTCACCTGAAGGCCCCCGATCAGCGACGGGTCGACAAACTGGTTGAGCGTAACGGTCTTGCCGAGCTTGCCCTTGAGGGTCTCGGCCAGTGCCTTGACCTGGTCGGCGCTGAGCGGCGCAGCCGAGGTCACATCGGCCGTGACTTCGCCGCGCGCCTTGGCGGCCAGCTCGCGGAACGTCGCGATGATGGCGTCGAGCGCGAACAGGCGTCCGTTCTTGGCGATCAGCTTGAGGAAGTTGGCGACCAGCACATTGGTCTTGCCCTTGGCCAGCAGCGCATCGAGTGCCTGGGCCTTGCTGTCGGCGGTGATGACGGGCGAACGCAGGAAGCGCGAGAAATCAGCACTTTCCCCGATCAGGCGGGAGACGTCCGAAAGCGACGTCTCGACCGATGCCAACTGGTTCTCGCTGCTGGCGAGGTCAAACAGCGCCGACGCATATGGCCGGGCGATCTGGGTAAGCACTGAATTCTGCGCTGCCAATGCCGCTACACCCTCTAGGTTGACCGCCCGCCTGACCGCCCTATTTCTCTGGGAAACCCGGGCGGTTGCCGACGCTTGTTCTTGTCTGGAAAAGGGGACGTCCGGAGACCCCTTCAAAGTCGCGCTCGCTCTAGCACAGGCCCCGCGCGGCTTGCAAGGCTTGGGGGGGCGATTCAAATGCGGCGAAAGTGTCGCAGGGTGGTCGTAAGCTCTTGCGTCTCGTCGCTCCGCAGCGGCCATAAGGGCTCCCAGCTGGCGCGTTGCCAATGCCCCGGGGCGCTTGGCGTGCTATGGTCCTGTCGCCGTGGAGCGAAGGAGGGGTCAGATGAATATCAGCAGCGACCATGCCAGCGTCGTATCAGGCGGCACGAAATTCACCTCGGCGCAGGGCTCCGACTATTCGCCGGGGATCAGCGCCGAGACCGTGCGATCGCAGGGTCTGTTTCTGGGCGAGGTGACCCTGCCGCCGGGCAAGCGCACCAAGGCGCATGTGCACGAGCATCACGAAACAGCCATGTATTTCCTCAAGGGGGAAACGGTCGACCTCTATACGGGCGCCGATCTCGAAAAACACGACGTCCTGCGACCGGGAGATTATCTCTACGTTCCGGCCAATGTGTTGCATGTCGCGGTCAATCGCAGCGGCATGCCGGCCGTGTTCATTGGCTCGCGCACGGAAGCCACGATCAACGAGAGTGTCGTGCTCTATCCGGAAAAGGACGCGCTCGTGCCCTGATCTGTGGCGCAGCGAAACGTCCCGCCTACATGAAACTCATCGGGTCGATATCGACCTGCACGCGCAGGTTCCCCGTCACCTTCTCGGCCGAACCGATCCAGAAGCGGACATAGCCGGAGAGGTCGAAGTCCTTGCCCGATTGGGCGAGGAGCCGCACGCGGTGGCGGCCGCGGACCATGGCGACAGGCGCGTCGGCGGGGCCGAAGAGTTTGACCCCGTCAGCCATGGGGGCGGCCGAGAGGAGCTTTTTGGCAAAGCCCATCGCCACCTCATGTTCGTTTGCCGAGACGATCAGCGCTGCCAACCGGCCGAAGGGCGGCAGGCCGCCGGCCTCGCGGGCGGTCAGCTCATGCGCATAGAAGGCTTCGCGATCACCTGACACCATGGCCCGCATCACCGCATGGTCGGGGTGATAGGTCTGGAGGAACGCCTTGCCGGTCTTGGAGGCGCGACCGGCGCGACCGGCCACCTGGGTCAGGATCTGGAAGGTCTTCTCGGCGGCACGCGGATCGCCATGCGCGAGGCCAAGATCGGCGTCCAGCACGCCGACCACCGAGAGCTTTTCAAAATGGTGGCCCTTGCTGACGAGCTGGGTGCCGATGATGAGGTCGAACTCACCGCGCTCGATCTCGCCAAAACGCTCGCGCAACTGGGCATTGCTGCCCATGTCGGACGACAGAATCACCCGCCGCGCATCGGGGAACCGCGCCGCCGCTTCTTCGGCCACGCGCTCGATGCCGGGGCCGACGGCGGTGAGGCTTTCGGTATCGCCGCACTGGCCGCAGACCTTGGGCGTACGCACTTCGTGGCCGCAATGGTGGCACATCAAGACGCCGCGGAAACGATGCTCGACCATCCAGGCCGAGCAATCGGGACATTGATATTGATGACCACAGGAGCGGCACAGCGTCAGCGGGGCATAGCCGCGCCGATTGAGGAACAGCAAAGCCTGCTCGCCGCGATCGAGCGCCGAAAACACTTCGCGTGCCAGTTGCGGCGCGATCCACTGGCCTTTTTCCGGACCATCCACCCGCATGTCGATGGCGGTGATATTGGGCATGGCCGCCTCGGCGAATCGCGAGGTCAGCAGCACATGGGCATAGCGGCCCACATTGGCATTGTTGCGGGTCTCGACCGATGGCGTGGCCGAGGAGAGGATGACGCGCGCGTCGCTGAGATGCGCCCGCACCACGGCCATGTCGCGGGCATGGTAATTGACCCCGTCGGATTGCTTGTAGGCGCCGTCATGCTCTTCATCGAGCACCAGCATGCCCAGTTCGCGAAACGGCAGGAACAAAGCCGAGCGCGCCCCGACCACGGCGCGCACCGTGCCATCGAGCACACCGCGCCAAACGCGGGCGCGCTGCGCCGGCGTCATGTCGGAATGCCACTCGGCCGGCCGCGTACCGAAGCGCTTGGTGAAGCGGGCGATGAAGGTATTGGTCAGCGCGATTTCGGGCAGCAGGATCAGCGCCTGCCGCCCCGCGCGCAAAGTGTCGGCCACCGCCTCGAAGAACACCTCGGTCTTGCCGCCGCCGGTTACGCCATCGAGCAGGGCGACGCCGAATTTATGCGGATCGAGCGCGGTGATCTCGTCCAGCGCCTTCTGCTGATCGGCCGAGAGCGTGGCAATGGCGCCATCGGGATCGGGCGGCAGCACGACGGGCGGCGGCGGCATTTCGAGCCGCTCCACCGCCCCTGCCCGCTCCAGCCCCTCGATGACCGAGGGCGAGACGCCGGTGGCGCCGATCAGCGCTGCTTTGGGCCAAGCCATGTCGTCCATCAGCGTATCGAGCACACGCAGCCGCGCCGGCGTCAGCTTTTCCGGTTCGTGGCCGGTGCGGCGGAAAGCGACCACGGGCCGGGGCGTATCGAGCGCCTCCGTCGAGCGCAGAACGGCGCGCAGCACCTGGCCGGGCGTGGCCAGGGTATAGCGCGCCACCCAATCGACGAGCTTGAGCAATTCCTCGCTGAGCGGGGGAATGTCATAGGCGATGGAAATGTCGCGCAGCCGGTTATGCGCCACCATGTCCTTGGGCGGCCCCCAGACCACGCCAAGTGTCAGCCGCGGCCCCAGTGGCACAGCCACGATCGAGCCGCGCGAGACCTCCATGCCGGGAGGAATGCGGTAGCTATAGGGGCCTTCGACGGCCACCCCCACCATGACGGCGACGATGTCTGGACGGTCTTCCATTTGTGCCCGTTCTGTTCGCATCGGAACATAGGGAGCGCAAGTGATTCTGCCAAAGG
>CBIHQV010000062.1:0-12692 GCA_966212275.1 uncultured Devosia sp.
CTCTGCCTGGGCGCCATGGCCATCGGCGAGGGCATCGCCATCCTGGCTTATCTGCAGGACGCCGCAGTGATCGAAACGGCTTTGTTCCTGTTCGGCGTTCCCGTGCTCTTCGTGGGCGAGCTGGCCAGCGAAGTCGGCACGCAGGTCCACCAGCGTCGGCAGGCCCAATCGCGCCTCGCCTACCTTGCCACCCATGACACGGTGACCGGCACCCTGTCGCGCACCGGTCTTGTCGAAACCCTGCCCCGGTTGGGCGGCATGGGAACCATCATCCTCCTCAAGCTGGGCCGTCTCGACACCGTCCGCGGCACGCTCGGCAGTGAGGTTTCGGATGCCGTTCTGGCCCAGATTGGTGGGCAACTTGGCAATAACACGCCGGGCATGCTGGCCTATGTCGGCCAGGATACCTTCGCCATCGGCCGGCCCAGCGCGCTGGACGCCGAGGCCCTGGCCGCACTGCAGCACGACATTCTGTCCCGCGTCCCGCGGCTGCAGCAGGTCGGCCCGCATGTCGTCATGATCGATCTGCGGCTGGCCACGGCAACAGGCGCCAACAATGGCGACAGCCTGCTGCGGCAGGCGGAAATCGCCCTGCTCGGCGGCGATCCAATCAACCGCTTCGAGGTCGGCCAGGCCGAGGCCATTGAGGGGCGGCGGCGGCTGGACATCGAGCTGCACCAGGCCATCGGCCGAAACGAGATGCATCTGGTCTATCAGCCGCAGGTCGACCTCGCCTCGGGGCAAATGGTTGGCGCCGAAGCGCTGATGCGCTGGACCCACCCCCAGCATGGTCTGGTCTCGCCAGCCCAGTTCATCCCGCTAGCCGAGGAAACCGGCTATATCGCTGAATTGGGCCGCTGGGCGCTGATGGTCGCGTGCCGCGAATGCGCAGCCTGGCCCGCGCCGATCCGCGTCGGCGTCAACGTGTCGCCAGCCCAATTGCGGTTCACCGATGTGCTGGAGGATGTGCGAAGCGCGCTCGCAATGTCGGGCCTACCGGCCGATCGCCTCGAAGTCGAACTCACCGAGGGCACGTTCGTCGAGGGCCTGGCCGAGACGCAGGCGTTGATGGAAGAGCTGAGGCGCATGGGCGTCCAGGTCTCGCTCGATGATTTCGGCACCGGCTATTCAGCGCTGAGCTATCTGACCACCCTGCCCCTCGACAAGATCAAGATCGACCAGAGCTTCGTGCGGCAGATCGGTCAACAGGCGGACGATGCCTTGCTGCATGCCATCATCGACCTTTGCAGCCGCCTGGGCAAGGAAACCCTAGCCGAAGGCATCGAAACCGAGTCGCAGGCGCGGCAGCTTGCGCAATGGGGCTGCCAGATTGGCCAGGGCTACCTCTTCGGCAAGCCTGCCGATGGCGCGCTTATCGGCCAGATGCTGCTACGGCGCGCCTAGTTCGGCTTGGCCGCGCCTAGCGGAGCAGACCAAGCGTCCCCGTGACCGTATTCACCGTCGTTGTGAGCGTCCCCGTGACGGTCGTCACAAGGTTGGTGTTGTTCCCGTTACCGTTGTTCCCGTTGCCGTTGTTGCCATTGCCATGGTTGCCGTTGTTCCCGGTCCCGCCATTGCCGTTGCCATTGCCGTTGTTACCGGCATTGCCGTTGCCGTTGCCGTTCCCATTATTGCCGGCGTTGCCGTTGTTCCCGTTCCCAGTGTTTCCGGCGTTCCCGTTGCCGTTATTGCCGTTCCCGTTGCCGTTGTTCCCGTTTCCGTTCCCATTATTGCCGGCGTTCCCGTTCCCGTTATTCCCGTTCCCGTTATTCCCGTTCCCGTTATTGCCGTTCCCGGCGTTGCCGTTCCCGGCGTTGCCATTCCCGTTGCCGTTGTTGCCATTGCCTTGGCCACCTGCGGAATTGCCGTCGTCGTTGGCATGGCCATTGCCATTTCCGTTGCCATTGCCATGCCCATTGCCGGGATTTGTCTGCGCGTCGGCCTGGGACACGACATCCCCATCCAGCGTCACCACGGGCGCATGCCGACCGCCGCCCGACACATCGAGCATGATGTCGTTGCTGACGACCGCGGTCTGGCCGGGCGCGATGTCGGTCGCCACGCCGTGGGTATAGTCCTGCACCTGCACGAGGCCGCGCGAAACGTCGACACTGGACTGCGTGTCATCGGAATGGACGGTAAAGCGCGTTCCCTTGACGATGGCCGCCAGGAACGGCGTCTGCACCGAGAAGTGCTGGATTTGCAGCCGCTCGGCCTCGACGGTCACCGTGCCATAGGCCTGCATGATCGTCGTCATGCGCTCGCCCTGCTGATCGAAGATGCGGATCTCGGTGGCGCCGTCCAGCTCGATGGCTTCGGCACCGCGGGTGAAGGTGACGCGGCTGCCTTCCACCGATCGGATGCGGCTGCTATCGCTGACGATGTCGCCCCGTTGCAGCGGCGACCAGGCGCTCCCCACAAGGACCAGCACCTCGCCCCGCAGCCGGTCCACCATCCAGTCATCCGCGACCGCCATTGCCGACAGTCCCGACCAGGCAACCAGCCCCAGCGCCACGCGCAAAATTCGACCTTGGATCATTCGCCCCTCCGTTTCACACCAAGGTAGTCGTGCTCCCTGTTGCGGCGGTTAATTGCCGGGGCGCCGGCAAACTAGTTTCAGGCAGTGGCTAATAGTTTGCTATCGGCACCACTGCAGTTTGCGTCCACGGCAGGGCCATATTTCAACCCGAATCCCTCCCAAACCTGCGCCAGGGCTGGGAGAATCAAGTCGATGCGTTGGGTGCGGCGAGTCCTGCTGGTGCTGCTGGTGCTGGCGATATCGGTCTACGTGTTCAACGCGAGCTGGCGCGTCGCGCCGCCAGCCGATCCACAGGTAGCCCTGATCGCCCATCGCGGCGTGCACCAGACCTTTGCCCGCGACGGGCTGGAAAACGACACCTGCACGGCCGAGCGCATCTATCCGCCTGAGCACGCCTATATCGAGAACACCCTGCAATCGATGCGCGCGGCCTTCGCCGCCGGGGCCGATATCGTCGAGCTGGACGTGCACCCGACCACCGACGGCCAGTTCGCCGTGCTGCACGACTGGACGATCGATTGCCGCACCGAGGGAACGGGCGAAACCCGCAGCCACGACATGGCCTATCTCAAGACGCTCGACATCGGCTACGGCTACACCGCCGATGGCGGCGCCACCTACCCTTTGCGCGGCAGCGGCATAGGGCAGATGCCCGAGCTCAAGGAAGTCCTCTCGGCCATGCCGGATCGGCAGTTCCTCGTGAACTTCAAGAGCCGCGAGACCCGCGAGGGCGACATGCTCGCGGCCCTGCTGACCGAGCACCCGCAATGGCGCAGCGCCGTCTGGGGCGCCTATGGCGGCGACGAACCCACCTACCGCGCTGCCGAACTGATCGACGGCCTCGCCGTCTGGTCGCGGCGCGGGCTCATGGATTGCCTGCTGCAATATGAGGCGCTCGGCTGGATCGGCTACATGCCCGAACCCTGCCGCGACACCAAGGTGATGGTACCGCTCAATGTCGCGCCCTTCGTCTGGGGCTGGCCCAACCTGTTCCTCGAACGCATCCGCAATGCCGGCAGCCAAGTGATCCTGCTCGGCCCCTATGGCGCCGGTGACCCCGGCACCGCAGGCATCGACACGCTCGAGCAACTGGCGCAGGTGCCCGACACTTTCGCCGGCTATCTGTGGACCAACCGGATCGAGGTCATCGGCCCCGCGCTGGCCGCGCGATAGCGACGCAGGGCCCTTGAAGACCATCGACGGCGAGAGCGGCGCACCTTAGGGTCGCCGCATTGCCTGCGACATCTCATTCATTCCTGGATTTGCCATGCCACTTGGCGTGATCTACGCGCTCGTCGCCTACTCGGTCTATTCTTGCGGCGACGCCATCATCAAGGGCTTCGGCCAAGACCTGTCTGTCTTCGAGATCGGGTTTTTCGTCGCCGTCTTCGGCCTCATTCCGGCAGCTTTTGCCAAGCCGAAGACCGAACGCTGGCGTGACAGCTTCAAGTTAAAGCACGCGCTGCTGGTACACCTGCGCTCGTTCACGGGTGTGTCGTCCGCAATGCTGGTCACGGTGTCCTTCACCACCATTCCTTTTGCCGAGACCTATTCGCTGGTCTTCCTGATGCCCCTTTTCATCACCGTCATGTCGGTTCTGGTGCTCAAGGAAAAGGTCGACCTCATCCGCTGGGCCATGCTGGCCCTGGGCTTCGTCGGCGTGATGCTGGTGGTGCGGCCGGGTTTCCGTGAGCTGGAATTCGGGCACCTGACCGCCCTGCTGTGCGCCGTGTTCGGTGCCTCGACGACCACGATCCTGCGGGTCATCGCGCCCACTGAGAAGCGCGTCAGCCTGATCGTCCTGCCGGCGCTCTACATCATCGTCATCAATGCCGTCCTGATGGTGCCGGGCTTCGTCATGCCGACGCCGCTGCAGTTTGGCCTGCTCGCAGCGTCGGGCAGCATGGTGGGCATGGGCCATATCCTGCTGATTGCGGCGACACGCAATGCTCCGGCCAGCCAGGTGGCGCCGATCCAGTATGTGCAGATCGTCTGGGCCATCGGACTGGGCGCGTTCTTCTATTACGAATACCCTGACCTGATCGCCTATATCGGCCTTGGCGTCGTTGTCCTGTCGGGCCTGGTCAACGTGTTCATCGACGGCGCCCGCACCCGTATCGCCGGACGTTTCGCCGAGTACCGCGCCCGCCAGCCGGGATCGCCCACCAATATCACCGAGGTACAGGGCCCCGAAATTTAGCGCGTCTGTGGTCGGCGTCAGTCGACGCCTGCCGCCCGCGCTTGTATGGTAGGGAAGATTTCGAGTCTTCCCTCATATTTTCCGGATATTGCGATGCCTGTTGGCGTCATTCTTGCCTTTCTGGCCTATGCCAGCTTTTCCGTTGCCGACGCGCTGATCAAGGTGACCGGACCGACCATGTCGGTCTTCGAGATCGCATTCTTCACCACGAGCCTGTCGATCATTCCCGCCATGCTGACCAAGCGCGGCGAGCGCTGGCGCGACATCTACAAGCTCCAGCACCCCTGGCTGGTGCATCTGCGCTGCGCCACCGCCATCTCCGGCACGGCCTGCGTGATGTACGCCTTCACCCACATTCCCTTTGCCGACGTCTATGCCATCGGCTTCCTGACCCCGATCGTGGTGACCCTGCTCGGCGTGCTGGTGCTGCGCGAGCATGTGGCGCTGCATCGCTGGCTGCTGCTGATCATCAGTTTCCTCGGCGTGGTGCTGGTCATCCGGCCCGGCGTCCGCGACCTGCAGCTTGGCCATCTCGCCATCTTCTGCAGCGTGTTTTTCGGCGGCATCACCACCATCGTCCTGCGCCACGTCGCGCCCAAGGAGCGGCGCGTGAGCCTCGTGGGCCTGCAGGTGCTCTACTCAGGCCTGTTCAACGGGCTGCTGATGCTCCCCACTTTCGTCGTTCCGTCCCTGGAACAGATGGCGGTGTTCCTCGGCATCGGTCTCCTCGGCGGCACAGGCGGCCTGCTGCTGATCGCCGCCGCACGGCGCTCGCCGGCCAATCTGGTCGCGCCGGTGCAGTATAGCCAACTGATCTGGGCCATCGTCTTCGGCGCGCTGTTCTTCCGGGAATATCCGGACTACGTCGCCGTCATCGGCCTCGTCATCGTGCTCACGGCGGGTCTTGCCAATGTCATGACCGAGAAGCTCAAAATCGTCTGGAAGCCGCGCATCTTCTTCTGGCGCACCGGGCTTTAGCCGAGGCGGCGCGCCGTGTGGATAGCCGTGACCATGTTGCGCTCCACCCGCCCGCCGAACTGGCTCTCGGCGGTCTCGGCCAGCCCATCGAGCAACCGCTTGCGCTCGTCCGGCGGCAAAGCCGTCACATTCGAATAGGTGGCGTAAAGCTGCCGGACACCCTCGGCGTCGAGCACCAGCGTCCAGGCCAGATATTGCGGCGCATCGGGCGCAAGATCGGCGGCCACGAAATCCTGGCGCCGAGCATCGGACTGCAAGGCGTGCGGAACCTGCCCCGAGTCGCCAGCAGATGGACTGATGGCCTGATCCGCGAACAGTGACGTCGTCGCCTCATGAAAGGCGTCATGGCGCTGCGGATCGCCGAACACATTCCAGATCAGCGCAACGGCGCCGCCCGGCCGCAGGGCCGACCTGAGCTTGCGCAAGGCGGGTATCGCATCGAGCCAGTGGAAGGCCGTGGCGCTGACGGCCAGATCGAAGCCCGCGTCCGGCAGCGCCACCGCTTCGAAGGGTTGCGGCACCACCTCAAGGCGCGGATCGTCCAGCGTTTCGATGAGATATTGCGCCAGCCGGCCGTCCGGCTCCACGGCGAGCAGACGGGCCGGCTCGAACGCCAGAAGCGGCGCCGTCGCCAGTCCCGTACCGGCGCCGATCTCGAGGATGTCTAGTCCCGCCGCGAGGTTTCCCCGCTCTCGCAGGGCGTCCCAGGTGGCCGCCGGATAAGGCGGCCGCGCCCGGTGATAGGCGGCAGGATCGGCCCCGAACGCCTCCCGCCCGAAATCGCGCGGGAGTTCGACGGGGCCGCTCACGGGGCTACAAAGCCGCGCGCACGGCGGCGATGGCCTCGTCTGCCTTGCCGCCATCCGGGCCGCCGCCCTGGGCCATGTCAGGGCGGCCGCCGCCGCCCTGCCCGCCCAGCGCCGCGGTCGCCAGCTTGATCAGGTTGCCGGCGGCATACTTGGCCGTCAGGTCATCGGTGACGCCGATAGCCACGGTGCCCTTGCCGTCATCGCCCTTGAGCACGACCGTAACCACGCCCGAGCCGATGCGCTTCTTTTCGCTGTCCACCAGGCCTTTGACATCCTTGGCAGCGATGCCTTCGACGGTGCGGCCGACATAGGTCACGCCGTTGACGGTTTCGTCGGCCGTGGCCGCCGCGCCCGAGCCGCTGCCGCCACCCAGCGCCAGCTTCTTGCGGGCGTCGGTGAGTTCGCGTTCGATCTTCTTGATGCTGTCCTGCAGCGCCTGGACGCGGTCGAGCACTTCGTGGCTGCCCGAGCGGAGCAGGCCGGCTGCGGCATCGACAATGCCGACATGGGTGTTGCCGCGATGGCGGGCGGCCTTGCCCGTCAGCGCCTCGATACGGCGGACGCCGGAGCCGACGGCGCTTTCGGCGACGATTGAGACGAGACCGATATCGCCGGTGCGGCGCACATGGGTGCCGCCGCACAGTTCCACCGACCAGCCCAGGCCATTGCCTGTGGGCTCGCCCATGGCAACGACGCGCACTTCGTCGCCATACTTTTCGCCGAACAGGGCGCGAGCCCCCGATTCCTTGGCCTCCTCGACGCCCATCAGGCGCGTTTCAACCGGCGTATTCTGCAGGATGATGGCATTGGCGATGTCTTCGACCTCCGCCATTTCCTGGCCGGTGACCGGCTTGGTATGGACGAAATCGAAGCGCAGGCGATCGGCCGAAACCATCGAGCCCTTCTGGGCGACATGGTCGCCCAGCACGATGCGCAGCGCCTCGTGCAGCAGGTGGGTGGCCGAATGGTTGGCGCGGATCGACGAGCGGCGCTCGTGATCGACCACCAGCGTGACCGGCTGGCCGACCTTGAGGCTGCCCTGGGTCACCTTCACCTTATGCGCGAAGACACCGTGATGCTTCTGCGTCTCGGTGACGGTGGCAGCAAGGCCCTCGCCATGCAGCAGGCCCGTATCGCCGACCTGGCCACCGCTTTCGCCATAGAACGGCGTCTGGTTGAGGACGACGATGCCCTCCTCGCCATTGGCCAGCGACGCCACCTCGGCACCGCCCTTGAGCAGCGCCTTGATCTCGCCTTCGGCGGTCTCGGTCTCGTAGCCGAGGAATTCGGTCGGCCCCAGTCTGTCGGCGAGGCCGTACCAGACCGTGTCGGTGGTCGCTTCGCCAGAGCCGGACCAGCTCTTGCGCGCCTCGGCCTTCTGGGCGGCCATGGCGGCGTCAAATCCGGCCTGATCGACCGAGATGTCACGGCTGCGCAAAGCATCCTGCGTCAGATCGAGCGGGAAGCCATAGGTGTCGTAGAGCTTGAAGGCACTGGCGCCGTTGAGCACCGCGCCCTCGCCCAGGTCCTTGGTCTCTTCTTCGAGCAGTTGCAGGCCACGGCCGAGCGTCTTGAGGAAGCGGCCTTCCTCCAGCAGCACGGTCTCGGCAATCAGCGCTTCGCCGCGGCTGAGTTCGGGGTAGGCCTGGCCCATCTCGCGCACCAGGGTGGGCACCAGCTTGTGGATCACCGGCTCGTTGGCGCCCAGCAGGGTGGCGTGGCGCATGGCGCGACGCATGATGCGGCGCAGCACATAGCCGCGGCCTTCATTGGAGGGCAGAACACCTTCGGCGATCAGGAAGCTCATCGAGCGCAGGTGGTCGGCGATGACGCGCAGGCTGCGATTGCCTTCGCCATGGATATCGGCGCCGGTGGCGGAAGCGGCGGCACCGATCAGCGCCTTGAACAGGTCGATATCGTAGTTGTCATGCACGCCCTGCATCACAGCGGCAACGCGCTCGAGGCCCATGCCGGTATCGATCGAGGGCCGTGGCAGGCCGGTGCGCGAACCGTCGCCATGCTGCTCATACTGCATGAAGACCAGGTTCCAGATTTCGATCCAGCGATCGCCATCTTCCTCGGGCGAGCCCGGCGGGCCGCCCCAGACATGCTCGCCATGGTCGTAGAAGATTTCCGAGCACGGACCGCACGGACCGGTATCGCCCATCTGCCAGAAGTTCGACTTGGCCCCCAGCCGCACGATGCGGTCCTCGGAAAGGCCGGCAATCTTCTTCCACAGGTTCAGCGCCTCGTCATCGTCCTGGTAGACGGTGACCATCAGCTTTTCCTTGGGCAGACCCCAATCCTTGGTCAGCAGGTTCCAGGCCAGCTCGATGGCATGGTCCTTGAAATAGTCGCCGAACGAGAAGTTGCCCAGCATCTCGAAGAAAGTGTGGTGGCGCGCAGTAAAGCCGACATTGTCGAGATCGTTATGCTTGCCGCCGGCACGCACGCATTTCTGCGCTGACGTGGCACGCGAATAGGGGCGCTTCTCGACACCGGTAAAGGTGTTCTTGAACTGCACCATGCCCGAATTGGTGAACATCAGCGTCGGATCGTTGCGCGGCACCAGCGGACTAGACGCCACAGCATGGTGACCATTGCGGGCGAAGTAGTCGACAAAGCTCGAACGAAGGTCGTTTACGCTGGTCATCTAGAGGCTTTCATTACGGAAAATGGCGCAGCGGCGCCGCAGACGAGTTCGGCAGGCTTTCTATCGTGCAGCTTGCCGCCATGTCCAGCATTGCGGCTGGCTTGTGACGATGCAACTCCCCGAAGTAGGCCAACCGCAGCAGATCTCATCCTGAGCCTGTCGAAGGACGAGGTCGCGGCACCCAAGCCTCAACTCGCTCGACAATAGCCCCTCGCGCGTGGCGCTACGGGCGCTCTTCCTCCAAATCGCTCCCCTGGACCGATTTACCCTGTCGGGACAGTCATCACTGCCCGACAGACTCATGAGGTCAGGCATGCCGCCAAGGCCTCCCCTAAAAGCAAAGGGCACCGCGTTGCGATGCCCCCTGGAGTTTTCCCTGCATGGGAGGAGGAAATCAGTCGTCGTCGCCCGAGGCGTCGTCATCGCCGCCGCCGCCGGCAACCAGCAGCACTTCCCCAAGCAGGCCCGAGCTTTCGCGCACGCCCTGTTCGATGGTGCTGGCAATGGCTGGATTGTCCTTGAGGAACTGGCGCGCATTCTCGCGGCCCTGCCCCAGGCGCTGGCTGTCCCAGGAGAACCAAGCGCCGGACTTCTCGATGATACCGGACTTGACGCCCAGGTCGAGCAGTTCGCCCGTCTTGGAGATGCCTTCGCCATACATGATGTCGAATTCGACCTGGCGGAACGGCGGGGCGAGCTTGTTCTTGACCACCTTCACGCGGGTCTGGTTGCCCACGATCTCTTCGCGGTCCTTGAGCGCGCCGATGCGGCGGATGTCGAGGCGCACCGAGGCATAGAACTTGAGCGCATTGCCACCCGTGGTGGTTTCGGGCGAGCCATACATCACGCCGATCTTCATGCGGATCTGGTTGATGAAGATGACCAGGCACTTGGACTTGGAGATCGACGAGGTCAGCTTGCGCATGGCCTGGCTCATCAGACGAGCCTGGAGGCCCGGCAGCGCATCGCCCATTTCGCCTTCGAGTTCGGCGCGCGGGGTGAGCGCGGCCACCGAATCGACCACCAGCACGTCAATGGCGCCGGAACGGACCAGGGTGTCGGTGATTTCGAGCGCCTGCTCGCCGGCGTCGGGCTGGGAGATCAGCAGGTCATCGACACTGACGCCCAGCTTGCGGGCATAGATCGGGTCCAGCGCATGTTCGGCGTCGACAAAGGCGCAGATGCCGCCGGCCTTCTGGGCTTCGGCGATCACATGCAGCGCCAGCGTGGTCTTGCCCGAGCTTTCCGGCCCGAAAATCTCGACGATACGGCCCTTGGGCAGGCCGCCAATGCCCAGTGCGATATCGAGACCGAGCGACCCGGTCGAGATCGATTCGACCTCGATCGAGGACGCTTCGCCAAGGCGCATGATAGAGCCCTTGCCGAAATTGCGCTCGATCTGGCCGAGCGCGGCGGCAAGCGCCTTTTCCTTATCCATCGATCCACCTTCAACTACACGAAGCGGGGCACTCGCCATCTAGTCTCTCCTTATTCCACGCTCTTGGAGGCTGCGCAACGCGCCGACGCCCGATGTGGCCATGCATTGAATGTGCGCTATTTGTTCTCATCTTGTTCCGGAACTGTCAAGGTACAAAATGAGAACATCAGCGCCATGACGAGAGAATCGCCGACTCCCCTGACAGACACTGTCAGCAGCGAGCTCAGTTGGCCCGACTAAATAAGTATGATTTTTGACTTGCCTGATCGAACCATGTTGCGCTTTATGCCTCCAACCCGGGCCCGAGGGCTCAGCGAAGGAGCCGTGCCATGAACCTGATCCAGTTTTTCGACCTCAACGGCGAGCGCGCAGTCGGTGCCGTCGACAATGGCACCGCCCATGTCGTCAATGGCGCGACCAGCGTCTACGCCCTTGCGACCGAAGCGCTGTCCCGCCAGGGCGGCCTCGGCGCGCTGATTGCCGAAAAGGGCCTCGGCGCCACCGTCGATCGCGCTGCCATCCTGGCCGAAGGCCGCATGCTGGCGCCGGTCGACCACCCCGATCCGGCGCACCTCTATGTCACCGGCACCGGCCTCACCCATCTCGGCTCCGCCGCCACGCGCGACGCCATGCACACCGCCAATAGCGGCGCGGCCGAAACCGGCCTCACCGACACCATGAAGATGTTCCGCATGGGCCTCGAGGGCGGCAAGCCGGCCGACGGGCTCAAGGGCGTGCAGCCGGAATGGTTCTACAAGGGCAACGGCTATTCGGTGATCAATCCGGGCCATCCGATCCCCTCCCCGGGCTTTGCCCTGGACGCCGGTGAAGAGCCCGAGATCGCCGGCATCTATCTGATCGACCAGAACGGCCAGCCGCGCCGGCTCGGCTTTGCCCTCGCCAATGAGTTTTCCGACCACGTGACCGAGCGGGTCAACTATCTCTACCTGGCCCATTCCAAGCTCCGCGCCTGTGCCTTCGGCCCCGAGCTGCGCGTCGGCGACCTGCCGGCCCATATCGAGGGCAAGTCGCGCATCTGGCGCGATGGCAAGGTGTTGTGGGAAAAGCCGTTCCTCTCGGGTGAGGACAATATGAGCCACACCATCGCCAACCTCGAATATCACCACTTCAAGTATGACCTGTTCCGTCGCCCCGGCGATGTGCATGTGCATATGTTCGGCACGGCGACCCTGAGCTTTGCCGATGGCATCAAGACCCAGCCCAACGACATCTTCGAGATCGAGGAATCCCAGTTCGGCGTGGCCCTGCGCAACCCGATCCGCACCGAAACCGAGCACCCGGTGATCGTCGGAAACATCTATTGAGCTTGAAGCCGGGCAACTAACATGTCAGTTATCCCTCCGCCGTTGGAGGGATAACATGACTGCTCGCACGTTCGAAAAGCGCCGGATCGGACGCACCGATCTGGAGGTCACGACGCTGGGCCTGGGTGGCGCTTCGCTGGCCGGTATTTTCTCGGCCGTACCGGCCGACCAGGCCCGTGCCACAGTCGGCCATGCGCTCGATGTCGGCATCAACTACGTCGATACCGCCCCCCAATATGGCCTCGGCCGCTCCGAGCATCTGGTCGGCGACGCGCTGCGCGAGCGGCGGCGGGGCGTGGTGCTGTCGAGCAAGGTCGGGCGCCTGCTGACGCCGGTCGACGCCGCCGCGCAGGACAAGGGCAACTGGGTCGATCCCCTGCCCTTCAATCAGCTCTACGACTATTCCTATGACGGGGTGATGCGCTCGTTCGAGGACAGCCAGCAGCGGCTGGGCCTCAAGGATATCGACATCCTCTATGTACACGATATCGGCGTTGCGACCCACGGCGTCGAGGGCAACAAGCCGCTTTGGGCGCAGCTTGCCGGCGGCGGCTACAAGGCCCTGCGCGAACTGCGTGATGCCGGCGTCGTCAAGGCGATTGGCCTCGGCGTCAACGAGTGGCAGGTGCTGATGGATGCCTTTGCCCTGGGTGACTGGGACGTGTTCCTGCTGGCCGGCCGCTATCCGCTGCTCGTACAGACCTCGCTCGATCCGTTCATGACCACCTGTATCCAGCGCGGCGCTTCGGT
>CBIHQV010000063.1:0-11976 GCA_966212275.1 uncultured Devosia sp.
GGGGGGCGCGCGGGGGGCGGTGGGGGGGGGGGTCTCTCCCCCCGCCGGGTGGGGGGGGGTGGGGGGGCGCGGGGGGGGGGGGGCCCCCTTTCCCCCGCACCGCACTAAGAGAAGGCCCCCTCACCCGCCTTGCTTCGCAAGTCGACCTCTCCCCCGAGGGAGAGGTGGGAGCGCTACGGCAAAATCGCCTGCAGCCTCAGCAAGGCAATCCGCTCCACCTGCGCGCAGGCCGTCGCAAACTCCACTTCCGCCGAGTTGTTGATCCGCGTTTCGAACGCCGCAAGGATCGATGCCTTGGTGTTGTCGCGGACGGCGATGATGAACGGGAAACCGAACTTTTCGACATAGGCCGTGTTGAGCGCAGTGAAGCGCTCGCGCTCGGCTTCGGTCAGGGCATCGAGGCCAGCCGAGGCCTGCTCTGATGTCGAGGCCTCGGTCAGCCGCTGCGCCGCCGCCAGCTTGCCGGCGAGATCGGGGTGGGCGCGGAGCACGGCGAGACGTTCCTCGCGCGTGGCCAGGCGGAATTGGGTACGCAACGCGAAGTGGAGGCCGATGGCGGTGTCATTGGCCGGCCCCAGTTCACCGGCCCAGGCGCGCTCGGCGATCCAGTGCGAATGCTCGAAGATCGAGCCATAGCGGGTGACGAAGTCGGCCTTGTCGAGCTGGGACGGAATGACCTCGGGCGCGACATAGGGATGTTCGCTGGCCCAATGCTCGGCGATGGCCAGACGCGTCGGGATCCAGACTTTGTCAAAACCCTTGATGTAGTCGACGAACTTCTTGAGCCCCTGATAGCGGCCGGGCTGGCCGACCAGCCGGCAGTGCAGCCCGAGCGACATCATCTTGGGCGAGCCGGCCTGGCCCTCGGCATAGAGGCAGTCGAAGCTGTCCTTCAAAAACTGGAAGTACTCTTCGCCATTGCCGAAGCCCGAGGCGGTGACGAAGCGCATGTCATTGGTCGAAAGCGAATAGGGAATGATGAGCTGCGGCCGGCCCAGATGCACCCGCCAGTAGGGCAGGTCGTCGTCATAAGTGTCCGAGACATAGGCAAATCCACCTTCCTCGGAGACGAGGTCCACCGTGTGGAGCGATGACCGACCCGTATACCAGCCTTTCGGCCGCTCGCCGGTCGCCACCGTATGCAAGCGGATGGCTTCGGCGATCTGGTCGCGTTCGACATCGGCGGGCATGTCCTTGTGCTCGACCCATTTGAGGCCGTGGCTGGCAATCTCCCAACCGGCGGACTGCATGGCGGCAAGCTGGGCCGGCGCGCGCATCAGCGCGGTGGCGACGCCGTAGACGGTGACGGGCAGCTGCGCCTCCGTGAAGAGCTTGTGCAGCCGCCAGAAGCCGGCACGGGCGCCATATTCGTACATCGACTCGATGTTCCAGTGGCGCTGGCCTGGCCAGGGCGCGGCACCGACAACATCGGCGAGGAAGGCTTCGGAGCCGGCGTCGCCATGCAGAATGTTGTTCTCGCCGCCTTCTTCGTAGTTCAGCACGAACTGCACCGCGACATGCGCGCCGCCGGGCCAATTGGCCTGCGGCGGGTTCGGGCCATAGCCGTTGAGGTCGCGGGGGTAGCGCATGGATCTGTTCTCGCCTGCTGTGTCGCGATAGTATGAATCCTGTGCGTCGGACGAGATGCACAAAAATGGACCAGATGGTAAAAAATGAGCATTGCGCATCGGGCATGATGCGATAGTCTCGTGCTTCGGGGACGATATACGGAGCAGCAGATGGCGGGTAGTGGACGCCTTACGACGCATGTCCTGGACACCATGCACGGCAAGCCGGCGCGTGGCATGCGGATCGAGTTGCTGTTCGTGCACGGCGACCATAACCATCACATCGCCGACAGCTACACCAATGCCGATGGGCGGGTGGACCAGCCGCTGCTCGACGAGCAGCAGTTCCAGCACGGCGAATTCGAGATCCATTTCCATGTCGGGCAGTATTTCGAGCGGCTGGGCGTCGAGCTCGAAACGCCGTTCCTCGACGTGGTGCCGATCCGTTTCACGATATCGGAAGACAAGCACTATCACGTGCCGCTGCTGGTCAGCCCCTTTGCCTATTCCACCTATCGGGGGAGCTAGGGGATGACCGAGGTTTCGGGCGCCATCCGCTTCATCCTCAATGACGAGGAAATCAGCCTCGCCGATGTGAAGCCCGATACGACCCTGCTCGATTGGCTGCGACTTGATCGCCGCCTGCGCGGTTCCAAGGAAGGCTGCGCCGAGGGCGATTGCGGGGCCTGCACGGTGCTGGTCGGCCGGCTGATGGGCGACGAGATCATCTATGACTCGGTGACCGCTTGCATCCGCTTCGTCGGCAGCCTCCACGGCACGCATGTGGTCACGGTGGAGCATCTGCGCGGCAAGGACGGCGTATTGCACCCGGTGCAGCAGGCCATGGTCGATCACCATGGCAGCCAATGCGGTTTCTGCACGCCGGGCTTTGTCATGTCGCTCTATGGCCTTTGGATGCGCGACCCCGATCCCAGCCAGACGGCGATCGAGAAGGCGCTGCAGGGCAATCTCTGTCGCTGTACCGGCTATGCGCCGATCATCCGCGCCGGCAAGGCGATTTCGAGCTATGGCCGGCCCGAGGGCGATCCGCTCTGGGTCGAGCGCATTGCGCTCAGGGGCAAGATCAAGGCGATCAATGACGGGCGGCGAGTCGAGATCGGCGAGGGCGCGGAGCGCGTCATCGTGCCCGGTAGCCTTGATGATTTCGCCGCGGTCTATGAGGCCAATCCCGATGCGACCATCGTCAATGGCTCCACCGATGTGGGCCTTTGGGTCACCAAGTTCATGCGCGCGATCGGGCCGGTGATCTTTATCGGCCATCTGCAGGAATTGAAGCGCATCGCCGAGAATGACAGCGAAGTGCGGTTCTATGCCGGGGTGAGCTATTCCGAAGCACTGCCGGTGGTTTCGGCCACGTTCCCCGATATGGGCGAATTGTGGAACCGCATCGCCGGCGAGCAGATCCGCAATATGGGCACCATCGGCGGCAATATCGCCAATGGCTCGCCGATCGGCGACACGCCACCGCCCTTCATCGCGCTGGGTGCAAAGCTGCATCTGCGAAAGGGCGAGCATCGGCGGGAGATCAAGCTCGAGGACTATTTCCTCGCCTATGGCAAGCAGGACCGGCAGCCCGGCGAGTTCGTCGAGAGCGTGACCATTCCGCTGCTGCCCGAGGGTGAGAAATTCGCCGTCTACAAGATTTCCAAGCGCCGCGAAGAGGACATCTCGGCGCTGTGCGGGGCGTTCCGGGTGTTCGTCAATGACGCCGGTCTCGTCGGCATGGCGCGGATCGCCTTTGGCGGCATGGCGGCGACGCCCAAGCGCGCCAAGGCGGTCGAGGCGGCGCTGGTGGGCAAGTCATGGACGCAGGCGACGGTGGATGCCGCAATCGCCGCCTTCGCCGAGGACTATCAGCCCATCTCCGATATGCGGGCCAGCGCGGAATATCGGCTGCTGACGGCACAGAACCTGCTGCAGCGGTTCTTCCTCGAAACGACGGGGCAGGGGCAGCGGCTCCGGCGGGAGGTGGCATGACCAAACATACAGCCCCGATCGCGCTTGCCAGTCTCCACACATCAACCCGCCATGATAGCGGACCCAAGCATGTGGCCGGCTCGGCCGAATATATCGACGACATGATCGAGCCCGAAGGCACGATGCATGCCTATCTGGCGCTATCGACCAGGGCGCATGCCGAGATCGTCAGCATCGACTATGCGGCGGTAAGGGCTGCGCCAGGCGTCATCGGCATTCTCACCGCCGAGGACGTTCCCGGCGAGAACGACGTTTCGCCCAGCCACAAGCATGACGAGCCGGTCTTTGCTGTCGGCAAGGTGCATTTCTGGGGGCAGCCGCTATTCGCCGTGATCGCCGAGACGCGCGACCTGGCGCGCCGGGCGGCGCATCTGGCTAAGGTCGAATATAAGGACCTGCCGCATCTGACCGATGTGCGCTCGGCACAAGCGGCTGGCGGCAAGCTGGTGACCGAGCCGCTCAAGCTCGAGCGCGGCGATGTCGCGGCCGGGATGGCCGGGGCTCCGCGCCGGGTCAAAGGCAGCATCGCCATTGGCGGGCAGGATCATTTCTATCTCGAAGGCCAGATTTCCATGGCCGTGCCGGGTGAGGACGAGGATGTCACCGTCTTCGCCTCCACCCAGCATCCGAGCGAAGTGCAGTTGATGGTCGCGGCGGTGCTGGGTATCCGGCACCACGCCGTGACGGTCAATGTGCGGCGCATGGGCGGGGGCTTTGGCGGCAAGGAAACGCAGGGCAATCTTTTTGCCGCCGTGGCGGCCCTGGCGGCCAAGAAATGGAACCGCGCCTGCAAGATCCGGCCCGACCGCGACGACGATATGACGGCCACCGGCAAGCGGCACGATTTCGTGGTCGACTACGAGGTCGGCTACGACGACGCGGGCAAAATCGCTGCCGTGGATGCGGTCTATGGCGCCCGCGCCGGCTTCTCGTCCGATCTCAGCGGGCCGGTCACCGACCGCGCGCTGTTCCACGCCGACAATGCCTATTGGTACCCGGCGGTGCGCGTACGCAGCGAGCCGCTCTATACCAATACCGTCTCCAACACCGCCTTCCGCGGCTTTGGCGGTCCGCAGGGCATGATGGCGGCCGAGCGCTGGATCGAAGACATCGCCTATGCGCTGGGACGCGACCCGCTCGATATCCGCAAGGCCAATTTCTACGGCACCGACACCGACAACGTGACGCCCTATCACCAGAGCGTGGAAGACAACATCATCCACCGCGTGGTGGACGAACTGGAAGCCAGCTCCGACTATCAGGCGCGCCGCGCGGCGATAACAAAATACAATGCGGGCAGTCCGATCCTCAAAAAGGGCATCGCGCTGACGCCGGTCAAGTTCGGCATCTCCTTCACCGCCACCTGGTACAACCAGGCCGGCGCGCTGGTGCATGTCTACAAGGATGGCTCGATTCACCTCAGCCATGGCGGCACCGAGATGGGGCAGGGGCTCTATATCAAGGTCGCGCAGGTGCTGGCCGATGCCTTTGGCGTCGGGCTCGACGTGGTCAAGATCATGGCGACGACCACGGGCAAGGTGCCGAACACCTCGGCGACCGCGGCCTCGTCGGGTTCCGATCTCAACGGCATGGCAGCTTACGATGCCGCGCGGCAGATCAAGGAGCGGCTGGTCAAGCACGCGGCCAAGCTACATCAGGTGGCCGAAGCCGACGTGACATGGGTGCAGGGTGGCATTCAGGCCGGCGCCAAATTCGTGCCCTTCGCCGAACTGGCCGCCTCGGCCTATCTCAACCGCGTGCAGCTTTCGGCGGCGGGTTTCTACGAGACCCCGAAGATCCATTGGGATCGGGCCACCGGGCGCGGGCATCCGTTCTACTATTTCGCTTATGGCGCCTCGGTCAGCGAAGTGACCATCGATACGCTGACCGGCGAATATGTCGTCGATCGTGTCGAGATCCTCCATGACGTGGGCAAGTCGCTCAATCCGGCCATCGATATCGGCCAGGTCGAGGGCGGCTTCATCCAGGGCATGGGCTGGCTCACCACCGAAGAGCTGGTGTGGGACGACAAGGGGCAGCTCCGCACCAAGGCGCCGTCGACCTACAAGATCCCGCTCGCGTCCGACGTGCCAGCAGTCTTCAACGTCAAGCTGGCGGAATGGTCAGAAAATGCCGAGCCGACCATCGGTCGCTCCAAGGCCGTGGGTGAACCACCGCTGATGCTGGCGATGAGCGTGGTCGAGGCGTTGTCGATGGCGGTGGCAAGCGTGGCGGATTACCGCGTGGCGCCGCGGCTCGATACGCCGGTGACGCCCGAGCGGGTGCTGATGGGGGTGCAGCGGATGAAGCGGGAGGTGCGGGGGTGAGATCGGTGGTCATCTCGACATCACCCCCACCCTCATTCCCTCCCCACAGGGGGGAGGGAGGCTCGCTCAGCGTCGGACTGGCCGATTGTGCCACGGACGGATGTTCCATCGTCTCCCTCCCCCCTGTGGGGAGGGATCAAGGGTGGGGGTTGGTTGGCCTGCATGATGGTGCTTTCCCATGACCGCCCGCACCACCCAACTCACCACCTTCCTCGCCACCAATCCCGACGCCATCGTTTGCACGCTTACCTCCGTCCGTGGCTCCTCGCCGCGCGCGCAGGGAACGTTCATGCTGGTCGGCCCGAAGGCGTTCTTCGGCACCATCGGGGGCGGAGCGCTTGAATATATGGTAATCGAGCATGCCCGCCGGCTCATCGCCAATGGGCAGGCCGAAGAAGCCATGGATGTGCCGCTAGGCCCGGAGATCGGGCAATGCTGCGGTGGCCGGGTCGAGGTGAAACTCGCTTACGCCGATGCGGCGACGCGGGACCGCCTGGCCGAGCAGGTTGCAGCGGAGGATGCCGCCCTGCCGCATGTTTATGTGTTCGGCGCTGGCCATGTCGGGCGTGCCCTGGCGCAAATCCTGACCCTGCTGCCGGTGCAGCTCGAAGTGATCGACACGCGCCGCGAAGAGCTCGATGACCTGCCTGAGGGTATCGCCTCGCGCGCTGTTGCCATGCCCGAAGCGGTGGTGCGATCGGCGCCGCAGGGCTCGTCCTACGTCATCCTCACGCATGACCATGCGCTCGATTTCATGATCGCGCGCGAAGCGCTGGCGCGGGTCGACGCGCCCTATATCGGCATGGTCGGCAGCCAAACCAAGCGGGCCCGATTTTCAAGCTGGTTCAGGGCCGAGGGCGGGGCCGCCGAGGCGCTCGGTCGGCTGGTGCTGCCCATCGGTCAGCAAGGCCTTGGGGATAAGCGCCCCGAGGTCATCGCGGCACTGGCGGCAGCGGAAATTATGGTCCACATTGGGCAACGGGAAGCTGAAATCGCGCGGGCACGCGCCCCCAAACCACTGGGGGCGGTGATTGGACGCTAGTATGCCGTATCGGCTTGAATTGACCGGTATCACCAAACGCTTTCCCGGCGTTCTCGCCAATGACAACGTCACCTTTGCCGTCAAGCCGGGCGAAATTCACGCGCTTCTGGGCGAGAACGGTGCGGGCAAGTCCACCCTGGTCAAGATGATCTATGGCATCATGCAGCCCGATGCCGGCGAAATCCGCTGGGACGGCCAGCCGGTGGTGGTGTCCAACCCCAAGGCCGCCCGCAAGCTGGGCATCGGCATGGTGTTCCAGCACTTCTCGCTGTTCGAAGCGCTGACCGTACTCGAGAATATCGCGCTCGGCATGGATGCCAAAATCCCGTCGCGGGAGCTGGAGGCGCGCATCCGCGAGGTCATGGCCAAATATGGCCTTTTGCTCGACCCACATAGAACAGTAGCGACCCTGTCGGTCGGCGAGCGCCAGCGCATCGAAATCGTGCGGGCGCTGCTGCTTGAGCCGAAGCTGCTGATCATGGACGAACCAACCTCGGTGCTGACGCCGCAGGAGGTCGAGCAATTGTTCGACGTGCTGCGCAAGCTGGCGGCGCAGGGCTGTTCGATCCTCTACATTTCCCACAAGCTGCATGAGATCAAGGCGCTGTGCGATACGGCGACGATCCTGCGCGGCGGCAAGCTGGTCGATACCTGCGACCCCAGGCAGGAGACGAGCCGTTCGCTGGCCGAAAAGATGATCGGCGCCGGCCTCAAGGACATCGTCAAAACCCGCGACAAGGCGTTTGGCGCGCCCCGGTTGCATGTCAACGGCCTCGCAATGCCGGCGCCCGACCATTTCGGCACGGCGTTGCGCAATGTCTGCTTTTCAGTGCGCGCGGGCGAAATCTTCGGCATAGCCGGGGTGGCCGGCAATGGGCAGAACGAGCTGCTCTTGGCGCTCGATGGCGAATTGCGCAGCGATCCCTATGCGATCAAGCTGGGGGATATACCCATCGGTGGCATGAGCCCCAGCGCCAGGCGGCGGCATGGACTGAGTTCGGTGCCCGAGGAGCGCAACGGGCATGGCGCGGTGGCGGTGTTCAGCCTCTCGGAGAATTCCGTGCTGACGGCGCGCGAGCGGCCCGGCATGGTCAATCTGGGCTTCATCAATGCCGGCGCCGCCAAGAGCTATACCGGTAAGGTCATCGCCGATTTCGCCGTCAAGGCGCTGGGACCGGCCTCGACCGCCGGTTCGCTGTCGGGCGGGAACCTGCAAAAATACATCATGGGCCGGGAAATCCTGCAAAAGCCCAGCGTGCTGGTGGTGAGCCAGCCAACCTGGGGCGTCGATGCGGGCGCTGCGGCGGCGATCCATCAGGCTCTGGCGGACTTGGCGGCGGCCGGTTCGGCCATCGTGGTGATCAGCCAGGATCTCGATGAGCTGATGGCGCTGTGCGACACGATGGCGGTGATCAATATGGGGCATCTGTCGCCGGCGCGGCCAACGGGCGAGGTGACGGTGGAAGAGATCGGGCTCCTGATGGGCGGCGTGCATGGTACGGAGGCACAAGATGCAGTTCCGGCTTGAGAAGCGCCTCGAGCCGTCGAGGCTCATGACCTATGCGACGCCGATTGCCGCGGTCGCGCTGACCATGATTGTCGGCGCCATCATCTTCTCGCTGATTGGCTATGACGGCATCGGCGCGGTGCGCGAAATCTTCCTGACGCCGCTGACCAATTCGTTCAAATGGCAGGATCTCGGGGTCAAGGCCGCGCCGCTGGTCATCATCGGCGTCGGCCTTTCCATCGCCTATCGCGCGAATGTCTGGAACATCGGCGCCGAGGGGCAATACATCATTGGCGGGCTGGCCGCGACCTGGGTCGCGCTGGCCACCCATGGCATGACCGGCTGGTGGATATTGCCCACCATGTTCGTCGCCGGCGTGCTGGGCGGCGCGGCCTATGCCGCCATTCCGGCGCTGCTGCGGACGCGGCTCAACGTCAACGAAATCCTGACCTCGCTGATGCTGACCTATGCCTCGGTGCAACTGATCTATTATCTTGTCCGCGCCCCCTGGAAGGACCCCATGGGCATGGGCTTTCCGCAGACCCGGATATTTTCCGAGGCGGCGCGGCTGCCGACGATTATTCCGACGACGATCGTCCATGCCGGCGTGCCAATCGCCATCGTGGTGGCAATCGTCGCCTGGTTCATCATGTCCCGCTCGGTCTTCGGCTATCAGATGAAGGTGGTCGGTGCGGCGCCGCATGCGGCCCGCTATGGCGGGTTTTCCGAACACAAGACCATCTGGCTGGCGCTGCTGGTCAGCGGCGGGCTCGCCGGCATGGCGGGCATGCTCGAAGTGGCGGGGCCGTTCCAGCGCATGGTGCCCGGCTTCCCGACCAATTACGGCTTCACCGCCATCATCGTCGCCTTCCTCGGACGGCTCAATCCGCTGGGCGTGATCTTTGCCGGCATCGTCATGGCCATCACCTTTGTCGGTGGCGAGGTGGCGCAGACCACGATCGGGCTCTCCAGTTCGGCCACCGGCGTGTTCCAGGCGATGATGCTGTTCTTCCTCCTCGCGGGCGACATCCTCATTCGCTACCGCGTCAGACGGGTAGTGCGGGCCGTGGAGGCGCGCGCATGACCCCCGAATTGCTCATTGCCATTATCGTCACCGTGGTCGGCGCCTCGACGCCGATCCTGATCGCCGCCTTGGGCGAGCTGGTGGTCGAAAAAGCCGGCGTGCTCAATCTGGGCGTCGAAGGCATGATGCTGGTCGGGGCGATCACCGCCTTCATCATCGTCTTCGTCACCGGCAACCATTACCTGGCCATCCTGCTGGCCGCGGCGGCGGGGGTGGCGACGTCGCTGATCTTCGGCTTCCTGACCCTCAGCCTTTCGGCCAATCAGACCGCGACCGGGCTGGCGCTGACCATTTTCGGCACCGGCTTTTCGGCCCTGGCCGGGCAGGGCTATAGCGCCAAGCCCGTGACGCTCCTTGGCCCGCTGTTTCCGGCCGAGCTGGCGACGCATCCGATGCTCCGCGTGCTGTTCGGCTATTCGGCGCTGGTCTATTTCGCGCTCTTCATGGTCGTGGCCATCTGGTACTTCCTCAAGCGCACCCGTGCCGGCCTGATCCTGCGCGCCGTCGGCGAGAACGATCATTCGGCCCATTCCATCGGCTATTCGGTGATCGGCGTCCGTTACGCGGCGGTGGCCTTTGGCGGCGCCATGGCGGGCATAGCCGGCGCCTGCTTCCCGCTGCTGCTCACGCCGCAATGGGCCGACCGCATGACTGCCGGTCGCGGCTGGATTGCCGTGGCGCTGGTGGTGTTTGCCTCGTGGCGGCCGTTCCGCCTGCTTGCTGGCGCCTACCTCTTTGGCCTTGTCATGACCATGGAGCTCTATGCCAAGGCCGGCGGCGGGCCGCTGGCCGCTATTCCGGCCGAGCTTTGGGCTGCCCTGCCATACCTCGCGACCGTCGTCGTGCTTGTGCTGATTTCGATCCGGCGCGATGCTTCCACCAATGCACCGGCCTGCCTCGGCAAGCCGTTCCTGCCCAGCAATTGAGTGGCCCCAAAGGCCGCTCGATCAACCAAGAAAAGTCATTCAGGAGAGACAAATGACAATCACCCGCCGCAATATCCTCAAGGTCGGCGCTGCCGCCGCGGCCCTGCCGCTGCTCGGCACCAAGGCCTTCGCGCAGACCGAGCCGCTCAAGGTCGGCTTCATGCTGATCGGTACGGTCAACGACAATGGCTGGAACTTCGGCCACGCCACCGGCGCCAAGTTCATGAAGGAAACGCTGGGCGACGCCGTTGCCGAGCCGACCATCGTCGAGAACGTGCCCGAGGGTCCGGACTGCGAGCGCGTGCTGCGCGAACTGGCCCAGTCCGGCCACAAGCTGATCTTCGCCACCAGCTTCGGCTATGGCGACTATGTCATCAAGGTTGCCCAGCAGTTCCCGGACGTGAAGTTCGAGCATGCCACCGGCTACCAGCGCTCGGACAATGTCGCGACCTACAATGCGCGCTTCTATGAAGGCCGCGCCGTCTGCGGCACGATCGCCGGCCATCTCTCCAAGACCGGCAAGGCCGGTTATGTCGGCTCCTTCCCGATCCCGGAAGTGGTGATGGGCATCAACGCCTTCGTGCTCGCCGCACGCAAGGTGAACCCTGAATTCACCATTACCCCGGTCTATATCTCGACCTGGAACGACCCGGCTAAGGAAGCCGACACCGCCCGTGCCATGATCGACCAGGGCATCGACGTGATCGCCCAGCACACCGACGGCCCGGCAGCCCTGCAGGTTGCCGAGGAGCGCGGCATTGTCGGCGGTTTCGGCCAGGGTGCCGACATGTCGGCTTTCGCCCCCAAGGCGCAGCTCACCTCGATCATCGACAATTGGGGTCCGACCTATGTGCAGTCGGCCCAGGCCGTCATCGACGGCAACTGGAGCAGCGCCGACCGCTGGCCGGGGATCAAGGAAGGCGAAGTGCAGATCGGGCCGTATAACGAGTCGATCCCGGCCGACGTCGTCGCTGCAGCCGAAGCCATCAAGACTGGCCAGGCCGATGGCTCGTTCCACATCTTCACCGGCCCGATCAACGACCACACCGGCGCCGAACGCGTCGCCGCTGGCGTGACGTTGACCGATGGCGAGCTGCTGAGCATGGACTGGTACGTCGAAGGCGTGAACCCGCCGGCTTGATCGTCATAATCTGAGTGAGAGGGCGGGTCTCGGCCCGCCCTTTTCTTCTCCCCATCGGGGAGAAGGTGGCGCGCAGCGCCGGATGAGGGGGAGCGGTGGCTCGCTTTGAATCCTTGGCGGAGACGACCATCCCCCTCACCGACTCGGCTTCGCCGAGCCACCTCTCCCCGATGGAGAGAGGAACGGGGCCCCACTGGAGAGAACAATGCCGGATTACGCGATTGCCTACGAATGGCTGATGTTTGCCGTGCGCTGGCTGCATGTGATCACGGCTATCGCCTGGATCGGCTCGTCGTTCTATTTCATCGCGCTGGACCTGGGCCTGCGCAAGACGCCGAGCCTGCCGCCGCTGGCGCATGGCGAGGAGTGGCAGGTGCATGGCG
>CBIHQV010000064.1:0-11028 GCA_966212275.1 uncultured Devosia sp.
CCCAAACTCGGTCGTCACCCTCGGGCTTGACCCGAGGGCTCTTCACTTTGCCAGTGATGCAGCCAGTACAGACCCCTCGGGTCAAGCCCGAGGGTGACGATTGGTGGTGGCGGAACAATCGGCGCATGCGTAAGAAACGCATACCCTCAGTAGACCTCATGGTGAGCTTGTCGAACCACGAGGTCGTGCCCCCGGACCCGCCCATGACCCTCGATCTCGCCAAAGTCGAAGCCACCCTGCTTGCCGCCGCCGATGCCGCGGCGACCCGCACCCTGCCGCTGTTCCGCACCAGCCTCGCCGTCGATAACAAATACACCGTCGGCTTCGACCCGGTCACCGAGGCCGATCGCGGCGCCGAAACCGCCATTCGCGCCGTCATCGCCGAAGCCTTCCCCGATCACGCCATCATCGGCGAAGAGTGGGGCGCCACCGGCGACAGCCGCGATAGCTGGATCATCGACCCGGTCGATGGCACGCGCGCCTTCATTTCCGGCGCTCCGGTCTGGGGCACGCTAATCGGCTTCGCCCAGGACGGCGTCGCCATTGCAGGCATCATGAGCCAGCCCTTTATCGGCGAAACCTTCCTCGCCGTCCCCGGCCGCGCCACCTATCGCCGCGGCGACACCACCACCCCCATCCGCAGCAGCGGCCAGACCGAGCTGGCCCCCGCTCGCGTCTTCACCACCACGCCCAACCTGTTCAAGGGCGAAAACTGGGGCAAGTGGGAAGCCATCGAGGCCGCGACCCGCCTGCAGCGCTTCGGCATGGATTGCTACGGCTACGCCCTTTTGGCCGCCGGCCATGCCGACCTCGTCATCGAGCCGCGCCTCAATACCTACGATATCGCGGCCCTCGTCCCCATCATCCGCGAAGCGGGCGGGGCGATTTCCTGCTGGGACGGCAGCGAACCCACTGCCGGCGGCAATGTCGTCGCCGCGGCCACCCCCGAGCTCCTGGAAAAGGCCCTGGCCCTGGTCAACGCGAGCTGACCAGCCGCTACTGCCAGGCGATCTTGCTGACGAAGCGCGGCCGGTGCACAGCCTTGTTGCTATAGATGATGCGGTCAAATCCGAACGCCGAGACGAAGGCGCGGTGCGGTATGAACGACTCCGTCAAAATCACCGAGTCATTGACCGCGATCGCCGGGACCACCGAATAGTCGATGGCGTCGATGGCGATATTGGCGTCGCCCACCGTCTTCGACCAATCCAGCACCAGGGTGCCCGCCACATTGGAGATGCTGCTCACCCGCAGCCGAGCCATGCCGCGGAAGTCGACGCTCTGCTCGATGAATGTCGCCATCGAGCTCAACGTCGTCGTGGTGATCGCCGTCTGCCGCGACAGCATGTCGCCCACAGTGAACGTGCCCTTTTCGGCTGATTGGGCCGTCCGGAACAGGTCGAACACCGTCACCGTGCCCAAGATCACCGCCAGCAACAGCGGCAGGATCAGTGCGAATTCCACTGCCGAGGCGCCGCGCCGGTCCCGCACCAGCCTTTTGAGCAGTTGCACCATCATGCCGGCTCGTTGACGAAGCCGGACTTGGCGATGATGCGATAGCCCCCGGTCTCGTCCTTGGGCAGCGCCAGCCCGAGGCCTAGGCCCGGCGTTAACGGATCGACCACGAAGCAGGCGCGCACGAACACCATCTGCGACCGTGCGCCCGCGTTGAACCGCAGCACGGGGTTGATCGCGCCGCTGCGGTCGACGCAGCGCTCCGCGTCGGTGGGGTAGCTGGACGCGCTGACAATGGGAATGAATTCGAGCGCCAGCGTCGTCGTGCAATCGGCCAGGATCATCGCCTCCGCGCAGATCGCCGCGCGCACGCTCGACTGCGTGGGGTTGGCCATTTCCCCGATGCGCAGTGCCCGCACCGTCGTATCGAGCGCCCGATCGAGCATGATGGTCTGCACCATCGTCCAGCCCGCTTCGATGCTGCCGAAGATCACCGCGAACAGCATCGGCGCGACCAGCGCGAACTCAACGGCCGAAACCCCGCGCCGGTCCCGCCCAAATCGCCTGACAATAGTTGGAAAGCGCCGCATCACTCGGTAAGCCGGATTTTCTGGATCGAGGTGGCGATGGATTGGAACGCCGCAGCGATGTCGAGCCCAGCCACGTCGTAGAAATGGCTGGGGCTCGAGGCGCAGTTGCGCATCTCGGTCTGGCCGGTGCTGGTGAGCTGGAAGCCGATGGTGAACACGACGACGCCATTCTGCTTGGCGCGGTTGCACACCGCATACATCTTGTCGCGCGCCACTTCGCGGGCCATCGAGGTAGCGTTGCTCACCGCCGGATTGCGCGGATAGGCATAGGTGTTGGGCCGGTATTGCGCCGAGATATCGCCGTCGGTCATCAGCACGATGAACTTGAGCGTATCCGGGTCGTTGAACGCCGAAGGCCGGTTGGCGAACTGCGCCGGGATCATGCCGTTCGCGGCCGCCTGGGCCATCATCGGCTGCGCCGCCGGCTCCAGCAGCAGCATGCCCCAGTTCATGGCGATGGCCGTGCCGGTGCCGTCGTGCATCTTCATCGCATCGATGCGCGCCTTGAGCGTTGTGGCGCTATTGGAGAGATAGGTGATCGATGTCGCTTCATAGGGGCACCACGACCATTCCAGGTTCGGCTCGTTGACGCCCTGATGGTTGACCGTGAAATGCGCCGTCTGCGTGCGCTGGTTGAACGGAATGAGGCCCACGCCGAAGTCGTTGACGCCGAATTCCACGCAGGACGAATAATTGTGCTGCCGCGGCACGCCCAAGCCGTTGAACACCAACTGCCCCGGATTGACCGAGCCGGCATAGGGCACGATGCTGACCGACGTATAGGCCGAGGTGGCCGGGGTGACGATGGCATCGATGAACCCCTTGGCCGCCGGAATCATCAGGCTGATGCGGGTCGGTGCGGAGGCGGGCTCGCGAAAGCGCATCGAGCCGGAAATATCGAGCATCAGCGAAATCTCGATATTCTTGCGCCGCTCCACCGCGCGGGCCCTGGCGCTGACCGAAATCGAATTGATGCCCAGGAGCGGCAGGAAGGCCGTGGCCATTTCGTAGGTGGCCAGCACGGTCACCTGGCGCTGGGTGGTCGAGGTGCTGTGGTCGACATCGAGCACCACCTCTTCGGCAAAGGCCAGGGTCTGCAGATAATCCTCGACTGTCTCCTGGATCGGCCTGGTCTGTGTCAGGGATGCCGCTGCCAGCACGGCGCGGTCCACGCCATCCTGTAATTGCACGCGATAAGCTTCGTGCCGCGCAATATCGGTCGCGCCGCCTGCAATCACCAATATCGGCAGGAAGGCCACCGCGCAGATGATGGCCACATTACCCCGGTCATCGGCGAGAAATCGCCTGATGGCTTTTCTGAAAAACACCTACTGGTCCCTGCAGCGCCGTTCTGGCGCGGCGGACCATAGCGCGCTTTCCGTTACTGGCCGTTTAAAGCGCTCACAGTAAAGAAAAATCCCTAGGCGCTTTGCTCGGTGATAAACGCGTCGAACGCCGCCAGCACCTGGCCACGAATATTGTCGGTTTCCATGAACAGTTCATGCCGCGCCCCGGCGATCACTACATGCCGCCCGGTGCGCATGCGCAGCCCCAATTGCTCGATCGCGGCCGTCGACACCACCTCGTCGCGCGCCGCTGCCAGCATCAGCAGCGGCACGCGGATGCGCGCGGCAAAATTGTCCTGCCCCGCTTCTGCCATGGCGCCAAAAGCCGACGCCGCCCAGCGCACCGTGGGCACGCCGATTTCAAGATCGGGCCGCGCCTTGATCGCATCGACCGCCCGCATGTAGCGGAGCAGGTCGCCGGTCAGCGGATTGCCCGGAAATGTCGCCTCCGACATCGGCTTGTCCGCCTTGCGGCCCACGGGCATCTGGCCCAGCCCCAAAAAACTCAGCGTCTCGCCCAGCCGCGCCATCCCGGTCATGCCAAGCGGCTGCCGGTCGAGCGCCAGCATAGGCGCCGACAGGAACACGCGGTCAAACATCATCCGGTCATTGGCGCCAGCCAGCAGCGAGGCCAGTCCGCCCATCGAATGACCCACCAGGTAAAATGGCGGCGGGCAATCGGGCAGCAGGATTTCGGCGTGGAAGCTGTGCAGGTCCGTCCAGTAATCTTCGAACTTATCGACATAGCCGAGCTTGCGATTGCCGATCAGCCGGTCCGATCCGCCCTGCCCGCGCCAGTCGAATGTCGCCACGGCAAAGCCGCGCCGCCGGAAATCGGCGACCGTCTCGAAATACTTCTCGATGAACTCGGTGCGCCCCTGCACGAGGCAAATCGTGCCCCGCTGCGCCCCCTCCGACTTCGGCCAGGTGGCATAGCGCAATTGCACATTGTCGCTGGTCTTGAAAAACCCGACCCGCCCGCCCTCCGGCATCGGATTGGACGGGATACTGACCAGGCTTGGTCCATTGGGATCGACGATGGCGTTCATATTGGGTCCCGCAAAGCGCCCTCAGTCTTAGAGCAGACAGGTTGAAAAAGGAAAACCGGCATCTCCTGAGGAGACACCGGTTTCCATGCGATGCGGCCCATGCGGGGGGCGGGTGATGAACCGCATTGACCCTGTTCTAGGCCAGTGAGCCTGAACTCGAACGGATCGCTGCGTTCATTTTCGGTTCAGATTTCATTCATCTGGCGCAGGCCTTGAACCCGAAAAATCGCGTCCCATATCTCAATCGTTCGCCGGACTTCCCGGGAACCCCGACCTCGGAAACTCATCGCTCGCCTAATGCTGGGAGCCCTGAACGAGACCACCGGGACATCCACGTTGCTTTACGGAGAATGTGACTATGCAGACCATCGATTTTTCTCCCTTCTATCGTTCAACCGTCGGCTTTGACCGCGTCTTCAATCGTCTGGACACGCTCGTCGGGCAGGAAGCCAAGACCTATCCTCCCTACAATATCGAGCGCACCGGCGAAGACGCCTACCGCATCTCGATCGCCGTCGCCGGCTTCGCCAATGGCGACATCGCCATCGAGACCAAGGAAAACAGCCTGGTCGTCAAGGGCGCCAAGGCAGCCGAACCCGCTGACAAGGCCCGTGAATTCCTCCATCGCGGCATTGCCGAACGCGCCTTCGAGCTGCGTTTCCAGCTTGCCGACTATGTCGAGGTCAACGGCGCCAGCCTCGAAAACGGCCTGCTGCACCTGGAACTGAAGCGCGAACTGCCCGAAAGCAAGAAGCCGCGTTCCATCCAGATCAATGCCGGCACCCAGCCCACCATCGAGGACAAGTCGGTCAACTAGTCGCCGCGTCGACCACTGACCTCACCTCCCGGTGACGATAGAAGGCGCAGTCCGCAAGGGCTGCGCCTTTCAGTTTGGCGCGATCACCCGAGCTCCTGCGCCAGCCCGATCAGCAGCCCGCCCGGCCCGCGGATGTAGCAGAGCCGGTAGACGCCCTGATAGTCGACGACATCGCCAACGAGCTGCGCTCGGCTCCCGAGCCGCTCCAGCGTTTCGCCGAGGTCATCCACCGCGAACATCACCCGAAGATAGCCCAGCCCATTGACCGGTGCAGCACGATGATCCTCAACCACAGCGGGCCTGATGAAGCGCGAGAGCTCCAGCCGGCTATAGCCATCAGGCGTGCGCATCATGGCGATTTCGACATGCTGATCGCCCAGCCCCGTGACCTGTCCGGCCCATTCGCCCTCGATCATGGCGCGTCCCTCGAGCTCAAGCCCGAGTTCGGCAAAGAAGTCGATCGTCACGTCGAGGTCGTCCACGACGATGCCGACATTGTCCATCCGTTTGACTGCCATGCGTCCAATCTCCAAGCTATCGTTGCGTTTGCGTTTCTAGCAGCCGTCGCCACCCTGAACGACCCATTCATCCGCCAGTCAGTGCATCGACCCCAATCTTGGGCTACATTGAGGTCCAGTGCCCTGGGAGGCTTGCCATGTACTCGCCCTTTCACCGCCTTCGCCATGCCTGCCTGCTCTGCGCAACCGCACTGACTTTCGCACCCGGGGCCTACGCCGAGGACCTGCTGGCCAGCGACGACTGGCCCATGGCCGAAGTGCAGCAGGCGCTGACCGACGAAATCGGCGCCGCCCTGATCCACGACATCACCATCGGCAAAGACGATGTCGCCATCACCGCCGACCACGCCACCGACCCCGAGCAGACCACTGATTACTATTGGGACGGCCAGATCGTGCGTGCCGGCATCAGCATGCTCAATTTCACTGCCATGGGCATGGGCGACACCAAGCCCTTCCCGTTGGCCGACCTGCCCCTCGACCGCCTGCCCGAGGTCAAGAACGCCGCCATCGATGCCTTCGCCTTGCCCAAGGCGCGGATCACCGAGATCGAAGGCACCATGCCGACCACCCGCACCAGCAAGAAGCTCATTCCGCTCTGGGAAGTGCACTTCGCCCAGCCCGGCGGCGGTGTCGGCTCGGTCTTCCTCACCGCCAATGCCCAGGTGGTCAATGTCATCCTGCCGCAAGGCGAGCAGGCCGAGCTCGGCCCCTGGCTCGCCCCGGCCACGGTGGCGAATACCCTCGCGCGCCTCGGCGAGGAATTCGGGCCCAGTGCCCGCTATGCCGAGATCTTCATCGACGACACCAAGGCGATTGTGCAGATGGAAGACCCGCAAAATCCCGGCGAGATCGCCGAGATCTACATCGACGGCGATTCGATGACGCGCGGCGAATCGATGATGGCCGGAACCCCGCTTGGCCCCACGCTCGACCGCCCCTTCACCCTGGCCGACATCGCCTCGCTCGATGCCGACATGCTCGCGGACCTCGAGCAGCGCACTATCGAGCGCATGGGCATCGCCGGCATGAGCGTCTTTCGCTACACCATTTCGCGCTCAGTCCTGTTCATGACCCCCGAGGATGACCGCCTCGTGGTCGAAGTCCGGGCGGAGCTGGACGACGGTTGGACCGGCGGCCGCGTCACCTATGACATGAACGGCAGCGAGGTCGACATCGTTACGCCCTGACACGGGCCGCCCTTCGGCCTGCAAAGGCCAGCGCCCCGCGCCTTTCCTATTGTTTCCTACACAAAAATTGGCAAAGTCCTATTTTATGTGACGGAAGCATGGCAAAGGCGCTTGCTCACAGTTTGGAATTATGCAAATGTGCAGGGGTTAGGGCAGCACTTCTGTCCTATCTGACGCGTCGCCCCGCTCTCCGCGGCAAGCACGCACGCTGGTCCGGCTGGACCGCTCTAGATGAGCGGAAACGGATAGGCGGGGTTGAAGATGGTCCGAAGTCTTTCGCTCAGCGGAAGCAGAAGACCAGCCCGAATTGAGTGGCCATTTGGATGCAGCGCCACTCCCCACGCATGGACACGTTTGCTCTTTCGAGCCGTACTGTTGTAGTACGACCCGCCTGAACAACGCGCCCACCTGAGGACGATAACGCATCCAGCCCGCCGGGGAACCGGCATCATCAGGATGCACACGACATAGCGACAGAGCCCGGCAACGGGCGCGACACAACGAACGAGGAACATGCCATGGCACACGCGCGGAACGGATCCCAAACCCCGGTCACGACGAGCAAAGCCAATGTCACTACCTTGATCGAGCATGGCCGCCGCGTCGTTACTGGTCGTCCCGCCGCCCAGGGTCTCTACGATCCGGCCAACGAGCACGATGCCTGCGGCATCGGCATGATCGCCAACATCAAGAACAAGCCCAGCCACGAAGTGGTCGAGAAGGGTCTCGAAATCCTCGAGAACCTCGAACACCGCGGTGCCGTGGGCGCCGACCCTTTGATGGGTGACGGCGCCGGCATCCTGGTGCAGACCCCGCACGCCTTCTTCAGCAAGGTCCTGCCCTTCGCCTTGCCCGAAAAGAACCACTACGCCGTGGCCATGCTGTTCTACCCCAACATCGTAGACCTGCGTGATCGTTGCGCCGAAGCCGTGCGCGGCGTCTTCGCCCGCGAGGGCCTGACCCTGCTCGGCGAGCGCGTGGTGCCGACCGACAACTCGCCGCTGAGCGAAGGCGTCATCACCACCCAGCCCATCATAGAGCAGATGATCGTTGCGCGCCCCGAGGGCCTCTCGCTCGACGAGTTCGAGCGCAAGCTCCTGATCGTGCGCAAGGTGATCTCCAACACCGTCTATGCCGCCATTCCCGAAAGCGATGGCGACAACGGCTTCTATGTCGTGTCCATGTCGGCCCGTACGCTGGTGTATAAGGGCATGTTCCTGGCCGCCCAGCTCAAGGCCTTTTACCCCGATCTCAGCGACGAGAGCTTTGAGAGCGCCATTGCCCTCGTGCACCAGCGCTTTTCGACCAACACCTTCCCGTCCTGGAAGCTGGCCCATCCCTACCGCATGACCACGCACAATGGTGAAATCAACACCATCCGCGGCAACGTCAACTGGATGGCCGCCCGCCAGGCTTCGGTCTCTTCGCCGCTCTTCGGCGACGACATCACCAAGATCTGGCCGATCTCCTATGAAGGTCAGTCCGACACCGCCTGCTTCGACAACGCGCTCGAATTCCTCGTGCGCGGCGGCTATTCGCTGCCCCATGCCGCGATGATGCTGATCCCCGAAGCCTGGGCCGGCAACCCGCTCATGGATGAGACGCGCCGGGCCTTCTACGAGTATCACGCCGCTCTGATGGAGCCGTGGGACGGTCCGGCCGCCATGTCGCTGTCGGACGGCCGCTACGTCGTGGCCACGCTCGACCGCAACGGCCTGCGCCCTGCCCGCTACCTGGTGACCAAGGAAGGACACGTCGTCCTCGCCTCTGAATCGGGCGTGCTCGACATTCCCGACGAGGACATTGTCGAGCGCTGGCGCCTGCAGCCCGGCCGCATGCTGCTGATCGACCTCGAAGAGGGCCGCATCATCTCCGACGACGAGATCAAGCGCACGCTCGCCACCAAGAACCCCTATGCTGAGTGGCTGGCTCGCAGCCAGATCGTGCTCGAAGACCTGCCCGAAACCGAGCCCAAGGCCCCGGTGACGTCGGAGTCGCTGCTCGATCGCATGCAGGCCTTCGGTTACACCCAGGAAGACATCAAGATCCTGATGGCGCCCATGGCCACCACCGGCCAGGAAGCCGTGGGCTCGATGGGCACCGACACACCGATTTCGGCCCTGAGCCAAAAGTCCAAGCTCCTCTACACCTACTTCAAGCAGAACTTTGCGCAGGTGACGAACCCGCCCATCGATCCGATCCGCGAGGAATCGGTGATGTCGCTCGTCAGCTTCATCGGCCCGCGTCCGAACATCTTCGATCTGGCCGGCGCCTCCAAGGAGAAGCGCCTCGAAGTGCGTCAGCCCATTCTCACCAACGAGGATCTCGAAAAGATCCGCGCCATCGGTGACATGGACACCAACCAGTTCAAGACCAAGACCATCGACATCACCTACCCGGCCGATATGGGCGCGGTGGGTATGGAAGCGGCTATCACCGCCATCAGCGAAGCGGCCGAGGCCGCCATTGCCGGTGAATACAACATCATCGTGCTGTCCGACCGGCTCGTCGCATCCGACCGCATCGCCATCCCGGCCTTGTTGGCGACGGCGGCCGTGCATCACCACCTGATCCGCAAGGGCCTGCGCACCTCCTCGGGCCTCGTCGTCGAAACCGGCGAAGCCCGCGAGATGCACCATTTCGCCATGCTGGCCGGCTACGGCGCCGAAGCCATCAACCCCTACCTGGCCTTCGAAACGCTCTCGGCCCTCCATGCCGAAGGCGAATTCCCGGCCGAGGTCGATGCCCACGAGGTGGTCTATCGCTACATCAAGAGCGTGGGTAAGGGCCTGCTCAAGGTCATGTCCAAGATGGGCATCTCGACCTACCAGTCCTATTGCGGCGCCCAGATCTTCGACGCCGTTGGCCTCTCGACCGAATTCGTAAAGCGCTTCTTCTTCGGCACCGCCACCACCATCGAGGGCGTGGGCCTGGCCGAAGTCGCCGAGGAAACTGTGCGGCGCCATCGCGACGCCTTTGGCGACGATATCGTGCTGCGCAAGGCACTCGATGTCGGCGGCGAATATATGTACCGCATCCGCGGCGAGAAGCATGCATGGAGCCCGGACGTCGTTGCCGATCTCCAGCACGCCGTCCGCACCCGCGATGAATCGCCCGAAACCGCGCAGGATCGCTACAACAGCTTTGCCGCTCGCGTGAACTCCGGCGAAAACGGCTACCTGGCCATCCGCAACCTCTTCGACATCAAGCCGCTCGGCGAAGCCGTGCCGCTCGATGAAGTCGAGCCGGCTGTCGACATCGTCAAGCGCTTCGTCACGGGCGCCATGAGCTTCGGCTCGATCTCGCGCGAAGCCCACACCACCCTCGCCCAGGCGATGAACCGCATTGGCGGCAAGTCCAACACCGGCGAAGGCGGCGAGGAACCCGACCGCTACAAGCCCCTGGCCGATGGCTCGCGCAACCCGTTGCGCTCGGCCATCAAGCAGGTTGCGTCCGGCCGCTTCGGCGTCACCACCGAATATCTGGTCAATGCCGACCAGCTCCAGATCAAGGTCGCGCAGGGCGCCAAGCCCGGCGAAGGCGGTCAGTTGCCCGGTCACAAGGTCGACTGGATCGTCGCCAAGACCCGTCACTCGACGCCCGGCGTGGGCCTCATCAGTCCGCCGCCGCACCACGACATCTATTCCATCGAAGATCTCGCCCAGCTCATTTACGACCTCAAGAACGTCAATGAGCAGGCCGACATCTCGGTCAAGCTAGTGTCCGAAGTCGGCGTCGGCACGGTTGCGGCCGGCGTCGCCAAGGCACGCGCCGATCACATCACCGTCTCCGGCTACGATGGCGGCACCGGTGCGTCCCCGCTGACCTCGCTCAAGCACGCCGGCGGCCCGTGGGAAATCGGCCTCGCCGAAACCCACCAGACGCTGGTGCTCAACCGCCTGCGCTCGCGCGTCGTCCTGCAGGTCGATGGCGGTCTCAAGACCGGCCGCGACGTGCTGATCGGCGCCCTGCTCGGCGCCGACGAGTTCGGCTTCTCGACCGCGCCATTGATCGCGGCCGGCTGCATCATGATGCGCAAGTGCCATCTCAACACCTGCCCGGT
>CBIHQV010000065.1:0-10408 GCA_966212275.1 uncultured Devosia sp.
CAGGCCGGCGTGCTGCAGGGCGACGTCAAGGACGTGCTGCTGCTCGACGTGACCCCGCTCAGCCTCGGCATCGAGACGCTGGGTGGCGTGTTCACCCGCCTGATCGACCGCAACACCACGATCCCGACCAAGAAGAGCCAGACCTTCTCGACCGCCGAGGACAACCAGAGCGCGGTGACCATCCGCGTGTTCCAGGGCGAGCGCGAGATGGCCGCCAACAACAAGCTGCTCGGCAATTTCGACCTCGCCGGCATTCCTCCGGCGCCGCGCGGCGTGCCGCAGATCGAAGTCACCTTCGACATCGACGCCAACGGCATCGTCAACGTCTCGGCCAAGGACAAGGGCACCGGCAAGGAGCAGCAGATCCGCATCCAGGCCTCGGGTGGCCTCAGCGACGCCGACATCGAGAAGATGGTCAAGGAAGCCGAGCAGAACGCTGAATCGGACAAGAAGAAGCGCGAAGCCGTCGAAGCCAAGAACCAGGGCGAGAGCCTGATCCACTCGACCGAAAAGTCGCTCAAGGAATATGGCGACAAGGTTTCGGCCGAGGACAAGGCCGCCATCGAAACCGCGATCACCGACCTCAAGGGCGTGATCGAAGGCGAAGACGGCGACGTGATCAAGGAAAAGACCGACGCGCTGGCCCAGGCCTCGATGAAGCTGGGCGAGGCCATGTACAAGGCATCGCAGGCGGAAGCCGAAGCCAAGGCCAACGGCACCGACGATGATGGCGACGACGATGTAGTCGATGCCGACTTCGAAGAGGTCAAGGACGACGACGACAAGAAGTCGGCCTAAGCCGCTTCGGGTTTGAGAATACGAGGGGTCCGGCGCAAGCCGGGCCCTTTTGCTTTGCGCTGCGGCGTCCTGGCTCGCCTTACCATTCGCTATTTGCCGGCCGATGGCCTAGGGTAGCGAATGAACATTCCAGACCCCAAAACCTTCACCGATCCCGAAAAGCTGCGCAAGCTGATGGCCAATGCCGTCCGGCTTGGCTATGCGGACCTGGCTTTCGGCTGCCAGCTGCGCATTGCCGAACTGGCGGGCGCCGCCCATAGCGATGCCATCGAGCGGGCTTTCTTCACCAACCTCGTGGTGGCCGAGGAGTTCCGCACGGCCGACAATGGCCGCTCGACCAAGCTCATCAACATCCGCGCCCGCCACAAGAAGTTCGGCGCGGTGCGCGTGCTCTCCGACATGATGATGGCGCCCGACGTCAGCGATGGCTTTGCCAAGCTGGTCGAGCACGAGCGCAGCGACCTGACCGGGGAAGCCATCGTGCTCAACCATGAAGACCAGTTCAGCGTCGACGTGGTCAATGCCGCGCGCAAGAAGCTTATCGGCCACGGCGTCAGCCTGGGCGAGACGGCCTAGTACCCTCTTGCATAGACCCTCGGGCCAGCCCCGAGGGCATCCGGCCTGCATAAGTTTCACGTGAATCCATCGGCAGCATGATGTGCATGCCGCAAAATGGGCTCAATCGCGCCCAACTACCTCCCGGTTTTCGCTGTCCAAAGGAAGCTCACAATTCCGCGAGGCAGCCATGACCGATTCCCGCGCCCATTCCGCCGAAGGCCAACCCAGCGATTCCATCGGCCGGCTGGCCGAGTTGATCGCGGGCGATCCGATGACGCGGATCGATGCCGACATGAAGCATGTGCTGGATCGGCTGGCCGATATGGGTGCGCGACCGCTGGAACTGCTGTCTCCCGAGATGGCGCGGCGCCAGCCTCGCCCGGCCGAAGCCATCAGCGCCGTGCTGGGCCGGCAGGGCCGCGAGCGGCCCGATGATGGCGTTGAAGCAGAAGACCTCGTCATATCAGGCGCCGAAGGCGAGTTGCCGGGACGGATCTATCGGCCGATCGGGCTCCTCAGCCGGCTCAATCCTGTCGTGCTCTATTTCCATGGCGGCGGCTTCGTCACCGGCGATCTCGATAGCCACGACGCCTCGGCCCGCGCTTTGGCGCGGCGCACCGGTGCCATCGTCGTTTCGGTGGCCTATCGGCTGGCGCCCGAACACAAGTTTCCCGCCGCCCATGACGACGCCTGGTCCGCTTGGCGATGGCTGACCAGCGAGGTCGGCAATCTGGCCGGCGATCCACGCCGGTTGGCCGTGGCCGGCGAAGATGCAGGCGCGACCCTCGCCGCCTATATTGCCCTGCGTGCTCGCGACGAGGGCGCCACCCGACCCGTGCACCAGGTGCTGATCCACCCCATCGCCGGCAACGACCAGGCCACAGCCTCATATGGCGAGACCCTGCGCGCTCAGCCAGTCGGGCTGCCGGCGATGCGCTGGCGGTTCCGGCTGGCCTTTGACGACGAGGCGGAAGCCGCCGATGAGCGCATCAATCTTGTAGCGCGCGAAGATCTGGCCGGTGTGGCGCCGGCAACGATCGTGCTGGCGGCCATCGATCCGCTGCGTTCGGAAGGCGAGGCGCTGGCCGACGCGTTCGAACATGCCGGCGTCCCGGTCAACTGCTGGACCTATGAAGGCGTGACGCAGGGATTTTTCGGGCTCGGCCTCGTGGTCACGAAGGCCGTGTTCGCCCAATCGGACACCGCTGATGCGCTGGGCAAGGCCTTCGCGCCGGGCCGTCGCAGCTAGGGCTGCCGAATCACCATCATTGATGCTGATGCCTGCTCTTGCTACATGAGCGGCCAGTGGTTTGCCCAGATGCAGCTATCACGACCCCAGACCCCTTGCGGGGCGTGGGGTCGATTGCCATCTAGGGGCTAGGAATTTTGGCGGGGCGCGCATGACGCGACCGGCCGCATGGAGAACGGGTTTTTGGCCAAACGGGATTTCTACGAGGTACTCGGCGTGCAAAAGGGCGCCGATGACGCGGCGCTCAAGAGTGCCTATCGCAAGCTTGCGATGACGCACCACCCCGACCGCAACCCCGGCAATCACGAGGCGGAAGCCAAGTTCAAGGAAATCAACGAGGCCTACGACACGCTCAAGGACGGCCAGAAGCGCGCCGCCTATGACCGCTTCGGCCATGCCGCCTTCGAAAATGGCGGCGGCCGGCCGGGCGCCGGTGGCTTCGGACCTGAATTTACGTCCTCGATGTCGGACATCTTCGACGACATCTTCGGCGACTTCATGGGCGGCCAGCGGCGCGGCGGTGGCGGCGGAGCGGCCAAGCTGCGCGGCAGCGACCTGCGCTACAATCTCGAAATCAGCCTCGAAGAGAGCTTCGAGGGCCGTACGGTCGAGATCGACGTGCCGACGCTGGTGGGTTGCACCACCTGCGAGGGCTCCGGAGCCAAGCCGGGCACCGGCACCCATACCTGCCGGCAGTGTAATGGCCATGGCAAGGTCCGCGCGGCGCAGGGCTTCTTCACGATCGAGCGCACCTGCCCGGTCTGCCAGGGTCGCGGCCAGATGATGGACCAGCCCTGCACCGATTGCGGTGGCCAGGGCCGCCGCCAGGAAAACCGCAAGCTTTCCGTCGATATCCCCAAGGGCATCGAGGACGGCACGCGCATCCGCCTCGCCAATGAGGGCGAAGCCGGGCTGCGCGGCGGACCGCCGGGCGATCTTTACATCTTCATTTCGATCCGCCCGCATGATCTGTTCCAGCGCGACGGCGCGGACCTTTATGCGCGCGTGCCGATCGCCATGACCACGGCGGCGCTAGGCGGCGAATTCGAGGTGCCGACGCTCGACAATGCAAGGGCCAAGGTCAAGGTCGCGGCCGGCACCCAGCCGGGCCAGCGCGTGCGCCTTAAGGGCAAGGGCATGCCGGTGCTGCGCAGCAAGGATGTCGGCGACCTCTATGTGCAGCTCGATATCGAGACGCCGCAGGCCCTTAGCCGCCGCCAGCGCGAGCTGCTGGAGGAATTCGCCCGGCTCGAGACCGAAGAAAACAGCCCGACCTCGGGCGGCTTCTTCTCCAAGCTCAAGAAGATGTTCGAGGCCTAGGCCCGTCCCGGAGGGCAAATCGCTTCGGTCGAGCGATTTGAGGGATCAAGGCCATCACGGCTACGCCCGAATGGCCTGAGACGCGGTAGTTGGGGGTGCTTATGATCGAGATCGCCATGGCCTCCGACGACGCCTTCTGGGCGCCGACCTATGCCACCATGCGCTCGATCTGTCTCACCACCCACCACCCGGACCGCCTGCGGTTTCATCTGCTGCATCGGACGCTGACGGCAGAACATCACGATGCCATCGCCAGCATCGGTCGCGACTATGGCGCCAGCATCAATTTCATCGATATCGATGCGCGCAATATCCTGACCGACCGCATTGCCGCCTTTCCCCGCATCAAGCTGCGACGGCTCAACCCCATCGTCTATGCCCGGCTTTTTCTGGGTGACCTGCTCGATCCGTCCATCGCCCGCGTGCTCTATCTCGACAGCGATCTGTTCGTCCGCACCGCGCTCGATCCGCTCTATTTCATGGATATGCAGGGGCATGCCATTGCCGCCGCGCTGCAGCCTGACCGCATGCATGTCATCGCCGGCCGCGACTTGCGCGCGCGCAAGGCCTTTTCCATGGCCGAGCCGTACTTCAATGCCGGCGTGATGCTGATCGACATGGCGCAATATCGCGACATGGACTTCTCCGCCGAGCTTGCGCGCCTGCCTGCCTCCGAACTGGCCATGTTCTACTACGATCAGGACATGCTCAATTTCTGCTTCAAGGGACGGATCCTGGAGCTCGATACGCGCTGGAACCTGCAGAATGCCGAGCCGGCGCACGAGGTGTTCAACCCGGCCATCGTGCACTATTCGGCCAATCCGAAGCCGTGGTTCGTCTGGTCGCGCGTCGCCTTCAAGCGCACCTATCGGCACTTGATGACCAACCAATATTTCTACCAGTATCGCCGCGAACGGCTGATCCGCATGGTCAGGCGCTGGCTGCCCTGGGGCCGGCGCTAGGGCAGGACGAGGTCGCCTGCCTTGAGCTCTGCCGGCCAGCGGTCAGCCCTGAACGAAGCTGGGATCCATCCAGATGAATTCCCAGATATGCCCGTCGAGGTCGGCGATGGCGCGGGAATACATGAAGCCGTGATCCTGAAACGGGCGCGGCTCGGTGCCGCCGGCGGCGAGGGCTGCGTCGGCGACCTGATCCACCGCGGCGCGGCTGTCGCGCGAGATGCCGTAAAGGGCCTGGGTGCCGAGCTTGGCATCGGCGATGGGCAGGGTGGTGAACTCGGCAAATTTCGGCTTGGTCAGCAGCATGAAGAAGATGGTCTCGTCGATCACCATGCAGGCCGCCGTCTCGTCGGTGAACTGCGCGTTGAAGCTGAAGCCGAGCTTGCCGAAGAAGCCCTTGGCAGCGTCGAGATTGGCGACGGGGATATTGACGAAGATGGATGTGGACATGGCGCTCGCTCCATTACTTAAGCTGTGTCTTAACAATATTGGTGGCGGCAGGCCGAGTCAACGGCGAATTTCTTGAGGCTTGCGCCAGGCTGACAGCCAGCGCAGAATTGGGCAGCAAAATCAGGACTCTCCCTTCATGACCACCGCCCTTACGCTGTCCGGCTCCATCCGCAAGGGTGCCAATAACCGGATGCTGCAGCATCATGTGGGGCGCAAGCTCGAGGCGGCGGGCGTCAGCGTCAACGCCATTGAGCTGGGCGATTTCGAGATGCCCATTTTCAATGAAGATCTGGAGCCAGACCATGTGCCGGAGGCCGCGGGGCGGCTGGCCGAGCTCTGGCGCAGCCATGACATCATCTTCATCGCTACACCCGAGTATAATGGCGGCCTGCCACCGCTGCTGGTCAATACGCTGGCCTGGCTCAGCCGGCAGAAGCCCAGCCCTTTCCGCCACGCCGTTTTCGGCATAGGCGGCGTCAGCTCTGGCAAGTACGGCACCATCTGGGCACTGAGCCACCTGCGCGACAGCCTGAGCAAGGTGGGCGGACTGGTGGCCCCGGGCCTGCTCGGCATCGGTCCGGACGAAGCGGCTTTCGACGCCAATGGCGATCTGGTCGAGCCGGCCATTGTCAGAAAGGTCGACCAATTGGTGCACGACCTCATTCACATCAAGCGCGGGTAGACGCCATGCGGGCGCTCTATGTCACTCATCCGCAGGTCAATATCGACGCCAACGTACCGGTGCCGCTCTGGGGCCTGTCGCCGCTCGGTCGGGACCGAGCGAAGGCGTTTGCGGCGCGTGGCGTTGTGCCCAAGGGCGCCATGATCTTTTCCAGCCGGGAAACCAAGGCGATGGAGCTGGCCGATATCCTGGCTGCGCCGCTGGGATCGCTGGTGCTCAGCGATCACCTGATGGGCGAGAATGACCGCAGCGCCACCGGCTTTTTGCCGCCAGAGCTGTTCGAAGTGACGGCCGACCGCTTCTTTGCCGAGCCGAAAACCAGCGTCGACGGCTGGGAACGCGCCATCGACGCGCAGCGGCGCATCGTGGCGACCGTGACGACAGCGCTGGCCAGCGTGCCAGCGGGAATACCAGCCGTGTTCTGCGGCCATGGCGCGGTGGGTACGCTGCTCAAATGCCATGTCGGGCGACGCCCGATTGCGCGTAGCGAAGACCAGAGCCGCCATGCCGACCGGGGCGGCGGCAATTGTTTCAGCTTCGACCTCAAAGCGCTGCAGCTCGGCTGCGAATGGACGGCGATGGAAGATTTCGCCCCCGGCTGGTTCGTCGGATCGGTTGCGAATGCGGGCGATTTGGTCTAGTCCCGACGCAATATCGACATCGGAGGCAGCCTCATGACCGGCCAATTGATCGTGGGCCTCGACGTTTCGTCACGCGCACGCGCCGAGGAGGTCGTTGCCCTTCTCGATGGGCAGGTGGATTTCTTCAAAATCGGCTACCAGTGCTTTTATGGCGCCGACGGCTTTGCGCTGGGCAAAGACCTGCTCAAGGCGGGCAAGAAGGTTTTCTTCGACCTCAAGCTGCTCGATATCGACAACACGGTCGAAAAGGGCGTCGCGGCCATCGCTGAAACCGGCGCGACCATGCTGACCGTCCACGCCTATCCGCAATGCATGCGGGCGGCGGTGCGCGGCGCCAAGGGCTCCGATCTCTGCGTGCTCGGCGTCTCCGTGCTGACCTCGATGGATGATGCCGATGTCACCGAAGCCGGTTATGCCCGCGATGCGGCCGGGCTGGTGGCGTTGCGAGCCCAGCAGGCGCGCGATGCTGGTATGGGCGGGCTGGTCAGCTCGCCGCACGAAGCCGAGATGGTGCGCACCATTGTCGGCTCGCACATGGCTATCGTCACGCCCGGCATCCGCCCGGCGGGCAGCGCCGCCGGCGACCAGAAGCGCATCATGGGCCCGGCCGAGGCCCTGGGCGCGGGCGCCAGCCATCTGGTGGTAGCGCGACCGATCATCGAGGCGGCCGATCCGGCCGCGGCGGCGCGCGCAATACTCAGCGAAATGAACACCGGAACGAGGTTCGCATGACCCGCTTTTCCGCCTGCATCGAAATGCTGTTCGTGCCGGAAACATCCGATCCGGCCGAGCGGATCCGGCTGGCCAAGCAGGCCGGGCTCGAGGCGGTCGAATTCTGGCTCTGGTCCAACAAGGATCTCGACGCCATCGAACGGGCGCTGGACGAAACCGGCATCACGCTGGCGGGCATCGTGGCCGAGCCGTTTGCCGAGTTGACGCGCGAAGGCGATCACGATCGTTTCCTGCGCGGGCTCGAACAGAGCTGCGACGTGGCCCGGCGCCTGGGCGCGCCGGTGCTGATCTGCCAGTCGGGTCCGCTGCTTTCAGGCATCGAGCGGTCGCGCCAGCATGATGCACTGACCCTGGCCATGGCCCGCTCTGCCGATGTGCTGGCTGGTTCGGGCGTGAAACTGGGGCTGGAGCCACTCAATGACCGGGTCGACCACCCCGGCTACTATCTCACCAGTTCCGAAGAGGCCTTTGCCATCGTCGACGCCGTCGACCGGCCCGAAATCGGCCTGACCTACGATCTCTACCATTCCATGGTGATGGGCGAGGACCCGCAAACGGTCGCCGGCGGCCATCTCGATCGCATCGTCCACGTGCATATCGCGGATCATCCGGGCCGCAACCAGCCGGGCACGGGCCAGCTCGATCTCAAAGCACAGCTCGAATGGCTGGACCGGTCAGGCTATGACGGCTGGGTCGGCATGGAGTTCAGGCCAACGGGGTCAACAGCGGATGCGCTGCAGCAGACCTGGGATAGCGTCGCCTAACCGGTGTTCTAGCCGACCAGCCCATGCGCCTTGGACAGGTCCTGCAGATCGAGCTGGGGCCTCGCGCCGATGTGGCTGATGACTTCCGACGCGGCGAGGCAGCCAGTTTTGAGCGCGGATTCCAGCGTCTGGCCGCGGGCAATGCCGAGCAGGAAGCCCGAAGCGAAGAGGTCGCCAGCGCCGGTTGCATCGACAACCTTGTCGATCGCGAAGGCTGGAACTGAGGTTACTTCGCCATTGTAAACGGCCATGGCGCCGTCGGCGCCCATGGTGATAGCCGCCAGTTCGGCGTCCTTGGCGATCTCGCGCACCGCTTCGCCCAGGTCATCGGTCTGGTAGAGCGATTTCAGCTCATGCACATTGGCAAAGACATAGTCGATGGTCTTGGACCGGATGAGATCGAGGAATTCGGCGCGATAGCGATCAACGCAGAACGGATCGCTGAGCGTGAAGGCCGCGGCGCGCTCGTTCTTGTGGGCATAGTGGGCGGCGAGCACGAAGGCCTTCTTGGCTTCCACAGGATCCCAGAGGAAGCCTTCCATGTAGGTGATGGCGGCGCCCCCGATCTCGTCGGGCTTGATGTCCTGCTCGGTCAGTTGATGGCAGGCGCCCAGATAGGTGTTCATCGTGCGCTCGCCGTCTTCGCTCAGGAAGATCATCGAGCGGGCAGTGAGCGCGCCGTTCTTGAGCCGGCTGGTATTGTAGTGGACGCCGATGGCATCGAGGTCGGCCTCGAAAACATCGCCCAGCGGATCGTCGGCCACCTTGCCGATGAAGGCGGCGCGGCCGCCCAGCGAAGCGACACCAGCGGCGGTGTTTGCGGCGCTGCCGCCCGAAATCTGCTGCCGGCCCAGGGGCATCTTGCCATAGAGGTCTTCTGCCCGATCGGTATCGATCAGGTGCATGATGCCCTCTTTCATGCCCTCGCGTTCGATGAACCCGGCTTCGACCGGCGCGATGATGTCGACAATCGCATTGCCGATGGTGAGAACGTCGAAGCGGGTCTGGGTCATCAGGGGGTTCCGGCGTCAGGAAAAGCCGTCAGCCGGTTTAGAGGATCGAGGAAAGCTCGGCAACCCAACGCGCTTAGTGTTTGTCGATGATCTCGCTGATCAGGGCTTCGATGTCCTCGCCGGCCTCGATGGCAATCTGTCCATCGAGCAGCAGCACGGCCAGCCCATGTACCCGCGCCCAGGCCGCCAAGGCCGCCACCCGGCCGGCCTTGGTGTCGCCGCCACTGACCTGGCGCAGCGTGGCGAACGCGGCGTCGGCGGCCATGCGCAGGCCGGGGCGATTATCGCGGCGGAGCTGGGGCGAAAACATCAGGCGGAACAGGGCCGCATTATGCAGGGCAAACAGTACATAGGTCTTACCCATGGCCGAAAGCAGGTCGGGCGGATTGGCGGCCGCGACATCGTTCATGGCGCGGGTGAAACGCTGGAAGCCGGTGACCGCCAGGGCTTCGAGCAGGGCGGCACGGCTGTCGAAATGCCGATAGGGCGCGCCCGCCGAGACGCCGACAGCCCGCGCCAGGTCGCGCAAGCCAAGCCCGGCTTCCCCGTCGCGCGCGAGAATGATCAGCGCCGCTTCGAGCAGAGCATTGCGCAGGTCGCCATGGTGATAGGGGGCATTCTGACCGGATGTTGACATTGCTTACTTCTGCACCGATATATGTAAGCAGCGATAACATGAGACGTTGAGGCCTCGCAAATGGATATCGACCTGCTCCTCGCCATCAGCCATCACCTCGTGGTGTTTCTGCTCATCGGCATCCTCGCCGCCGAGTTCGCTTTGTTGCGTCCCGGGCTCAGCGGCACGCGCATCGGGCAACTGGCTCGGATCGATGCCGCCTATGGCGCCGTGGCGACGCTGGTGATCGTCGTGGGTGTGCTGCGCGTCATCTTCGGCGCCAGCGGCTGGCAGTATTATGTCGCCAACTACGCCTTCTGGGCCAAGATGGCGGCATTCCTGGTCATGGGCCTTCTCACCATCCAGCCGACGATCGCCATCCGGCGCTGGCTCAAGGCGAGCAAGGGCGATGCCGGCTACGACATCCCGTCAACCGAGATCGCCCAGAGCCGACGCTACATCCACCTGCAGGCGGGTATATTGGTGCTGATCCCGATCTTCGCCGCCGCCATGGCGCGGGGCTATGGCATCGCCGGCTAGGCGCCCTTGGGCAATGGCGTCTTGGGCTCGAAGCGGCACCATTCGCGGATGGCGCAGCGCCAGCATTCGGGCTTGCGCGCCTTGCA
>CBIHQV010000066.1:0-10237 GCA_966212275.1 uncultured Devosia sp.
TCATCGACGAGATGCATACGCTGGTCGGCGCCGGCAAGGCCGATGGCGCCATGGACGCGTCCAATCTCCTCAAGCCTGCGCTGGCGCGTGGCGAGCTGCATTGCGTGGGTGCGACGACGCTGGACGAATATCGCAAGCATGTGGAGAAGGACGCGGCTTTGGCTCGTCGCTTCCAGCCGGTGTTCGTGGATGAGCCGACCGTGGAAGACACGATCTCGATCCTGCGCGGGCTCAAGGAAAAGTATGAGCTGCATCACGGCATCCGGATTTCGGATTCGGCGCTGGTGAGCGCGGCAACGCTTTCGAACCGCTACATCACCGACCGGTTCCTGCCTGACAAGGCCATCGACCTGATGGACGAGGCGGCGGCGCGGTTGCGCATGGCCGTCGACAGCAAGCCAGAGGCCCTCGACGAACTCGATCGCCGCATCATGCAGCTCAAGATCGAGCGCGAAGCGCTGCGGAAGGAAGATGACGAGGGCTCCAAGACCCGGCTGGGGCGGCTCGAAACCGAACTGGCCGATCTCGAAGAGCAGGCACAGGGCCTGTCGGCCAAGTGGCTGGCTGAGAAGGAGCGCCTGCAGGGGAGCCAGAAGCTCAAGGAAGAGTTGGACGCGGCGCGTTCGCAACTCGAAATCGCGCAGCGGCAGGGTGACCTCGCCAAGGCCGGTGAGCTGGCCTATGGCGTCATTCCCGATCTCGAAAAGCGCATCAAGGCCGCCGAGGACAGCAATGGCGATGGCAAGGCCGATCCGCTGATGGCGGCCGAGGTGGTGACGCCAAGCGACATTGCCGGCGTGGTCAGCCGCTGGACCGGCATTCCGGTCGACCGGATGATGGAAGGCGAGCGCGAGAAGCTGCTGCATATGGAAGCCTCGCTCGGCGCCCGCGTCATCGGGCAGACCGAAGCGGTGGCGGCGGTGGCCAAGGCCGTGCGTCGTTCGCGGGCGGGGCTGCAGGATCCGAACCGGCCGATCGGCTCATTCATGTTCCTGGGGCCAACCGGCGTCGGCAAGACCGAGCTGACCAAGTCTCTGGCCCAGTTCCTGTTCGATGACGAGACCGCCATGGTGCGGCTCGACATGAGCGAGTTCATGGAAAAGCATTCGGTGGCCCGCCTGATCGGCGCGCCTCCGGGCTATGTCGGCTATGACGAGGGTGGTGCGCTGACCGAAGCGGTGCGGCGCCGGCCCTATCAGGTGGTGCTCTTCGACGAGATCGAGAAGGCACACCCTGACGTGTTCAACGTGCTGCTGCAGGTGCTCGATGACGGGCGGCTGACGGACGGGCAGGGGCGCACGGTCGATTTCCGCAATACGGTTGTTATCCTCACCTCGAACCTGGGCGCCGAATATCTCGTCGACCTCAAGGACGGGGAATCGGTCGAGCTGGTGCGTGGCAAGGTGCTCGATATGGTCAAGCAGGCGTTCCGGCCGGAATTCCTCAACCGGATCGACGAGATCCTGCTGTTCCACCGGCTGGGCCGCGAGCATATGGGTTCGATCGTCGATATCCAGTTCGGGCGGCTGCAGCAGTTGCTCAAGGATCGCGACATCGTCCTCGAGCTGACGCCGCGGGCCCGCGAGTGGCTGGCCAATGAGGGCTACGATCCGGCCTATGGCGCGCGCCCGCTGAAGCGGGTGATCCAGCGGGCGGTGCAGGACGGGCTGGCCGAGGAAATTCTCGGCGGCCGGGTCAGCGATGGCTCGAGGGTAGTGGTCGATGCTGGCGAAGACGGTATCGTGCTGCTGCCGGGCAGCAGCACGGAAGCCGACGCCGCGGCATAGGAATGATGGGGGCCGGTCAGGAATGACCGGCCCTTTTTCGTCAGGCCCGGTAGTCCGGCGGGGCGGCGATGTAGCGATAGGCGGTGTCGTGGCGTTCGACATAGCCCACGGCCGGGAAATCGAGATGCATGCCGGCCACGGCGAGGCCATCGGTGGCGGCCATATCGAAGAGGCGATTGCGGGTGGTGATGGCGGTGGGGATATCGGCATCGAACGCCACCGACCAATCGGGGTGGCTGAACTGATAGCCGGGGGCATGGACGACGTCGCCCCAGATGAGGAGGGTTTCGCCGCCGCTTTCGATGCGCAGGCCCATATGACCCGGGGTGTGGCCCGGCATGGGGATGGTGCTGACGCCGGGGGCGATTTCGGTTTCGGCCATGGCGAGCATCTGCCGACCCTCGGCATAGGGCGCCAGCTGGGCGCGCGATTGCAGGAAGTTGCTGCGGAACTGCTCGGGGACGGCAGCCAAGACGCCGTCATCATGGGTGAAGAACCATTCGGCCTCGGCCGCGACGAGCCCGGCATTGGGCAGCAGGCGCTGGCCATCCGCGTTGGTCATGCCGCCGACGTGGTCGGTATGCATGTGGGTGAGGAACAGGGTGTCGATATCGGCAAGGTCGATGCCGGCCAAAGCGAGGCTATTGGACCAGGCGCCCAAGGTAGGCGCCATGGCGGTGGTGGCGCCGCTATCGACGGCGATCAGCCGGTCGGCGGTGCGGATGAGATAGGCGTTGATGGCGATGGGCAGCATGGCCGGGTCATGCCGCTTGTGGGCGAAGGCGGCGGCTTGCTGCGCGGCCTGTTCTTCGAGGCCGACCATCAACTGGTTGGGCAGGGCGCTGAAGCCATCTGACAGGGCGATGACCTCGATATCGCCGATGCGGCGGCGCTGGATGGCGCCGGCTGGGGCGGCAGTGGCGGTGGGTTGCGCCATGGCCTGCCGGGTCAATAGCGCCGGCATGGCGAGGGCGGCGGGGGCGATGGCGAGCCCGGCAAGCAGCGAGCGGCGGGACAAAGTGTGGGGAGTGGACATGGAACCTTCCAAAGAAAATGGTCGTGAACACTTCTCCAGATAAGGGTTTGATCCATATGCCAGTACTGAGGGATCTCTTTGGGTTGGCATAAGCGATGGTTATGGACATGCAGGCGCTGCGCGGCCTGGTCGCGGCAGTGGAGACCGGATCGCTGACGGCGGCCGCGCGGCGGCTGGGCGTGTCGCAACCGGCGGTGAGCCAGAAACTGACGGCGATGGAGCGCGACCTGGGCCAGCAACTGCTGGTCCGCTCGCGCGAGGGGGTGCGCCCGACACCAGCGGGCCAGACGGCGTATGACTATGGGCTGCGGGTGCTGTCGAGCCTCATGGAAATGCAGGCGGCGCTCGATACGGTCAAGGGCGATATCGCCGGAACGCTGCGGGTGACGACCAACATGCTGCTCAGCCAGACCGTGATGGCGCCCATACTCTCGGAGATGCGGCGGCTGCATCCCAGGGTCAAGGTCGAGCTGGTGGCGACCGACAAGGTGCTCGACCTCGAGAGCGACCAGATCGACGTGGCCCTGCGCGCCACTGGACGGAGCACCGGCAGCGGCGTGGTACGCAAGCTGGGCGACTTTGATTGCCTGCTGGTGGCAAGTCCGGCCTATCTCGATGAAGCCGGCCGGCCCCGGGGGCCCGATGAGCTGGGGCGGCTGGGCTATATTCAGTATCGCGACGATCCCGAGGAACGCGAACTGGCGCTTCGGGGCAAGGAGGGGCCAGTACGGGCGCCGGCGACGCCGGCTTTCTCGGCGCAGCATCCCGAACTGGTGATGCATGCGGTGCGCAGCGGGCTGGGCTTCGCCAAGGCGCCGCGCTTCTACGTGCAAAGCCAACTCAACAGCGGAATATTGGAAGCGGTGCTGCCCGACTATGCCGCGGCGCCCAAGCCGCTCTTCCTGCTGCAGGCCGAGCATGTCCGGGACACGCCAAAGGCACGGGCCTTCCGCCAGGTGCTGCAGGCAACGCTGAGCGGGGTCGACGGTTTTATCCCTGCAGCCGGCCGGGGCAGCGCTGCCTGAGGTTTTCGGGACTTGCCAGCCGGGCGGCTGTTGTACTAGAACAAAAAGAGAACAAGGAGCAATCCGAATGACCGACAAGATCGACTATATCGAGTTGCCATCCAGCAACCGGGCGGTGAGCAGCGCCTTTTTCCAGGCGGCGTTCGGCTGGGGCATTGTCAGCTATGGGCCGGACTATGACGGCATTACCGGCGCCGGCATCGATGGCGGCATCGACCAGGCCCAGGGGCGGGTCGCGACAACCATGGCGGTGATCCGCACCGACAATCTCGACGATGCGGAGCGGCGGGTGACGGCGGCGGGCGGCACCATCACGCGGGCGCAGTTCGACTTTCCCGGCGGGCGGCGCTTCCACTTCCGCGAGCCGGGTGGCAATGAGATGGCGGTGTATGTGGCGACGGAATAGGCTCGGGCAGGAATCAGCACAGGCCGCATCATGACCCAGGATATCGCCTCGCCGCAGAGCCGTCGTTTCGTCCTGGTCGCGGCGATCCTCGCTTCGAGCATGGGGTTCATCGACGGCTCGGTGATCTCGATCGCCATCCCGGCCATTCGCGCCAATCTCGATGCGACGCTGGCCGATGCGCAATGGGTCAGCAATGGCTATCTGCTGTTTCTGTCGGCGCTGATCCTGCTGGGCGGTGCGGCGGGTGATCGGTTTGGCCTGCGCAATACGTTTGGCCTGGGCATCGCGGTTTTCGTCGCGGCCTCGATCGTCTGTGCAATGGCGCCGACGCCGCTGGTGCTGATCATCGCACGGGCGGTGCAGGGGACGGGGGCGGCCTTCATGGTGCCGGGTAGCCTCGCCATCATTGCCAAGGCCTATCCGCGCGAGGAGCGGGGACGGGCCATCGGCATCTGGGCGGCGGCATCCTCGCTCACCACGATCGGCGGGCCGATCATCGGCGGCTTCGTGCTGACGGCTCTGGGCGAGTGGAGCTGGCGCTTGGTCTTCGCCATCAACCTGCCGCTGGGCCTTCTAGCGCTGGCATTGCTGTGGTTCCGCGTGGCGCCGGACCGGCCGGAAGCGGGCCGCCGGCTCGATGTGGTGGGGGCAATCCTTGCGACGCTGGCGCTGATGTTCATCGCCTATGGCCTGACGGGCGAGGGCAGCGAGAGTGCGCCGCCGCTGTCTCATGTCATCGTCTGGTGCGCCGCGGGGCTGGTGCTGGCTGTGGGCTTCGTGTTCTGGGAGCGGCGCAGCACGGCGCCGATGCTGCCGCTGCGCCTGTTCGGCAATGTCAGTTTTTCGGGCGCCAACGGGCTGACTTTCGCGCTCTATTTCGCGTTGGCCGGCACCATGTTCTTCCTGCCGATGACGATGATCGGCGGCTGGGGGGAATCGCCGGCGACGGTGTCGTTGGCTCTGCTGCCACTGGGCATCGCCCTGACGGTTCTGTCCTCGTTCAGCGGCAAGTGGGCCGACCGGTTCGGGCCGGGGCCGCTGATCGCGCTGGGTTCGCTGATCGTGGCTGCGGCGTTTGCCGGGCTTGGGCTGACGGCGCCGATGCATGCGGTTTGGCTGGCCGTGCTGCCCTGCATGATCCTGCTGGGGCTGGGCATGGGGCTCGTCGTGTCGCCGTTGTCGACGGCCGTGATGACCTCGGTCGAGGACAGCGATACGGGCGTGGCGTCGGGCGTCAACAATGCGGTGGCGCGCGTGGCGGGCCTGATGGCAGTGGCTTTGCTGGGCACCATCATCGCCCCGGTTTTCGAGGCGGCGTTGGGATCAGCGGCGGAACTGCCGATCTTTTTCGGCATGGCGACCGAAGGGCTGAGCGCCGAGGAAGAAGCCTTGCGGCTGGCCGCAACCGATGCCGCGTTCGCGACCGTCGCCTATGTCACGGCTGCACTGAGCTTGGTTTCGGCAGCCGTCGCCTGGCTGACCCTGGAGCGCAAGGGCTTTTAGGGATTGGCGTCGGCGACGGTGACCGGGGCGGGTTCGCGGGCCATCAGGTCGTTGATCTGGGCCATGGTCTGCTCGAACTGGGCTTCATATTGCTGGGGCAGGACATTGTCCTTGGGCAGCTTGACGCTCAGCGGATCGACCAGATTGCCGTTGATCTTGATCTCGAAATGCAGGTGCGGGCCGGTCGACTGGCCGGTGGAGCCGACATAGCCGATGATCTGGCCCTGGCGGACATGGCTGCCGGGCCCGAGGCCATCGACATAGCGCGACATGTGGCCATAGGCGGTTTCATAGCCATTGACGTGCTGGATTTCGACCTTGTTGCCGTAGCCGGACTGCCACTTGTAATATTTGATCACGCCATCGCCGGCCGCATAGATCGGCGTGCCCGAACGGGCAGCGAGATCGACGCCGGTATGAAGGCGCCGCGTGTGGAAGATGGGGTGGATGCGATAGCCGAAGCGCGAGCGCAGGGTGCCGCCGCCTTCGAGCGGACGACGAGTCAGGAAGCGCTTTCCGGTTTCGCCATCGGGATCATAGAAATCGACAACGCCATCCTCGGTGCCGAAGCGATAGAGCTGGCGCGTGGTCGAGCCCAGAGTGAGCGCGACATAGAGCAGCTCGGTGCGGCCTTCGGCATCGGGCGCGGTTTCGAGGATTTCGATGGAATCGCCGGCCGCGATCTTCTTGGTCATGTCCACGTCATAGGCGAACATGCCGATGATGCGCTCGATGGTGGCATCGTCCAGATCGTGCTTGCGGCCTGTTTCCCAGATGGAGCGATAGACGCTGGGCAGGTTGGCGACGTTGACTTCTTCGGTGTCTTCCTCGGGGAACTCGATCTCGGCCGGGGCAAGGCCGAGCACATATTGACCCTTGTCGGTCAGCGCCACGGTGGCGCGATGGACATCCTGATTGCTGGCCTCGTCATGCAGATAGATGCTCAGCCGATAGGGAATGAGCGTATTGGAGCTGCGCGAAGGTCCGAAGAGGATCCGCAGGCGCGCGCCGGCCGGCAGGTCGGTCGAGGGGAAGACGTTTTCCAGCGTCGACTCGATGCCCACGATCATGGCGTCGGTAAAGCCGTTGCGGCGCATCACATCGTCGAGCGGGGTCCGCTCCTTTATGGTGAGGATGCGCTCGGCCCGGCCGAGCGCGGCATCGGCCGCCTGGGTGGTCTGGGGCACGACGGTGACATTTTCGACGACGCCACCCAGGGTGCTGGCGCCGGGCAGCAGGGTCAGATCGCCCACCGATGGGGCGAGCGCGGCATAGGCCAGGGTCGGCGGGGCGGCGTCTTCACTAAAGAAAGTGGCTTCGACGACGCTGCGCACATATTCGGCGGCCGTCTGATCGGAAATGGCACGCGGCGGCACGAAGGTCATCGGCATGGCGGCGAGCTTGACGGCGACTTCGCCCTCGACCTCGGCGCCATAGACATCGGTATTGATGTCCATGGTGGCGTCGGCGGCCATCGGCTGGGTGGCATTGAGAATGGCCACCGGATCGTAATCGGGGATGCCATCGGACAAAGAGGTCGGTGCGGTGGCCAGGGTCGCGCTGATGCGCATGAAAGGCTGGTTGCGGATCATGTCGCGGCCATCGACCGTCTCGCGGATCGAGGCTTCGATGATCTGAAGATCGGAACGGGTCGCGGTGACCGGGCGCAGGCGGGACGATTTGGCGGAGAGATCGGTGGGGGTCAGCGCCTCGGTCTTGGGGCGCGAAAGCTGCAGCGCTTCATAGGCGGTGGAGAAGGTGTCCTGGCCCTGGAAGGAGACATAAAGAGCCGCGCCCATCAGCAAGACGCTGGTGAGGCCGGTCATCACGGTGCCGGTCAGCCAGGCAAAGCTGAGCTCGCGCCCATGGGGTATTTCGCCATCGGTGGATTGCACCGTCAGGGCCGGGCCGTCTTCGAAGCCGGTCGCCTTGAGCAGCGCCGCATGACGGTTTCTTTGCGCTGCGTTCAACGCGCCATCCTTTGATGTGTCACGGCAGTCCCCCGTTCCGGTCTGCGGCCGGTTCACGCTTTTGTCGCGCGAGTGCGCTCACATGCGTGCGCGGAGTCTATATCAATCGTTACCGCTGATCCAAAATAATTACGGCGAGGTGATGACGGTGAGCGCGGGCGGGGGCTGCGCGAGGCCGGAATTGTTGGGTTCATCGGGCTCACTTCCCCCACCCAGCTACGCTATGGCCCTGTGGGCCAGCTTCGCTACCCTCCCCACGAAGGGGAGGGTGAGATGTGTGTGTCATCCCGGTCATAGGCTGCTTCGGCGGAGAAGGGCACGGCCGGGATCCAGAGGTGGCCGCCCTACTCTCTAGTGATCGCGGCGCACTTCGGACCTGGATTCCGGCTTGCGCCGGAATGACCCGGTGGGCCGTCAGGCGATCGCGGGTATCGACACCGGGTTGCGGGGGCGGCGGAGGTAGAGTTCGGCGAGGAGGATGTTGGGGACCCAGCAGAGGAAGGCGATGACGCGGTAGCCGTCGACGAATTCGATGGGCAACATCAGGATGACGCCCAGATAGACGCGCAACATGATGCCGGCGGCGGTGAGGGAAACCGAGCGGATCATCCAGCGGCGGTGCTCGGTGATGCGGCGCGCCACGGCGAGGCGCCAGGCCATGATGGTGGTCCAGAGCCAGAGAATGGCGAGAATGCCGAAACCGGCCGTGGCGATCGGGCCGGCTGTCGCGCCCCACGCCAAGGGCAAGCCGGTGATGCCGCCGGCAATGCAGGCGACAACATAGATGCGGCCGGTGATGCGATGCAGGCGCGGGAAGCGATTGCGCAATGCGGTGATGAACTGCAGCGGCGCCAATAGCAGGGCGGTCGACGCGACGGCGGCATGCACGGGCAGCCAGGGGAAGGCGAAGAGGTTGCCAATGATGTCGTCGGGAAAGGGGCCGACGCCAATCACGTATCTATAAGAGAAGAGCGCGACGCCCGCGCTCAACAGGGCCCACATTATCCACGGCATGCGTCGGACCAGCGACCATACAACCGGCATCATCCCATCCTCGATGTTATTACCTATCACATTGTAATTAGGTATAACATCGAGTCAAGCCAGCGGTTGAGGATTCGTTTCGTGTCGCAGAACAAGTCGGGCAGCACCTATCATCACGGCGATCTGCGCCGCGCTTTGGTGGAGGCGGCGCATGCCGAAGTCGAACGGGGCAGCGCGGAGACGGTGAGCCTTTCGGCAATCGCCAAGGCGCTGGGCGTATCGCAGCCGGCGCCCTATCGGCACTTTGCCGATCGTGATGCGCTCTTGACCGAAGTGGTGACCGAGGGCTTTGCGCTGTTCGCGGCCGAGCTCAAGACGGCGCCCAAGCGCGCGACGGGTCGCGCGGCGCTGTCGCGCATGGCCCAGGCCTATCTGCGCTTCGGGCTCGAGCATCCCGGTCTCTATAAGGCGATGTTCGCCTCGCACCTGTTGCCCCAGGCACGGGATGGCGCGGCGCTGCAGGCTACGGCCAGCGGAAGCTTCTCTCTATTGGTGGATGCGATCGATGCGCCCGATAGGGAGAGTGGGGAACGCATCGCACTGCGGATATGGGCGTCGCTGCATGGAATAGTGATGCTGGCCAACCAGGGCCTGCTGCAGGAAAGGCTGGTTCGCATCGATCTCGAGCAGATGGTGGAGGACGTTCTGCCGCCAAAAGCCTGACAATCGCAGGGGCCATTGAAAAGATTGAGAAAAACGCCATATGGGCTTAGTGGCCGGAAACGCCTGTAATCACTGGCGGTTCAGTCGAGTTTTCCACACGGTCAAATCCGCCAAAATCAGAAAATGACGTTTTTGTCGTTTTGGGGGGTTTACAGGAAAATGGGTCGCCCCTATAACCCGCTCATCGCTGAAGAGCGCGGCGCCAAACGGCGGCGGGCACGGAAGCAAGCCACTGAAATCACTAAGAAATTAGCGATCTCAGCATGAAGGTTCCAGGTAACTGAAATCTTCTGGTTTTCGAAATTCGGTAAGAAACGAAAATCGAAAATAGGGTGTTGACAGACGAAAACGTCTCGAATACAACCCGCCACGTTGACGACGCCGAGCGCTAGCCGCTCCCACTGATCAACGTTTTCTGAAAGGGCAGACGATCTGCCGGGCAACCGGACAGAAACTTCTGTTCCCTGAAAGAATGTGGAAGCCAACGCTTCCAATGACGTCCTAGCCCGCGAGGGCAGTGAGGTCAGCTCTTTGAAATTGTGAAGATGGAAGAAAGAGAAACGTGGACGGCGAGGTTCTTGCGAACTGAAACTGGAAGCAATTCCGGTGGAAGTTAAAAGACTTTCGATGGGTGCACGTTTTCTAAGAGAAAACAGATTGTTCTCGCAGCGACTTCGGTTGCTTGCTGAGAGCAGTGTGAGTTCTCGTCAATCATGCAAACGTGCATTCAGCGACCATGTCAGATTTCAAACTTGAGAGTTTGATCCTGGCTCAGAACGAACGCTGGCGGCAGGCTTAACACA
>CBIHQV010000067.1:0-7429 GCA_966212275.1 uncultured Devosia sp.
GAAGTGATCGGCACCGGCGGCAAGGTGATCCGCGAGATCGTCGAAAAGACCGGCGCCAAGATCAACATCGAGGACGACGGCACGATCAAGATCGCTTCCAGCGACGGTTCGCAGATCGAAGCGGCCATCAAGTGGATCCGCTCGATCACCGACGAAGCCGAAGTTGGGGCCATCTACCAGGGCACCGTGGTCAAGACCGCCGATTTCGGCGCGTTCGTGAACTTCTTCGGCGCCAAGGACGGCCTGGTGCATATCAGCCAGCTCGCCGAAGCCCGTGTTGCCAAGACCACCGACGTGGTCAAGGAAGGCGACAAGGTCTGGGTGAAGCTGCTGGGCTTTGACGAGCGCGGCAAGGTCCGCCTGTCGATGAAGGTCGTCGACCAGGCGACCGGCAAGGAAGTCGCCAAGGACGCCGAAGCCGCCGCCGAATAACGGCAGCACGCCACAAGAAATCTGCGAAAAGGCCCGGAGCGATCCGGGCCTTCTTCTTATTCGACGAGCATCGAGCCCAGCGTCAGCAACGCGAAGATGATGGCGAGCGTCAGATGCACCCAGCGCCGGTTGAACAGCATGCCGAATACCAGGAGACCCACGACGACGACGTTGAGCCCGATATAGGTGGGGTCGACGAAGATGTCGTCCCAGCCTTCTTTGACCAGCTCATTGCCGATGCCCAGCAGGTAGCTCAGGATCAGCGAGCCGTAGAACCAGTGGCGGCGGCCGATAAGGTAGTCGTAGTGGTTGTCGTAAGGATGCGCGCTATCAGGCAACAGGATGGCCGTCATGAACAGGTATGTGGCGCAATAGGCGACCTGGAACATGTAGAGCGGATAGGTCCATTGCACATTGGCGAAGGTCAGCCCTTCCTGCCACCAGAACACCATGATCGAGCCCAGGACGAAGAAGATCCACAGGGCATGCAGCAGGTTGAACTTGTGGGTATGCGGCTGCTGGACGAATTTCGCCGCGCCGCTCAGGAGGTTGGCCAGCGCCACACCCAGGATGGTGCCTGAGATGAGCTGCACATAAATCGGTATCTCGTTGGTCTGCTCCACGCGGCGGTTCCCCCTTGGCCATCGGTCACAATCCGCTTAGGCCATTTCCGCCGGGCCTTGGCAAGGCGTTGTGGCGAACTGGTTACACCGGCGATTCATTCACATTGACGAGAGGAACCCCCTGCCCGGCCACCCGTTTGGCGAGTGAGGCTTTCCTGCACTAGCGAAGCTTTCCGTCACAGCTTACCCACTGATCAACCAGCACAATTTGCGTCACCCGCTTACCTTAGGGAATTGCCTTGCTCTCTCGTCGCTTGTTCCTGATCGGCGTCTCCGCCGCCGCTCTCGCCGCCTGCTCCTCCACCCGTACCCCGGTTGTGCAGGAGCCCATGATCGACCCCTATTACCAGCGCATGTATGGCACGGTGATCGGTGAGAAATTCCCCGTTGCCGCGATGGACCTGCGGCGCGTCGATCCGCAGTGGTGGCGCCAGGAAGTGCCCTACAGCACCACCGAGCGCCCGGGCACGCTGGTCGTGGATACGCCGGCGCGCTTCCTCTATCTCGTGCTCGAGGGCGGCCGTGCGCTGCGCTATGGCATCGGTGTGGGCAAGGACGAGTCGCTGGTGTTCCGCGGCACGGCCACGATCGGCCGCAAGGCCGAATGGCCGCGCTGGACGCCGACCAAGTCGATGATTGCCCGCGAACCGGACCGCTATGGTCCCTACGCGGCCGGCATGCCCGGTGGCGAGACCAACCCGCTCGGCCCGCGCGCGCTCTATCTTTACAAGAACGGCAACGACACGCTGTTCCGCCTGCATGGCACGACCGAGCCCTATACCATCGGCACCAATGTTTCGTCGGGCTGCATCCGCCTGATGAACCAGGACATCATCGACCTCTATGCCCGCGTGCCCGTGGGCGCCAAGGTGGTGGTGATCAACTAACACCCTCCCGGGTCGCTGCCGCGGCAGCGGGGCGCCTTGTTTCGGAATCCGTAGTCACCGAAGCAAAGTTTCCTGCTGCCGCGACAAAGACCCGGGGATGAGAATGAAAAGGCCCGCTCGGTGAGCGGGCTTTTTGTTTGTCGGCTGAGGTTCGTATGACCCGAGGGTGACGTGCAGCGGCCGGGGTGGCGTCACAGCCCCAAACAAAAAGGGCGCGGTTGCACCGCGCCCTTGGCATTCTGATCGTCAGATCGGTTACAGCGTGCGCTGGACGGTCTCGACGCGGAAGCATTCGATGACGTCGCCGGCGCGCATGTCTTCGTAGTTTTCGAAGGCCATGCCGCATTCCTGGCCGGTCTGGACTTCCTTGACCTCGTCCTTGAAGCGCTTGAGCGTCTTGAGCTTGCCTTCGTGGATAACGACGTTGTCGCGGATAAGACGCACGCCCGAGCCACGCTCCACCATGCCTTCGGTGATCCGGCAGCCGGCAACCTTGCCGACCTTGGTGATCGAGAAGACTTCGAGGATTTCGGCGTTGCCGATGAAGGTCTCGCGACGTTCGGGCTTGAGCAGGCCGCTCATGGCGTTCTTCACGTCATCCACGAGGTCGTAGATGATGTTGTAGTAGCGGATTTCGATGCCGTCGCGGGTGGCCAGGTCCGTCGCCTGCTTGTTGGCACGGACGTTGAAGCCGATGACGATGGCGTTCGAAGCCGAGGCCAGTGTCACGTCCGACTCGGTGATGCCGCCCACTGCGCTCATCAGGATCTGCGCCGACACTTCGTCGGTCGAGAGCTTGTTGAGCGAAGCCACGATCGCTTCCACCGAACCCTGCACGTCGCCCTTGATGATCAGCGGGAACTTGGCGATGCCGGCCACCTTGAGCTGATTCATCATCTGCTCGAGGCTGGTGGCGCCGCCGCCGGCCGTCTTTTCACGGATGGCGCGCTGACGATATTCGGTGACTTCGCGGGCACGGGCTTCGGTCTCGACCACCGAGAAGCGGTCGCCCGCTGATGGTACGCCGGTAAAGCCCAGCACTTCCACCGGAATGGAGGGACCGGCTTCCTTGACCTGCTCGCCCTTGTCGTTGATCAGGGCGCGGACGCGGGCAAACTCGGTGCCGGCGACGAGAATGTCGCCGATGGCGAGGGTGCCGCGCTGCACGAGGACCGTTGCCACCGCACCACGACCGCGATCGAGCTTGGCTTCGATGACGAGGCCCTCGGCACGGCCATCGCGGGCCACCTTGAGCTCAAGGACTTCGGCCTGCAGCAGAATGGTCTCGAGCAACTTGTCGAGGCCCACCTGCGTCTTGGCCGAAACCTCGACGTCGAGCACGTCGCCGCCCATCGATTCGACGAACACTTCGTGCTGCAGGAGCTCGGTGCGGACGCGGGTCGGGTTGGCTTCGGGCTTGTCCATCTTGTTGATGGCCACGATGATCGGAACACCAGCCGCCTTGGCATGCTTGATGGATTCGATCGTCTGCGGCATCACGCCGTCATCGGCCGCCACCACGAGAACCGCGATGTCGGTCGCCTGGGCGCCGCGGGCACGCATGGCGGTGAACGCCTCGTGGCCCGGGGTGTCGAGGAAGGTGATCTTGCTGCCGTTCTTTTCGACCTGGTAGGCGCCGATATGCTGGGTGATGCCACCGGCTTCGCCCGAGACCACATTGGCTTCGCGGATCGCGTCGAGCAGCGAGGTCTTGCCGTGGTCGACGTGACCCATGATGGTCACGACCGGCGCACGATCGGTCAGATCCTCGGCCTTGTCGTCCGAAGCGATATCGAACAGGCCTTCTTCAACGTCGGCTTCCGAGACGCGCTTGACCGTGTGGCCCAGTTCGCTCGCAATGAGCTCGGCCGTATCGGCATCGAGCACGTCGTTGATGGTGGCCATGGTGCCCTGCGCCATCAGCATCTTGATGACGGTGACGGAGCGCTCGGCCATGCGGTTGGCCAGTTCGGCGACCGTGATGGCTTCCGGAATGACGACTTCGCGGCTGAGCTTGGGCGCTTCCTGCTGGTTGCGGCCCATCTTCTTGTCGCGGCGACGGCGCATGGCAGCTAGGGACGGACCCTTGTCGCGATCGCTTTCGGCGCCGGCATTGGTCACCGTCAGGCGGCCACGGGCATTGGCATCCTCGCCGACACGGCGCGTCGGCCGTTCCGGCGCCGCGCGGGAAGCGCGGCGGGCGTTTTCGAGTTCGGCCTCGGTCGTGGGGCGGGCCTGGGGCGCGCCGGTACGAATCTTGCGGCCATCGGCTTCGCTGGGCGGGGCCGGCGGCACATTGCCGATCGGCGCCATGCCGGTGCCGGGCGGACGACGCTCACCGGCCGGACGGCCAGCAGTGCCGGACGGACGAGCGCCGGGCGCACCGGGGCGAGCGCCCGCAGTACCGGGACGAATCAGCGCATTGGCGCCGCGTTCGCTTTCCGGGCGGGTATTGCCGCTCGGACGGGCTTCACCGGCCGGGCGCACGGGACGCGGCGGCTGGCCAGGACGGCCGGCAACCACGCGCACGCTGGACGGACCGGCATTGCGCTGCGAGGCGGGCGTATAGCCTGGCTGGTCTTCTTCACGAATGACCGGGGCGCTTTCGGGCTCTGCGGCCGGAGCAGCCGCAGCGGGAGCCTCGACCTCGACCGGAGCGGCGGCAACGGGTGCCTCGACCTCGGCTGGGCCGGTTTCTGCCTCGCGGCGAGCTTCCTCGGCGCGCTCGGCTTCCTCACGGATCTGGCGGCGACGCGCATCGTCTTCCATGCGGCGCGCTTCTTCTGCAGCGAAGCGCTCCTTGTCCTCGGCCTGACGGGCTCCGGCCAGTGCCAGAGCCTGGCGGCGGGCTTCAGCCTCGGCGGCGCTCAGGCCAAGCGGCGCACGCGGCGCCGCTGCCGGACGACCGGCAGAAGGACGCTGACCCTGCGACGGGGCACCCGAAGCCGGCTGTGGCCGGTGCGGAACGCTCGGTGCATTGGGCTTGGGAACCAGGCGCGTACGCTTCTCGACCACCACTGTGGATCGCGAAGGACCACGCGACATGCCCGGACGGTTGCCCAGGCCTGGGCCGCCCTTCAATGTCAGCGTCTTCTTCGCGCCAGTGTCGTCGGTGCGCTTGTCGTCGTTATCAGCCATGTATCTCGCGTCTTTCGTCGGTGGCCTCGGGCAAAAGGTCACCGTCAACCGCAGAGCGGTCGGTGTCCTTTTCCGTCGGTTTGGCAGTGTAAAGGGCCAGTCTACGGGCCTTTTCCACTGCCGCTTGGGCTGCTGCCCCTCTCGTGAGGGCAGCATGTATCACATTTTCCAGCCCGAGTGCCAAACCCATTTGCTCTGAGGAGAGCAATTCGAAATGGGGCACTTCGAAGCCTTCGATTTCTTCCTCGGCGGCTGCGTAATGCAGAGCCTTGAGGGGTCCCACCATCTTGCTGCGCCCGTCTTCGGCGGCATCGGTGGCGGTGATCAGGGCGATCAGATCGCCCGTGCGGATCAGGCCCTGCACCTTGGTGGCGCCAAAGGTCAGTTGCCCGGCCTTGCGCGCCATGCCGAGCGCGCTGAGGTAACGCTGCTCGAGCCGGAGCTGGGTCAATCCCGGCAGGTCATCGGGCAGCTTGACCTCGGTCTTGAGGCTGCGCGCGAATACCTTCTTCTTGACCGCCTCGGCGACCGCGTCGCGGCTGAGGCTGATCCAGACACCACGGCCTTCGGCCTTGGCTTCGGTATCGGGCACCAGCACATCGTCGGGCCCGAGCACGAAACGGATGAGCTCCGCCACGGGCTTCTCGACCCGTGTCAGAGCGCATAACCGCGTCGTTTCTTCGCGCCGGGCCATCTCTGGTGCCCTCGCTGGCGTTCGGCCGTTAGGCCGAAGCCTCTTCGGTGACGTCGTCGCCTTCGGTCGCGGCCAGGTCGGCCTCGTCGATCCAGCCGGCCTTGATGCGGGCCCGCATGATCATGTCCTCGGCCTCTTCGCGGCTGACGGGGAAGTCCTTGAACGTGCCTTCGAAGCGCTTGGTTTCGCCGTCCTTGCGTTCGCTCCAGCCGATCAGGTCGTCGGCGGCGCAGCCGGCAAAGTCTTCAACGTTCTTGACGCCGTCCTTACCCAGCGCAACCAGCATGGCTGCGGTGAGGCCGGCGATTTCATAAAGGTCGTCCTCGACGCCGAGCTTCTTGCGCTCTTCGTCATGGGCACGATCGATGGCCGCCAGGTATTCGGTGGCGCGGTTCTGGATTTCGCCAGCGGTTTCCTCGTCGAAGCCGTCGATCGAGGCAATTTCATTGGCGTCGATATAGGCCAGTTCCTCGACCGAGGAGAAGCCTTCGGAAGCCAATAGCTGGGCAACCATCTCGTCAACGTCAAGGGCGGCCATGAACAAGGACGAGCGTTCCGTGAATTCCTTCTGGCGACGTTCGCTCTCTTCCTGCTCGGTCAGGATGTCGATATCCCAGCCGATGAGCTGCGAAGCAAGGCGCACATTCTGGCCGCGGCGACCAATGGCGAGCGAGAGCTGCTCATCGGGCACAACCACTTCGATGCGCTCAGCCTGCTCGTCGAGCACGACCTTGGCGACATCGGCCGGCTGCAGCGCCGAGACCACGAGGTCGGCAATGGTGTCGGTCCACGGGATGATGTCGATCTTTTCGCCCTGCAACTCGCCGACAACGGCCTGGACGCGCGAACCGCGCATACCGACGCAAGCGCCGACCGGATCGATCGAGGAATCAGAGGACGTCACGGCGATCTTGGCGCGCGAGCCCGGATCGCGGGCGATCGAGCGGATGGTGATCACGCCGTCATAGATCTCGGGCACTTCCTGCATGAAGAGCTTGGCCATGAACTGCGGATGCGTGCGGCTGAGGAAAATCTGCGGACCGCGTTGTTCGCGGCGCACGTCATAGACATAGGCGCGGACGCGATCGCCATAGCGGAACATTTCGCGCGGGATCAGCTCGTCGCGACGGATGATAGCTTCGCCACGACCCAGGTCGACAATGACATTGCCGTATTCGACGCGCTTGACCGAACCGTTGACGATCTCGCCGATGCGGTTGAAGTACTCGTCATACATGCGCTCGCGCTCGGCATCGCGCACCTTCTGCACGATGACCTGCTTGGCGGACTGGGCAGCGATGCGGCCAAATTCCATGGGCGGCAGCGGCTCGGTGAGGAAATCGCCGACCTTGGCTTCGGGCGACTTGGCCTGGGCGCGCTTGAGGTCGATCTGGCGGCTGGGCTCTTCAACGGCCTCGACGATCTCGAGCAGGCGCCACATGCGCGTTTCGCCCGAGCGCGGATTGATCTCGACCTTGATCTCCGTCTCGGCGCCGTAGCGACCCTTGGCCGCCTTTTCCATGGCGTCCTGCATCGCTTCGATCACAACCATGCGGTCGATCGACTTTTCGCGGGCAACGGCATCTGCGATCTGCAACAGCTCGAGGCGGTTCGCACTAACGGCCATTTAGTTGGACTCCTTGGAAGTATCGTCT
>CBIHQV010000068.1:0-6982 GCA_966212275.1 uncultured Devosia sp.
CGCGCCGACACCGACGAACATTTCAACGAAGTCCGAACCCGAAATGGTGAAGAACGGCACATTGGCTTCGCCGGCGACCGAGCGGGCCAGCAGCGTCTTACCGGTACCCGGAGGGCCGACAAGCAGCACGCCGCGCGGAATACGTCCGCCCAGGCGCTGGAACTTGCCGGGGTCGCGCAGGAATTCGACGATTTCCTCGAGGTCCTGCTTGGCTTCGTCCACGCCGGCGACGTCCTCGAACGTCACCTTGCCATGGGTTTCGGTGAGCAGCTTGGCGCGCGACTTGCCAAAGCCCATCGCGCCGCCACGGCCACCGCCCTGCATCTGGCGTATGAAGAAAAACCACACGCCGATGATGACGATGAAGGGCAGCCAGGAGCTGAGCAGGATCGACCAGAACGGGCTCGATTCCGGGGCACGGGCCGTGACCGAGACGCCCTTGTCGACGAGGCGATTGACGATTTCGGCGCCGTCGGGGACCACGGTTTCAAACCGCGTGCCATCGCGCAGCGTGCCCGAAACGATGTTCTCGGTGATGGTGACGCTGGTAACACTGCCGGCTTCGACGTCTGTGACGAACTGGCTGTAGCTCTTGTCGGAAACCGATGTCGAGCGGGTCGAGGACTGAAAGACCTGGAACAGGCCCATCAGCATAAAGAGAATGACCAGCCAGATGGCGAAGTTGCGGAAGTTTCCGTTCATCAATCCTGTCCCGGAGATGCCGGCGCAGAGAGGGCGCGGCGGTGTGCCGAATGTATGTCCGGCATTAGGGCGTTACAAGGGCAAGCCCTGCGGCCGTTTGTATGCCCCGTCCAGTCATAATGTCGCGATTGGGTTAATACGCCGTGGGGATTCAGAAGGTTCCATTGGGCGCCAGCCGAGCTCAATCGATCAGCAACTGCACCTTGATCCGCTCGTCAAAGCTCCAGCCGCCCAGCGACAGCACTCCGCCTTGGGCATCACGCACGATCGGCGCCGTCCGGATGGCTTCGGCTGGGGCCGTGACCTTGAAGCCGAGGAATTCCTCGAGCCGGTGCCGCGGCAGGTAGTCGGCGACGCTGGCGGTGAGCCCGGCTTCGGGCGAGGCGTTGACGATGCGGAAGCGCTGGTCCCACACCAGTTCGCCATGCGGCGCCAGCAGCGCATCTGATGGCAGCGAACGGCCCGGTTCGCGGGCGACGGCAATGGCCCCGTCCTTGATGCGGATGACGCAGCCCAGCACCGTGGTCGCCTTGGAGAGGCCCGCTTCGGCAATGGTCTGCCGCAGCCGCTCCACCTGCCCCAGGGCACGGGGTTTCTGCCTTCCGCCGACAATATTGAGCGCCCGCCCGAGCAGGCGCGTCGAGATGGCCGGACTGAGCCCGACAAACGGCGCCAATTCGATACGCGCCGCGCCAAAGCCATCGAGCCGCACGATCTCGCTGAAGCAGCCATCCGCCATCTGCGCGATGGCAGCGTCGGCCTCGGCCATGCGGCTGGCAAACACCCCCAGCGCCGCCGCATCGAGACCAAGCCCAGCCAGTTGCGGCAGCGCCTGGCGCCAGCGCACCCGTTCGTAATGCGTGTCCGTGTTGGAAGGGTCCTGCGCCGGGCTGAGGCCCGCCGCGTCCACCACTGCGCGCAGAGCAGCTGGATCAACACCGAGCAGCGGCCGATGCACGCGCACGCCCTCGATTTCGGCCGTCGCCGTCATGCCCTTGAGGCCCTCGATGCCGCTGCCATGCGCCATGCGCATCAGCACCGTCTCGGCCTGATCGTTGAGGTGATGCGCGGTGAGCAGCACCGTGGCGCCATCCTCGGCCATGGCCGCGCCCATCAGCCGATAGCGCGCCACCCGCGCCGCCTCCTGCACCCCGGTTTCCGGCTTGGTGCCGGTCCAGGCGAGGCCGCGTGCCGGAAGGCCGAGCGCCGCCGCCGCCTGCAGCACCATGGCTACTTCCGCAGCAGCTTCCGGACGCAGACCATGATCGATTGAGTAAACCACAAAACGCGGCGGGGCACTGAGACCAGCCGCCCAGCGCTGTGCCAGCAGCATCAGCGCCAGGCTATCTGCCCCGCCCGATACGGCCAGGGCCAGGGCCGGCTCGCCGGCCACGCCAGCGAACAGGGACGCAAGCCCTGCCGCATCGTCGATATCGCGGGTCACGCCGGCGGGCATTCAGCCCGCGACTTCTCCTCGCCCAGCCGCGTCACGAAGGCCGGCGCGAGCGTGGTGTAGCGCTTGTCGATCTCCGCGAAGGTGCGGCAGGCGGTCTCGCGCTCGCCCGCCCCCGAAAGCGACATGCCCAGCTTGAGCAGCAGGTCCGGCGCCTGCGGGCTATCGGGCGCCTTCTGGAAGGCCGTGAGCAACACTTCGGCTGCCTCGTCATAGGCGGCGCGCTGGATCAGCACATCACCCAGGAAATTGGCGGCGTCGGCGGCCTGTTCACTCTCGGGATAGAGTTCGAGATACTGGCTGAACTGGTCCTCGGCAAAGGCATAGTCGCCCTTGGTCAGCGCGTCATAGCCCGCGGCGAACTGCGCGTCGGCATCGGGATTGCCCGACTTGGCGGCCGCCGGGTCAAAGCTCAGGTTCATCGGCTGGCCGGTGGTGAGATCGACACCCCCGCCAGCGCCAGTGCCCACCAGCGGATCGGCGGATTCGCCGACCGTGTCGGCAGGGGCCGCCGCGCCCGAACCATCGTCAAAGGTCGGGTCGAACTCGGCCTCGCCGGGCAACGGCTGCACGCCCTGCTCGGGCACATCGGTCAGCGGCACGCCGTTAGCGTCGGTGCGGACGGCATTGGGATCAGCGGCAGGGGGCACGGCATTGGGGTCCTGCGGCAACGCCTCGGGCTGCGTCGCGCCGCCCGGTTGGGTTGCCGCCTCAGGTTTTGGGCCAGCACCGCCTTCCAGCGCCTGGAAGCGGAACTCGTTGTCTTCCTGCATGCGGTTGAGGATTTCCTGCAGCTGGGTGAGCTGGAAGGTCAGGCCCTCGATCTGCCCGTTCTGCAGGCGCAACTGCTCTTCGAGCTGCTGGATGCGCACCAGCAACTGCGCGGTATCCTGCGCCTGGGCCACATGGATGCGTTCGGGCGCCTCATCGGTGCGCGTGAGACCACCCAGCGCCGCCGGCGGCAGGATGGTGGCCTGCGCCGCCATGACGGGAGCGGTGATGATCAGGGCGGCGGCCACGGTGCAAAGCGCCGTCCGTCCCTCTCGAAGAATTGCCGATAACTGCAAACGACGCCTCCAACGCGCTGGAATCTCGTGCACAACATGGTGCCGATGCAGCTGCCGATAAAGGGCAATTTTGGTCAAAAGAAAGCGCCCGGGCCAAATACGCGGCTCCGGGCGCTCTTGCCTCCAGTTTGCACTGGATGGGTGTGGCTCTCCCGCTGGGGAAAGCCGAAGTCTTACTGGACGACGGTGACCGCGCGGCGGTTCTGCGACCAGCAGGAAATGTCGTTACAGATCGCCACCGGGCGTTCCTTGCCGAAGGACTGCGTGGTGATGCGCTGCGAATTGACGCCCTTGGAAACGAGGTAGTTCACGACCACCGAACCACGGCGGGCGCCCAGGGCGATGTTGTATTCGCGGGTGCCGCGCTCGTCGGCATGGCCTTCGATCAGCACGCGATAGTTCTGGTACTGGTTGAGCCAGGCGGCTTGCTTGTCCAGGGTCGCCATGGCTTCCGAGGTCAGCGAGCTCGAATCGGTCTCGAAGAACACGCGGTCACCGACCGAAACGAGGAATTCCTGCTGGCTGCCGGGTGCGCCGCCGCCCGGTCCGAGATTGCCGACGCCGGTCGGCATGGCATTTGGCGTGCGCGAACAGGCCGCGATGACCACGACGAAAAGCAGCATCGCGGCAGCGCGCAACGCGGTGTTGAAGGGTGCGGTAATGACCACGGGAGGCTCCTGAAAGGCATCAATCTTAAGCACGGCATTTACCGCGCTTAATCTTAAGGCCGGGTTTGCCAGAGTGGTTAATCTTGTCCTATTCGGGCGCCAATGTGGCGGGAATCCGGGCTTTTTTGTGATGGTGCGGGAATGCCACAGGGATGGTCGCTGATCACGTTAAGGTTAAGTGGACGGCGGCTGCCACCCACCGGGTCTTCCGGCCAAGGCCGGAATCCATCCTGAGATGATTGGGCCCGCGGTGGATGCGGGAAGACCTCAGGATGGATCCCGGCCTTCGCCGGGATGACATCGGGTTTTTGGCTAGATTGGTGTGATAGACAGCCGATAGAGCGCCGAGCCATGCGACGGTAGCGTTGCCGATACTTCCCCGCTGGCGGTGCCCATATCCCGCTGCGCCCAGAGATCACGAACCGTCATAGCCCCGGCAATGCCAAGACGGCCCAGCTTGAAGGGCACAACTTTCTCCGCCTTCGACGTATTGAACAGCGCCAGGAACCAGTCGCCGTTCTCCGCCTTGGCCGACCAGATGCGCGTCCCATCCAGCTCGAAATGCGGCTGGTTGCCCGACGAACGCTGGTTGACCTCAAGCACCTCGGCATTGGTGAGCAGCTTGAGCGTAGCATCATCGAGATGCCGCAGGTCGCCACCCATGATCAGCGGCGAGCGGGCGATAGACCACAGGGTCATCAGCGTCTGCTGCTCGTCCGGGGTAAACAGCGTGTCCCGGTCGCCCAGCGCCAGCCGGCCCAGCGGCAGCATGTCGGCATCGGGCCAGGCGCCCGGCTTGCGCCACGGGTTCCAGTTCTCAAGCCGCGTGAACTGCGCCTCGAGCATCGCCCAATCGTCCCAGAAATCGTCGCTGATGCGCCACATCTGGGCCTGGCTCTGCACATGCGCCCCTCGCAGCAGCGGCGTCTCGCCGGGCGAGAGCGACAGCACCATAGGCCGGCCGGAATTGCGGATCGCCTGCGCCGCCGCCTCGATCTCGGGCGCATGCGCATCATAGGGCCGGCTCATATCGTCCATCTTGATGAAGTCGACGCCCCACGAGGCATAGAGCGCAAAGATGGAGTCGTAATAGGCCTGAGCGCCCGGCTTGCTCATGTCGACGCCATACATGTCCGGGTTCCAGCTACAGATGCTGGTCATGTCGGCAATGTCGACGGCATGGAGGTTGGTGCCGAAAACCGGCAGGTTCAGTTCCACGGCCAGCCTGGGAATGCCGCGCATGATGTGGATGGCAAATTTCAGCCCCAGCGCATGCACCTTCTCGGCGATGGCGCTGAAACCAACGCCGTTGGCAGCGGAAGGAAAGCGGTTGAGCGCCGGCGTCACCCGGCCAAAGCCATCCATGGTCGGCACGGGCCTGGCATTATAGGTGTAGCTCTGCGCCGCCGGCTCATACCACTGGATGTCGATGGTGAAGACATCATAGCCAGATGGCAGCAGCTTTTCGGCCATGATGGCCGCCGTCTCCAGCGCCTGAGCCTCGTTGATCGTCGTGGCAAAACTGTTCCAGCTATTCCACCCCATGGGCGGAGTGGGCGCGAGGACGGTCATGGGTTCACCTGAACTTGAAGATTGCATCCGACGGTGTCAGTCGGCCTTCCCTCCCCTCGAGGGGAGGGATCGAGGGAGGGGGTCCCTCAGTAAACCACAAGGCTACCCCTCCCCAACTCCGCTATGGCCTCCCGGCCCAGCTGCGCTACCTCCCCTCAAGGGGGAGCGAGGGCAAGAGCCGCAAGTATGGAACTTAAGCCCGCAACCCAGACCAGGCCGGATCGCTCGCATAGCTCTCGGTCGGGATCGTCAGCAAATTGCGTCCCCAGATATCCACGCTCATCAGCTTGGGGCCATCGTTGCCGCCCGGATCCTGGAAGAACATGATGACGCGGCCGTTCGGCGCCCAGGTCGGGCCCTCGGCGTGGAAGCTCGAATAGAGCATCCGCTCGCCCGACCCGTCCGGATTCATGATGCCGATATTGAACTGACCGCCCGACTGGCGCGTAAAGGCGATGAGATCGCCCTTGGGCGACCAGTTCGGCGTCGAATAGCTGCCCTGGCCGAAGCTGATACGCTGCGCGTTACCGCCGCCTGCGCCCATCATGTAGATCTGTGGCGAGCCTCCACGATCGGATTCAAACACGATGCGCGAGCCATCCGGCGAGAAGGACGGGCCGGTATCGATAGCCGCGCCAGAGGTGAGCTGCGCCGGCGAACCGCCACCAGTGCCCACCGAATAGATATTGGTCGCGCCGCCCTGCTCCACCGAAAACACCACTGTGCCGCCGTCAGGCGAAAAGCGCGGGGCGAAGGTCATGGCGCCGACATTGGCGAGACGCTGCTGGCGGCCGGTCGAGAGCTGCAGCAGGTAAACCTGCGGATTGCCCTCGGCAAAGTTCATGTAAACCACCATGTCGCCATTGGGCGAGAAGCGCGGCGTCAGCGCCATGGTCGCGCCATCGGTCAGGTACTGCACATTGGCGCCGTCCTGGTCCATGATGGCGAGGCGCCGCACGCGGTTGGCCTTGGGGCCGCTTTCGGCGGTGTAGATGACGCGCGTATCGAAATAGCCCGTGCCGCCGGCCAGCGATTCATAGATCGCGTCCGAGATGATATGGGCAACGCGCCGGCTCGAATTGGGGTCGGTATTGTAGCTCTTGCCCACCACCTGGGCCGCCTGCTGCGTATCCCAGACGCGCACCGACGACGAAATGGTGCCGCCGCGCTCGACGCCGCCCATCACCAGCGCATCGACATTGGCGGTGCGCCAGATGTTGAAATCGGGCGTCCCATTGGGGTCGCCCACCTGGATTGGCAGCGAAGCCGGATCGAGCGGCAGGAACAGGCCCGAGCGGCGCAGGTTGGCGCGCACGATATCGGCAATCTCGCGACCGAAAGTGGGGTCGGACGAGGCGAAATCGGGAATGGCGATCGGCAGCGGCTGGAAATTGGCGCCCTCCACCACGATGCGCAACTGCGCCATCGCCATGGACGAGCCGGCCAGCAGAGCCCCGCCAGCGAGGCCAAGCTTGAGCGCATTGCGCCGGGTAATCAGGGTCATATCAATCTCCATTCTC
>CBIHQV010000069.1:0-6946 GCA_966212275.1 uncultured Devosia sp.
AGATCATCAAGTATCTCGGCGTCGCCTATCTGCTCTACATGGCCTGGGCGACGCTGAAAGAAACCGGCGCGCTGAGCGTCGAGGCGGACCAGGAGCCGAAAACGGCGGGCAAGGTGATCGTTGAATCGATCTTGATCAACATCCTCAACCCCAAGCTCTCGATCTTCTTTTTTGCCTTCCTGCCGCAATTCGTGCCGGCGGCGACGCCCAATGCGCTGATGCGCATGCTGGAGCTGAGCGGGGTGTTCATGGCGATGACGTTTGTGGTGTTCGCAGCATACGGACTGTTCGCCGCCGCGATCCGCGGACAGGTGATTTCCAAGCCCGCCATCATGCTATGGATGCGCCGCACATTTGCCGGCGCCTTCGTGTTGCTCGGCGCCAAACTGGCATTGACGGAGCGATAATGACCGATCTTTCGAGCTTCCCCATCACGCAGCGCTGGCCGGCGGCCAATCCCAACGTCATCCAGCTCTATTCGTTTCCAACCCCCAACGGGGTCAAGGTCTCGATCATGCTGGAGGAGACGGGGCTCGAGTACGAGCCGCATGCGGTCAACATCACGCAGAACGAAACGTGGGGGCCGGAATATCTGGCGCTCAATCCCAATGGCAAGATCCCTGCCATCATCGATCCGCATGGTCCTGACGGCAAGCCTCTGGAGCTGTTCGAGTCGGGCGCGATCCTGATCTACCTGGCGGAAAAGACCGGCAAGTTCCTGCCGACCGATGCCGCCCGGCGCTACCAGACCATCCAGTGGGTGATGTTCCAGATGGCCTCGATCGGGCCGATGTTCGGGCAGGTGGGGTTCTTCCACAAATTTGCCGGCAAGGATTTCGAGGACAAGCGCCCGCGCGACCGCTATGCGGCCGAATCCAAGCGCCTGCTCGGCGTGCTGGAAACCCGGCTCGAGGGCCGCGACTGGGTGATGGACGAGTATTCCATCGCCGATATCGCCATCCTGGGCTGGGTGCGGAACCTGATCGGCTTTTACGGGGCAGGGGATCTGGTCGGCTACGACCATCTCAAGAACGTGCCGGCCTGGCTGGCACGCGGCCTCGCCCGCCCTGCCGTGCAGCGCGGGCTCGATATCCCCAAGCGCCCCGCCTAGCTACTGGTTATTGAAGCCCCTGGGTGGTGGCGAGCCACCAGGTGATGCCCGACGGGTCGGTGATGCCACCGCGCTTGTCGGGATCAGCCTTTTGCACGGGCTCCTGCACCACCTTGCCACCCGCCTCCTTGGCGCGGGCGAAGCTGACATCGACATCGGCCACGTAGACGTGGACATGGGCGCCGGTGGCGCCGCCCGGCATCTGGCCGACCATGAGAATGGTATCGTCGATGCGGATTTCGGCGTGGCCGATGCTGCCATCGGGCATGCGATGGACCATTTCCGGGTCGGCGCGGAACACTGCCTTGATGAAATCGAGCGTCACCTGGGCGTTTTCAACGATCAGATAGGGCGAGAGGCTGTTGTGACCGGCGGGCTTATACATGGGGCTACCTCGGGGTTGCAGGGCCAAACGCCACCTGACGAGCGGGGTTCCGCAACCCAATGGCGGGCGGGATCGTTGTCGCCGGTTGTGGAGGATATCAACATGCAGACACTACATGAAAACGACATCCGCGCCCGCGCCTATGCGCTGTGGGAGCGCGACGGTTCGCCCGAGGGCCAGGACTACGATTATTGGCTCCGCGCCGAGCGCGAACTGAGCGAGGAGCAGGGGCTGGATCGGTCCGAAGAGGCCGCCGAAGTGACTCAGCCGACGCCTCCGGCCGGCTTTGCCACGCATTGATGGACGAGGACCTCGACGGGCTGACGCATGAGCAGTTGCTCGTCGAGGCCCGTCGCTTGCGGCAGGCAATCCGGGCGCATCGCGACCAGACCGGGCATGGCCTCTGCTGGCATCATCCAGACATGTGGGACCTGCTGCCTGACAAGCTCGACCCTGACATTGCCGTGCCGCCCTGGCCGAAATTCCTGCGCGGCTGCGTCAAGTATCGCGAGAGCCTCGACACGCAGCGTCCGGATGCGCCGGTTTTCGACGACGAGTTCAAGCCGTAGTCGAAAGCCCGTCATGCAAGTGTCGTAGCGTCCTCCGGCGTGAACCGTCCCGGAGGACAATATGGACATCAACGAGAACTCTATCCGCGAACGTGCCCAGTGGTTGTGGAAGCAGGCCGGATCGCCCGAAGGCCGGGACCTCGACTTCTGGCTGGAAGCCGAGAAGGGCCTCCAGGATGAAGGCAGCGACGGCTCTTTCTCGCCGCATCATGACGATGAACAGGCGCACAATCCCAACGCCTTCTCGCCCACGCCCTGGGGCACCCAGAGCTAGGCGCGAACAAACGCCGGGTGAGGGGACATCCCCCTCATCCCACCCTGCGGGTCAGGCGATCGTCAGGGCCTCGGCCACGGCGAGAAATTCGCGGCCATTGGCGATCTCGCCGAGCTCCATCAGGTGGAGGCCGGTCGATACGCGCTCGATATAGCCCCATTGCCAGATGGCTTCGGCCGGCACCTGCGTCCGCGAGGTGAGGTGGCGGGCATGGCTGCGCGCGATGTCGTGGGCATGGCGGCCGGTAATGCCCTCATGCCAGGCGCGCAGCACGACACCCAGATCGTAGGCGGGCTCGATGACGAGGCCTTCGGGATCGATGAAGCGGTAGTGGCCGGGCTCGTCGGGCACCGCCAGGGTATTAGCCGGGTGCGGGTCGCCATGCGCCAGCACGGCGCCTTCGGGACGCCATGCCGCCGCCCGATCGCGGCAATACATCAGCGCCCGGTCGATGACCGGTTGTGAACAGGGCTGGCCAAGCTCATGCGCCGTCTTGACGATGAACATGGCCAGGTTGTTGGCCTTCTGGTCGCCGGTTTCGAGCACGATGCCTGATGGTATGGGCATCCAGGCGTGGAGCAGGGTGGCGCAGATATGGTCGACCTTGGCCTGGTAGGGCAGGTCGAGCAGATCGAGGCTGTCGCCCAGCTTTTCGAGCAGGATGGCATGGCGCGCTTCGTCGTGGCGAAGCAGGCGGGCATAGCCCTTGCCGCGGGCGAGGGCGAGCACGGTGACTTCATGCCGACCGGTCGGGCCGGGCGGCGTCACCAGCTTGATTATGTAGGTCTTGCCCTCGGCATCGGTGGCTTCGGCCACAAAGCCCGCCGTGCCGCCGGGCATGGCCTGGCCAATGCTGAGGCCCCAGTCCTGCTCCAGGCTGGTTATGGTGTCGTCGAGGCCAGCCAGCCAGTCGCGACTGGCCGGACCCTCGCTCTCGGCGCGGCGGCGGACAATGTCGGGAACGGGAAACCGGACATTGTCGGCCATGGCTACACGCTGCCGACAGTCTTGAGGCGGATGCGCGGATGGACTTCGTTCTGGCTCATCACCACCGTCTGTGGGCGGAAGCGTTCGATGATCGAGCGGACATGCGGGCGGATCGAGGGCGAGGTGATGAGCACAGGCAGCTCGCCCTGCTGGGCTGCGCGTTCATAGGCGCTCTGGATGGAACCGATGAACTGCTGCAGGCGGCTGGGGGCCATGGCCAGGTGGCGGTTTTCGCCGTCGCCGACCATGGCTTCGGCGAAGTCGCGCTCCCATTGCGGGCCGAGCGTGAGCAGCGGCAGGTTGCCATCGGGACCGAGATTGGCAGCACAGAGCTGGCGGGCGAGGCGGCTGCGGACATGTTCAGCAATGGTCTGCACCGAGCGGCCGGGGCCGGCGATTTCGGCGATGCCTTCGAGGATGGTCGAGAGATCGCGGATGGAGATGCGCTCGTTGAGCAGGGTCTGCAGCACGCGCTGCACGCCCGAGACCGAGATGAGGCCGGGGACGATGTCTTCCACCAGCTTCTGCTGGTCCTTGGGCAGGCCCGAGAGCAGCGACTGGACATTGGCGTAGCTCAGGAGGTCCGCGACATTGGCCTTGAGCACTTCGGTCAGGTGCGTCGAGATGACCGTCGAGGGATCGATGATGGAGAGGCCGCGCAGTTCCGCCTCGTCGCGCAGAGCCGGCTCGATCCAGGTGGCGGGCAGGCCGAAAGTGGGCTCGGTGGTGTGGGTGCCCGGCAGGTCGATGGGGTTGCCATAGGGGTCCATGACCATGAGCTGGTTGGCGTGAATCTCGCCGACGCCGGCTTCGACTTCCTTGATGCGAACCTTGTAGACGTTGGGCTCGAGCTGCATGTTATCGAGAATGCGCACCGGCGGCATGACAAAGCCGAGCTCGATGGCGAGCTGGCGGCGCAGGGCCTTGATCTGCTCGGTGAGACGATCGGAGCCGTTCTCGTCTTCCTTGACGAGGCTGAGCAGGCCATAGCCCAGTTCGAGCTTGAGCTCGTCGATCTTGAGGCTGTCGGTGATCGGGGCTTCGCTGCTGGGTGCCGCACCGGGGGCACCCGGGGCACCGGGTTGGCCGCCAGGCTTGGTCAACTGATCGAGCGCGGTCTGGGCGTCCTTGACGTCCTTGGTGCCGGCTGCACGCCAGGCGACATAGCCGACGCCGCCGGCCAGGGCCAGGAAGGGGATGATCGGCATGCCGGGCAGGAAGGCCAGCATGGCCATGACGGCCGAGGACATGCCCAGAGCGCGCGGATAGCCAGTGAACTGGGCCGAGAGGGCCTTATCGGCCGAGCCGGTGACGCCGGACTTGGAGACGAGGATACCGGCGGCGGTCGACACGATCAGCGCTGGAATCTGGGAGACGAGGCCGTCGCCGATGGTCAGCAGCGTATAGACGTTGCCGGCTTCCTGGAACGACAGGCCTTCCTGCATCATGCCGATCAGCATGCCGGCGCTGACGTTGATGAAGGTGATGATGAGGCCGGCAATGGCGTCGCCGCGCACGAATTTACTCGCGCCGTCCATGTTACCGAAGAAGGCGCTTTCGCCTTCGAGTTCGGCACGGCGGCGCTTGGCGGTGTCTTCGTCGATGAGGCCGGCCGAGAGATCGGCGTCGATAGCCATCTGCTTGCCGGGCATGGCGTCCAAGCTGAAGCGGGCGGCCACTTCGGCGATACGGCCGGAGCCCTTGGTGATGACGATGAAGTTGACGATCACCAGGATAATGAAGACGACGATACCGATGACGAAATTGCCGCGCGTGACGAAGTTGCCGAAGGCCTCGATGACGTGGCCGGCGGCGGCCGTGCCGGTGTGACCTTCGCTCAGGATCAGGCGCGTGGTGGCGAGGTTGAGGCCCAGCCGCAGCATGGTGGCGATCAGCAGCACGGTGGGGAAGGACGAGAATTCGAGCGGCTTCTGGATGAACAGAGCCGTCATCAGGATCATGACCGAGAAGACGATCGAAATGGCCAGCAGACCGTCGACCAGCAGTGCCGGCATCGGCACGATCAGGATGACGATGAGGCCCATGACGCCCGCGGCAAGGGCGATGTCGCCCGAGCGCAGGAGGTCGATCACTGAGCCGGGGGTCGGCACCTTGAAGGCAGGGCGGGCGGTGCCGGTGGGCAGGTCGACCATCTAAGTCCTAAGCCACGGAGCGGCGTTCGCCGGGTTCGGGCACATGCGTGCCTTCGTCGGCATATTGGTTGAGCTTGTTCCGGAGGGTCCGGATCGAGATGCCCAGGATGTTGGCCGCATGGGTGCGGTTGCCCAGGGTGTGATCGAGGGTGTCGAGGATCAGGTCGCGCTCGACATCGGCCACGGTGCGGCCGACCAGGGCCGCCGACATGGTCTGCGCCGTCTGGGCGAGTTGGGCCGAGAGCGAGCTACTGGTGGCGGCGGCTTCGGCGAGGCCCATGCCGTCGGGCAGGACGATGGCGTCGGGGCCGATGATATCGCCCGAGGACAGCAGCACGGCGCGGTGGAGGGTGTTTTCCAGTTCGCGCACGTTGCCGGGCCATGGCGCCTTGAGCAGGGCCGAGCGGGCTTCGGGCGAGAGTTCGCGCGGCGGCAGGCCATTGGCCTTGGCATATTTGGCGACGAAGTGTTCCGAGAGCGCGGCGATATCGCCGGGGCGATCGCGCAACGCCGGGAGCTTGAGGTTGACCACGTTGAGGCGGAACAGCAGGTCCTCGCGGAAGCTGCCTTCGCGCACGGCTTCGTTGAGATTGCGGTTGGAGGTGGCGAGGATGCGGATATCGACCGGCACCGGCTTGCCGCCGCCGACGCGGTCGATCAGGCGTTCCTGAATGGCGCGCAGCAGCTTGGCCTGGAGGCGCACGTCCATTTCGCTGATTTCGTCGAGCAGCAGGGTGCCGCCCGAGGCTTCCTCGAACTTGCCGATGCGGCGGGCGATGGCGCCGGTGAAGGCGCCCTTCTCGTGGCCAAACAGCTCGGATTCGAGCAGGGCTTCGGGGATGGCGGCGCAGTTGACCGAGATGAAGGGCTTGTTGGCGCGCTTGGATCGCGAATGCACGTATTTGGCGATGACTTCCTTGCCGGTGCCGCTTTCGCCGGTGATCAGGATGGAGGCATCGGAGCCGGCGATCTGGTCGGCCATCTTGACGACGCGTTCCATGGCCGGGTCGCGGAACAGGAAGTCGGAGCTGTCGCGGGTCACGGCGGCGATGACGGCGGCGATCAGCTCGGCATCGGGTGGCAGCGGGATATATTCCTTGGCGCCGGCCCGGATGGCGTTGACGGCGGCCGCGGCATTGGCTTCGACGCCGCAGGCGACCACCGGAATGGCGATGCGCTCGGCTTCGAGCCCGGCGATGAGGCCGGCAATATCCATGACCACGTCGACCAGCAGCAGGTCGGCGCCGCGGCCGGCGCGCAAAGCGGCCAGCGCGATCTCGACGGAGGGGGCATGCGCCACCTTGGCGCCGCCGTTCATGGCCATCTTGGTGGCTTCGCTGAGCTGGCCCTCGAGGGCTCCGATGATGAGCAGACGCATCCTGGCCTCCCTTACTGTGGTTTGATGATTTCGGTCATGGTGACGCCGAGCTTGTTTTCCACCAGCACGATTTCACCACGGGCGACGAG
>CBIHQV010000070.1:0-2881 GCA_966212275.1 uncultured Devosia sp.
ATCGCTTCAAGGACGGCCAGTTCGACGACAATAGCCGCATCATCGGCGCCTCGCGTTCCAAGCTGACCGATGCCGATTTCCAGAAGGCGGCGCGCGACGCCATCACCGCTTTCGTCGAGAAGGAATATCAGGACGAAAAGGTCATCGACCGCTTCATCAAGATTTTCTCCTACGTGCCGGTCGATGCCAGCAACCCCGATGCCACCGGCGATCTGGGCAAGGCCCTGCGCGACGATCCCAAGATCGTCCGCGCCTTCTACCTGGCCGTGGCGCCTGACCTGTTCGAGCCCATCGCCGAATATCTGCAGAAGAAGAAGCTCTATCGCCGCGACGCCCGTGTCGTGATCGAAAAGCCGCTGGGGCACGATCTGGCCTCCTCGATGGAGATCAATGACGGCGTCGCCAAGATCTTCAAGGAAGATCAGGTTTACCGCATCGACCACTATCTGGGCAAAGAGACCGTGCAGAACCTGCTGGCTCTGCGCTTTGCCAATACGCTGTTCGAGCCGATCTGGAATTCGGCCCATATCGACCACGTCCAGCTCACCGTGGCTGAATCGGTCGGCGCCGGCACGCGCGGCTACTATGACGAGAGTGGCGCCCTGCGCGACATGATCCAGAACCACATGCTGCAGTTGCTCTGCCTTGTGGCCATGGAGCCGCCGGCATCCGACGATGCCAATGCGCTGCGCGACGAAAAGCTCAAGGTGCTCCGCGCGCTCAAGCCCATCACCAATGGCGAAGTGGCCCGCAACACCGTGCGCGGCCAGTATAAGGGCGTGAAGTCGGAAACGACCTCGGTCGCCGGCTACCAGGACGAGCTGCCCGACGACAAGAAGGGTAGCCGCACCGAGACCTTCGTGGCTCTCAAGGCCGAGGTCGAAAACTGGCGCTGGGCCGGCGTGCCGTTCTATTTCCGCACCGGCAAGCGCATGGCCAACCGCGTCTCGGAAATCTGCATCCAGTTCAAGCCCATCCCGCACTCGATCTTCGACCATGCCGAAGGCGCGCCGCGCGCCAACAAGCTCATCATCCGCCTACAGCCCGACGAGGGCGTGAAGCTGATGATGATGATCAAGGACCCGGGTCCGGGCGGCATGCGCCTGCGCGAAGTGCCGCTGAACCTGAGCTTCGCCCAGACGTTCAGCGAGCGCACGCCCGAGGCCTATGAGCGCCTGCTGCTCGACGTGGTGCGCGGCAACCAGACCCTGTTCATGCGTCGCGACGAACTCGAGGCCGCCTGGAAATGGGTCGACCCGATCCGCCAGGCCTGGGACCGCTCGAGCGAACCGCCGCAGGCCTATGTCGCCGGCACCTGGGGTCCGAGCGGGGCGATCGCCCTCATCGAACGCGACGGCCGCACCTGGTATGAGGACGACAACTAGTGACCATCGACCGCCGCACCTTCGCCGACAAGCCGACCCTCGCCAAGGAACTGGCGGAGGCCGTGGCCGACCGCATTCGCGCGGCCATTGCCGAGCGTGGCACGGCGGCGATCGCGGTCAGCGGTGGGTCGACGCCCGGCCGCTTCTTCCAGGCGCTGGGCAAGACCAAGGACATCGACTGGTCCAAGGTCATCGTGACCCTGGTGGACGAACGCTGGGTCGATGAAACCAGCGACCGCTCCAATGCGCTCTTGGTCAACGAGCGCATGCTGCAGGGTCCGGCCGCTACCGCCCGCTTCTTCCCGCTCTATTCGGGCGGCGACGAACCGGACGCATCAGGCGTTGCCAAGACCAACGCGCTGCTCGCGCAACTGCCCGAGCAGTTCGCCGCCGTCGTGCTCGGCATGGGCAGCGATGGCCACACGGCGAGCTTCTTCCCCGGCGGCGATACGCTGGCCGAGGCGCTGAGCGCCCAAGGCCCGGCCATCGCCATTCGCGCCCCCGGCGCCGGCGAGCCGCGCATTACCTTTACCCTTCCGCGTCTCCTCCGCACGGATGGGCTGTACCTTCATATCGAAGGGGAGGAAAAGGCCGACGTTCTCGACACGGCTCTGGGTGATGGTCCGGTTCAGGACATGCCCATTCGTGCCGTCTTGCGGTCCGGCCAGGCCGTCACTGTCTACTGGTGCCCTTAGTCCCCTCGGCGATCCCCAATCGACCGCCTTGGCCACGAAGGGCTCCACCCCGGAGCGTTCCCGCGGAAAGTGCCTCCCACTTTTCCGCTTCGGAACGCGCCCACTGAAAGGTTAGGAGCCGACCATGTCTGTCCGCCAGGCCATCCAGGATGTCACCGATCGCATCGCAGCGCGCAGCCGCGACAGCCGTCGGGATTATCTCGGCCGTCTCGATGCCGCGCGCGAGGCCGGTGTCCACCGCGCCGTGCTCTCTTGCGGCAATCTCGCCCACGCCTTCGCCGCCTGCACGCCTGCCGAAAAGGCGGCTTTGGCCGGCAACAAGACGCTGAACCTGGGCATCATCACCAGCTATAACGACATGCTGAGTGCCCATCAGCCCTATCAATTCTACCCCGACATCATCAAGGAAGCCGCCCGCGCCATTGGCGCCACGGCCCAGGTCGCCGGCGGCGTGCCCGCCATGTGCGACGGCGTCACCCAGGGCCAGCCGGGCATGGATCTGAGCCTGTTCAGCCGCGACGTCATCGCCATGGCGACGGCCATTTCGCTCAGCCACAACATGTTCGATGCCGCGGTTTACCTCGGCATCTGCGACAAGATCGTCCCGGGCCTCTTGATCGGTGCACTGACTTTCGGTCACCTCCCCGCCGTTTTCGTGCCGGCCGGGCCGATGCCCTCGGGCATTCCCAACGACGAGAAGAGCAAGGTCCGCCAGCTCTACATGGAGGGCAAGGTCGGACGCGCCGAGCTGCTCGAGGCCGAGAGCAAGTCCTACCATTCGGCCGGCACCTGCACCTTCTA
>CBIHQV010000071.1:0-2728 GCA_966212275.1 uncultured Devosia sp.
GGCACCTCGTCGAGCAACACATACCGATGCCAGGCCACCGCGACCCAGACGAACGCCACGATGGCGAGAATGGCTGTGATGAGGCCCAGGAACCCGCCGCTACCCAGGGCCGCCATGGCCTGCTCGGGTTGCACCGGCGTTGGAAACAGCAGGGCAAAGACCAGCGCCGGGACGGCGTAGATCAGGTAGAGCAGCCCCGTGATCTTCAGGGCGTTGCGCCAATCGCCCAGCACCAGGCGCACGGAATGTACAAACAGACTAACGCCCATGAAATGCCCCAATATCTCAATGTTGAATGCCGACCCGCGTGCGAGGCTAGCGCAACAGCAAGAGTCGCGGAAGCGGCGCCCGCGAATAGCTGGGGACTGGCTGGGGCGGCGCTACTGGCAGCTCACTTCGAGTCCATCGGCGCCGGTGAAGCGGAACGTGGTCTTGCCGGTGTCGTCAGTGCCGAACACACCAGTAAGTTGCATGTCCTTGAGCGGGCCGGAGAGCGGGTTCACGTCCGACCCGGCGGAGGCAACCTGGCCGCTCGCGCTGTTGCCATCGACATTCTTGAATGAATAGTCGCCTGCCACGAACAGCGTGAGCTCACCGAGATTGGCGCCATTCTCGCTGACGCATTTATAGACGCCGGGCGGTGGAAACTGCGCCAGGGCAGGGGTGGCGAGGAGCACGAGGACGGCAGCAGCAATGAGCGGGCGCATGGCGCAGATTATCGGTGCGACAGGCGGTGGAGGCAAGGGCGTAGCCTAGACCGGCGGCATCAGCCCCTCTGGCTTGCGACGCTTGCCCTTGAACGGCTCCATGCCTTCATTGGCGAGCTGGTCGGCGCGTTCGTTCATTTCGTCGCCATTATGGCCTTTGACCCAGTGCCAGTTGATCTTGTGGCGCTGCGTGGCGGCATCGAGCGCCTGCCACAGTTCGACATTCTTGACCGGCTTCTTGTCGGCAGTGCGCCAGCCGTTCTTCTTCCAGCCGTGGATCCACTTGGTCAGCCCGTCCTTGACGTAGTTGCTGTCGGTGTGGAGCTCGATCTCACAAGGGCGCTTCAGCGCCGTCAGCGCTTCGAGGGCGGCGGTCAGCTCCATCTGGTTATTAGTGGTGAGCGGTGCGCCCCCCTTCAGTTCTTTGACCGTGTCGCCATATTGCAGCACGGCGCCCCAGCCACCGGGCCCGGGATTGCCCGAACAGGCGCCATCGGTGTGGATGATGACCGAATTCATGCCGACGGCCGATCGTAGCGGTAGAACTCGACATCGGGGTGGTCGTAGTTGTCGCCGGTGCGGGTATAGACGCCGCCGAGTTTGCGCAGCACCTTCAGCGAGGCCTCGTTGCGCGCGTCCGCTATGCCGAGGAAGTGGTCGCGGTCGGTCTCGCGCCAATACCAGTCCTTGAGTCCGCTCGCCGCCTCGAGCACGTAGCCGTTGCCCCAGAACTCCGGATAGAGCGAGTAGCCGATCTCGGGGATTTCCTCGACCCCGTAGATGCCGAAGCCGCAACGCCCCACCAGCACCCCGTCGGCCTTCCGCGTCACCCGCAGCTTGCCCATCTTCTGACGCTCGAACAAAGCGATCCAGTGGGCGAGCGCCTTGTCCATCTCCTCGCTCGTCCATGGCCGACCATGTCCGGTGAGATAGCGCGCCACGGTGGGGTCGCCATGCAGGCGGTAGAGATCGTCGATCTGGTCGGCGCGCCAGCCGGAAAGCACCAGCCGGTCGGTTTCGAGAAGCGTCAGATCGGTCATGCTGCGGGTTGGGCTCTGAGTTCGCGGGGCAGGTTGAAGACGATGCGCTCGCGCTGCTCGCCGCTGGCGCGGACCGCGATATCGAAGCGCTGCGCGAACGCCTCGATCACCTCGTCGACCAGCGTCTCGGGCGCCGAAGCGCCGGCGGTGATGCCGAGCGTCCTGATCCCCTCGAACCGGCTCCAGTCGATCTTGTCGGCGCGCTCGACCAGCGAGGCATTGGCACAGCCGACGCGCTGCGCCACTTCGACCAGCCGGACCGAGTTGGACGATTCGGGCGCGCCGACCACGATCATTGCGTCGACATGCGGCGCCACCCGCTTCACCGCTTCCTGGCGGTTGGTGGTGGCGTAGCAGATGTCTTCCTTGTGCGGCAGCGCAATTGCCGGGAAGCGCCGGCGCAGCACCTCGACGATAGCCGAGGTGTCATCGACGCTGAGCGTCGTCTGCGTCACATAGGCGAGCTTTTCCGGATCGCGCGGCGTGAAGCTCTCCGCCTCCTCGACGGTCTGGATCAGCGTGATGGCGCCATCGACCAATTGCCCCATGGGGCCGATCACCTCGACATGGCCGGCATGGCCGATGAGGACGATCTCGCGGCCTTCGTTGTGATGCCGGTTGGCCTCGATATGCACCTTCGACACCAGCGGGCACGTCGCATCGAGAAAGAACATGTTGCGCGCCTTGGCGCCGGCCGGCACGGATTTGGGTACGCCATGGGCCGAAAACACCACCGGGGCCTCGGTATCGGGAATCTCGTCGAGTTCCTCGACGAACACCGCGCCCTTCTGCTTCAGCCCGTCGACCACGTATTTGTTGTGCACGATCGCGTGGCGCACATAGACCGGCGCGCCATAGCGCTCCAGCGCCAGCTCGACGATCTGGATGGCGCGATCGACGCCGGCGCAGAATCCGCGCGGCGCACACAGCGTAATGTCCAAGTGCGGCCTTGTTTGCATAGGAGAGCAGATGCGTTCAATG
>CBIHQV010000072.1:0-1711 GCA_966212275.1 uncultured Devosia sp.
TGGTCATGCGGAAGATCTTGGGCAGCGGCCAGGCCGGCTTGTAGGTCTCGAGCCGCTCGACGGCGCGCGGGCTGAGGATCAGCACGCCATGCGCCGCTTCGCCACCCAGCGCCTTCTGCCACGAGAAGGTCACCACATCGAGCTTCGAAAAATCGAGGTTCTGCGCAAACGCGGCAGAGGTCGCGTCGCAGATGGTGAGGCCCTTGCGGTCGGCGGGAATCCAGTCGGCGTTCGGCACCCGGACGCCCGAGGTGGTGCCGTTCCAGGTGAAGACCACGTCATTGTCGAAGTTGACGGTCGAGAGGTCCGGCAACTCGCCATACGGCGCCTTCAGCACCCGCACATTGTCGAGCTTCAGCTGCTTCTGGACGTCGGTGACCCAGCCCTCGCCGAACGATTCCCAGGCCAGCATGTCGACGCCGCGGGCGCCGAGCATCGACCACAGCGCCATCTCGACGGCGCCGGTATCGGAAGCGGGAACGATGCCGATCAGGTAGTCGGCCGGGACCTCGAGCAGCTCACGCGTCAGCGCAATGGCCTTCTCGATGCGCTGCTTGGCGGGCTTGGCGCGGTGCGAGCGGCCAACCAGGGCGTTGGCGAGCACATCCACCGTCCAACCAGGACGCTTGGCGCACGGACCCGACGAAAAATTGGGGTTAGCCGGTTTCACTGCCGGCGCAGTCAGGGGCAAATCAGCCATGGCGACCCTCCCAGGTCGAAAGCCTTGCGTTAGGGCAAGGTGTCCTGGGACGGGCAGATACTCCTCATCGTGGCGGCGCGTCAAGCGTCCAAAAGTCGGAGGCGGCAACACCAATCCGACGCCACCTTGATAGATGCATGCGCAAGCATATATATGCGACAGAAGCAGCCTTAGGAGGCACATCATGCAGTTCGGCATCTTTTCGGTCAGCGACGTCACTCGCAATCCGCTGACCGGCACCACCCCCAGCGAGGCCGAGCGGATCGACGCCATCGGGCGCATCGCGCAGCGCGCCGACCAGGTTGGGCTCGATGTCTTCGCCATTGGCGAGCATCACAACCCGCCCTTCTTCTCGTCTTCGCCCACCACCCTGCTCGCCCACATCGCGGCGCTGACGCAGCGTATCATCCTTTCGACCTCGGTGACGCTGATCACCACCAACGACCCGGTGAAGATCGCCGAGGATTACGCCATGCTGCAGCACCTGGCCAAAGGCCGGGTCGACCTGATGCTGGGCCGCGGCAACACCGTGCCGGTCTACCCCTGGTTCGGCCAGGACATCCGCAACGGCGTGGCGCTGGCGCTCGAGAACTACAACCTCTTGCACCGGCTGTGGCGCGAAGACGTGGTCGATTGGCAGGGCAAGTCTCGCACGCCGCTGCAGGGTTTTACCGCCATCCCGCGACCGCTCGATGATGTGCCGCCCTTCGTCTGGCACGGCTCGATCCGCACGCCCGAGAGCGCCGAACAGGCGGCCTATTACGGCAATGGCTATTTCGCCAACAATGTCCTGGCGCCGAACTTTCACTTCCTGCCGCTGGTCAACTTCTATCGTGAGCGCTTCGAGCACTATGGCCATGGCAGCAAGGAGCAGGCCATTGTCGGGCTGGGCGGGCACGCCTTCATCGCCAAGAACTCGCAGGACGCCTACGAACGTTTCCGGCCGTTCTTCGAGGGCAACCCGATCTACGGCTCGAGCTATGGCCTCGAGGAATATGCGAAGAATACGCC